>CAVKLJ010000001.1:0-190575 GCA_963657245.1 Lachnospiraceae bacterium
CAAAAAACACGGTGAAATAGATTTTTTGCTTCAAACAAGAGGAAAAATAATACCTTTAGAAGTTAAGTCTGGCTTGCCAAATAAAGCTGGCACATATTCACACCCTGCTTTAGATGATCTTTTAAGCAAATATAAAGAAATAGATAAAGCTTATGTGATCTCCAAAAACAATATTTTCAAGGAAAGCGAAAAAATAGTTAACATCCCAGCATATATGTTGATGTTCTTCCCGGAGACCGATTTATAAGTTCTTTAAATATTCTGAGACATTTAGATACTTTATGCCATCAATCTCATCGTCTTCTCCTCGATATAGGACATATTTGCCGATGATTTTTCCAAAATAACGTTCAGTCTCTTTGCAACGTTCTTCATTGCTTATATGCCTATATTGTGAAGAATCTTTTGTTTTGCTATGTTTGATTTCAAAAATTTCACATTCGTAGGTTTCTTTATTCATCTTGACCATGTCAAACTCTCCATCGATGAATTCTAATTTGAAAACCTCAAACTTCTTTCTTAATTTTCTCATCGTTTCATATAAAACGATTTCTTCAAGCATTCTTCCCTTGACTTCATCTAAGATCTTCTTGCAGACATTGTCTTTTTCTTGCTCGCTAATTGAAGAAAAAGTAGAGTCCTTCTTTAAAGAGTAGACGAGTGCTTCAGCTTGGCAATACCTCATGCCTGGTTGGGTGAAAAGAACGTTCTTATCTTCATCTTCCTTTTGTCCACCAAGATATCTAACAGGGCATTCTTCAATAAGTTCCAAAGCGTTCAAATATTCTTTTATCTCTCTTATATGTTCTGGAGTAACATCGACTTCTTGTTCTTCTTTGTTTTCAATTTCCAATATCTTCATTAGACGTTCGGTAACGTTTCTTTCGTCTATCCTCTCGAGAATATCAGTACGCAAAGAAAGGACTTTTTCTCTTAACAAATTCTTTTTAGCAACCCCTAAATCATGCGATTTAAAATTGTTGGTAATAACATCGACAACAAAACGATGGTTCATGTTTTCGATAACTCGGTTGATAGCGTTTGTTAACTCGCCTTTTTCATAAAGTTCATGTAATTTACGGAAATGGGACCCATCTTCAAAACATTTAAGGCTGTGTTGGATGTTTCCACATATTGCCGTATCGATATAACGTCTTGTGCTTTCATCATCACGGAAGGAAATTCCTTCTTCTTTTAGCTCGTCATCATCAAAATTCGTTTCGCCAACTCTTAAGGTTCCACCATAACGAATATATTCATCTATGTCATTTATTCCTAAAAGGCGTGAATGTTCGGGATATGGAATCCAGGTCGTGTGAACGAAATAGGTTCTATCATATAGCTCAGATTTGCTTGCTAAATATATACCTAAAGAATCTGTACCGGATATTACTATCTTCATGCCCATTGCCGCATATATATCGGACAAAAAGGATGACGCGTCTATAAAATCATCCATAAGAGTTATTTCGTCGATAAAGACGTATTTATAACCCAAGTTTTGTAATTCCTTTAGATCTTCATCAAGCATGGACATGCTTTGTCCTTTACGAATTTTTATATATGCAGATCTAGAGAAATCTTCTTTTTTCATTTCTGAGATCGCTTGAAAGATCATCGTGGTTTTCCCAGTTCTACGAAGACCATAGATGGAGCAAATTCTCGGCCCGAGTTCGGAATATAGATATTCATGAAGAACTTTATAACAATCACGTTTTTTTAATTTGTGAGCAGATGAAACAAGGCTTTCTAGTCCATCACCGATTATGACATTGGTTTTAAAATCTATGTTTTTTTCTTTAAAAGGAATGGTTGAAGCTACTTTGAGTTCTTTTTGCAGTTTCTTCTTTTCTTCTAATTTCTCTTTTACTTCATCATAAAGAGAATCAGGAATGTATTTGCTCTTAATTTTTCCGTTTTCGTTCCATTGCAAATAGTGATGGATTTTACCATTTATCGTTTTATTCGAGATATATCCTTTAGGTAGGCGCTCAATTTCTTCTTTAATCGTTTCAACATTCTTTTTCATATTCATTCCTGGAGCTCATAACCTATTTTAACCTATTTTAACCTACTTTCAATAGGTTATAGAATTCTTTCGCAATGGCATTTGGTCAACTAAATATATCTACATTTTAGATTAACACCTGTAAACGCTTATTTTATGCCTAAATGTTGACAAACTAGATATCGGCAATAAGAATAATATGGTTATTTCGAAAGGGTCAATTAATAAGCATGAAGAAACGCAAAATTATATTTATACCACTAGCTTTATCAATGTTACTAGCTGGTTGTGGAGAACCAACAGATAGTTCTTCAGAAAGCCAAAGTAATATAGAGGATAGTGCTTCATCAAGCTCTGAATCTTCCTCAAGCTCATCATCTTATGTTGATAATTATGCAAACAAATGGAGCGATGCTGATAAAGCTCTCTTAACCAAATACTGCGGATCCGTCCTCCCATATCCAGAAGGAAAGATGATGGGAACGATCACTCTTACTGAAACAACCGATTCCAACGGTAATGAATACCTTGAAATCACCGATGAGGCCACATCTTTCACTTTGAGAGATTATTACGATTTCCTTCTTGGTTCGGGATGGACAGGAATTACTCAATATGATGGCGATATCGTTCAAACAGATACATCTGATTTAACATATGTCGAATGCACTAAAAACTCAGCAGACGGAAAGACAGGGTATGATCTTATCTATTACTACGTTTTTGAAAGCACAAACGAAGATGGAGAAACAATTCCTGGACATAACGTCATCAAATGTTATAACGACGCTTCATCTACTGCTGTAACTGACACCTCTTGGGATGATGAACAAAAGGAAACAATCAAATTTGTTACAACCACAACCCTTCCATTTATTCAATTAGGAAAACAACACGGTGTTTCCGCAACAAGTGACAGCAGCACTCTTGCTTTGATTGATTTATACACAAAGAACCTTTGTGGAGAATATGCCTCTTTATTGGAAAAAGACGGATTCAAGTTAGATAAGATCAATTCAAAATTCACAAATATGTATTGTCTTAATAAGACGTTAGATAACGGTTCGACAATTAGCGCGACTCTTTATTACCTTAATGGCAATAACTTCTATTTCCAATACAAGGCAAAAGCAACTTCCTATTCCTCATGGCCTACAGAAATCTCTGATGAAATTGCTAAGAAAAGCGGAGTTACCATCCCAGAATTCACCATTGATGAAGGCGAGGAATACCAAGCCTACATTAAAAACAACACGTATCACATTGAAGGCAAAACATCAGATTTTACGGTTTCTTATGACTATGACGACGCTCTTGCAGCCATTGGGTTAACTCAAAGTACTTCAACCTGGAAATATTCCAACTGGGAGGAAACAATTAGCATTCTCCCTAACTCAACATCAGATGGTTTCTCAATTGATGTCGAAATAACTGAACCATCAAGTTCTTTCTCTGCCTCTTGGCCAACTGATGCAGTCGCCTCCGCCATCAAAAATCTTTTGAAAGTTGATGGAGTAACCCTTCCTGCTCTTCCAGACGAATCTATTGTAAATAAAGATAGAAAGATCAAATACGAAGAAAGAGGAGAAGAATATAAAGAAGCTAGATACGAATATTACTATAACGATATCAAAGACTATCCACCTCTCTATGATTTAGGCGAAAACGCTTCAGACGAAGAAATCAAAGCTGAAGCCTTAAAGCGTGCTGAAGCAGAAATGGGCTTATATATTTCTGTCTCTGATATCGAAAGTGCAGCATGGGATGGCTATACCAAAGCGTTAGAAAACGCTGGTTTCTACGTTTATTACGATGAATATGGAAATAACGTCTACGAAGATAAAGACGGAAAGATTGGAGTTACCTTAACTTCTTATTCCGGAGTCGATGATGGCGTTGGAGTGACAACGATCCTAATTCATAAAGGAACCGATGAAGCTCATACGCCTGAGTTGTCTTTCTCCGAAGATGAAATAGAGTGCGCAATCGGTGATGCAACCAAGCTCTCTTTGAATAAGAACATGTTGCCATATGACGTAACGTTTACCTCTTCTGACACAACTGGAAAAATCACAGTTAACGAAGATGGTGAGGTAATTATTTCTGCTGATACGCCTGAAGGAAGTGAAGCAACAATCACTGCAACAATAACCACTCCTGATGGAAAAACATATACAGCGACTTGCCTTGTAAAAGCCAAAAAGATTCTTAGCTACACCAAAGCCTCTGCAATCGATGCCGTTGCCAAATTATTAGAAGCTAAAGGAATTGAAGCCGAAGTCACTCACTCAACAGATGATGATGTAAATGTTAAAGATTATATCAATGCAACCTTTGAGAAATCTGTCGGCATGGATTACATCAAATCATTAGTTAAAGAAAGTCTTATCCCTGAAGGCTTTGAAATCAATGGAGATTGGATGAAGGCTGATCTAATTATTGGCGATTCAGAGATACCTGGATACTCGCTTAACTATTCGTTTGAGGACGAAAGAACCTACGAAACTATTTATTTCGAATTCCAAATCTATGAAAACGGAGATAACCTCATCTTACGTGTATTAACCTATTAATTCCTGTTTGTTAATTAAGCTGCTAAAACGGCAGCTTTTTTCTTATAAAACGAAATATCACATGTAAAAACCCATTATTTTTCAATAAGTTATTTCTTAGGTAATTTGCCAATTAAATAATTTTTATACCCGTAATGGTATAAATTAAGATTAAAATTGTATTTTTATACCTTACAGGGTATATTTTATATGTATTTCATTGAAAATATACCTTAACGGGTATATTATGAACTTAAGGAGCCAACGTTATGAATCCAATAGCAGAGTTTGTTAAGAAAAGCAGAAAAGAAGCTGGTCTAACGCAAGAGGAGTTTGCAATGCGTTCTGGACTAGGTTTACGCTTTGTTCGCGATCTTGAACAAGGAAAGGAAACGGTTAGAATGGATAAAGTCAATGTAGCCCTTGCAATGTTTGGGATGGAAGCAGCGCCTAAAAGAAAGGAACGTAAAGAATGACACCTTTTAGAACGGCCTATATATATGTAAATGACATCTTTGTAGGTCTCCTTTCAGAGACTGAAAATGGCTACATCTTTTCTTATGACCATGATTATATAAGCTCAAAAAATCCGAAACCAGTGTCTCTAACACTGCCAATAACTGATGAGCCTTATATATCCAACACTTTATTTCCTTTCTTCGATGGTTTAATTCCTGAAGGATGGCTTCTGAGCGTTGTTTTAAAAAATTGGAAAATCGACCCAAAAGATAGATTCGGAATTTTGCTTGTCGCTTGTAAAGACGGCATTGGGAACGTAAGTGTTTATGAGAGGAAAATACAATGAATTGTCTATGTTGCGGTAAGCCTCTAACAAAGGATAACGGCCTTCATTGGCACGAGTCTTGTATAAAACGCTTTTTTGGCACGAATGAAATTCCAGAAATAGAGATAAATAAAGAAACATTAGAGTTACTTGCAAAAGAAAATGTTGCTAAAGGTTTAACGGTTCCTGGCGTTCAGAAAAAGATATCACTTAATCTCTCCTCTTCGTCTACTACTGCTCCAAAACTCACATTAGTAAATTATCCAACAGGCTATATTCTGAAACCTCAAGTAAAAGAATTTGAGCATTTGCCTGAATCTGAACAATTGATAATGTCTATGGCTGATATAAGTGGTATTTCAACTGTTCCTCACGCTTTGATTAAAAACGGAAAGGATTTTCTCTATATAACCAAAAGAATAGATAGAGCATTCAACAAGAATGGCGTAAAGAAAATTGCCATGGAAGATTTTTGCCAATTGGATAATCGAATAACGGCAGATAAATACAAAGGATCCTATGAGAGATGTGCAAAAATAATAGACAAATATTCTTCTCAACCTGGCCTTGATCTATCAGAATTATTTATCCGTTTACTCTTTTGTTATATCGTTGGAAACTCTGATATGCACCTAAAAAACTTCTCTCTCATCGAAAACAAGAATGGTCTATATCAGTTTTCGCCTGCTTATGATCTTTTGCCAGTAAACGTTGTTATGCCTGAAGACAAGGAAGAGATGGGGCTCGCGTTAAACGGGAAGAAAACGAAAATAAGAAAGAAGGATTTCTACGCTTTCGCGGAAACATGCGAAATATCAAAAAAGTCAGCAGATAAAATGATTAAAAAGGTCGTTTCTTTGAAATCTAAATACATAAAAATGTGTAACGAATCTCTCCTATCAGATTCTCAAAAAGAGAAGCTTACAAAACTAATTAAAGAGAGATGTTCTATATTTGAATAAGAAGAAAAATGAAAATAAACAAAGATGATAAATCCACGTATTTTTAAATTTTATAGGGTTTTTGCCATATATTTTTCAAAAATTTGATTTTGAAAACCCCTCCGTTTGGAGGGATGTAACTATTTCTTGAAGTCTTCTTGAACTTTCTTTTCTACTTCGTTACAAATCACTTGTAAGGAACAAGAATGGCAATCCATTTTGCTGACTTTGTTCATTAGATGATCTAATGCTTTAGTGATGTTTTCGCATTTAGTAACAAGAGCGTCGACTTCATCATAAGCGTATTTATCCAAGGTAACAAAGATGACTCTAACGTTTTTAACAAATGGAAGTTCTTTATATTTAGAAATGATGTAGCTTCCAAGTTTGGAGAAATCAGTTTCCTTAACCGCTTTTTTTGAAACTAAGAGGCTTTCTTTTTTATTGAAAACAGATTCTCTTATCATCACTCCTTCATAGGAGAAATGATATTTAACATAATCAAATTTTCGGATGTTCTTATATAATTCGTTGCCAGTGCCCATAAGGTTATTATCAACGCTTGCAATGGTTATACGAGCATAGTTTCCATCTTTTGAGAATGCATTTAAATCATCTCCAATAAGAGTTATATCATCTTGGAATTCTTGATCGGTTAATAAATCAAGAGCAATTCCTTTATAAGGATTTGTCCCTAATTCAAAAGCCTTATCTCCTGAAAAGATAAACTGATTAGGATTTTCAACAAACTTTTGTTGAAGATTGAGAATTAGTTTTTTCTTTTCGAATCCTTTATTGATTTCGTCTACTTTCGCGACCAAATCATCAAAAATAAACATAATTAGATCTTGCGGTTTCTTTTCTTCTTATCGTATATCTTCAATAAAAGAGGTTCTAACGAAGAGGTTAACTTCATATCTAAGTTAAAGAAATAGACAATAAAAAGAAGTCCGAAAAGAGCGATAAATGCACCAACAACAGTGCAAACGATGCTAATCCAAAGGGCCCAGCCTAAATAAGGGAAGAGCGTCCAGCTTAAGACAATTAAAGCGGTTCCCATATTATCTAGCTCCTGCCAAGCCTTTTTGACGGGCATATTCTGCAGCACCAAGAGCGCCCATAAGTTGAGGATCAATTGGAAGGTTAACGACTTTTAAGTGCAAGACCTTTTCAATGGCATCTTTTAAGCCAGCATTCTTTGCGCAACCACCTGTAAGTGTGATGCTATCCACTGCTCCAGCCTTCTTTGCCATAACGAAGCATCTCTTAGCAACGGAGAATTCAATGCCAGCGGCAATTTCATCCATTGGTTTTCCTTCACCAACAAGAGAGATAACCTCTGATTCAGCAAAGACCGTGCATTGAGCGGTGATTGGAATGATATTCTTTGCATTTAAAGAAAGTTTTGAGAATGAATCCAAATCCATTTCAAAGGCTCTAGCCATCGCTTCAAAGAAACGGCCTGTACCAGCCGCGCATTTATCATTCATCGCAAAGTTAAGAACTGTGCCATCTTTATCAACGGCAATTCCCTTAACGTCTTGTCCACCGATATCAATGATGGCTTTGACGTTAGGGTCGGTAACGTGAACGCCCATAGCGTGACAAGAAATCTCAGAGATATTCTCATCAGCAAATGGAACTTTGTTTCTTCCATATCCTGTGCCAACTAAGTAGGCTAAGTCTTTTGCGCTCTTTAAGCCTTCAACTTGAGCAATTGCTTGATCAAGCGCGTCTTGAGCGCTTAAAACCGAGTTGATTCTACTTCTTAAGGTAACATTTGCCACCATTTTTCCGTTTTCATCAACAATGACGCACTTTGTATAAGTACTTCCTGAATCACATCCACCAAAATATTTCATCTTTTTTATCTCCTTACCATGATTTTCCATCATCTATAACTTCTAAGCTTGGGTCGACAGGCTCTTCTCTCATGACCGAACGCATATATCTATTGACATCATCTCTGATTGATTGTTTTGTGATAACGCGTGGATCCATAAGGTCGTGATTGACCCAGATTAATTTAATTCCGTGTTCTCTAGCACGTTCTTCGAATAAACCGTGCATGCCATCGAGTGCTTTACAAGAGATATGTTCCCAAAGGATGACCATATCCGCATTGTATTCTTCGCAGAATCTCCAAAGATCATCGAGTAAAACCTCATATCCACCATGGGTTCTGTTTCTCATGATCATTTCTTGATAGAGTTTAGCAATATCATAGATTGCTTGTTCTGGATCATCTTCTGAAATCTCATCGAAATAGACAAGAGAAAGCATATCTACAAGAGGGAGAATGCCCCAACAGTTTTGAAGCCATGGCAAGAAATCTGTATAGAATTGAGATTGAACGCCCCAAATAATGGCTCTATGACGATTTTCTTTACAAACAAGAGCTTTTCTCTTGAAGGCCTTTTCAGCAAGTTTGGTGATTTTTCTATCCGCTTTGACGAAATCGTCGGAACGTCCTGCGACAGCCATGTATGTCGTTTCAGCATATAAGGCAAGGTTTGCACCATAGACTTGTGGATATTCTGTCTTAGACATTTCCATCCAGGATTTACGGAGCCTATTTTCTTCATTGAAACGTTTTGCGCATTTGAAGTAATAATTCCAATCCCACTTCTCACCAGTCTTTTCTTCGATGAACTTAATGGCGTTTCTAACCTCTTGAGCAGCGTAATCTTGAACGCCTTCTTCCGTATGTCTTAATGGAGCGGCAATTTGGAAGGTAGGAATGCCAAATTCTTCGTACTTCTTACTCATGATGCCATTTCCCATCAAGGAACCATCGCAAGTCGTGTTACATTGAACGGCACATGCGCCATATATTGGCATGTCTTCATCAACGGCTGCGCCAGCTTCGGCTGCAGGCATTGGGCAAACGTCACCTGGAATGCCCATCTCTTGAAGGACATCAAGATAGTGGGTGACCGCTTCACCATTCAATAAGACAGAGACATAAATTGCGGCCGTTTCCCAACTAACCGCATAAAGGTTAGGGAAGCCACACATGATATGGAACATTTCGTTTTCATCAAGAACAACACATTTCTTGGAGAATTTCTCGTTATTTCCACATCTCTTATCTCCTTTGAAGACTCTGCCTAAGAGTTGAGCGATATCAAGAGCGACTAAATCGTACTCAGTATGCGCAATTCTAAGAGCTTCTCCTCTAAGACCTGTCGTATGTTTATCAATCATCATTGGAACGGCAAGGTAATTAACCATCCATCTGTATCTGAAGAAACCTTTTAAGTTATTAGGTTTAACGATGAACTTGGCTAACATCCACATAATTTTTAGCCAACATCTAAAATCATAAAGAGTGTCTACTACACCTCTCCATTCTCTTCTTTTTCTTACTCTTTTTCCGTTATAGAGTTTACCTAAGGCTTCGGAACCGACTTTTCTTCCCATTATTTGTTGCCTCCTTGAATCTTTTTGATTTCAATACTTTCGACGAAAGCTTGAACTCTTGTTCTGATTTGGCCAGAATTACCAACCGCATATGGCCTATCAATTGAAAGAACTGGATAAGAGTAATCGTCTCTTAACATATGGGTACCAGTCATTCTTTCGTAAGCCCATGGATCACAGAACTTCATTTGCTCGTAGATAATTCCATCCGCATGATATTCCTTGGCAATTTGATTAACGTATTCTTTTCTTCTCTTGAATTTAGGAAGATCCATATGGCGTGGACACATACAAGTATGTAAGTATTGAGCACAGATTTGTGTTAATACGTCATCTGTATCGTTAAGGATAATTTCTTGTCTTCCTGGGAGGGAGCCAAAGCAATATCTATCCGCGACAACTCGTGCTCCACTTTCTTCGATGAGTTTGATCATATCAACATCATCGACTTCAGAACCAACGACCATGACTTTTGCGCGGAATTTCTTCTTTTCGTCAGGAACTCTGTTTTTAACTTCTTCAAGGGTTTCCTTTAATTTCTCAATCAAAAGATAATGAGGGCAAACGTAGGTGCACATCGTGATGATATGGAATTCATATCCGGTGATACGTGGATTGTCTTCTTTTCTAAATTCACCAAGTTCGGTGATGATTCGGCAAAGTTCGTTATGTTCTTTAACCGCTTCTCTTAAAGCAGCATCGGAAATATCAGTTCCAAAATGCTCGTGGAGAGCGCCTAATACTTTCTTACGGCATTCCGAGACATAGAGATTCAAACCATTCTCATCGTCTTTCATTGGAACTTCTAGATATTCATAGAAGAATCCTTCTTGTGGCATGGTTTTTAAAAGTTCCATGTTTTCGACACAACGGTTAATCATCGTGCAGCCATCAGGTGTAAGAAGACAATCGAGGAATTGATATCCTCCTTCAATGGCTCTTTCTAGTAACGCTCTTGAATATTCACATAAGAATGAGGTCATATAGTACGTAGCCATTTCGAAAGAGCCTGAACGCGGGGCTCTTAAACGGGTTGAGAAACAACCTTTTAGGTTTAGAAGAACCTCAGGGATTTGGGAACAAGCGCTGCCAACGCATTTCATTCCTTCATCTCTTGCTTGTCTTACCAACTCATTGTTGGCATCTTCTAATAGTTTCTCGAAATAATATAAATGCTTTAAATCTTTCATTGAGACCTCCTTCTATAATATTCCTAGTTTTTCTAAGGCGATTTTTACGTTTTTAACGATGCTTGTATCTTTGCTTAGGGCGAAAACGGATTTTCCCTCAACGTCAGATAGCATCATTTCTTTATCATCCGGTATGACACTTAATAGGTTAAGTCCATCAAGATTTAGCATACTGGTGTTTACGGTTGGGCTTACTCTATTAAGGATTAAGCCATCCGTTTCAAACATAACAAGTTCTTTAGCGACCTTTTTGATGGTTTTAGTAACCTCTATTCCTTTTTTGGAAGCGTCACTTACCAAAACTAAATGAGTTACTTTTTCCATAACTCTGCGGTTAACTTGCTCAATGCCCGCTTCGCCATCGATAACAACATAATCAAAATTATTTGCTAGAAGACTTATTACTTCTTTTAAATATGCGTTTACTTTGCAATAGCACCCACTTGCTTCAGGGCGGCCAATGGCTAAAAACGAGATGTTATCTATTTCAACCAAGGCATCGAAAATTTGATATTTTGCTTCCGAAAGAATTTCTAATGCAGCTTTTGATTCGCCGTTTTCTGCATGCTCAATAAATAGTTTTCTAATGTCATCAACCGTAGATGATGAATTGACTCCTAAAGCGGTTGCTAATCCAATGGCTGGATCAGCATCGATCGCAAGGATTTTTTTATCTGGATAAGCCTCGTGAAGTAATCTCACGCTTAAAGCGGATATTGAAGTCTTTCCAACCCCGCCTTTTCCACAAAATGCCAATATAACTGGTTTATTCATAATCATTTTTCTTCCGTTTGAACTATGGCATATCCATCAACTAAATTGGCAATCGTTAGTTTTCCTTCTATTTCAAGTTTCCTTTCCATAAGATCAGTGAAAACTAGATGGTTATCATTTGTTTCAATGCTCATCACATTTTTCATCAAAATGTTCTTTTCTTCTTTTTTATTTTTATAGATTGTTGATAAACACATAAAAGTAGCCTACTTGTTTAATTTCTCTAGAGCCAATCGAAGGTTTTCATTTCCAGTCTTGAAAGAGGCAATTGCTTCCTCTACTTTCGAATAGGCCGCAAAATCAACATCTTTTAACGAAAGAGCCAAATCCTTTAATTCATCGTTATGATGCTCGTTGTGATTGATTAAATAGGTAATCAAGGCAATAAGTTCTTCTTTGTTATTTTCCATATCTATATCACCTCATTCGGCATTAAAGGAATGTCGAATTGATAAAAAAATATCAATAAAATTTACCATAGAATCTGACTTTTGACAATTAAATAATGAAAATTGTGTATCTAAATAAGTTAGCCATAGCACACTTGTTTCAATATATTTTTTAAATCGCTTAATAAAAAAGAAGATGTTTAATAAACATTGGTAAAATTGTTTTTGAGAATAAAAGCATTGCTATTGACTTAAAGGTAGATCATTTTTCTTGACACGCAAAAAAATTGATTTTATAGTATTTTTTAGTAAAAGATGATTTTTTATGGTAAACAAGAAAAAATAGCAATTACGTTACCGTTATTGGCGATATTTTTATTTTCGTCACCGTCAAATAACAAAGAATATGTCTCAGACAGACTTTGCAATCACATTTCCATTTCTAAGAAGCTTGCATACGAGGAATTTAAAGGCGAATGCACTGCTTATGGTTTTGAGATTTCTAATGAATGGATACCATACGGTACCGATGAATTCTATGAGTCTAGCTACCCATCATATGATAACGGTATATTGCAATATCAAACCGATATACAGCAGATTTTCCTAAAATGCAAAGACGCATCTGGAATATTCGCGTTTGCTTATAGAATGGTCCAATCACCTGTGCAGCCTGGCAGACACGTCGGATTTTTGGGTATTGGAAGTTACGGTGATAATTGGTACGCGAGAGGAGTGAAGACAACTATTGATCTTAGATCTGGATACAAGCTTACAGATTGGGCTCCAGAAAATTCCCATAGCAAAAGATCAGAAACAATCGGAGTTTCCGGAGGAACTAGCGGATTTTCTATATCCGCTTCTGTTTCTTTCGATCACGACGAATTAGAAGTAACTAGCCGTACAAATGTGGCAAAAAGGCATTATGAAACCGAATATTCCGTTTCTGGCACGGATAACTACGCTAAATACTCCCTAAAATTTTATGGTTTCTTAACATTTATGACAAATGATAGCATTGCTTATATTGATGTTAAGCATGAGTCCAAATTCCAAGGGGTCGAATATCATGGAAACATTACAGAATCGTATGCATTCACTTTCTAAGGCAATTCAGTCTATTTTCCTATTACCCTCTCTTTTGCTCGTTTCTTGTCACAACAATAGAGACGATTTAGTAAGAACAAGCATAGATTATCTAAACAAAAATGACGTTTACTTTTGTTCGTTTAAAAATAGAGACGAATCCTTTTCGGATTTAAAAAACTATTTCACTTACGTCGATGAAAATTTTGATTTCGATGAAATATCTTTTTTCTATCTTTCCATAAACATTAATGAAGACAAACAATATCTAACCAAGGAAACGGTAAATCAAATACATGATTTATTAAAAAAAGATACCTACATCTTTATATCTTTCTTTAATGCTGGTAATGGCGACTTTTTGAAGTACACAGACTTTGATAACGGGAAACATGTTTTTAACACGAGTCAAGCGTCTGTAAATGTTTGGTCAAATTCAGGAAAGGCGACGAGCGGTGGTAAAATGTTAGGATACTCACCTTCTCCTGTAGACTACGAAAATCATGATTATTATGTTTTTTCCGTGCTAAGTTGCTGTGAAAACCTGGTAAAAGATGTAAGAGGGTCGATGTAAAATGAGTTTGTTATCGGCAAAAAATATCTCCAAAACCTTTTCAGAAAATGGAGATTCAGTAACGGCCGTTGATTCGTTTTCTTTTGATTTTCCAAACAATGGCGTCGTTTGTTTCATAGGAGAATCAGGATCAGGGAAAACCACACTTCTTCATTTACTCTCTCGCTTAGAGAATCCTGATAATGGTGAAATACATATAAACGGAGAGAACACGGTTGGAATTGATCAGACGACAGTTTCAAAGATTAGAAACCAATATTATGGGTTTGTCTTTCAAGAAAACAATCTTCTTGAAAAGATGACGGTAGGAGATAATTTAAGGCTGGTCTCATTATCAGAAAACGACATTGATTCATCTTTAAAAGATGTCGGCCTTTTAAATAAGAAAGATATTGCCGTTTCAAAATTGTCTGGCGGAGAAAAACAAAGAGTTTCCATTGCTAGAAGCATTCTCAAAAAATCAAAGATTATCGTTTTTGACGAGCCAACAGCAAGTTTGGATTCAAAGAACTCTGTACATGTCTTTGAAATCATAAAAGAAATCTCAAAAAGTCATTTGTGTCTCGTTTCCACACATAACACAGACTTAGCCAATAAATATTCGGATGTTTTGTTTTCTTTAAAAGACGGCAAAGCAACAATTCTAAAAGAAAATAAAGAAAGTAGCTCCGATCAAAATGAAGAAAACGTAACCCCAGAAAAAGGTAGGCTTCCATTGTTTTATGGATGGTCATCAATTTGGAGAAGAAAAGGGAAAGCAGTTTTTTCCTTTATTTTATCGACATTAGCAATGTTGATAGCTACATTGGGTGGTTCTATTGTTTTCTTCAATGAAGAAAATTCTTTTAGAAACGCGCTAAACCAAGAAAATATTTGGGCGATTTCTTTAAAGAACACAGAATACAATGAACCAACAAACGAATATCGCACATGGTCGGGCGGAAAATATTTATATGAGTGCGCGGAAGCCGCCTTTGAACACGCTTTCCCAATGATTGATGGTTATCTCTCTTCCCCACACATGTCTTTATATATAATGCCATATTTTCAATCGCTAAAAATACGTGAGACCGATGTTTTAAGCCCTGCAAAAGGCGAGTGTATTGTTTCATCATTATTGAGTTCGATTTCCAAGGATAAAATCTCTTTTAGAGCACAAAGTAGGTATTCTAGTGCAGAAGTAAATCTAACTTATAAACAAATTATCGATGTAGATTACGACATGTACACGGTTAATTTGATTAATACAAACGACGACTATCAAAGCAAAAATCAAGATGACTTTATAGAAAAGTACGCATTCGTAGTAATGAATAGTGAGGAATTCTACTCGCTTTTTTCAGCCTCATCATCGATGTGGTTGCCAGCCTCATCGTTCTTATCATCTAGTTCGTTAACTTTAAAACAATACGCTGAATTGGATAAGAGATATGCGCTTTATAAGGACGAAGACTTGATTAAAGGTAGAAAAATAAGCGCCAAAAACGAAGTAATAGTAACAACTTCTTACTTAAGGCAGATGTACATAGACAAAAAAGATTACGATTTGATCTTAGAAAAAACATACTTTTTTAGGGATTTGTCGGCTTCGCCAAACTACGTTCTATATCGTTGTACGTTTAATCCATATGAAATTTGTAATAGCGTTAAAATAGTCGGAATAATTAACAGCGAAGAGTCCGATGTTTGTGTTAGCGATGAACTTTATAGCTCATTTGCAAAAGAATTAGTCTACTATTCAGGATCGATATGTGGTTATAACGAGAATTCGAGCACATCAGCAAAAGCTCTTTCACAAAACGTTTTAAAAACAGATTTATCTCATTTACAACCAATATATTCGATCAATGATTTAAAAGAAGGCTCATTTCTCGTGGTCTTAATTTGTTTAGAATCTCTTCTCTGCTTAGTGGTGATTTTTACGGGTTTCTCAATCGGTTCAGAATGCGTTTCCGGAAAAGAAAAAGAGAACGCTCTTCTTCTTACATTAGGATATGTACCAAAGGATTTGTTAAAGAGGTATCTTTTTGGCGGTTTATTGTTCCAGATATTGGCATTCATTGTCTCTTTAGGAATTTCGTTTGGTGCCGTAGCGATCATTAATAACGCTCTTATGGCAAAAGATATATTTGGCATTTCTTATTCTTTACTATCGGTAGAATGGTTGGCTCTTTTGATTGGAGTTTTAGCCGCAATTCTATCCGTATTTGTTTCTTCGTTCGTTTATCTAAAACGCTTATCACATATTCAAATTTCCGATATATTTCGCGGAAAAGAATAGTTTTTTGCATTCAAAAAACAAATTTTCACCAGCAAAACCCGCTTATTTTATCTATTACCTTAGGAATTCGTTTTTCTTTTCTCTTTGGAGTAACAATGACGCGATTTCTTTAGCGGTTTTTCCATTGTTAACTATTTCATTCACACCATAGACAATTGGCATATCAATCTCATATTTGTCGCAAAGCTCCTTCGCTGCTTTTAAAGAAAGAATGCCTTCGACAACCATTCCTACTTTTTTGACTGCTTCATCAATTGAACATCCTTCTCCGATATAGTGACCTGCTTGGTTGTTACGGCTATGTTTGCTCGTGCAAGTAACTATAAGATCGCCCATTCCTGCAAGACCAGAAAATGTTGTTGGATTACAACCCATCTTTATTCCAAGGTTCCCTAATTCATGCACTCCACGAGTTATTAGAGCGGCTTTGGCGTTATCACCATATCCAAGACCATCGGATATACCACATGCTATGGCAATAATATTCTTAAAAGCGCCGCAAAGTTCGCAGCCTTTGCGGTCATCATTTGTGTAAACTCTAAATGTTTCAGAATGGAATATCTCTTGAACCCTTTTAGCATTTTCTTTTTTCTTTGCAGCTGCAACAATACAAGTTGGAAGATTTAAAGAAACTTCTTCCGCATGCGTTGGACCAGTTAAGGCGACAACTTCATCTTTATTTCCTAATACGCTTTCGATTATTTCGGACGTGGTTAAAAGACTATATTCTTCAATACCTTTTGTAAGATCGACGATAAGTTGGTTTCGAAACATTGGTTTTATTAGTTCAGCCGTTTTCCTAACATAGGAAGAAGGTGTGGCAAAAACTATAACTTCAGAGTCTTTTATGCATAGTTCAACGTTTGAAGAAAAGTTTATTTTTTCTGAAAGAATAGCCCCAGGTAAATTCTTATGAATATGAGTTTCATTTAACTCTTTTGCTGATTCCTCTCTATGCGAATAACAACAGACATCATAGCCATGACTAGCTAAAAGATTTGATATCGCACTTCCCCATGTGCCACTCCCTAAAACCGCAATCTTCATAACAAAAACTCCTTTAGGGAATTATATTCAAAATAGCTTATTTGTTGTTAAGCCAATTCCACTTTTCCAGTATAGAGATCGTAATAAGCGCCTTTTTTGGCAAGAAGCTCTTCTTGGGCTCCTCTTTCGATGATCTTTCCTTGATCAAGAACCATTATTTCATCAGCATCGCGGATAGTTGAAAGCCTATGGGCAATGATCATGACCGTGCGGTCTTTCTCAAGTTCTTTTAGACCTTGTTGGATAAGCATCTCGCTACGAGTGTCGATATTCGATGTAGCTTCATCAAGAATCATAACTGGAGGCCTATTTAACGACGCTCTTGCTAAGCCTAAAAGTTGTCTTTGACCAGCAGATAGATTTCCTCCATCATCATAAAGCATCGTTTCATAGCCATTAGGAAGTCTCTTGATGAAACTATGGGCATGGGACATCTTCGCCGCGTCAACTATTTCTTCTTTTGTAGAATGAAGTCTTACATACTTGATGTTATCTTGAATTGTTCCAGTGAATAAATGGGTATCTTGAGTAACCATTGAGATGGCTCTTCTTAATGAGACTAGTTGAATGTCTTCGATATTGATTCCATCGTAATATATTGCTCCACTATCAAGAGGATAGAATCTTGCTAATAAAGAAATAATGGTCGTTTTACCAGCACCAGTCGAGCCAACAAAAGCAGACTTCTTCCCTGGATGGGATTCAAAAGAAATCCCTTTTAGGACTTGTTTCCCTTCTGTATACGAGAAATAAACGTCTTCAAATTTTATTTCCCCTCTAAGAGGCCTTCTTTCAAATTCACCGTTTGCTAAAGGAATTTTCCAACAATAACGGTCAGCAAAGTTCTCTTCATCACTAATTTTCTCTAATGTTACTTTTCCGTTATCTACTTCATCTTTTTCATCAAGGAAATTGAAAATTCTTTCTGCACCAGTTGCCGCGACCATGAAGTTATTCAAGTGTTGCGTAAAGAAATTAAATGGTTGGCAAGCGTTTCTTGTCAAAACCAAATAAGTTTGTAAGGCGCCAAAAGTAAGAGGACCAGCCCAGCCAGTGCAAAGAGCAAGAACTCCACAAACTGAGGAAATAGAGAAATTAAGATAACTTAGAGAAACGAAGAAAGGAATGTTAACTTGTGTATGGAAGAAGGCTTTTTCAGAAGATCTTCTCCATTTATCATTCGCTTTGCTGAATTTAGCAAAGGACGCGTCTTCATGCGAGAAAGCTTTAATAACCTTAACGCCAGAAACATCTTCTTCAACAACGGAGTTAACGGCGCTTAAGGAGTTTTGTTGCTCACGGAAATATTTTCTACTTGCCTTGGTGTTTATATACATGAAAACAAACATGACAATTATGAAGAAGACAACAATTAGAGTTAGATATACGTTGATAAGGAACAGTGTGACGATGGTTCCGATTATCTTTACTGCAGATAAGAAAATATTAGAGAAAGAATCATTTAATGCATTAACTACACTATCAACATCATTTGTGAAATAAGACATTATTTCCCCATGTGTATGTTGATCAAAATAAGAGATTGGCAAGGTTTGAACCTTTCTCATGAGTTCCGTTCTAATTTTGAAAAGAACTCTTTGAGTAACTCTTACCATTATGGAGTTATATATGAAAGCACAGACAAAACCTGCTGCACACATATAGATGATCGGAGTAATGCTATTGATCAATAAGTTCAATCTCACTTCCGTTGATTCGTGAATGTTATCAATGATTCCATCGGTAACATTACCTGCCATCCTGGAGACTAATATTTCAGCCAAACCAGAGTATATTGCCATTAAAATAGCAAGGATAACTAAAGGCCATAAACCTTTGAAATATCCAAAAAGCCTCAGTAAAGTCTTAGGCAAATTATCTGGTCTTCTTTTCTTTTCCATCTTATTTGCCCTCCATCTGAATGTGATAAATATCCTGATAGATATCGTCTGTCTTTAGTAAGGTTTCGTTATCACCGATTGAGTTAATCTTGCCTTCATTAAGAACGATGATCTTATCTGCATCGTTAATTGAAGATATCTTTTGCGAGATAACGATCTTGGTCATATTAGGAAGCTTTGTACGAAGGTTTTCTTTTAACTCTGCTTCGGTGATTCTATCTAACGCAGAGAAAGAATCATCAAGGATAAGAATCTTTGGCTTTCTAATAAGTGCTCTAGCTATGCATAGTCGTTGTCTTTGACCACCAGAGACATTACTGCCCGTTTGGCCAAGTTCAGTGTCGTATCCGTTTGGTAATTTATTCATGATAAAATCATGGCAACAGGCGATTTTACATGCTTCAACGATTTCTTCTTCCGCCGCGTCTTCTTTCCCCCAAAGAAGATTTTCTCTAATTGTTCCAGTGAACAAGGTTGGATTTTGGAAGGAGATAGCTATATTTTTTCTAACTTCATCAACAGGATAGTCTTTAATATCATGACCACTAATTAATATCTCCCCTTCAGATACATCATAGAATCTTTCAATAAGATATATCAAAGTTGATTTTGATGAACCAGTTTGACCTAAAATGCCAACAAATTCACCATCATTAATTTTGAAAGTATTATCTTTGATGACATATTCTTCACTTGTGTCTTTGTATTTAAACGAAACGTGATCGAACTCAATTTCTCCATTTTCTATCTTTAAAGGAGAATTCTTTTTGTCAATGATTTCACTCTTGGCCTGGAAGACTTCGTGAACTCTCTTTTTGCTAGCCTCGCTACGCGTGAAAATCATAAATACGTTGCTTAACATGTTTAACGAGGCCATCATTTGATTAACGTAAGAAAGAAAGGTTGCAATATTGCTTACTGATTTTGCATCTTGAGCGTTGATGATAGCCGTTTGTCCACCGATAAAAAGAACAGCAACGATGCAGGAATAAGTCATCAGTTGCATAAAGCCCATATTTAATGCAGTTAATCCAAGAGCCTTATTTCCAATGGTTTTAGATTGTTCATTAACGTTTCTGAACTTTTCTTCTTCATAATCCATCTTAGAATTTGCTCTTACAAGTTTTTCTGCGACTAGTGTTTCTTGAGTTGTTCTATTGATGTTATCTAGGGCATTTTGAAGTTGATAAAACTTAGGTCTAGCAACAAAAACGATCGTAAAAAGAGCAATGCCTAACAATGGGACAGACACAGCAAAAACAAGGCTCAATTCTTTTGACATTATTACGGCAAAAACGGTGGCGAAAATAAGTTGCAAAGGTGCTCTTAATATTGGTCTAAGCAATTGACAAAAAGAATCGGAAATTATTTGAATATCGTTAGTCATTCTTGTGATTAATGAATTGATTCTAAAATCATCAAGATTTGAAAATGTGAATTCTTGAATCTTCTTGTATTCTTGTTTTCTTAATTCATATCCCAGTCCACGTCCTGCTTTCGCGGTGCTTTTAGCGGTAATCATTCCTAAGAAAAACGAAGCTATAGCAAAAGCAAGCATTACTCCACCCATCATCAAGGTGTAGGAAAGGTTCAATGAATAACTTACCTGATCCCCAGATAAGTCGGTATTCATACCATTTTGAAGAAGAAGGTTCATCAAGAATGGCAAGGATATTTCTAAGCCACATTCGATAAGAATTGTGCTAACTGCCAAAATTAAGTGTTTTCTATAAGGCTTTAAATATGTGAAGTAACTGAATTTGTCTTTCTTTTTCTTACTCATTTAAGCCTCCTATGACTGACGGGTTATAAGTATATCCCCACATATGTGGGTAGAACAATGAAAACGCTTTTAATAGGCTAAAAGATTGTGATTTGAAAAACAATTTAGCTAACTATATAAGTACATTTTATTTGTTCTAAATTTCTTCTTTCTTTTTGCCTTTCAAGCCAATTTGATCGAGCTGTATCTCCTCAAATTTCATATAGGTTATGAAGTTATTTATGTCTTCGTATATAGTCTCAGAAACGCGAATTTTCATTTTAGCATTCATTAATTCGCTTAGTCTAAAAACATCATTTTTGTGTTTTTTAATGCTCTTTTCGTCTATTTTCTCACCAAGCGACTTACGTTTTGATAAATCAAGCCATGCTTTCATTTTGAAAGGAATTAAATGATAGACGTCAAGAATATTAATTCCATCAATTTTAATTATTCCCGTTCTCAAAAAGTCATAATAGTCATCATTCAAAAGAATTGCAGACAAGCTAGACATCTCGTCATCGATTGGCAACGGGGTTACATTTGCTTCAGGCGATATAGATAAACCATTAATTTTTCTAGCAAAAAGTTCGATCATTGCCGGATACTCATTTGAAATTGGATGAGAAAATCTATAGAACTCTGGACTATTCGAACTTTTGTTTATGTGTTGATAACCAGCTTCCTTTACGTATTTCCAAAAGCGCTCGCCAAAGCTTGCATCAATAGCCTCAACGATCAAAACAAGATCTATGTCTTTTGTTGCACGAAAATCTAAGCCGGCATCGTTCATTAAAATATCACATGCCGTGCCACCGATTATTACGTACATTCCGTTATAATCGCGAAATCATTTTCTAAAACTTTTTATCCCCCTTATCATTCATTTTCCTCCATACATCATTAAGCATTTCTTCTAGTGCTTCTTGCACTCTTTCATCTTTATCGTCGCGTAAAGATAACGCCAAAGAAAGGTGATCAACACTCACGCCTTTAGATAGCTTACTTGGATCATATCTCCATAATTGAATGGCAACTTGATTTTCAGAATCGTATAAAACTTCACTTGTATCGGAACTCCATTTGCCTATTTTATTTGAGGCGTAGCATTTTAAAGTCGGTTCATTAAGTAATGTATATTCAGATAATGCTAAATATCCGCTTTGTAAAAGACTTCCTTCAACTCTTTCTTTTTGAACATAAACAATTCTTTTAACTGGATTAAGTAATATTTGTTTGGCTTTTTCAAATAATTCTTTTGGTGAGCACTCAGAATACATAATTTTTTGTGTGCCCACTGTTTTGCATTTAATGAATCCCATTTGTTCTAAAGCTGTCGATGATCTTGAGATTGTCATTGGCGTCAAATCTAACTCTAATGCTGCCTTTGATGAAGATAGTTCATGCGCCCCATTACTAATAAAGAAAAGCAAAAGCAATTCTGCTGCAGGAGAAATCCTTTCTTTGTTAATCTCTTCTGCATCACATTTTTCCTGAAGATAGCTTCCTAAAAAAGGCAGATATATTTGCTTTTTATTACAAATAAACGGAATCCTTTCACGAATCAGGTATTGTCTTTGCCTATAGGTGAGTTTTTCTAGTATGATGACCACTTCCACTTTTTCTTTGCTCTTGATTTGATCGAAATGCCTTTTTATTTTTTCAATAGATTCAAGTTCGCCTTTTGGATAAACGAAAACGGTTTTAGTAGAATCAAGCAAAACCATTTCTAAATGGTACCTAGATAAAATGAAATTTGGTAAATAAGTAAAATCATGTTCTTTTGTTACCGTTTTGATTCCTAATGTATCTTCAAGAAATTTCATAAATCAGCCTCGTTCATAACATTTTTTGTTATTATAACATCTTTTATGTTATGTTACCTTTCAAATGTTATATTATCAAAATACATTAGTGTTTATCGAGGCATTGTATTGTGAATGTTACCTAAGAACTATTAATCTGTCTCGTATTTTCACCGTTTATTTCGTTTAAATGATCGATAATAGTATTAGCGTATTTAGATATCCTATCTAGATTGTTCCTGAACTTAGAAACATCTCCATTAGACCATCCAACAATATAGGAAAAGTTGAAATTTTGTGTATCTAAGCCAAGATAGGAACATACAATGCAGGCGATTGACTCTGCTTCAACTTCCTTTATTTCTCGTTTCTCTTTTAATGTTAAACCAGCAAAATCTTCTCTATATTGGGAATGAGCTAAAGCGTGTCCCAACTCATGCACACTTGTGGATATTTCTTGTAGGTCAGAAAGTCCTTTAAGAATCTTTATTTCTTTTGTTGAATGGTTACAAAGCCCGTAACAGTCTTCTTCCATTTCTTCTTTGCTAACATATTCGAATTTATAGCCATTTTCTTTGGCGGTTTCTTTTAATGAACCTAATATTTTTTCTTTGCTTTCGACTATTTTGCTTTCATCAAAACGAAATACGTCTATTTCTTTTCCTTCAGTTTGTGATACATCGAAAACATAGCCGGTTTGAAAGCCTTTTACGCATTTCTTCTCTTTTCCATCATTCTCTTTCTTTTTGCAAATTATCGGTTTAAATATCCTTATTCCCTTTTCTCCTTTCTTCACGTTTCGACCATAAGAGTTCCATTTTCTAAGACCATTAAGCGTCCTTGCCTCAGGTTTTTGAATCAAGATATAAAGCTGATTGTTAACGGAATACTTTCCAAGATTACCCATGCTTACAAGAACATCTTTATATTTGCCTTCTTTGATAAAATCATAAAGTTTCTTATCAATTTCTTTGGTGAGACTATCCATCTCTTCTTTGCTTATTCTTTTTGCCATCCATCTTCTCCTCATCTATTAATAGACGTCTTTTTGGTTTTTCTTCCAAAAAAGAGAAAAACCACCTCATTTCTGAGATGGTTTGGATGTTTGAAGTTCTTTATTCAGCAAGTGCAGTATTTAATTGGAACATAATCGCCCCATCATCTTCCCAAATGACAAATGAGATGATAACGCCATCGGCTTCATATTTGATGTAATGGCATTCAAGTGTTAAATCGTAATCTTCATATGGTTGAATTTTGCCCTTTCCCCAGCCATCACCAACTTGAATAAATCCTGTCGGTATGAGATGTTCGACGATAAGCGTCTTTAAGGAATCAATAGTTAATCCTTCCATGAAACCGCAATTGAATTCAATCCAGTCTCCGTTTTCATCGTGGTTTGCATAATGCTCATCGCTATTAGGCATATAGATGTTAAGCAAATCTGCAACCGCATCAGCGGCAGATGCTGTTGTATATGGTGTTCTTTCGGCAACTGTAACTGTTAATGTCGCAGTGCGCGTTCCTTCGTTAGGCACTTCCATTGTCGCGGTAATAGTCGCTACCGTGCCAATAGTCGCATCAGAAGCAACACTAATCATTCCGTCTTGATCAATTGTTACCTTACCAGTTTCATCAACGCATGAGTACGTGACATCATATGGCAACATATCAACATTTAAGCCAGCGGAAGTCTTTGTTCCTAATCCAAGAATAAGTTTATCTTTTTTAAATTCAAAGACAGGTGTGTGTGATTTTTTGCTTCCGATAGCAATATTTATCGATGTTTTATTTGAATAGTTATAGATATACACAGCTAATGCGCCGGTTGGATCTTCAAACTCAAGGATGCCACTTGATTTATCTAGATGCCATCCAAGTTTATAAAGAGTCTCATAATAAGCGTCATAGACTTTTTTATCAGAATCAAAGAATTCTAAGAAAACGGCTAAATCATTAACGGCTGTTTTTTCGGCAATACTCCTAACTTTCTCTGTATCTGAGGTATCAATCTCCATCCATGAGGCGTTTTCATTGATGAAATCAATCCAATATTGAACACGTCCTTCATAGTCGTCAACAACGTTGTATCTAATTTTCTTTCCGGTGCTTGGCAATGGATCTAACGTTGGGCAAGAAACATTAATATCGAACTTAGTTAAGAAGGAAGAAATAACATCACTTGGCCAGGATGAGGTGAAAGATGAAGAAGGAGCGATATTCGCGATAATAAGCTGAATGCCTAATGTGTCGTAGCTGCTATTGTAAGCATAGTTGACGTAAACGGTTAAACTTTCTTCCCAGTTTGTATAAACATTAACGGCGTTTGAATCTTCTTCATATCCGGCTTTAACTAAGTTAGCAATGTATTTATCGTAAAGAGTGTTTGAATCGGTCTTGGCTAAAATATAAGCAACGCCGTTCTTTTCGTAGTATTCATAAGAAGAAATATCGCTGGATCTTAAAGGAATGACTTTTGATTTAGCGGCGCTTTCAATATCGCTCAGGATTTCTGATGGCCAGTTTGCAGACTCGCTCTTTTTGGCAACATAAACAAATTTGAATAGATTACCATTTGAAAAATTAAGAGCGGCAATAATTGATGAGCCGGTCGGAAGTTGCTTTGTTAAAACATAAGCCTTATTCGATTCACTTTGGTCTTCATCAAGAACAAAACCATCACTTACTAAAATATCGGCATATTCTTTACGTAAATCAACAGCGCAATAGTCATAAACAGAAACGATATCATCGCTAGAATGGCCAGTCCTATAATCTGAGCCTAATTTCATGAAAGGCAAAGAATAAGTTAAACCATCTGAAAAGTTTTCTTTATCCGTATCAGACCAAGATGTTTCTTCAGTTAAGGAGTAGCTTAGATTGTTGTAACACCAAATGACATTAGCGGATGGGGAGCTCTTTGAGCCTTTATCAAAGAAATAACTAACATCGTAGCCTTTCTTTTCTTTGGTTTTTGCTTTTACGGTCTCAACGAATTGAGTGCCGTTTGAATCATTTCTTATTGGATTTCCGGAATAATCACCAACGATATTCCATTCGGCAAATTCAAGAACTTCGTAATAGTTTTTAAGCGTAAAGGAGGTAGATTCATCATAGATTTCTAGATATTTTGATCCATCCGCACTTTCTCTTTCACTGTAATAAATCTTCCCTACGAGTTTATCTTCCGGATATGGAAGAATTTCTCCGCAATATTCTTGCATCAAAGCTTTAAGTTCAGTACTCCAACCTCCGACATCAATAGATGATGTAGAAGAGCTTTCCTCCTCACTCGATGATGAATAGCTTGTAGATTCGGAAGAATTTTCGCTTTCTGTGGAAGAAGTCTTTTCTTCGCAAGAGGCTAGCAATGTGAGCAAGGCCAACGGAACGATGATTGTAGATTTTTTCATATGTTAGATACCCCCACCAACAAGAAATATCATTCTACAATGTTAAAAAATGTCAAATAATAATTTTACATTTACGAAAAATATACGAATGTTACTATTGTTTCTTAGCGGTTTGCTTTCAAGGAATCACTCAACAAAAGTTTATCTTTTTCGGTGATTTTTCTTATCACTCTAGCTGTGTTTCCAAAGGCTACCACTCCTTCAGGAATGTCTTTTGTAACCACACTTCCAGCACCAATTACGGAGTTTTTGCCAATCTTAACTCCGCCACGAATAGTTACGTTTGCGCCTATCCAAACATTATCCCTGATAGTAATTGGCTTGCTAACTAAGTATCCAGAATTTCTTTCTTCAACATCCAATGGATGACCTGAACAAGAAATTACGACATTTGGCGCGATGAAACAATTCTCACCAATATAGACAGGCGAAGTGTCTAGGATAACGCAATTGAAGTTGATTATCGTTAACCCTTTTGTGTGAATGTTGATGCCATAGTCACACTGAAAGTTCGCTTCTACAAAAGTCAAATCGGAGCATTCTCCAAAAAGTTCATGAAGAATTTCCTTCTTTCTTTTTATTTCATCTACGTCCAAATGATTATATTCAAAACAAAGCTTTCTAGCCTTATGCTGGATGTCCTTAGGCATCTTTGTGTCTTCTACTATATATCCTTCATTTGTTTGCATCATCTCTAACGTATTCATCTTTTTACCTCGGAGAATATTAAAAACTTAGATCAATGAAAATGTAAGGAATTTTCGCCTTTTCAAATTAAAGAAAACGGAAAATCGCACGCAAAAACGACTTGTTTTAGCAAAACTATTCTTCTTTTACCCAAAGGCCATGGAGGTTGCAATACTCGTAGGCCTTTAATATTTTCTCATCGTCTTCTAATTCGAAATGAGCTTCTGGGAAAAGTGTTGGGTTGAGCTTTTCCATATAAATGTTTTTATCTGTTACTAAAACTATAAAAGCAATATGATGTTCCACCGTCATTGGGTGAGGGATGCTTCCGACTTTTACTAAAACACTATTCCCTTCTTTTTCAATAACAGGAACATGTTTCTCTTTTGCTGCATCAGTGTCGTTTGCCTTTAGTTCAATTTCGTTTGGTTGGGGATTTTCGTCATTAGTCACCATTCTTACTTCTTTGTTGTCTTTGTTTTTGAAGAATTTGATCATAACAATTGTCTCCTTTTCCATACTTTAACATAGAAGAAAAAGGAACGCTATAAAGATGCTCAAACAATAAAAAATCCCTTGATTTTTAGTGCGAAGATGATGAAAACTCCCTTGAAAATTAGTGCAAGTAATCAAATATGATTCGATATATTCTTAGTTTTTGAATAAATTGTAAATTTTAATAACATTTAGAATCGAATTTCATATGTTTATTCTTACGTTATATAAACAGATAAGGTTGTTTTGAAAGGGAGTATTGCAAAGAAAAAATACGATAGCTTCAATTTACTATGAAACGAATTTTCTATCGTATTATTTTCAGTCATCTAAAACTATTTATTCAAGAAATCAGTGATGTACTTATAAGTGTTTGATAATTCGCAATTCTTCGTATTTGTTGCTTCAAATGCGCTCTTGATTTCATCAAATGTCGCAGTTTTTAAGTTAACCTTTCTCTTTCCGTTTTGAAGATCGAGTTTTTGAGTGTATACGCCCCAAGAGGTTGTCCACCAACCAGTAACTGCTGCTTTATACGTCCACATTGTCCAAGAATAGCCTCTCTTTTCGTACATGCTTAGTTGAGAATCCCAAGCTGAGGCGTCTTCAAAAAAGGTGAATTCACCTATATAGTAAGGAACATCGTAATCATGTCCCCAGTTCTTGAGTTCATGGTAACAGTTGAATAACCAGTTAGGAATCTTACTTCTATTCCAGTTATATAAATGGGTTTCATATTGAATATTTTCCCAACCATATTTAGATGGATCAGGGAAGTTGTCAAAGGACCACACTCCTTCTATTGTGATAACGTGATTATCGTTAACTGATCTTATTCCTTTATATATCTTATCGAAAACTGGCGCACAAACGCTTTCAATAGTTCCAGCATCTTGGTTATCAAAATAAGCACATGGTTCATTCATGATATCGTAAGTTGCAATCCACTTACCAAGTTCTGGTTTTTCCTTCGTATAATGCTCAGAAACGTATTTCCAAAGATCAACCGTGGCATCTTGATAAGCATCAACCGTCCAAAGATCTGCGCCTTTCATTGTTCCGCAGTGTTCATAACCACTTTGTCCACCTGGTGTACCATGTAAGTCAAGAATGCAGTAGATTTGATTCTTCTGGCAATTTTCAATGAATGAATCGATATAGGAGAAAGCTTTTTCCTCGCTCTTGCGTGTAAATTTACCATCTTTCTCATCGAGAATATCACGCCAATAGAAAGGAAGGCGTATGGCATTTAGCCCCATGTCTTTAACATTCTTGAAATCTTGCTCGCCAAACCAATTTTCTCTGTAAATGTCGATTAATTCATCTCTTTGAGCATCAGTTAAATTAGTATTCGAATTAAATCCTTCAAGCGTTTCTTCCATTGGAAGTTTTGGATAGGTTGGTAAGCCATCTTTATCAAGGACAACTTCTCCATTTTTATTTAGTTTCTCACCTACGCTATAAGGGGAAAGCCAGCCTTCGGAAACTAATAAACCACCAGCGTTAACTCCTCTTAAAAGAAGATATTTGCCATCTTTGTCATATAGGGCTTTGCCTTTGGCTTGGACGAGTCCAGTATTGTTTTCGATAGTTGAATCTTTTGAGACATTGGTGGCTCTTAAAGCAGAGGAAGCCGCGACAATCCCCAAAAATCCTGCTGGCAAAACAATTATTGCAGCTAAAACAGACAATGATATAATCAGAATTTTCTTTTTCTTCGGTTTCATATTCATGAACCTCTTTTCTTTACAATTCGATTATAGCACTGCTAGAAAAATGTGAATAATAATGGAGAAATATTTTTGGCCTAAGAAACCATTGGGGATTCAAAAACGTTTTTTATGCTATAATAGCCAAGATTTATGGTCACAAAGAGAGAAGTTAATTTTTTACACGGTTTATTAGCGATTTGGATAATTCTTGGCGTTTTCACGCTATTTAGTACCATTTATTGCATCGTGGATATTTGGCAAAATCAAAGTATGAACGACAATATATTTGAACTTATTTATATGGGAATACATTTAATCGTGCTTGTTTTCTTAATCATGGTGACTTTATCCGCTTTTAAACGTGGCAGTTTCATAATGAGAGGGCTTGTATATAGTGCATACGAGGGAGTAAGTATTCCTTTCCTGGTGGTCGTTGGCTTCATTTTCTTAGTTGGCCTTTTCTTATTTATATATGGATTATTAATTGTTATTCCTACTGGAGTATACGATTTTAAGTTTCCTATCACTTTGAAATGGGCGATCCTGAATGCCGGTCTTCTACTAGTTTTCCTGATGGGTGCATTCTTTTCCTTCCCATTCTTATTTGCAAAAAATCCAACGTTAACTAAAAAAGAAGAAATAGAGAAAAACGAAAGGAAAAAACAAAGATGAAAAAAAGAGTGTTCTTATTTGCCTTGGCAGCGCTTGGGATGTTGCCCCTATCTTCGTGTAGTCACGATCCATTAGATGATGATCCAATCAAACTAAAAAAGGACGATGCGAAAGATTACACGTATGCTGAATCTTCCAACAAAGACGGATCGATGAACTATGAGATTTTTGTTAGATCATTCTATGATTCAAATGGCGATGGAATTGGTGATTTGAATGGCGTTAAGGAAAAACTTCCTTATTTATCCGATATGGGTTATAAGTCTTTATGGCTTATGCCGATCTTCCGCAGCCCTTCTTACCATGGATATGATGTTCTTGACTACTACACCGTCAATTCAGATTACGGAACAATGGATGACTTCGATTCTTTAGTTACTGAGGCAAAGAAATATAACATCGACATCGTTTTGGATATGGTGTTCAACCATTGCTCAATTCTTAATTCATATTTCCAAGAATCACTCGCTGATTACAAGGCTGGAAAAACAGGAAGTGATTCTAAAGCGGATTGGTTCAATTTCAACACCACCACTAAACCAGATGGCTACAACACATATCAAGGTGTTAACTATGAATCTCGTTTTAGCGATTCAATGCCAGATTTCAACCTTGATTCAGAAGGCGTACGTTCTGAATTAGAAAACATCGTTAAATTCTGGATTGGACACGGAGTTAAAGGTTTCCGTTTAGATGCGGTTCTTTATTATTACTACAACGTGACAAGCAAAAACGTTGAATTCTTAAACTGGCTTGCGGATACTGCTCATAAATATGACGAAGATTTCTATATGGTTGGTGAGGCCTGGTCTTCTGATGGAGCGTTAAACCCATATTTCAAATCTAAATGTGATTCTTTCTTTGGCTTCTCCCTTGCCGCAGGAGGAGATTCTTCTTGTATTAACATCATAAAAGGCTATGGAAGAGCGGATGTTATGTCCTCGACGATAGAAAGCGTTGAAAGAACAAGAAAGAACTATAACAAGGATTCTTATACGTCCTATTTCTTAAGCAACCACGATCAAGATAGGGTTTCTAAATATTTCGACGATGAAAGCATTTATAAGTCCGCTTGTACTTTCTATTCCTTATTGCCTGGAACAAGTTATACCTACTACGGAGAAGAAATCGCCTTAAAAGGTACTCGTATCACAAGCCCAGATGATCAAAGCGATGTTCGCCGCCGTCTCCCAATGATTTGGAGCGAATCGGATAAAACTGGCGAGTGTGCTTTCCCTGAATCCGATAAAAAACAATTAAGCAAAAACGAGCAAGTAAGCAAAGGTGTTAACGACCTTCAAAAAGAGAAATTCTCTTTGACCAATCACTATAAAATGATGATCCACCTCCGCAACAAATATTCCTGGATCAAGCACGCTAAATACACTGACCTAACATCGAAATTAGATACAGAAGAATATAGCGCAATGGCTTATTCCTTAGAATATGAAGGAAACAAGATCATCATTGTCCATAACTTCTCTAGTCATAATATGGAATTAGTTAGCCCTGGAGAAAAGATAGTAGAGCAAATAAATACCATGCACCGCATTCCAGAATTAAGTGATGGCAAGCTTAGACTCGCGGCTCATAGTAGCGTTATCCTTCAATAAAAAACATCATTTTCCAACAAGTCGGTAACAAGCCGACTTTTTTATTTAAAAACCACTTTAAAAACTGTAAAAAATAATTTTTTAAGTCGCTATAAAAAATTAATAGTTAGTTCTACAAACGTTTCATATGAAAGTTTCGATAGAACGTTGTTTTTGCTAAAAAATGTAAAAATGCACATTTTCAAAAAACAGCATTTTAAGTCGAAAAAATGTCATTTCACGTCAATGAAAGCGCTTTACTTTTTTTTGGCGACTCACTAAAATTGTCTCGACTTCAAAAAGAGTGGCGTTCACACTTATTCGTAACCTGAAATATGTAAGCGCTTAACTCCTAATTATTGAAAGGAGAAAAAATTAATGAAATTCAATAAAAAAGTCATGGCAACAGTTTTGCTTGCCTCAACAGCAGCCGTTTTGGCATCTTGCGGATCTGGAAAAGAAAAGATCACAATCTGGGTTTCCGAAGTTGCCGGAGTTTCTGACTCATTCAAGACCTTAGCACAAAAGTACGTTGATGATAACGGTCTAAATTATGAGGTTAATGTCGTTGGTGTCACAGAAGCTGAATCTGCTACACAAATGTTGACAGACGTTAGCGCAGGTGCTGATATCTACTGCTTCGCACAAGACCAATTTGCTCGTTTAGTCCAAGGTGGCGCTTTAGCAAAATTAGGAACATCAGCCGCTTCCTTCGTTAAAGACAACAACACAAGTGATAGCGTTACCGCTGCTTCATCTGGCACAGACATCTATGCTTATCCATTAACAGCCGATAACGGATACTTCATGTATTATGACAAGAGTGTCATTACAGATACCTCTCACCTCGACAGTCTCGAATCTTTAATCGACGATTGCGAAAAGGCTGGAAGAAAATTCTCCATGGAAATGGGGACAAGTGCTTGGTACTTAGCAGCCTTCTTCATGGCTTATGAAGACGGAGCAACCACTCCGCTTTGCCATTCCAACTGGACAACAGACAGCAATGGTAAATTTACCTCCGTTGATGACAACTACTATAGTGATAACGGTGTTATCGCAGCTAAAGGCGTTCAAAAATTAGTCAAGTCAGAAATGCACGAATCTTCCTCTAAAGCCGCCGACTTCAACGCTGCTACAAAATCAGCTATCTTAGTCTCTGGTACTTGGGTTTATAACGATGTTAAGGAAATTTTAGGAGACAATATGGGTGTCGCCGATCTTCCAAGCTACACAGTTAATGGAAAATCCTATCACTTAGGCTCCTACTCCGGCTACAAGCTCATGGGTGTCAAGCCACAACAAGACGCCACAAAGCAGTCTAACCTCCACAAACTTGCTCAATATTTGACAAATTATGATGCCCAAATGAGCAGATTGAATGCATTTGGTTGGGGACCTTCTAACAAAGTCGCACAAGGAACTGATGAATACAAAGCAAATCCAGCCCTTGTCGCTTTATCCGAACAAAACAAATATGCTACACCACAAGGACAAATCCATGGTTCTTGGTGGGATATTGCAAAAGTCATCGCTACAGATCTTAAAGATGCTGACGGAACAGACGATGCAATCAACAAGGTTCTAAAGAGCTACAAAGAAAAGATTGACAAAGCTCTTTCAATGACAGACGAACAAAGACGTGCATTCACCGTTATTGGCAAAATTGCATCTCAAAACTGCGATTGGAATACCGATATCGAAATGGTTGAAAGTCCAACAAACACATGGACAACAAAGGACGCCATCCTCTTGGCAGAAGGCGACGAATTCAAATGCCGTCAAGGCTTAAGCTGGGACTTAGCTTACGGAGAAGGTGATGGCAACTTCAATATCACAGCAGAAAATGCCGGAACAAAGAAGATCCAACTCGTCACCACAGTCGATGCAGACGGAAACGTCACTGGCGGAACAATCAGCTTAGTTGACTAATTCTTAACTTTAAAGGTGGGGTTGTTCACTTTACACCCCACCTTTTATCCTAATAAAGTGATAAAGAAAGGCGTGCTATGAAACAATATAGTGATTTGGAATATCTTAAGTTGAATAAATTCCAAAAATTCGGTTACAAGTTTTTAGCCTTTTTCTGTGGCATCCCTCTTTGGTTCAAAAATCTTGGATTAAAGATATGGTCTAAGCTAAAACAATTTGGCTTATTCGTGAAAAACGATGTCATGGATGTGCTGAACACTTTCAAAAATGGCGATTGGAAGACCCGCATTTCCTTTTTGGTGATGGGCTTCGGATCGGCTCTTAGAGGCCAATGGCTAAGAGGTGTTCTTTTCTTCCTTTTTGAAGCTGTTTTTATCGTCTTCATGTGTTTACCACAAGGAGGCGGATATTGGCTAAGCATGTTGCCATCTCTTGGTAAAGTTGGCCCTGAAGTAAACGTTTTCGACCCAGATCTTGATACGTATGTCACGAGATATCATGATAATTCATTTAGAATTCTTCTCTATGGTGTCTTAACGATATTCTTCATCATTGCTTTCATCTATACATGGAGACTAAACGTTAAGCAAAATAAGATTTCCCAAGAAATCGTCGCTAGCGGAAAACCTCTTAAGAGTGGAAAAGACGATTTACGTTCCCTTGTAGATGATCAATTCCATAAAACGTTGCTTGCTTTACCAGTCACCGGTATCATCATCTTCACGGTTTTACCAATTGTATTCATGGTTTTGGTTGCCTTTACAAACTATAGTGGTTTAGACAATGGTTACACGAACAACCTATTCCATTGGGTTGGATGGGACAACTTCAACACGATGTTGAACTGGAGCAGCGGAGATAAAGCTTATTCGGCCGCTTTTGGTGAGATTCTTGTATGGACTCTTATTTGGGCTTTCTTTGCAACATTCTCCAACTACTTCTTAGGTATGATCGTTGCAATGATCATCAACAAGAAAGGCATTCATTTAAAGAAATTCTGGAGAACCGTCCTTGTCTTAACGATTGCTATTCCTCAATTTATTTCCTTGCTTTACGTCTCAAAGATGTTTGCTAATAACGGCATTATCATTGCCAAACTAAGAGATTGGTTCGGAGTTACTGGATTTAGTTTCTATGACGATCCAACATGCGCAAGAGTTACCGTTATTCTCATTAACATCTGGATTGGTATTCCTTATTTAATGCTTATTGCCACAGGTATCTTGATGAACATTCCTCAAGACTTGTATGAATCTGCAAAAATCGATGGCGCAAACGCATTCCAACAATACGTGAAGATCACACTTCCATATATGTTGTTCGTTACAGGCCCATACCTATTAACATCATTCATCGGCAACATGAATAACTTCAACGTTATTTACTTGCTTACTGGTGGCGGACCAACAAATTCCGCAGCCTCAGGCGCTCAAGGCTCAGTTGGCTACACCGACTTACTTGTCACTTGGTTATTCAAAATCACCACTGATACAGATTCCAAATACTACATGGCATCAGTCGTTGGTATCTTAGTATTCTTGGTTGCCGCTGTTTTATCCCTTATTGTTTATAACCTTATGCCATCTAACAAGAATGAGGAGGACTATCAATAATGAGAAAAGACAAAAATACACAAGTCCTTGAAAATGACGATCTTAAAGTTGAAATCACGGAAAAACGTCACATGGGGCTTCATGCGAAAACAACAATCGCAAATACCGTTATTTACATCATCCTCATTTTAATGACCATTATTTGGTTATTCCCATTCGTTGGCATTTTCCTCGATAGTTTCGAAACTGCAACAAGTGCACCACACGGTTATTTATGGCCAAAACAATGGGGCGTTGATAACTATGTTAAGTTGTTCACCGTTACTGACAACATCAAATTCGTTCACTGGTTCTTGAACACATTGATCATGGCTGTTGCCACTGCAATTCTTCAAACGATCATCGTTCTTTGCATGAGTTATACTCTTTCAAGACTTCGTTTCAAAGGACGTAAATTCTTAATGAACTTCATGTTAGTTCTCGGTATGTTCCCAGGAATGCTTACGATGATCATTCTCTACCGTGTTCTTGCGGATATGGGATTAACTGGGGCTACTGCTGTTCCTGGTTTAATCTTGGTTTATGTCGCAAGCTCTGGTATGGGATATTACGTTTCTAAAGGTTTCTTCGATACTCTTCCTAAGAGTTTGGATGAGGCGGCAAGAATCGATGGAGCAACAAATGCTCAAGTTCTTACTAAAATTATCCTTCCTCTCTCTAAGCCAATCGTCATCTATACGTTATTGACGGCCTTTATGGCTCCTTGGGGAGACTTCGTGTTTGCAAAATACATTGCTGCAAATAATCCAGAAGGATTCAACGTTGCGGTTGCTTTGCAAAACATGATTGGCACGGATGCGTCGCTTAACTCTAACTATGGCGCATTCTGCGCAGGCGGTGTTATCGTTGCCGTTCCAGTAGCATTGTTATTCATCTTACTTCAAAAATATTATGTCGAAGGTGTCACAGGTGGCGCCGTCAAAGGATAGGAGAAAATTATGGCAGAAGTTAAACTTACAAATGTTAAAAAAGTCTATCAAGGCGGCGTAGTTGCTGTTCATGACTTTAATCTCACAATCGCCGATAAGGAATTCGTTGTATTCGTCGGCCCATCCGGATGTGGTAAATCCACCACTCTCCGTATGATCGCAGGTCTTGAAGAAATCAGCGAAGGTACAGTTGAAATTGATGGAGAAGTCGTCAATGACCTCCAACCAAAAGACCGTCATATCTCAATGGTCTTCCAAAACTACGCTTTGTACCCACATCTAACAGTCTTTGAAAACATGGCATTCCCTCTTCGTCTTCTTCGCCCAAAAATGAGCCAAGACGAAATCTATGCCCGTGTTACAAATGCAGCTGAAATCTTAGGCATCACCCCTTACTTAACACGTAAGCCAAAAGCCCTCTCTGGCGGTCAAAGACAGCGTGTCGCTATCGGTCGTGCTATGGTTAAGGATTGTAAGGTCTTCTTAATGGACGAACCATTATCAAATCTCGATGCAAAGCTCCGTAACCAGATGCGTGCTGAAATCATTCTCTTAAGAAAGAAGATTCAAACAACCTTCGTTTATGTTACCCACGATCAGACCGAAGCTATGACATTAGGCGATAGAATCGTCATCATGAAAGATGGTTTCATCCAACAAGTTGGCACACCACACGAAGTCTTCGATAAGCCAGTTAACTTATTCGTTGCAGAATTTATCGGTGCTCCAAAGATGAATACGTTCCCAGCCGTATTAACCCTTGAAAAAGGCAAATACTATGTCAGTGCATTTGGAGGAAAACTCCCAATTACTGATGATAGAGCAAAACTATTATCCGAAAAGATCGCTGAAGTTCCAGAAGGCGGGCTCAACGTTACGCTTGGCGTAAGACCTGAACACGTCGTCTTAGGAGAAAAAGGCCCATCTAGCATCCATGTTGAAATCCAAGTTAACGAAATGATGGGTAGCGAGCTTCACTTACACGTCTTAACAGACGATGGCACCCAACTCGTTGTTCGTGTTCCAACCATTCAGCTTTCTGATGAAGAAAGAGACTCAATGGTAGCTGGAAAAGAACTCTATCTCACCTTCGAAGGAAAAGTTATGCAATTCTTCGATCCTGAAACCGGAGTATCTCTCATTAACAACTAAGATTTATAAGGGGAGCCTTCTCGGTTCCCCTACTTTTTTAAGAAAATTCCAGATTTAATCGTTTGCATATTTCTGGAAAGAAAGGAAATAAAATGAAAAAGGTAATAGCCTTAAGTTTCTCTTTTTTGGCTTTAATCCTCGCTGGTTGCAATCAGCCAAAGACCGATTCAAGCGAATCATCCTCTTCATCCTCATCTTCTTCCTCTAGTTCCTCTTCCTCAAGAAGTAGCTCAGTCGATCCAGATGATCAAGTCTTTAACCGCGATGATGGAAAAGCCCTTGAAGTAAAAGAAATAACCGATAAATACACAGTCGGCACTACAACTAACACAGTTGAATACGACTACGATAGCGTCTATGCGAATAAACCAACAAACACTCTTTCTGATGATTTTGCCTGGGGTGTTGATTGCTCATCTTTATACGAAGTAGAAAAAGCCGGTGGCAGATTCTATGGCGAAGACGGCAAAGAAGAAGATTTGTTCAAAATCTTAAAAGCAGGCGGAGCAAACTATGCCCGTTTCCGTCTATGGGTTGATCCATATGATAAATATGGTGAAAGTTATGGCGGAGGAACCAATGATATTTCTACCGATATATATCTTGCTAAACGTGCTTCAGATGCCGGAATGAAGATTCTTCTTGATTTCCATTACAGTGATTCATGGGTCGATCCATCTAAGAAATGGGCCCCTAAGGATTGGATGTGGCTAGAAAATGGTAAGCCAACAATCAACGACAAAACTCAATATAAACGTGTTGGTGATTTCACTGCTCATGCCTTAAACGCTTTTAAAGAAGCGGGCTTAACAGTCGATGCAGTTCAAATCGGTAACGAAGTCAATAACGGCATGGCTGGAAGCGATAATGCTATTTCTTGGTATTTCGCTGAAATGATCAAGGCTGGTGTTGAAACATCTAAAGCAATCTATCCAGACGTTAAAACAATTGTACATTTAACGAATATCACCAATCCATCAGGTGTTTATCAAATCTATGATAGACTCTATACAAAATGGAAAGTTGATTGGGATGTATGTGGATTAAGCTACTACCCATTCTGGCACGGTAGCAGAAAAAATCTCCAAGAAGTCATGAATTATTGTGCTGAAACATTCGGCAAAGAAGTCATGATTGTTGAAACTTCCTGGGGTTATACGGACGATTATGCATCATATTGCAATAACCAATTCTCTTCCAAGATGAATGAAGCAGGTGGTTATAAGACATCTTACCAAGCTCAAACATCGGAATTAGCAGAATTAGCTGATTGCTTATCCAAAGTTCCAGACGGAAAAGGCACTGGTCTCTTCTATTGGGAACCAGCTTGGCTTCCAAAGCAAGGAAGTGGCTGGGTAACAAAGACTGGCTATTATTACAACGATCACGGTTACGACTATGAAAAATCCTCTGATTTAAGCGGATATTCGGATTCATCTTGCTACTCAAGTTGGGCAAACCAAGCCTTATTCGATTACACGGGCAAAGCTCTTCCATCATATAAATCCTATAAGCTAATCCAAGATGGTTCTAAAGAAAAAGAAGAAGCAACTCTTGGACCTGCTAAATCTGCATTCAGTGCAACATATAACTTATCAGATGAGTCGAATTCGATTCCAACAGAAGGTCAAATCATCACAAATCTCGATAGATTGAGCACTGCTACAATCGTTTGGAATGAATCTGAACTTGCAGCATTAAAAACCGCTGAACAAGGCCATACGACAATACATGGCAAATTAGGCGGGTATGATGTTACTTGTGATGTTCTTGTCATCTATAACTACGTCAAAGATAATTCCTTTGAAAATCAAAACACTTTGCAAGGTTCAAGTGCAAACGAATATAAAGTTGGCTCTCCTTGGACTTTGGAAGCTTCAAGCAATGGCGTCCGTGTTGAAACAAAGAGTGAAATGAATATTGCTGGCACACATTACTTCCATTGGTGGTCTTCAAGCGCATTTACATTTACCCTTTCACAAAAATTAAGTTCGATTCCAGCCGGAACATATAACTTAAGCACATATGTTTTGACACATAAGACAACTGAGTATGGCGGATATACGAAATTTAATTTATTCTATCAAATCGGTAATGGAGAAAAGAAAACAATTTCAATGTTAGCAAACTGCAAAGGATATGATGCGAACGCAGTAGAATGGTCTGTTCCATCAATTGAAGTCTCTTCAACAAGTGATGTTACAATTGGTATGGAATGTGAAGCTGGCGCAACAAGCTGGGGACATAACGACAACTGGTCCTTTGTCAGAGCAAACTAAAAAGAAAGGAATAAAATGGAAAACAAATTTGTACTTACCTTAATTGATCGTCCAGAAATGGCGCCTGAGTACGCCCAAAAAACCACGCAAAGCGGCAAAGCAGACGATCTTACCTCCACCGCTCTTCTTGATGAATCATTAAGTATTTTCATCTTTCAACAAGACGAAGCGCATAAGCGTGGTTTAAAAACAACAATCGAAATGACATACGCATCATTATTTAGTGATGTCGTTGTCGAATTAGCAAAACGTGACCATGAGAAATATGGCGATGAAATCGCACTTACCTTACTTGGCCTTCCATGTGAGCAATTCTATAAGAAATACAAAACAAAGGATTTCTGCATTTGGATGTTCTCTAACGAAGACAAAGAGAGAATCGTTGATGATGTCTTTGGTTTATTCTACGAGAAGTTTGGTTTCTATCCAGAATCAACTGGCTCATATTATATGGATGCCTATACCATCAACTACATCAAAAAGAAATACCCAATGGTCAAATGTGCGGTTGCAACATGTTGGGAAGAAGGTGTTAAGTGCTATCACACCACAAATAACTCCTGGTATACCTTTATCGACGGCGGACCATGGGCTCCATGGATTCCTTCTAAAGTTAACTCTTGTATGCCAGCAGATTCCAAAGAAGATGACTCTGGTATTGTTGCCATTCCTCACCTTTCCCGCGACCTTATGGCATGTTTTGATGGAAACGGCTCTAACTTTGGTACTCACCCACAAAACGTTCTCCGTGGAATGATATACGAAGATAACGAACTTCCATATTTCTTCAACCTCGTTGATATGTATCGTCAACAAGGAAAATATAACAACGGAAATTCCTATAATATGATGTTTGTAGGACCAGGCTGGTTAAATAAGGCAGGAAGATGGGAACAACCGTATGAACTGCTCCGTAAGTCTTACTGCGATGGCCTTGATTATTACGAAAAGCTCAAAAAAGAAGGCAAACTCGTTGATATGACAATGAGTGAATATGCCGACTATTATCGCGAGAAACATCCTTCATATATGGAGCCAGAAGTTGCCTTGTGGAAAGACGTTCTCTATGGCTCAGATAAAGAATATTTCTGGTATTATGACCCATATATGAGAGCATGTCTTGATTTCAACCAAGGCGGTGCGATGATTTGTTTAAACCCATACGTCGGCAAACTCGATTTACCAGTGGGTATTGGTACAGGAAATGCCTATAACTGCTCCTATCCATACATCATTCAAGCTAACTATCGTGCAGGTTTCTTCACCCACTACGCTGGACAAGGAACTTTAAAGAGCGCAGTTATCAAACGTCATAACGAAGAAGTTGATCTTGCCCTTGAAAGAACAATGGCAACGTATTCTAAGGTTGGTGAAGATATTCTTCTTACAACAAATGAGTTTAACGTCGTCTTCTCTGATTTGACAGTTAAGATGCGTTCTAAATATCTTTTCAAGAAAGGCACAGGAGAAATCATCACCACGCGTGAAATTCTCTCTCCACTTGACGAAGAAGGCATTGAAATCGAAGATTATCTCGTTGGCTGCTACGGCATCGATGAATATAGCGACGATATGACTGGCGTCACTCTTGAGGTCGAGGGCAAAGAGAAAGAATCCATTGAATATGCTTATAAGATGAGAAACATTGAGAAGGAAGAAAGCCTTGCAAGAGCAATCATTCCTCAAGTAAACACCATCGTTGAAATGGGAAGCGAGGATAAAGGCTATTCTGGCCGTGTTGAAGAAGGTATCGCCTTCTCACCAATGTTCCGTCTAAGCATTAAGAAGAAATTCACAAAAGAAGGAGAATTAAGCTCATGGCTCAAAGTAAAAAAGGTGCACTAAACTATCGTTGCCCACAATGTTTCATGCGTGATATCGACATCGATATGTTCTACGATGAAGAGAAACACGAATATTACTGCATTCGTTGCTGTTTTCACGGAGACGAAAAGAAAGTCAAAGAATGGAACCAGATGATTAAACTCAAATATGGCCATATTGTTGACCGTATTACTTCGTTGAACGAAGATAACGAGCCAATCACTTGGCATCCATATAAAAAGGGAGAATTATAATGTTTTTAGGAATTGACGCCTCAACACAACTTGAAGTCGACGCAAAAAATCCTCATTACTATTACAACGGCAAGGAAGTCGATCCGTGGGTCTTCTTGCATACGCATAACGATGTTAAGTCTATGCGTTTACGTCTTTGGATTGATCCATATGATGAAAATGGTCGTCCATATGGCGGAGGCACCGTTGATTTTCCATCATGGATTAAACTTGCTAAACGTGCCGTCAAAGATGGCTATAACATCCTCCTAGATATCCACTATAGCGATTTTTGGTGTGATCCTGGCAAACAATTAATGCCTAAGTCCTGGAGAGGTCTTGGCGTTGAAGAAGTTGCTAAAAAAGTCTACGAATACACAAAAAAGACCATTCTTGATATCAAAGCCGAAGGAATTGAATTGCCTTATATTCAAATTGGCAACGAAATCACCAACGGCATGCTTTGGCCATTAGGCCAATTAGGTGAGAGAGGCGAAGACGGTCTTCGTTCAAACTATGACAATCTTGCCTTATTCCTCAAAAATGGCATTAAAGGTGCAAGAGAAACTTCCCCAGAAAGTAAGCTCATCATCCATCTTGAGAAAAGTTACGACGTTCCTCTTCATGAAGAATATTTCCGTGAAATCATCAAACGTGGAGTAGACTTCGACATCATCGGATTGTCCTACTATCCATATTGGCACGGCACTTTCCCAATGTTCTTCAAGAATGTTGATAATTTAAAAGAAAAATTCCATAAACCTATTTGGATCGTTGAAACAGGGTATGGATTTACCATGGAAGCGTTCGTTACGAACGGCAACTATGGCGATAACCTTATCTCTGAGAAATTCTTTGAACAAGAAGGCGTATATCACCCATATCCATTAACAAAGGAAGGTCAAAAGGAATTCTTAACAACCCTTATCAAGTTAGCAAAGGAACACGAGATTGGCGCCATCTATTATTGGGAACCATTCTGGTTGCCTCTAGAAGGCTTATGCTGGGCAACCTATGAAGGGGAAACCTACACTGGCGAAACAAATAAGCCAACACATAATGAATGGGCAAACCAATGTCTATTTGATTATGATGGCAATGCCACACCTGGCCTTGATGCCTACAAATTATAAATATCACGTATTTGAAAAGCCCCTTATTGCAAAATAAGAGGCTTTTTATTATGGATTTTTAGATTTTTATCTAACTATTGCCGCGCCATGATGAGCAAGATGAAGCTTTCCATCTTTTAACTTAGCATCGCCTAGAGAGAAGATAATTTTTGCATTTGCTGGCACATCGATAATCTGTTCATCATCAAGAATATTTATGACAACTAAGTCCTTGCCACGCTTATAGGCAATCTTCTCATTAAGAAGCTCAAAATCATCACCACGTAAATCTCCATCTTCATTACGAAGTTTGATCAAAGCGTGAACTACATTCCACAAAGAATTTTCGTCTTTCATCTCTTCTTCAACAGTTGAATCTTTTTCGTTTGTTGGGAGGAATGTCTTATCAGCGGTAGAGAATCCTGCATTCTTCTTAGAATTCCATCTCATTGGGCTACGTGTGCCCGTTCTTTGGTATCCTCCTTCAAATGATGGCAAGGAAAGATCGGCGTGCATGCCAATTTCATCGCCATAATAGATATAAGGAACGCCTGGCATTGTGAATAGATAAAGATAAGCAAGTTTGAGTTCTTCTTCATTTAAGAAATTAGCAATACGTGTTGTATCGTGGTTTCCTGAAATGAAGGATAAACGACCTTTTCCTTCTTTCCATGATTTGATCCAGAATTTGAAATTCTCAAGATATAAATCGTAAAGTTTTTCATCGTATTTGTGGAAAAGAGGATATTTAAATCCATCTTCCGTTTGTCTCCAAAGGCGGTGTGTGCAATTGGTTACCCAATCAAGGCAGAAATCAGAATCAAAATCCGCTTCTAAAGATTGATCTGGAACCGACCATTCACTTGTCATATAGAATTCTTTTGTTCCGTCTTCCCTAAGATCTTTACGAATCTCTTGCCATAAAGCAATAGTTCCTTTTTTATCTTCTCCATCGTTTTTAACAAGGGAATTGGCCATATCAACGCGGAAACCATCAATGTCGTAAGAAAGCCAGTATCTCATAATTTTCTCTAGATATTCCTTACCACGTTTTGTTTCTTTATAACTCTTTTGCCATGATGGATATTCAATCTTATTAAATCCATAGTTAATAGCAGGTTGGTGGGCAAAGAAGTTAACCATATAACAGCCATTACGGTCGTAGCAGCCGGAAATGAGACGATAACCGTTTTCTAAATTCCAAGGATTATCGTTCCAAATGAATAAGTCATAGTCTTCATTAGGCTTTCCTTCTGCAGAGCGAAGGAATTCTTTGTTTTCAATAGACATGTGCCCTGGTACTAAATCCAGGAATAATCTCATTCCGCGGGAATGCATCTCGGTAATTAATGTCTTTAAATCTTCATTCGTACCATAACGCGAAGAAACTTTATATTGGTCACGAACATCATATCCGCCATCTTTGAATGGGGAATCATATATAGGATTAAGCCATATAGCGTTACATCCTAGTTCTTGAATGTAATCAAGTTTTGAAAGAATGCCTTTAAGATCTCCAAAACCATCGCCATCGGAATCCATGAATGAATTAGGATAAATTTCATAGAAAATACAGTCTTTAAAGTCAGGTAATTGTTTCATAATTTTTCCTCGTGAGAAAATTATAATTGATTTATTTTAGAGACGTTAATTCTTTTGAATGATAAATAAAAAATGTGGTTCGTTTTAAATAATGTGCAACTGTTGCACATAATTCCATTGAAAAATGTGTAATTGTTGCACATAATTAAATGGCAATAATAAATAAGGAGGTTTTTGATGAGAAGGAGCGTTGAAACAAAATTGCTTGGTTGGAAAAACGACAAGTACAGAAAACCGCTTTTAATAACCGGCGCAAGACAGGTGGGAAAAACCTATTTGATAAAAGACATTTTCGGACCACAAAACTTCAAGAAAATGGTTTATATAGATTTTCGCGAAAACAAGCAAATAAGAAAGTTTGTTAAAAACCATCCTAATGCAAAAAACATAATCGATTTCTTAAGCCTTAATTTCGAAACGGAAATAGATAAGGACACCTTATTGTTTTTCGACGAAATACAAGAAGCTGTTCAAATTCTAACAGCGGCTAAATATTTTTGCCAAGATTTCCCAGAGATACCAGTAATTATGACTGGTTCATTAGTGAGGGTTAAATTGAAACAGCTAGAAAGCGACGAAAACGGAAATGTCAAGTTTGACAATGAGATCAACCCAGAGAATCAGGACGGTCATAATAACTTCTTCTATCCAGTAGGAAAAATAGACCAAATAGATATGTATCCAATGACATTTGATGAATTCATTCTAGAATGTAGGCCAACCCTATATTCCTTAATCGAGAAATCTATTGTTGAAGGGGTAAAGTTAGAAACCGAAGTCCACGAATTGGCATTAGACGCATTCTACACTTATTTGCAAGTAGGTGGCATGCCTGAAGCGGTAAAAATATATTCAGAAACAAAATCGATATTAAGATGCCAGCAAACAATCCAAAGAATATATAACGATTATCTTGCTGATATGGGTTTATATCAGCTATCGAGTTCCACGATCGTTCGTTCAAGAATGATATTCGATAGTATCTACGATCAATTAGGGAAAGAAAATAAGAACTTCAAAATATCAGAAATAGAAAAAGGGAAAAGGTTTAGAGATTATCTAACGCCTTTCGATTGGTTGGAATTGGCTAGACTAATATACAAGAGCAACATGATTAAAGAGCACGTAACATTGCCATTGTCTAATCAAAACGATTCTCTGTTTCGAGTCTATTTGCCAGACTGTGGTCTATTCACATACCAATCTAGAATCAATTTATCTACCTTTATGACATCCCTAAAAAACAATACTTTATCTGGAGTATTCATGGAAAACTACGTCGCTATTGAGCTGAGGTCTAGAGATATACCACTCTTTTTCTGGAAAGGGAAAACATCGTCGGAATTCGAATTTATCTTAGATATAAACGGCGAAGCAATTCCTCTAGATGCTAAAAAATCACGTGGTAACCTAGGATCACTTGAAACATACAAAACGCTAAATCATTATTCTGGATGTTTAAAGGTTTCTACGAATAATTACGGAATAGACGAAATAAATGAAATTACGACTATGCCTTTCTACGCCCTTCCGTTTTATCTAGAGAAACTTAAAAAAGATGGCAAAATTCAAACGCTTTCTTTGTAAAAGAGTCCGGTTTTAACGGTGAAATTTAAATTTTAAAAAGGTTGGCAAGCGCCAACCTTCGTTATTTATTGTCTTTAAGAGGATCTTTCTTAACAATCTCGTCCCAATTCTTGAAATCTTCCTCTGTTGGAACGAAGACATAAGGAATATTTCTTCCAATTTCGTTGTAATCGAACCCATTGCCAACAATGAACTTATTTTCTTTAATGACCTTACCAACGTAATCGAGTTTAACGTCTTTCTCACGTCTTGCTGGTTTATCAACGAAGGTTGCAATCTTAACTTGCTTAGGATTTTTCTTTTTAAGGAAGTCAACTAGCCAAGTCATGGAGATACCAGTGTCCACTACATCTTCAACTATGACAACTGTTCTTCCCTCTGGATCAAAATTCATATCTTGAAGAAGTTTTACATTACCAGTTGTAGATGTTCCTTCATAAGAAGAAATATGGATATAGTCTACAATAACTGGAATATCAATATATTTCATCATTCCAATAAGGAAGGTCATCGCGCCTTTCATTACGCAAAGAAGAATTGGTCGTTTCTCTTCATTCTTTAGAGAAGTTGAAATTTCTGTTCCAACTTTTTTGTAACATTCTTCAATCTCTTCAACGCCTATAACTATTTCACGCATAACGTTCTCCTTATTTTTTGGAAGTCAAATGTGGCCTTATCTTTTTAAGAGTAAAACACAAAACGAGAATAAAGTACAAGTTTTTATTTTTTTGCCAATGAAAACGTTTTCATAAAATATTTTCTTCCATATATGACTTTTCTAACTCAAAATTAATTGTCGAAAGACATTGTTCGTATAATTGCCGGATTGGCGGAAAGTTTCTACGTTGGACCTTAATCCAACACTATGAACAAAAGCATACTTATCGTTAACTTTTTTGATTTTCATGCTTGAAGCCTTCTTTCCAATTCTCTAACAAGGACTACGAAAAAGGAGAACACATGAAAAAGTGTATTAAATTAGCCGCTTTGTCACTCATCGCTTTTACAGCTACAGGATGCGATAATGGTGACACCACCTCATCTAGCTCAAGCAATTTGACCGTTGGACTTATTGCCCTTCACGATCAAAACTCCACCTATGACAAAAACTTCATTGACGCTTTCAACGCCGCTTGTGAAGCAGAAGGTGTCAAAGCCCTCATCAAAACAGGCGTTCCAGAATCCAATGATGCCTATGAAAAGGCCGCAGATTTAGTTGATTCCGGTTGCAAATTCATCTTTGCTGATTCCTTTGGACATGAAGATCACATCTTAAAAGCCGCCAAAGAATTCAAAGACGTTCAATTCTCTCACGCTACAGGCACAAAAGCCCACACTGAAAAACTTTCTAATTTCCATAACGCATTTGCTTCCATCTATGAAGGAAGATATCTTGCTGGCGTCGCCGCAGGTTTAAAGCTTCAAGACATGATGAGCAAAAACGCCAATCTTCAACCAACAGTTGGTTATGTTGGCGCTTATACATATGCCGAAGTTATCTCTGGATACACTTCTTTCTTCCTTGGTATTCGTTCCATCGTTCCAACAGCAACCATGCAAGTCCAATTCACTGGTTCTTGGTATGATGAAACAGCCGAAAAAGCTGCTGCCGAAACATTAATCAACAATGGCTGCGTTCTTATTTCCCAACACGCTGACTCATGGGGCGCACCTACAGCTTGCGAATCAAAGAATGTTCCTAACGTTTCTTACAACGGTTCAACTGAATCCCGTTGTCCAAATACATTCGTCGTTTCTAGCAAAATCAACTGGCAACCATATTTCCAATATTGTTTCCAACAACTTAAAGCCGGAAAATCCATCGACACCGATTGGACTGGCGCATTAGGATCAACCTTATATGATGGCTCTGTTGCTTTAACTGAATTAGGCGCAAAAGCACCTGTTAGCGGAACTGAAGCAAGATTAAACACAGTTGCCGCAGGACTTAGAGATGGTTCCATCAAAGTCTTTGATACCTCTTCTTTCACTGTTAGCGGAGAGGCAATCACTTCCACTATGAAAGTTGATTCTGAAGGCCACATTACTTCCTATATGGCTGATGTCGATACTGATGCAAACTATACTGGTGATACAGAAGTTGTCACCACAAAAGATGGAAAAACATATTTTGCTGAAAGCGAAAAACGTTCTGCTCCATATTTTGATATCAAAATTGACGGAATTAAGTTACTCAATTCTAAATATTAATCTTTCATACGGCCCAAGATTAACCTCTTGGGCCTTTGTTCTTTTTTAGGGAGATAACAAAGTGAGCGAAAAAACTGTAAGCGTGCAAATGCAAGGCATCTCTAAAACTTTTGGTCCTGTCAAAGCAAACCATAACGTTAATTTAGAAGTCTACAAAGGCGAAATTCTTGCCCTTCTTGGAGAAAACGGAAGTGGCAAAACCACATTAATGAATATGCTTTCTGGCATTTATTTTCCTGATGAAGGAAAAATCATCATTAATGGAGAAGAAGCTAAAATCTCTTCACCAAAAGACGCTTATAAATATCATATCGGAATGATTCACCAACATTTCAAACTCATCGAAGCCTTTAATTCCCTAGAAAACATTGTTCTTGGCATAAAGCCAACGGTTTCCTTACACCAAAAAAATAAATATTTCTTTGAAAAAATAAAAAAGAAAGAAACAAACAAACCTGTAGATTATTCTTCAGTTAAAGATGCAAAGAAAATCGTTGAAAATATTTGCCAAAAATACGGATTTGTGATCGATTTTAACAAAAAGGTCTATGACATGTCCGTCTCCGAAAAACAAACATTAGAGATCGTTAAGTCCATTTATCGTGGAGCTGATATTCTCATTCTTGATGAACCTACGGCCGTTTTGACTCCAATCGAAGCGGATAAGCTTTTCAAAGTAATCCGTAATATGAGAGATGATGGAAAATCAATCATCATCATTACACATAAGATGAATGAAGTCCTTTCTGTTTCCGACCGTGTCGCAGTTTTAAGAAAAGGCGAATGCATCGGTAGCGTAATAACCTCCGAAACAAATGAGGCCGAATTAACAGAAATGATGGTTGGAGAAAAAGTCGAATTATCAATCAAACGTTCTGAGCCTAAAGATCCGACAGATAGACTAATAATTAGTGATTTATCTTGCATGAATGAAGAGGGGCAAGAAGTCTTACATCATGTTTTCCTTAATGCTCGTAGTGGAGAAATCCTCGGCATAGCTGGCATTTCTGGCTCTGGGCAAAAGGAATTACTCGAAACGATTGCCGGCTTAGTTAAAAAAGAAACCGGTTCAATTGAATACATTACCCCAGAAGGTGAAAGAATAAATTTAAAAGATAAAACCCCTGCTCAAATTCGTAATCTTGGTGTCCGTTTAGCCTTCGTTCCAGAAGATAGACTTGGTATGGGACTTGTTGGAAACATGGATTTAGTTGATAACATGATGCTTAGATCCTATCAAAAAGGAAAAACATCTTTCTTAGATAGAAAGGATCCAAAAGACTTAGCCAATAAAGTTGTTGATGAACTCAACGTAAGCACGCCTAGTATCCATACTTCAGTTAGAAAACTTTCTGGTGGCAATGTTCAAAAAGTCCTCGTCGGAAGAGAAATTGCCTCTGTGCCAAAGGTCTTGATGGTCGCCTATCCAACACGTGGTTTGGACATAAACTCTTCTTATATGATTTACAACTTAGTAAATGAGCAAAAAGAAAAAGGTGCAGCTATTATCTATGTCGGTGAAGATCTTGATGTTCTTTTAGCAATAAGCGATCGAATTGCCGTTCTTGGTGATGGAGAAATCCGTGCCATAATTGATGCAAGAAAGACGAATAAATCCGAAATTGGCCTTTTGATGACAAAAAGAGCCGAAGAAAAGGAGGAAAAATAATGAAAGACTTCTTTTCCAAAAAAGAAATGCCATTCCACATCATAAAAAGAAACGACATAGTTTGGTGGAAAGGCTTATTGATGAGACTTGGAGCCGTTCTTTTTGGCTTCGTCCTCCTTTGCCTACTTCTATTGATTTTCGCTAAAGCAAATCCGATCAGCGTCCTTTCTAATCTATTACAAGGTTGCTTCTCCTCTTCAAGAAGAACTTGGATAACATTTAGAGACCTTGCCTTGGTATTGGGCGTTTCTTTGGCTTTGATTCCTGCTTTCAAAATGAAATTCTGGAATCTTGGAGGAAATGGTCAAATATTGATGGGTGATTTAGCTGCCATAATTTGTATGTACTATATGGGCAAGGCTGGTTCTCCTAATTTGGCAATCATACTCGTGAGCGTTATTTCCTCTATCTTAGCCGGAATGATTTGGGCTTTGATTCCTGCCATATTCAAAGCTTTCTTCAATACAAACGAATCTTTATTCACCTTAATGATGAACTACATTGCTTCTGGACTCGTTTCTGTCTTTATTAGCGAAGTCGTAACCTCTGGCTCAGGGACATTAGGCATTATCGAAACAGGAGTTATGCCAGCAATTGGTGGTAACAAATACTTATTCACCATATTGGTTGTTCTTGCTATCTTTGTTGGTATTTACGTTTATCTCAAATTCTCCAAGAGAGGATATGAACTCGAAGTTGTTGGCGAATCGAGAAATACGGCTAAATACGTTGGCATAAATGTCAAATGGGTTGTTCTTAGAACAATGGCACTTAGTGGGGCTTTATGCGGGATAATTGGATTTTGCTTAGCAAGTTCAATCGATAATACTATTACTGCAGATTCTGCTAGAAACCTTGGATTTACTGCAATCATGGTCGCTTGGCTTGCTAAGTTTAACCCCCTTATGATGATTGGAGCAGCATTCCTAGTTGCCTTCCTAGATAACGGTATGTCCGCTGTTCAAACAGCTTTCTCAATCACTAATGATTCAATTGGTGATATTGCTATAGGACTTGTCTATTTCTCTATCATTGCCGTTGAGTTCTTTATTAGTTATAGAATCGTTAAAAAACATATAGATTCAACTTCTACTAATACGGCTAAAGCAATCTCTTCAGTTTCTGAAAATCAAGAAGGAGGAAACAAATAATGGCATTTTTCGACTCTTTATTACCTTCTGCTATATCTCTTGCCACGGTTTTCTTATTTGGTTGCGTAGGTGAAATCATCACGGAGAAAGGTGGACATTTAAACCTTGGTATTCCAGGTGTTATGTGTTTTGGAACACTTGGAGGATGTGTAGGCGTTTCCTTATTTATGGATGGCTTTGCCTCATCTCCTGAAAGTGCGCCTTATTTTCCTTTAATAATCGTTGCCATTTTATTTAGCGCCTTATTCTCCACCATCGCTGGTTTAATCTATGGAGTTTTAACAATCAGTCTACGTTGCAATCAAAACGTCACAGGCTTAGTTTTAACGACATTTGGCGGAGGGGTTGCAGATTACTTCATGTCTACTGTCGATAAAACATATTTCTCTCAAGCTAGTAAAATCATTTCTAAATATCCATCTTGGTCAGATAACCTTGGTGCGTTTGGAAAAATATTCTTTGGCCATTCATTCCTAGTTTATTTAGCAATCATTGTTGCTATCATTGCTTCATTTGTTTTAAAAAGAACAAGAGTTGGTTTAAATCTTCGTTCAGTTGGAGAAAACCCTGCTGCAGCTGATGCGGATGGAATCAACGTTAACGCTTATAAATATGGCGCAGTTCTTATTGGCTCAATCATTGCTGGTTTGGGCGGACTATTCTACGTCATGGGATATGTTGGCGGATCTTGGGAAAATAGTTCCACTATTCAGGCATTTGGCTGGCTAGCCATCGCCTTGGTCATCTTCACAATCTGGAAACCGTCTTTAGCAATTTTAGGATCAATAGTATTCGGTCTTTTATACATCCTTCCAAACCACGTTTCAGGAATTAGTTTCACGAGCATGCAAGCCTTCAAAATGATCCCATATTTGGTTACAGTGACCGTTCTTATCTTAACTTCTATTATTGGCAAAAAGAGTGTTCAAGCCCCTGAAAGCTTAGGTCTTCCATATTTCCGTGAAGATAGATAAAACACGTTTTTATTTACAATTCTGTTTTTTGGTGTTTTATTATGTTTTTTTATGTGCATTAGTGTTTTTTGCTGTTTTTTAGTGTAAAATGCTAAAAATATGTGTTTTTATGCAAGAAAAGAAAATGTTACCGATTGGCATTGAAGATTTCAAAACAGTTATCACACAATGTTACTACGTTGATAAAACTAAACTCATTAGCAATATCCTAAGAAATCCAGATGGATCGGTTTTCTTATTTACTAGGCCAAGAAGATTCGGAAAGTCTCTTGCCCTCTCTTCTTTAGATTATTTCTTTTCTCAAGCGCATAAGAACGATTCTTTCTTATTTAAAGGATTAGAAATCGAAAAGAATGAATCTTTTTCAAAGGAACAGGGTTCTTATCCTCTGGTTCATTTAAATCTCAAAGCGATATATCCAACAAACTTCGACGATTTAGTAAATTCAATCTCTTTTGTGATATCGGACCTATATGGTAGATACCCAGAATTGGAAAACAGCAAAAAACTTTCGAAAAGCGAAAGAGAAGAATACCTTTCATTTATTAAAGGAGAAAAAGATTCGATAAAATTATCATTCTCTTTATATAAGCTTGTTCAATTTTTATACAAACATTATGAAAAGAAAATCATCGTTCTAATCGATGAATATGATTCGCCAATTTTGAGGTTGGAAGGTAATAAACGTTTTAGCGAAGTTCTAGCTTTCTTTAGATCGTTCTATGGAATGGTTTTAAAGGGAAATGAATCTATAAAATACGCGGCTGTAACAGGCGTCTTACAAATAGCCAAGGAATCATTGTTTAGTGATTTGAACAATTTAAACGTTGATAACGTTCTATATGGCAACTATTCAGAATTTTTCGGCTTCAACGAAGAAGAAACGTTTAGCCTTTTGAAATGTTATGGTTATGACAACTTCTATAACGAAGTAAAAGACTGGTATGATGGATATATATTTGGAAATACAAAAACATTCAACCCTTGGTCAGTTTTAAAATTCGTAGAGTCAAAAGGCAAATTCAACACATATTGGATTTCTACGGGGGAAAATTCGATTTTCAAGAAGATATTATTCAGCTCATCAGAAGAAAAATCAGAAGAATTTTTGAAAAATTTATTCTTCAATGGTGGCGTATATGAGGAAGTTGATACATCCCTAACTTTCTCAAAAAATAACAATGTTACTTCGATTGCTTCTTATTTGCTTGCGACCGGTTACATCACCACAAATCATCTTAGCGAAGATGGCAGATATTTTTTGACGATCCCTAATAAAGAGGTAACCACTTCTTTTAGAAAAGAAATGCTGAATAAATATGTTTCTTTTGATCAAAATGATTGGACTAAAGAGTTAAGAGAAGCGTTTCTTTCAGGAAAAGAAACAACAATCAAAAAATGTATCGAATCATACGTAACAAGTGCATTTTCACATTATGATTTCGGCATAGAAAAGAACTATCAATCTCTTGTTCTAGGAATGAGCGCAGTCCTTTTATTCGACTATAACGTTAAAAGCGAAGTTAACGCCGGAAAAGGCCGTTGTGATATCCTCATAACGCCAAAATCCAAAAAAGGAAACGCCATCATAATTGAACTTAAGTGCTTAAAGAACATCACTAGTTCTTCAAATATGAAAATATCGGCAAATGCTGCAATCCAGCAAATTAAAAAGAATGATTATATGAATGTCTTGAAAGATAATGGCATTTCTGAAGCTATCTTATACGGAATCTCATTTCACAAAAATAAAGCAGAAATCGTTTCAGAAAAAGTTTCTTTATAATTGCTCGTTTGCTTTTTTGATAGAAAGAGAGATACGTTTTCTAGGAATATCAACCCCTATTACTTTGACTTTAACTATTTGCCCTAATTCAAGTTCATTATTTGGATGAGAAACGAAATGATCGGCAATTTCTGATATATAGACTAAGCCATCTTGATGAACGCCTATATCAACGAAAGCACCAAAATCAGATAGATTTCTAACCGTTCCGTTAAGTATCATTCCAACTTGGAGGTCTTTTATTTCACGGACATCATTGTCTAACGTTGCTGTTTCAACCTTTTCACGAGGATCTCTTCCTGGTTTCTTTAATTCTTCAATTATGTCCTTGAGGGTGTATTCGCCAATGCCAATCTCTACGGAAAGTCCTTTGATATTGATTTCTTTATTAAATACAGATGTTGCTTTATCAGTTCCTAAATCAGAAAGAGATAAGCCTAGTTTCGTAAGCAAGGTATAAGTTGCTTCGTAATCCTTTGGATGGACTGCAGTCCTTTCAAGGGGATTTTCGTTTTCTATTCTTAAGAAGCCTGCTGCGTCAGTAAAGGTTTTCTCACCTAAACCTTTGACCTTTAATAACTCTTTTCTGTTTTTAAAAGCACCATGTTCATCACGATAAGAAACAATAGACGAAGCAGTTTTTTCGTTTAATCCAGAAACGTACTTTAGAAGAGATACTGAAGCGGTATTAAGCCAGACCCCTACTTCATTGACGGCATCAATCGTTGTATTCGAAAGAGTTTCTTTTAATCTTGTCTCATCCATATCGTGTTGATATTGGCCAACACCTATTGATTCAGGGGGTATCTTAACTAGTTCAGCCATTGGATCTAGAAGGCGTCTAGCAAGAGAAACGGATGATCTTTCATCGATATCCATATTAGGGAATTCTTTGATAGCTAGAGGAGAGGCGGAATATACGGAGGCTCCAGACTCGTTAACAATAACGACAGATACATTGTTTATGTCGTTTTTCTTTAAGAAAGAGTCGATGAAAGATTCGCTTTCTCTGCTGGCTGTGCCATTGCCTAAAGCAATCGCATCAAATTTAAACTCGCGATATATGGAAAGTAGTTTAGTTTCAGCCTCTCTTTCCTTCCCGATTGTTGGATAAATGATGCAAGAATTTAAAACTTGTCCATTGGAATTGATTAAAGCAAGTTTGCACCCATTCTTATACCCAGGGTCAAATCCTAGAATTGTTTTTCCTTTTAAAGGAGAAGCAAAAAGAAGTTGTTTAAGATTCTTCGAGAAAAGAATTAGAGAAGAATCTTCCGCTTTAAGGAACAACTCTTTTGTTATTTCGTTTTCAATAGAAGGTCCCATTAATCTTTTATAGGAATCTTCAATGGTCTTTCTTAACAATTCTTCAAAAGGACTGTTTCTGATGATTATCTTTCTAGCGATATAGTTGTAGATAGTTATTTCATCATACGAAAAAGAATAAGTTACTTTCTTTTCTTTCTTACCTCTGGATAAAGCAAGAACTTGATGTGATTTTATTCTCGAAACAGGGGAATCGAAATTGTTGTAATTTAAATATTTCTGATCAACATCATCTTTCGTTTCTTTTGCTTTAATATGTCCAGAACGATAGATATATCCTTTAGCAAAAAGATAGAAAGATGGATCATCACTTATTTCTTCGGCAAGAATATCTAACGCTCCAGAGATAGCTAGATCAACCGTTTCAACATCATTATTAATAAAAGTCTTCGCACGTTCTTTTAAAGAAGACATGTTTCCAACTTGTTTTTGGATATATCTAGCAAGAGGCTCTAGCCCTCTCTCTTTAGCGATTGATCCGCGTGTTTTTTTCTTAGGCTTGTAAGGACGGTAAATTGTTTCTAGCAAAGAAAGGGACTCGCACTCTTCAATTTCTTTTTCAAGTTCAGGAGTCATCTTTCCTTGTTCTTTTATTGAAGAAATAACGGTCTTTTTTCTTTCTTCTAATTTTTCAAATTTCAATTTTTCCTCATCAAAACGCCTTAGAATTACGTCAGACAAGTTTCCTGTCTCTTCTTTTTTGTAACGAGCAATGAAAGGAATGGTTGCCCCTTCATTGATAAGGTCAAGAGTTGCTTTGACTTGATTTTGAGAGATGCCTAAAAGGGATGATAAATAACTAACAATTTCCATAACAAAAATAATCTAATAACGGATAACGAACGATTTTATGAAACTCTAACAATGGAAGAGAATATCTCCATATGTTGGAACTGGCCAAAGGTCTTTTCTTACTAAGAGTTCCGCTTCATCGACAGCCTTACGAAGAGTTGCCATTTCTTTCTTTAAAGAAGTTGCGGCAAAGAAAGCATGATCTTTCTCACTAGAAGATGTTTTAGCATCTTTCTCGATAAGGCTATCGAGTCTCTTCAAAGAAGAATACGTTTCTCTTAAGACTTTTTCTAGAGATGACTTTTCTTCGATGATTGTATCAAATGAATCTCCGTAATACTGATTTAAGTCAGTAATTTCTTTTAAAGCGGAATGAATCGCTGGCAAATAAAGTTTATGAGTCATGCGTGACATGGTTTTTGCTTCAATGACCGCTTTAGAATGATAGTCTTGATATTTAATTGCTTTACGAGAATCTATTTCTTTCTCAGATAAAATTTTGCTGTTGATAAGCAAATCACGATTCTCCTTCCTTTCAAGTGCGCCTATTGCCTCAGGGGTATTTCTTAAGTTAGGAAGTCCACGTCTTTCCGCTTCTTTTTCCCATTCTTTGGAATACCCGTTTCCATTGAAGATGACCTTGAAATGCTCTTTAACGGTTTCTTTGATCCACTCTTTAGCCGTTTCTTCTTTATTTGATGATTTTTCTAATAAATCGGCAATTTCATTAAGTCCCTCGCCAAGAGTTGCATTCAAATAGGTGTTTGGTTCGGAAATATTTTGCTCACTTCCGACCATACGGAATTCAAAGCGATTGCTTGTAAAAGCAAATGGTGAAGTTCTATTTCTGTCTTCGTCATCTTTAAGAAGAGTTGGAAGGCCTTTGCTACCACTAATCTTGGATACTGATGGTTTATAGGTTGCTTCGCCTTCACCTGTCTTTTCTTGAAGAATGTTCATCAAACGATCGCCAAGATAAATACTAACAATCGCTGGAGGCGCTTCATTAGCGCCTAAACGGAAATCGTTACCATATGAGGCAACCGATTCTCTTAACAAATCAGCATGCGAATCAACCCCACGAATAATTGCCGTTAAGAATATCAAAAATAATAGATTGTTTCCTGGATCTTTTCCTGGTGAAAGAAGATTAACTCCCCTATCAGTTCCAACAGACCAGTTATTATGTTTACCTGAACCATTGATTCCTTCAAATGGTTTTTCAGCTAACAAGCAAATCATTCCGTGATGTTTGGCGATTCTCTTTAACAAGCGCATAACAAGTTGGTTTTGATCGGCTGCTAAAGATGATGGGGCGTAAACACAAGCAAGCTCATGTTGAGATTGAGCAACTTCATTATGTTCTGTTTTTGCTGGTATTCCTAATTTCCACAATGTATCGTTAACTTCTTTCATATATGAAGAAATCTTTTCACGAATAGGTCCAAAATAGTGATCGTCAAGCTCTTGACCTTTTGGAGCGCTTGCCCCAAATAAGGTTCTTCCTGTATAAACAAGATCTTTTCTTTTTAGATATTCTTCGCGTTCAACCAAGAAATATTCTTGTTCAGCGCCAGCGTAAGAATAAACTCGTTTTGTTTCATTATCTCCAAAAGCTCTTAAAACCCTTAAAGCCGATTCTGAAAGGTATTCTTCAGAACGAAGCAAAGGCGTTTTTCCATCAAGCGCTTCGCCATTATATGAGCAAAATGCCGTTGGAATATATAAAACCGCTCCATCTTCATCATCGTCTAAAACAAAAGCTGGACTACTTGCATCCCATGCCGTATATCCACGAGCTTCAAAAGTTGCTCTTAATCCACCAGAAGGGAAAGATGATGCATCAGGCTCGCCTTTGATTAACTCGTTGCCTTTGAAATCATAAGAAACTGATCCATCTGGATTTGGTTTTCCAATAAAAGCATCATGTTTTTCAGCAGATAAACCATTAAGAGGTTGGAACCAATGCGTATAATGTGTGGCCCCTTTTGAAAGTGCCCACTCTAGCATTCCTTTGGCCACTTCATCGGCATAGGTTGGAGAAAGTTCTTTATGCTCATCGATGGCATCTTTCAATGCGTTATAAGCATCGGATGAAAGGTATTCTTTTCTGGCTTTATCATTAAAAAGATTCGCACCAAATAAAGAAACAACGTCAGTCTTGTTTTTGCTCATATGTAATTAACCTTTCTATATACAAGGTCGGATGTTTTTTCTACATCCTATGGTTCTTTATTTTCGCTTATATGAGAAAAAATGTACATTGTTATTTAAGAAATTTCAAAAAAGGCTCCTTGAATTTTAATAGGATGATAGGAATATCATCTCAATTAAATCCATAGAGCCAAAAATATTTAAGTGTGAAGTTTAATTGTTAATTACATCGAGAAAGTAAGTGAGAACATTGTATCATTGCCAGTTTCGCTAAATTCAATTCTAATCTTTCTTTTCGTGTAATCGTTTTTCTTTACTGGAGTAACGTAGCAAGAAACGTATTTAATGTCTCCCCATTTGGAGACAATAAAGCCACCACCATTAATTGGATACATGTTGAAAAAGACAGTGTTGTCAGAAAATACCGCAAACCCGCCTACGCCTAACGGAGGTATATCGTCAAATGGCGTATTATGCCACTCCATGACGTATTCTCCATAAATAAAGTTAGACGTCCCGTTTTCATAGGTGAACTTGTCCATTCCCCATAAGCCATTCGGAAGATTCTTCTTTTCTGCATAATTTCCCGTTTCGTTCTTTTTAAATTCGAAATAAGAATTTCCGCCAAATTTCCATCCGTTTGGAATAGTGTCCTCAACATTCACCGACTTTAATCCATAATTCCCTTCTACGAGTCCTACCATTGCAACATCTGACACTTTTTCAGTGCATGATGTGCATACGAAGGCAAACGAGAAGATTGGAAGAAGAGATTTGATTTTCTTTTTATTTAGCATTCCATCAGCACCTCCATCTGTAGTTTCATTCATTCGAGAAAGCGATTGAAAAGAGAAAATTGCTATTGATATCATAACAGCCAATCTTCAGTTTTCTCTTTGAAAACTCATGTTTATTTATTGGAGAAATGGTACAGCCGATATAATAAGCATTGTGCCAGCCTGAGCCTAATTCTTCACCTACTGGCGGATTCATACTAAAATAGACTTCATTCGTTTCAAGAACACCAACTCCGCCAGGACGCAACGATTTTATATTATTAAATGGCGTGTTGTGCCATTCCATGGCGAACTCACCGGAAATACAAGTCCCATTCCCATTCTCATAGGTAAATTTGTTCATGATCCACAATCCGTTAGGAAGCGTGTCATGTTTGTTATACGTGCCGTTTTCGTACTTCTTGAATTCGAAATATGAATTTTCGGTGAAGTTCCACCCATCAGGAAGTGATTCTTCCCCTTCGACGGATTTAAATGTATATTTTCCCTCTATTAGCCCCATCAAAGCTACATCAGAAACTTTCTCGGTACAGGATAAGCATGAAAAAGCAAAAGGTATAGCAATAAGGAGAGATTTAAAATTCTTTTTGCTTAGCATTCCATTAGCGCCCCACACCCGCAATAGTTCTTTCTTGTAATCCTATCAGAGAAATATTTGTTATGTTTGTGCGAAGATTTGTTATATATGGCTATAACCCCGCCCAAATCAAACAAACCCAGCTGAGACATGACGACTTGCGAAAATCCCTCCCAACCATAATTTACTAATAGTTTTCCATCATTGAAATAGCCATAGGCAGTCACCACATGACGTTTAACTCCGCTTCCAGTCTTAACGTCCGTAATGTTTCCGAAATAAGCAGCAGGAACTCCCTGTTTGATTGGATCCGTTACAGTAGCAAATTGCCAAACGTAATTGTATATTTCATATTCTTTTCCTTTGCCAGACATGAATTGGTGTATCGCATCGTTTATTGTGCTAGGAACTGAGCCGCCAATGTTTTCGCCCCATACGCCTTTAGGGAATGAATCGATAAGTTCTGGAACACCGTCCCATCCATCTCTCGTTTTCCATCCAACATAAGGAACAATGTATTTTGCCGCCTCTGAAACTGAGAAATAGCCAGTACTGTTGAATATCTCGTTATAGGCAAGCAGGAGCGAAGCGGCAACATATCCACAATATCCACCATCATTTGTCGGGTATTGATCAGTATTTCTCTTGAAATACCATGAATACGGAACTTCGACGTCAGCGTAAATCAGCCCATTATCAAGAGGGTAATTTGTTATATCGCTTGCCGTGCTGATTGATTTCGATCTCCTTGCGGATTTAGTTTCAGGCGCCGCAGCCTCATTTTTGTCATCGATAGATTGCTCGACAAATCTTTCTGACTCAGTTTGAAGCGTTGATAAATTATCGGCAGAGAGTTGTTCTCCGGTCTTGGAATTGACAAATGACCCATCATTCAACTCATAGAAACCCACCCACGGAACATAGCGAACGTCTTCATTGTCCCAATCAAAAGGCAATGGCGAAAACGGCGCGATTTCTACGACATCGTCATTGGCAACGTTCAAGATGCCGTAGCCAAGATCGCCATATGTTGCAACAACGTAATCGTTACCGGCAAAGTCGTGAATTGTTTTTGTGCCAGTTGCGCTTATTGTCTCTATTCTTAGCAATTCCGCCATCTTCTCGTCAATCAAGGCCGCTGACGTTTTTACATCGGCAACAGAGCAAATCTTCTTAATGTTAACTTTGCTGTAGCTGATTTTCTCACCATGATTTTCCAAGGTGGATGTTGTTGGTTGGTTAGCGCTTCGCACATTAGGCCCCAAAATGGTGCATAGCAGCATCGCTTTAGGCAACGATTTTTTCATTTTTATTCCTCCTGTATATGAATGGCCTAAATTATGTGACCGTTTATGGAAAGGCAGATCACGTGCCTTTATTCCTTTTTGGAATAGAACATCTCCCTTGCTTCGACAAATGAGAGTTTTTTATGTGAATTCCTGAAATTTCTAAGTTTTGGGTCTTCTGACGTCCTCCTTCTTTTTTCCAAACAAAAATCGACAATCCTGTCGTAAACGTCTTGAGAAAAACTTCTACAACCCTCTTCAAAGATCATTGATAGAAGAATCAGCCCACGCTTGAAATCGCACATGAATCTGTTGACACCTTCATTTTCGAGTTTTTCCACTGCGCATTCCCCGCCACACGAAAATCTGAAATCACAGGATTTGCAACGCTCGCGTTTTATTTGATTCTCGTAAAATTCTTTGGCAGGGAGATGATCAAAGCCTTTTTCTACGTCGCCAAGTTTAGAACTTAGCCCAATCATCGGAATACATGGATAGAACAATCCGTCTATCGAAACACCAATTCTACCTGACGCTCCGTCGCATCTAGACAAGGCTTTAAGTCCCAAAAATGAGCGCGTAATGAATTTGCCAAAGTAATCATCTCCATTTAATAGACGAAATAGCAAGCTCGTGTCGCCAATTGCCGCTCTTTCTTCGAGATGCTGTTCCAGTCTCTCGTATTCGGCCAGCCATTTAGCGCAAGCATCTTTGTCGATTCCGTATTCTTTCGAGCGCACAGGCTTGACAGAAATAGTCGAAAAGCACTTGCTTAAATCTTGCAACGTTTCCAATAACGGGAATACATCCTTGGTTATAGTCACGGCGCACCCTAGAAACTCCTTGTGTTCGATGGATTCCACGTTCTTCATGATTGTGGAGTATGTGCCCTTTCCATCAACAAATTTTCTGTTGGCATCATGCACAAACTGGTTCCCATCTAAACTGACACCAAACAAAATCCCCCTCTTTTGCAGAAAACGGACGATTTCTTCCGAAAGCAAAGTGCCATTCGTCACGAACGTAACAACAACTTCCCTATCTATCTCGTTCGATTTCTCTTTGGCATATTCAACAACTTGGTCAATGAATTTCAGATTCATCAATGGCTCGCCGCATCCAGAGACATCTATAAAATATCTCTCCGCTTTATTGAAAGTGTTGAAAAGACAATCGAGGTATTCCTTAGCGTCTTCAATCCTCATTCTTTCGCCCGTTTTATTCGTGTTAAAACAGTATGAACAGCTTAGATTGCAAACGTTCGAAATCTCCAAACAAAAAGTCACGCTTTTGTACAAATTGTTGGAATACGCAGGCGCGTCTTCCACCTCAAAGAACGGGGGTTGGACCAATTCTTCGTAAGAATCAGAGAAATTCCCGTTCCTTCTGTCTATGTAGATGTTTTTGCCGAGTATTTTATAGACGGCAAATTTTAAATCGGACATTTTTTACCTCATTCATTTGAGAAAACGACCGAAAAGAGAAAGTTAGATTCACGGTCATTGCATCTTATCTTTACTTTCCTCTTTGAAAATTCATGTTTATTAGCTGAAAAAATGTAGCAGCCAACATCGTAAACGTTACACCAATTAGGGGTATGATATTCACCCCCAGTCGGAACCATATTAAACATAACTGTGTTGTCTGACAAATTTCCAACCCCGCCAGTTCTTAAGGATTTTATATTCTCAAAAGGGGAATTATGCCATTCCATTACATATCCAGAGGTAATGCAATTCCCTTGACCATTTTCATAAGTGAATTTGTTCATTGCCCACAAACCGTTAGGAAGGCTTTCATATTTGACATCAATTTCGCCATTTTCGCTCTTTTTGAACTCAAAATAAGACTTTTCAGTGAATTCCCACCCATTTGGTAGATTTTCTTGTCCTTCGATTGATTGAAAATCATATATTCCCTCAACTAAACCAGGAGTTCCTATATCTGCAACCTTTTGAGTAGACACGGAACAAGAACTTAAAAGGGCCATCCCCGCAATAAGTAAAAAACTATTCTTTCTGTTTAACATTCCATTAGCGCCCCACACCCGCAATAATTCTTTTTTGTAATACGATCAGCAAAATATTTGTTATGTTTGTGCGAAGATTTGTTATATATGGCTATAACCCCGCCCAAATCAAACAAACCCAGCTGAGACATGACGACTTGCGACTTATAATCCCATCCGTAATGGACCAACAAGTCACCATTATTGTAATAACCATAGGCAGTCACTACGTGGGCTATTTTCTTGCTATCATCGTTTGCATTTGGAATGTTGCCAAAATATGCTGCAGGAACACCTTGTTTGATTGGATCCGTTACAGTAGCAAATTTCCAAACGTAATTGTATATCTCGTATTCTTTTCCTTTACCAGACATAAATTGATGTATAGCATCGTTTATAGTACTAGGAACAGAACTGCCTATTTCTTGGCCCCACACATCTCTAGGAAATGAATCAGCTAGAGTAGGAACGCCATCCCATCCAGTTTCCAATTTTATTCCTGTGTAAGGAGTGATATATTTTGCAGATTGCTGTTTAGAAAAATATCCAGTGCTGTTGAAAATCTCGTTATAGGCAAGTAATAGTGAGGCAGCAACATACCCACAATCGCCCTCCTTTTTGGAATTGGTTGTGTTTGCTGGATACTGCGTTGCATTTCTTTTAAAATACCACGAATAAGGTACTTCAACATCGGCATAAATAAGTCCGGTTTCCAAAGGATAATTAGTTGTGTTGCTTGTCGTATTAATATATTTTGATTTTTTAATGGAACGCGTTTCTTCCACAACAGCTTCGTTTTTGTCATCGATCGATTGTTCAACAAATCTTTGAGACTCGATACCAAGATAATTTAAAGTATCAATTGATATTTCTTCTCCCGTTTTTGTGTCAAAAAAAGAAGATCCTCTTCTCTCGTAGAAGCCTACCCACGGAACATAGCGAACATCTTCGTTGTTCCAATCAAAAGGCAAAGGTGAAAATGGCGCAGCTTCTACGACATCGTCATTGGCGACGTTGAGAATTCCATAACCAAGATCGCCATATGTGGCAATAACATAATCGTTGCCGGCAAAGTCATGAATTGTTTTTGTGGCAGTTGCACTAATAGCATCTACTTTTAATAGTTCGGCCATCTTCAAATCAATTAAGGACGCCGATAAGTCGGCCTCGTTGATGGAACAAATCTTTTTGATTTTGTTTTTGCTGTAAGTGATTTTTTCGCTTTGGTTTTCCAAAACAAATGTTGAGGATTGTTTTTGGCTTTGAACACTTGGGCCCAAAATAGCACAGAGCATCAAAGCTTTTGATAGTACCTTTAGCATTTACATACCTCCTGCTTCAGAATTAAACTTTGCAAAATAATAGAAATTTTGGATGACGAAAAACCATCTTTTGAAGAAACAAAGAAAGCAATCATCACTTAAATTAATTAAAACAGACGTTTTTAACCAAAATGCAAGCGAGTGATTTTATATGTCATCCCTTTCTCTTTGCGACCATAGAATAACATGCAAAAAGTTAATGTTCAAGAAGAAAAGTCAAAAATAGTTAAAAATCGCTTTGAGAAAGGTTAAAATCGTTTTTTTCTATGACATATAATTATCTTTTTCTTGATAATACAAACGAAAAACAATTGTCTAATATGAAAATAAATTTATTTCATACAGAACGTTTTACGTTGCTAACAAACTGTTCTTTCAGATGCCTCATCGAACAAATGTGATTTCTCCAAATTAAACGAAATTCTGATTTCGTCGCCAATTTTTATCTCTTTATCTGCAGGAATTTTAGCAACTAAATCCGTACCGGCAAAATCAGCATGAACATAATAGTTCGATCCAGCCAAATCAAAGGAAACAACGCGTATGCTAAATTGATCTCCAATTGTCACATCTTCTGGACGAATTCCATAGATAATATCGTGTTTTTCAGTTAATGCAGCTTTATCTTTTTCAACCAATGATGAGACCTTTTTCGCCTCATCAAAAAGACTCTTTGATTTTAGAGATTCTAATTCTGCTTCATGCTTCATAAGTTCAGCCTTATAAAAGTTGTCATGAGTAACAATAAATTCTTGGCTTAATGCTATCTTATCTCCTCCAAGTAAAGTTAAGACACCATTTTCATAAATTCCTTTAAATAAATTGATCGTTGGTGCCCCAAAGAAACTTGCAACAAACATATTAGCTGGCTTTGTGTATATTTCTAATGGATTTCCTATTTGAATTACATGGCCTAAGTTCATTACGACCAATTTTGAAGAAATAGTCAATGCATCAATTTGATTAGAGGTTGCTACAACCGTCGTAGTACCCAAGTCACCATGAATCTTAGCAATCTCTGAACGCATCTGAGTAGCGAGTGCTCTATCTAGGCCAGCAAGGGGTTCATCCATTAAATAAACATGTGGTTGCTTGACTATTATTTTGCCTAATACAGCCCTTTGGCATTGCCCCGCTGTAAGAGCCTTTGGTTTGCTATCAAGAACACTCGTAAGTTGGAGGATTTTTGCAGCGTAGCGAACGCGTTTATCAATCTCTTCTTTTGAAAGACGTAAAGTTTTTAAACCATAAGCCAGATTCTCATAAACACTCAAACTAGAATATAAAGATGCCGTTTGGAAAGCTAATGCAACATTACGATCTTTGTGAGGGATGTTGTTTGCTTCTTTCCCATCCAAATAAATCTCGCCTTCTGTAACATCCTCTACTCCGGCAATTAAACGAAGAAGAGTTGATTTTCCCGATCCATGAGGACCAACAATGCTTACAAGTTCCCCTTCGTTAATATCAAAGTTTACATCGAAAACCGCTTTAACATTGTTTTCGTATGTTTTAGAAACGTTCTTTAGTGAGATTGCTACATTTTCTCTTTCTTCCATCTTTTTATCCTCTTTGTTTTAGATAGCCATTGATAAGCTTGACTTATTATAAAAGAAAGAAATGATTTTATGTTAAACTTAATGTATGGATTACGTAGAAGATGATATTGGCTGGAGTCACACGATAAAATTTGATTCGCATGACAAGCCAAAAAAGAAGAAAAAGAAAGAAAAGAAAAATGAAACAGACAGAAGAACTGCTGTAGCGATTTTTGTATTCGTAATAATCATGATCTCTTTCTTTGCCCAAGCCATGGCCTATATTTCAAACGGAGGAGAGGTACACCCTTTGATGTTTATCGAAGAAATCTTTTTTGGTTTTATTATCATGCTTGCTTTGATACTTCTCCCCATAGTCTCCAGAAGAAGAAGCAACGGATTTAAAGGTCTAATAAGAATGACTTTTACGATCGTAGGATATGATAAATATAAGATAAGAGTTGTATCCACTAAGAGAAACAAACATTATGAGTTTGAGGGTGAGATAGAGTACGTTGAAATTAAGAATGAATTTGGAGTCGTTCACACTGAAAAGGGAAACAACTTCTATCTTCCACTAGATAAATTATCCGAAAGCGACATTGAATACATAAAGAGAATTGCCGTTAGAAAACATAGAGAAATGAAACATTTTGACAAAGGCTCTATTTCTTAATGCTTAGATATTTTCAATTAGGGTTAAAATCGTTTCCATGAGTTTTCTTTTCCTAAAGGTCGAAGAACAAGATAACAATCTTAAATTTGCTTATCTACAAACTACACAAAATTTAAAACCAATAGGTAATGATGTTCTTTTCTTCGATAAAGACAAAGCAAGAATAAAAGACATTTTAAGCAATGAAGACAACGAAATATTTGGTTGGTCCATTTATAAGGATTGTAAACTTCTACTAAAACATTTGGAAGAAAACGGAGAAGAACTAATTGATTTTGAATGTTTCGATATTCGTTACATGCTAAACGTAATATGCATGGACGATGAAGAATTTAACCTTCTAGACTTTATTCCCTTACATAAGCAAAAAGACTATTTTCAAGACCGCCTCTTAAATGAGTGTTATTACATGTTATTGGCTTTCAAAAATATGTTATTTGTTCTTAATGAGAACGTGGATTCTTTCTTTGAAAGGCATGATTTCGATAGTTGTTTCTATTATTCTCTTGATGCATATTATGGCAAAAAAGGCACCGATATCACTGTTATAGACAAGGTTAATAAGATTGAAAGCCTATTTAGCAAAGGAATTGAGAAGTTCATTTTCTTTGATTTTGAATGTGCAAATTGTTTCAACCAAGTCGGAAAGATATGTGAAGTTGGAATAGTTATTACAGACACGTCTTTTAACGTTAAAGAAGAAATACATTATCCGATAAATCCAAATTCTCCTTTTCATTTGCTATCAAAAAGCGGAATTGGCCTTCACCTATATTGGGAGGCAAATAATTATAAAGTTTATAGGTCCGCGCCTTCTCTCCCTTTCTATTATGATTCGCTAAGAAAAATACTAAACGATGAACACGCTCTTTGTTTTGGGCATTCAGTGAATAACGACTTGGAGTTCTTAGAAAGCGATTCAAAAAGAAATTCTTTAGATGTATTCGAAGGATACGCCGTAGACACTCAGAAAATGTATATGTATCTAGTAGATAAACAAATGAGTTCTATTTCTTTGGAAAATGCGTTTAAAAATCTTCTTGGAGAAGAAGGAATGAAGAAATATGTGGCGCATAAATCCTTAGATGACTCCAAAATGACGATGGATATTGCTAGAAAGATGCTAGAAGAATCGAATATGAATATTCAAGAACTTCTAATTAAACATCCAAAATGTTTGAAAGAGACAAACAAGAAAACAGATATAAATGTAATTCCACAAGGATACAATTTCCCCGAGCCAAATTGCAACAAAACCATAGATCTAGCTAACCCTGAAAGCCTTTATGCCGGTATTCGTTGTTCTTCCTTGGGCGAAAGGCTTTATTATGAAGCAGTCGTTGAAGATACCGAAAAAGTTAAGATGGCCGCGTTCAATGGCAGGAAATACGCGATTGTTTCTAAGGCGAGAAAATTGCCTTCAGATGAACTAAAAGAAATCATCAACGAGATAAGAAAAAGAAATGGAGTCATCGTTGGATATAAAGATTTCCCTGAATGTAATTTTTGCGTCAACAAAGAAGACGGAAAGATGACCTTTTATCATCACGTTCCGCTTTCTTCAAAAAAGAAAAAACAATTTAGCTAGTGTAAAACCCCACTCTTTTTCATGAAATCTAGCTTTTGATTAAGTTTTTTATATACATGTTCAATCATCCATTTCTCAGTGGAAGTCGTATATACATCATCCAATTTGACCCATCTTAAACCAGAGTTTTCATCTTCCTTAATTTCAAGAGGATCGTTTTCGTCTTCTTGCAACAAATAGGTAACATTTAAATGCAAATGTGATGGAACGTATTTTCCTTTGCGGTAATGAGAATCAACCGTAAGTATCTCAAGAGAAAATATCTTGCCATCATTAAGGATCTTGAAATTAGAGAGTCCGCTTTCTTCTCTTGCTTCTTTTAGAGCAACTTTCAAACAATCTATTTCGCCATCGTTATGTCCACCAAGCCAGCTCCAGGATTTAAAGATGTTGTGATAACAAAGCAAAGCCTTGTCTAACGTTTTGTTTACAATCCATGCTGATGTTGTAAAATGGCAAATCTCATTGTTTCTAGAAAAGACGTCTTCATCTTTCTCTAATAAGCCTAAAATTATCTCTTTCTCTTTTTCTTCTTCAGCGTTAAATGAATGAAAATCTTTAATTTCTTTCAAAAGTTCTTCTTTGTTCATAACGAATTTATTAAGTCCTGAAATTTTAAAAACACATTTGCTAAGGGGAAACCATCAACTAAAGTGTGTGATAATGTTATATTCAATGTTAGATGATATCTTCCATCAAGCCCTTTTTCATATTTGTCCCAAAGAACTCTAGGAATAGAAAGATTGTCATGATTTCCACTAGGCGTTGGATGTTTAAATGATTTAACATGCAAAATAGGAAGGCACGATGCAAATATTACATTAGGTTCTGAACATAGAGGCGAAGTATCTAGTTCATCATTTGGGTCCATATGTTTTGCCTTTTCGTTTAACTCAATAACGTTTTTAACAAAGACATCTAAGTCCTCATTATAGTTACAGCCGACGTTAATGTAGACTCCCAAATCCCCCATTACAGTCCATGTTGGTTCAATGAAATCATAATAATAAACTTTTCCATCCACCTCTCTAAGATGAAGTTCATAAACAGAATTGATCGCTTTTATTAAGAGATATAAGAAAAGAGGGAAGAATGATATGTTTTTCTTATCCTTATATATAAGAAGATTGGTAACATCTATATCTACATCTAAACCATATGTAGGATCAGGGAATTTGGAAAAATAATAATATTGGTTCCTTTTCTTATAAGTTTTTAGATCAATTTCTTCTCTCATCTTATTGCACCTTTCTTCTTAAGCTCATTAATTAAATATTCTCTGGCTTTCGGGTCGTTCTTTAAATCAATCTTATCAACATCGATATCGATTATCGAGTCTTGAGGATAGGCTTTTCTCATCATTTGGTCATAACCATCATAGATAAACTTATAGTAAGTGATCAATTCTGGATCGATTTCAAACGAACGACCCCTGCTCTTGATTCTCTTGGAAACGGTTTCAAAGGACCCGTGAAGATATATAAGTATATTTTTATCGTTATTTTTTAAGTCATTCAACGTATTCAAAATTTCTTTTGAGAAGGAGTTATAGATCTTCATTTCTAACTCTGAGATGTTGCCTAATTCATAATTCTTTTTGGCAAAGTAACAGTCTTCAAATAAGGATCTATCAAGTATGGCATTTTCATCTTTAAGGGCATTTCTAAGAGTAGAAAATCTTGCTCTAAGAAAAGACATTTGGAGAAGAAAAGGATATCTAAATTTCTGTTTTTCCTCGTTATTTGCCTTATAAAATAATGGTAATATCTCATTTCCTTTAACTGTTTCAAAATATGTAGGTAGCCCTAATTCTTTTTCTAAAATCTGTGCCGTTGTAGTTTTTCCAATCCCAATCATCCCGCCAATAATAATCATTCTCTTCTCTCCTTAAATCTTTATGGATTATCTAACAAAGGAAAATAATTAACCATAAAAAGAAATTTAGATAGCCATTAATTTGAAGTCAACGTAAAAAGTCTTCTTCCAAATGGTAAAAAATCTTCTTATTTGTTGCTATTCCTAACTCCTTATTTGGCTCTATAATGAGGTACCGGATAAGACCACTGTTCTTTGTTCTATTACGATACGACTGTGACTCATAAGCAAAAGCTCTTGGCGTATTTTAATAGAATCCTTATCCAGAATTCATACATAAGGAGGAAAATTAAGTATGAAAAAACAAGCCCTACTTTTATTAGGTGCCTCTATCCTCACTCTCGCTTCTTGTTCACATGACGAGAAGAAATCTTCTAGCTCAGAAAGCACAGAAAGCACAGTTATTAAGGTTGCCTTAGTAACAGATTCCGGGACGTTAAATGACCACAACTTTAACCAAACTTCTTGGGAAGCGGTTAACGAATGGGCGGTTGCAAATGGTGGCGGAAAGGTTGAAAACCAAGTCGTCAGCACAGGCAGCATCCAAACAAAGTATTATCAACCAACTGCAACAGGTGGAGACTTCACCACAACAGAAAGAGTTGCAGCTATCAAAGCAGCTGCTGACTGGGGCGCAAAATTCATCGTCTTACCAGGATATCTTTTCCAACCTGTCGTTAAAATCGTTCAATCCAATAAAGCATACAAAGACATTCATTTCTTAGCCTTAGACTGCGTTAACCAAGATTCAGATAATGATTACGCTGAATTCACCTTAACAAGCAAAGTCTCCATGACTCAATATCACGAAGAACAAGCTGGCTTTATGGCCGGTTATGGTGCCGTTAAAGAAGGCTTAAGAAAATTAGGCTTTATCGGCGGTATGGCAGTTCCAGCCGTTATGAGATATGGTTATGGCTATATCCAAGGTGCAGAAAAAGCTGCTACTGAATTAAGCCTCGATGCCAACGCTATCGACATGCAATATTACTATGCCGGACAATTCGCTTCCACAACCGAAGCAACCAACCTTGCCAAGAACTGGTATGAATCGGGAGCAGAAACAATCTTCGCTTGTGGCGGAGCCGTTTATAACTCTGTTACAACCGCTCTTTCTGGCATTGCCGATAAGACTGGCAAATCTTGGATTGGTGTTGATACCAACCAACACGCCGATACTTCTATCAAACCAGACGGAATGAGAGATTATCTTTTAACCTCTGCTATGAAAGGCTTAGGCGCTTCAATCAAATCCGCATTAACTGATTGGAAGAATAACAACTATGAAAAATTCTCCGATAAGTTAGCTGGAAAGATCGAAAATCTTGGAATCAACGAAGACGCCGTCGCTCTTCCAACTCCTACCTCCACTGGTGATGATGGATGCTGGGGCTTCAAGAATTTCAAAACCACAGACTATGACACTCTTGTTGCAGCCATGAAGAGCGGAACAATCAATGTTTCTTCCGATACAGCTGAAAAACCAACAGTTTCTAAAGTCAAAGTTACATACCACAACAAATAAAACAAATCTTTAAGAGGGCCATCACGGCCCTCTTTCCTTAATTGAGGTGATCTTATGGAAGAAAATGTTCTTGAATTAAGGCATATATGCAAATACTTCCCTGGCATTAAGGCGAACGATGATATATCGCTTACATTGAAGAAAGGAGAAATCCATGCTCTATTAGGCGAAAATGGAGCAGGAAAGTCCACTCTTATGTCGATGGTTTCTGGCTTATACAAACCAGACTCGGGCGATATTCTTTTAAATGGCGAAAAAGTTTCTATCAAAGACCCACATGAAGCCTGCAAGATGGGAATCGGAATGGTCCATCAACATTTCATGCTCGTAGGAGTTTTTTCAGCATTAGAAAACATCATCTTAGGCGAAGAGCCTACTGGTCATTTTGGCTACATCAAGCCAAAAGAAGCTAGAGCTAAGCTAGAAAATCTTTGCAAAAAATATAATTTCCATATCGACCTAGACGAAAAAATAGATGATATGTCTGTTGGAGAGCAACAAAAAGTCGAAATCTTGAAAATGCTCTATAGAGACTCAAACATTTTGATTTTCGACGAACCAACCGCAGTTCTAACTCCACAAGAAATCGATGATTTGATGATCTCGATGAAAAACTTAGCGAAGGAAGGAAAATCAATCCTCTTTATTTCGCATAAACTTAATGAAATCATGGCCGTTACAGATAAGGTAACAATTCTTCGTAAAGGACAATGCATCGGAACATTAAACACAAAAGAAACAACCGAAGAAGAATTGTCTCGCTTAATGGTTGGAAGAGACGTTCAACTCGTTACTCAAAAAGAAGACTCAAAACCAGGCGAAGACATTCTTACGATTAACAACCTAACCGTTTTTAATCCAGAAAAAGGAAAAGATACAGTTAAGAACGTTAGTTTGAATGTCCGTAAAGGGGAAATTGTTTGCCTTGCTGGTATTGAAGGAAACGGACAAAGCGATTTAATCTACGCCCTTACTGGTATTTGCAAGATCAAGGAAGGAGAAGTCATCCTTCATCATGTGAAGAATCCTCATTACAACAAAACAATAAAGAAATTACTTGAATCAAAAGGAAAAACATACAAAGAAGAAGAGTACATTGATGCTCATTTAGAAAAGTTAAGCATTCGTAAAAGAAGTTTATCAGGCTTGTCTCACATTCCTGAAGATAGACATAAATATGGCTTAGCTTTGGATTTCTCTCTAGAAGATAACCTTGTCTTACAAAGATATTTCCAAAAACCTTTTAGCATTTTAGATGTCCGTAACAAGAAGGCCGTTAACGAATACGCGAAAAGATTGATTGAACAATATGATATTCGTTCTTCTCTTGGCGCAGAAACAACCGTCCGTTCAATGTCTGGTGGAAATCAACAAAAAGCCATCATCGGAAGACAACTAGATTTAAATTCCCCATTGCTTATTGCTGTTTCTCCAACAAGAGGATTGGACGTTGGCGCAGTTGAAAAAATTCATAAACAATTGATTGATAATCGTGATGCAGGAAAAGGCGTTTTACTTGTCTCGCTTGAACTTGAAGAAGTTATGAACGTTTCAGATCGAATCCTCGTTATGCATAACGGAAAGATTGTCGCAGAGCTTAATCCGAAAGAGACAACAGTTCAAGAAATTGGCCTTTATATGTCAGGGGCTAAAGTACAAGAAGGGAGAGAATAAATATGAATCAATTTATTTCAAAAATCAAAAATCTCTCAGCAAAAATAGGTTCTTTTTTTCAAAAGGTCTTTACACCAGTAGGAAATTTCTTAAATAAATACGTTTGGCATTATTTAAGATATGTTTGTGTTCCGATCGCTAAATTCTTTTCTTGGCTTTTCCATTTTAAAGTTACAAAAGCCGTTGCAAGTTCAATCATTTGTATTTTTATTGGTTTATTAGCTGGATTCATCATAATGGTTATCCGTGATCCAGAAAATTGTTTTGCTGGTTTATCAGTTCTCTTTACCGCAGGCTTCCAAGGAATGTCCGAAGGAGATTATGATGCAATATCTCATGTTATAGGCACTATGACTCCAATGGTCTTGGCAGGTATTTCTATATCATTTGCCTTTAAGCTTGGCCTATTTAATATCGGTATTACTGGACAGCTGACAATGGGCGCTTTCCTAGCTTTGATTTGTTCATTCTGTGGAATGTCTTGGTATGTTTGCATTCTTGTTGCTCTTCTTGGAGGAGCGGCAATAGGCGCAATATCAGGTTTCTTAAAAGCACATTTCAACGTTAACGAAGTTCTTTCTGGCATCATGCTTAACTGGATTGTTTACTATTTCTGCGGAATGATTGGTGATTATCTCCCAGAAAGTTGGATCGATAAATCAAACAAAACCCAATTAGCAAAGATGTCGGTATCCGGAAGACTCCCGACATTGTTTAGTGAATATGATGCGAACGGATATGCCAACCAGGCATATTACAACATCACGGCGGGTATATTCATTTCTATCGCCGTGGCAATTATCATTTGGTTCATTCTTAAATACACAAAGTTTGGTTTTGAATTGAAATTATGTGGTTCAAATAAGTTTGCCGCTAAATACGCTGGCATTAACCAAAATAGCAAAATCGTTCTCTCTTTGGTTATTTCTGGAGCAATCGCAGGAATGTGTGGCTATATGATTTTTGCCACTCCATCTCCAAAAGGATTTACGTTTGGATCATTAGATGGCGTAATGCTTTCTGACGGATTTAATGGAATTTCTGTTGCTCTTATCGGTCAAACTGATCCTATTGGATGTATTCTTTCTTCCTTCATCCTTGCTTATATCTCTGAAGGACAAACACAAATCGTTAACGTTTCAATACTATATTCCAAGTATTACATGGAATTAATCAAAGCGGTCATCATTTATGCAGCATCATTCAGTGCTTTCATTGGCATTTTGATCAACAACATAAATCAAAAGAATAAACAAACAATCGATAATTCATTTAAGCAATTATATCGTTCTAACAAGGAGGAAAGTTTATGAATCCAGTAATGATTTTAGAAGGAGTCATGATTACTGATAGCCTTTGGGGCAACTTGATTTTCTACTTCATTGTCTTTGGTGTTGGTTTCATCCTTGGAGCGTTTGGCGGAATGTTCTCCGAATGTTCAGGCATTATCAACATTGCTCTTGATGGAGCAATGTTACTTGGTGCCTTCTCTGGTATCCTATTCTGCCAACAATTAAGCGGAGCGTTGGCTGATTCTCCTTTATTGAACAATTGGTTCTTTGTTAACTTCATTTATCTATTAGGATTGCTAGTATGTATACTGGTAGCAATTGCCTTCTCTTTCACGTTATCCTTTGTTTCCATCAAGTTAAAGGCCGACCAAACAATTGTTGGTACCGCCCTAAATAGCGTGGTTGCCGCAGCCGTATTAATCATTAACACCGTTCATAGAGGGGCAGACCTTCCTGAAACAGACGTCTCAATGTTCTATAACGTCATGTTATACAAAACAGATAACGGTTTCTTTAACGGTATGTTCTCTAATTTGAATATTACGGTTGTTGTTGGAATTATCCTAATCGTTGTCCTTGCCTTCATAATGAATAGAACACGCTTAGGCTTAAGAATTAGAGCATGTGGTGAAAATCCTGCGGCTGCAGACTCCGTGGGCATCAAGGTTAACAAGATGAGATATATTGGAACTGCAATAGGTTCAACATCTGCCGCTATTGGTGGTTATATTATCTTTACTTGTTTACAACTTGGCGAATGGAACCTTACCTCTGGCGTATTTGGCTATGGCTTCTTGGTCTTAGCAATTGAAATCTTAGGTAACTGGAAAGCTTTAAACATCTCTTTAGCAGCCTTATTCTTCGCTTTGTTTATGTCCTTTGCTCAATTTATGACAATCGCATTCGGAGGCGCGGCAAAAACCTTCTATAACTCCAAAGCCTTCTACTGCATGATTCCTTATGTTATCGCCTTATTATCCTTGATTCTTTTCTCAAAGAAATCCCATGCGCCAAAGGCGGAAGGTATTCCTTACGATAAATCTTCAAGATAAAAAGTCACTCTTTTGATAAGATTTAAGCCCATTAATGTATAATACTCAAGTTTGTTAGAAAGGTGTTTTCAATATGTATCAAGAACTTCAAAAAGGATGGCTCGAAGTAATTACTGGGCCAATGTTTGCTGGCAAAAGTGAGGAGCTTATTCGTAGAGTTAAAACTCTTTCCTATACAAAAATGAAGATCATTGCTTTTAAACCTGCAATAGATGACCGTTATGATAAGACGGCAATCGCTTCGCATGATGGAAGTAAGTATGAAGCGTATGCCATTAAAAATGCCTCATCAATTCTCGAATTAGTTAGAGATGATACGCAAGTTGTAGCAATCGATGAAGTACAATTCTTCGATATGAGTGTTGTTAAAATCTGTGAAGACCTTGCCGATAGAGGGGTTAGAGTAATTGTCGCTGGACTTGATATGGATTTTAAAGGAGAGCCATTTGGCCCAATGCCTGAGCTATTAGCAAGAGCGGAGTTCGTAACTAAATTATCAGCCGTATGCACAATCTGCGGATGCGCGGCCACAAGAACCCAACGTTTGATCAACGGAGAGCCTGCAAAAGTAAACGATCCAATCATTCAAGTTGGTGCAAAAGAAAATTACGAAGCACGTTGCAGAAAACATCATATCATTCCAAAAAACTAAAATTCAAAAAATCGCTGCATTTCCCATTTATTTTTGGAAAGCGTTAGATGACAAAGTAAACGCAAATGCACAAATACTTCCGCAAAGTGGGCCGAGATTTGCGAATCTTTTGCTTTTTGCTTATCCTTAAAACATCCCCAGACAGTTCGCCCCAGAAAGGGAAATCGCTCGATCAGCTCGATCAGAGCACCGTAAACTCCGCCTTCGACAACATAAATTCGTTCGTTAGGGATGGCAAGGGCGACAGGACGCCTTACGAGCTCGCGGAGCGGGCGTTCGGCAAGGCGTTCCTCGATGCCCTTGCCATCAAAAAAGTCGACAGGAGAAAGGTTATGTTGAAACCGTTGATATAACCTCGCTCCGCTTGGCGAACCAAAGGGGGCAATTAGACGAACGCCTTTCGCGATAACTTAGTCACAGAAGTCGCGGATGCCTTTTGGCTCGCCCAAATTATCGCCCATTCGCCAAAAAAGGTCAAAAGATGACAGAGTAATTGCGAACGTTTATCAAAAATCCTCAGAATTCAGCGAAACATTGCTTTTCTTGTACTTTACTTTGTCAAGTGACCTTATTTTTGGAAAGATGCAGCTTTTTCTTTACGAAAAAAGCCCTGGGGCACATTCCCAAGGCTATTTATATCATAGGAGTAAGCAATTAACGCGACCAGGACCATCTCCACACAAAAATTGATGGTTTTCCATCTTCGGTCCACCAAATGCAATTTCCTAGTCAAATCAAAAAGACTCATTTCTAGTGAGAGGTTTTATTTTACAAATTGAGTAAGAAGTCCACCGCATCAAAGGCGATAATTCCGTTTTCAAGTTTCATTGGCGACATTGGAGTGTTGACCAAAACAATTTTTCTATAGGAGTCACGAATGAATTTGAACGGAGCGGTTTCTCTTTCTTGGGTAGAATGGTAATCGACATTGTCGGCGACTTGCAAATAGAGATAATCGATACCCTTTGAAGCTAAAAAGTCAATTTCGTATGTTTTTACGATGCTCTTGCCACTCTTGTCTTTCTCAACTTGATTGAAGGAGCCAACCTTAACGTTGTAACCCCTACAGATCAATTCGTTGTAAACGATGTTTTCAAGAAGTTGCCCCTTATCCAAGGAAGAAAAGCCGACTCTTGCGTTCCTAAGCCCAACATCTGTGAAATAATATTTTCGAGTGGCTCCAATTGAACTGCTTCCCTTTATGTCGTAGCGTTGAGCTTTGCTAATTAAATAAGCGTCTTCAAAAGCATCCAAATAAGCCTCGACGCTTTCTTTGCAGACTCTCTCATGTTTCCGGCTTTCGAAAATATTGGATATCCTTTGCGCGTTTAAGAGGGTGCCATCATAAAAACTGATAATATCGCATATTTCATCTAAAGCTTCGCTCTTTCTAAAATGATTATGCTCGATGATATCTCTAATATAAGTAGTATCAAATAGGCCCTTTAAATATTCTTCCTTTTCGTAATCGTTTTCCTTTAAAACGGCTGCTGGCATACCACCATATCGTCTATATTTATCGAAAGCTGCATATTTGTTTACTCCTGCATATTCAAAATATTCTTTGAATGAAAGGGGATGCAAATGAATATTTGTTGCTTTATCTCGGAACTGGGTAGCCACATCTTTTGATAGCATCTTCGAATTACTTCCGGTCACATACAAATCCACATTATTCAATCTGGAGATGCCTAAGACCACATCGACGAAAGAAATAACGTTTTCGTCTCCGTCTTTAGCTGGCACTATTTTGCCTTCGGTGAAAGCAGGATTGATTATTTTGGTAACCATTTGGATTTCGTCGACGAAGACATAATAAAAGATGTTCTCATTCTTTGTTTTTTCTTTAAGATAATCGTATAAGGCCAGAGGGTTGCGATATTTGCTGTTTCCAACATCGTCTAAATCAAGAATAATGATTTGCTCTTCTTTGACCCCTTGGGAGATCAAATGATCATGGTAAATATTCTTGAGCAAATAAGACTTTCCACAACGCCTTATCCCAGTTATTACTTTTGGATAACCGTTTTGTTTTGTTTTGATTAACTTGTTCAGATAATAATCTCGCTCAATCATACAATCTCATTTTTTATAGAATTCTATATTTTTGTCGATTACATTCTAACGTAAGGGCTCATTTTGGTCAATAATCTACTTTTTTATAGAATTCTATATTTTTGTCGATTAGAAAAAATAGAGCATTCTCCATTATTTTTTGGAAAATGCAGCTTTTTTCTTTACGAAAAAAAGCCCTGGGGCACATTCCCAAGGCTATTTATATCATAGGAGTAAGTAATTATCTTTGAACGCGGCCAGAGCCATCTCCACCGGCAAGTTTATTAACCTCGTCCACGCTGACAAAGTTATAGTCACCTTCGATAGAATGTTTTAAGGCAGAGGCAGCAACAGCAAATTCAATTGCTGCTTGTGGTTGATAATCATTTAATAAAGCGTAGATTAATCCGCCAGCAAATGAATCGCCACCACCGACACGATCAACGATGTGGAGGTTATATTCTTTCGACATATAAGCATTTCCATCATAAATCATGCCGCACCATTTATTATCGGTTGCAGAGATTGATGTTCTCATTGTGATGCAGACATATTTGAAACCAAACTTGTCTTTTAATTGTTTAGCAACTGAGACATATCCATCTTTGTTGAGTTTCCCAGAAGATGTATCGGTGGCTTCGGCTTTGATTCCAAAGACATCGTTTGCATCATCTTCGTTTCCGATAAGGACATCAACATATTGCATGAATTCGCTCATGACCTCTTTGGCCTTTGCTTTAGACCAAAGTTTGCTACGGTAGTTAAGGTCACAAGAAACCGTAACGCCATGTTTCTTACATGCTTTTAAGGCTTGACGAGTGATTTCGACAACATTATCGCCTAAAGCTGGTGTGATGCCAGAGAAATGGAACCAATTAACTCCTTCAAGGATTTTGTCCCAATCATATTCTTCAGCGTTAGAAAGAGCAAAAGCACTATTAGCACGATCATAGATGACTTTAGATGGCCTTTGTGAAGCGCCCTTCTCAAGGAAATAAATTCCTAAACGATCTCCACCTCTAACAATATTCGAAGTATCAACGCCATATCTTCTTAAAGAATTAACGGCTGCTTGTCCGATTTCGTGGGATGGGATTTTGCTAACAAAGGCTGCATCAATACCATAATTGGCAAGAGAGACCGCAACATTTGCTTCTCCTCCACCGAATGTGGCTTCTAAATGATCGCATTGAACAAAACGTAAATAGTTATCTGGTTGAAGGCGAAGCATTAATTCGCCTAAAGTAACTGCTTTCATGTTATTTTCCTCTTACAAGCTCTACGGCTTTCTTTGTTTTTTCTTCGATTTCTTCGAAGCTTCCTTTCATCATGAAACTTCCTCCACAAGCAAGGATGTGAGGGTAGGCAAGATATTCAAGGATATTGTCTTCGTTAACTCCGCCAGTTGGCATAAAGGTAACTTGTGGGAATGGGCCATTTAAGGCTTTGATGGTCTTGAGGCCGCCATAGTTTCCAGCTGGGAAGAACTTAATGACATTGATGCCTAAGCTTAAGGCTTTCATGATTTCTGTTGGAGTAACGCATCCAGGAAGATAAGGAACGTTTGCTTCTTTACAAATTTGAGCAATTTCTTCGCTTAAACCTGGAGAAACGATGAATTTGACTCCAAGAGAGATTGCTTCTTTTGCTTGGGCAGGGTTGATAACTGTGCCTGCGCCAATTAAAGCATTAGGGAATTTCTCAATTGCTAGTTTGATCGCATCTTTCGCACAAGCTGTACGATAGGTGATTTCTGCAACAGGAAGTCCACCATTAACAAGCGCTTCCATGGTTGGGATAGCATCTTCGATCTTGTTGATGGCAACCACTGGAACAAGACGGTAATGCTTAATTTGTTCTAAGACATTTTCCATATTTATTATTCTCCTAATAAATTTTTGATATTGCCGTAAGAAATTTGATAAGCCAATTTCTTCGCATCCTCTAAAGGATACTCGTTTGCATCGACTTTTTCGCCTAAAAAAGTTGCAAGAATTCTTCTAAAGAAATCAAATCTCGAATAAGAAGAGAACGATCTTGAATCAGTAAGCATTCCTAAGTTTGTTCCTAAAAGGGAATACTCAGAAACGATTTCAAGGTTTCTTCTAATACCTAAGAGAGTATCATTGAACCACCAAGCAGCACCAACAAGAACATTTCTGAAGGCGCCAGAGATACAAGCCACTTCTCTTAGCATTTCAGGATTAAGGGAATAAAGAATGATGGTCGGTCTTTCTTCATCACTTAATTGATCTAAGAACTTAATTAAATCGGAAACATTCACACCTTCTGCGATAACGTCAAATCCTGCATCTACGCCAATCTTTTTAAACATTGGTGTATTGATATTTCTCGTTACGGAGAAATGGATTTGCATGATTAGATTTCTCTTCTTATATTCCTTCATTAAGAACACAAGGAGGTATCCAAACAAGGAGTCGCGTTCTTCGGATGTAAGATTATCTCTATTCGAATAGAGTTCTTTTGCTTCAGATTCAGAAGCATACTTCTTTGGGAAATCCTTGAATCCGTGATCGGTGATCTTACAACCTTTGCTCACAAAGAAATCAAGTCTTTCGGAAATCGCTTTTTTGAATGTTTCTAATGTATCTAAGGAATAGCCAACAGTTTCTCCTAATTCCTTAAGATATTTTGAATCGAAGGAATAGAGCTTATCTGGTCTGAAGGTTGGGGTGACGTTAGTCTCATTGATCTTGCAATGATCCTTTAAATCTTCAGTTGGATCATTTGTTGTGGCAACAAAATGAACATTGAAGAGTTTCAAGAGCTTTTGAACGGAGAGAGTTTTGATCTTTTCGTTGGCTTCTTGATAGATTTCTTCTGCAGTCTCGCTATTAAGACTTTTGTTGATTCCGAAGACTTGCTTGAGTTCGAAATGTGTCCAGTAATAGAGAGGATTGCCGCATAAAGAAGGAACTATTGAGGCGTATTTTAAGAATTTCTCATGGAACGAGGCGGAGCCAGTGATATATTCCTCATCAATTCCCGCCATTCTCATTGCACGCCACTTATAGTGATCACCAGCAAGCCATAATTCGCCAATATCGGTGAATCCTTTATCATTCTTAATGGCGTTTTGGTCAAGATGGCAATGATAATCGATGATAGGGAGATTTTTTATCTCTTTATAGATCTCTTTGCTAGCTTCGCCTTTAAGAAGAACGTCTTCATTAAAGAAGCTATTCATAAATCAAACTCCGCTGTAAGCGCTGAATCCACCATCGATTGGTAAAACGACACCGGTGATGAAGGAGGCTGCAGATGCATTAGAAAGGAAGAGAACGGCGCCTAAGAGTTCGTCTGGTGTACCAAATCTTCCCATTGGGGTGTTATTTAAGATTTTGTGTGTTCTTTCGGTTGGAGTTCCATCGGCATTCCAAAGTAAGGCTTTATTTTGTGCTGTTGAGAAGAAGCCTGGAGCGATGGCGTTAACTCTGATACCGGTCTTTGCAAAGTGAGTTGCTAACCATTTTGTGAAGTTAGAAACACCGGCTTTTGCAGCAGAATACGCAGGAATCTTTGTTAATGGAGTGAAAGCGTTCATGGAAGAGATGTTAAGAATTGAGCATCCTTCTTTGCCTAACATATCAGCAGTGAAAACTTGGCTTGGAAGAAGAGTTCCTAAGATATTGAGGTTGAAAACGAATTCGAATCCTTCGGTCTTTAAATCAAAGAAAGAGATTGTGGATTCGTCCATTTTTGGCTCATAGAATTCTTGGGAAGTTGAAGCTTTTGGAGAGTTTCCACCTGCGCCATTGATGAGAATGTCGCATTTGCCGAAATCAGCAAGGATTTGTTGATGGGCTTTTTCTAAAGAAGCTTTATCGAGAACGTTTGCTTCATATCCTTTCGCGTTTCCACCAAGGGCTCTGATTTCTTCGGCTTTGGCATCGGCTGCAGAGAAATGTAAGTCTAATAAAGCAACTTTAGCGTGGCAAAGGGCGAAAGCTCTTGCCATTTCTGAGCAAAGGACTCCGCCTGCTCCAGTGATGACTACAACCTTGTCTGTGTAATCAACGAACATAGGTAATTTGTTATCCATTTTTGTTTCCTCAATTATTTTGCGAAACGAGTTACCGCTTCGAATAAACCATTAATATATGCACATCCAAGAGCACGGTCATATAAACCATACCCTGGTTTTTGATCTTCCCCCCAAATGTTTCTGCCATGATCCGGTCTAACATACCCATCGAATCCGTTATTAACAAGATTCTTAACGATTAAGGCCATATCAAGCGAACCGTATTTGGAGAAATGTCCAACTTCTGTAAAGGAATCTTTATCATCAGTGTATTTAACGTTTCTTAAATGGGCGAAATAGATTCTATTTGCTTTAGCATATTTAGCAGCCATATGTGGAAGATCATTTTTTCTTCCTGCGCCTAAGCTTCCTGTGCAGAATGTTAAACCATTATGAAGGTTAGGAACGGCTGCAAATAACTTATCGATATCTTCTTCAGAGGTAATGATTCTTGGAAGACCGAAGACGTCCCATGGTGGATCGTCTGGGTGAATAGCCATGCTAATGCCATATTCATCACAAACAGGCATGATTGCATTTAAGAAATAAACGAGATTCTCAAATAATTGTTCGTGAGAGATTTGTCTATATTTCTCAAGTAATCCTTGTAGCTCTTCTGGAGCGTAGGATTCATCCCATCCAGGAAGATGGAGATGATTTGGATCAACTTTCTCGAAATCGTCACGAGAGTAGGATAAGGCGTTACTGCCATCAAATAGTTGATGGTGCATATCGGTTCTTAACCAATCGAAGACAGGCATGAAGTTGTAGCAAACAACTTTGACTCCTGCTTGAGCGCAAAGCTTTAAGTTTTCTTTGAAAGCGGCAATGTGCTCATCTCTCTTCTCTGTTCCCATCTTAATATCTTCAGAAACAGGAATGGATTCTATAACTTCCATCTTTAAGCCATTCTTCTCACAGGCTTCTTTTAATTTGTCGAGAGAGCTCTTCTCCCAAATTTCGCCAGCTTTTTTATCGTAAACGGATGTTACGATTGTTGACATATTTGGTATTTGTCTTATGTACTCAAGAGGGATTGAGTCATTTAAGCCATACCAACGAAATGATAATTTCATCAAGTTTCCTCCTTAGTGGCTAGAAATATTCTAGTTCCATGCAATATATACTTAAATTGCAATATTTTATGTCTTAGATTGCATATTTTGCTCTATGGTAACGCTTACAAAACATTTCCAAGGTCATTATAATTTATTTAAAAGACCAAATAACGTTCAAATTTCATGCAATTTCTACAATTTAGGAGGGAGAAACCGTATTTTTCACAAAAGTAAATGCAATATTTATATATTATTATTGCAAATTTATTTTGCCTAAATATAATAAAGCCATGTTCTCATTCACAAAAAATAACCTAGATTTAGCCCATAAATTGGACTATGCCTCATCACCAAAAGATGAATATGGGAAGCATATGCACGCTTTCTATGAACTCATCCTATTTATAAGAGGAGATGTCGACTATCACGTTGAATCAGAATCTAGACATCTAGAATCCGGAGACATCATTTTGATCAACCCTGGTAAATTCCATTTTGCCGTCGTAAATAAAAGCGTTTCTTACGAAAGATATGTTTTCAAGTTCCCTACAGATATCGTTCCTCGTAGCATTCAAGAAAGACTTAAGAACATCTGCCCATTCTTTTCTAATAAAAGAAATGTAGAAAACTCAATTAGATCACTGGACGGTTATTATGACGTCTATAACGATGAAGATTTATACATTCTCAGCAAATGTCAAATTCAAGAGATTTTAGTATTCCTTGCTAATATAAGAGAAAAAACGCCAAATTATCGTAACGACGACATCATCAGTGTCCTTATCGACTACATTGAATCCCATATAAAAGAAGACTTATCTCTAGAAAACATCGCCAAAGATTTACACTACTCCGAGTCATATCTTTCCAATCAGTTTAAAAAGACAATGAAATGTTCTTTGATGAAATATATTCGTTCTAAGAAAATCGTTCTCGCTCAAGAGATGATTAGAGAAGGAAAAAGAGCAATCGAGGTTGCTGAAGAACTTTCCTTTAACGACTACTCTACATTCTATAGAACCTATATCAAAATGATCGGCGTTAACCCGAATAGCGATAAATCTACAAACGTTAAGTAATTGTTTTTGCAATATTCTTAAATAAATATTGCAAATTAAAGCGCTTTCATAAATGTTACAATCCTTATGCGCACACGTAAATATATTAAGTATTGAGGAGAGCTAGCGATGAGAAAAGAAATCTTACTAAACGAAAATTGGTCCTTCCAAATCGCCAATAGAGAGGAAGAGAAAGTAAATCTTCCACATTCATGGAATGGCAAGGATGGGCAAGATGGCGGAAATGACTATTTAAAAGACGTCGCTACATATAAGAAAACTTTCTCTAAACCAGAATTAAAAGATGAGGATGTCTATCTCAATTTCGATGGTGTTAATTCAGTTGCCGATGTTTATCTCAATGGCGAAGCAATCGCCCATCATGAAGGCGGTTATTCAACATTTAACGTCTTGATCACTGACAAGCTCAAAGATTCAAACGAATTAGTCGTAAAAGTTGATAACAGAATTGTTTCTAATATCTATCCAATGGCCGCAGACTTCACCTTCTATGGTGGAATATATCGTGATGTTAAATTAATAGTTCTTCCTAAATCTCATTTTGAGTTCCAAAAAGATTGTTCCCCTGCTCTTAAATGTTATCCAACAGTTAAAGGCAATGACGGTCTTTTAAAAGTCGAAGCAACATCCAATACAAACGATGAAATATCCATTGAAGTTTATTCAAAGGAAAATGAGCTAGTAGTTAAAGGAAAAACAAACGAAGAAATTATCATTCCAAACGTTCATTTATGGAATGGCCTTGAAGATCCTTACTTATACATAGTTAAAGGAAAACTTCTAAAAAACGAAGAAATCCTTGATGAAACTGCGGTAAAAGTAGGTTTTAGAACATTTAACGTCGATCCTAAAAAAGGTTTCTTCTTAAATGGAAAATCTTATCCTTTAAGAGGCGTTGCTAAGCATCAAGATCGTCCTTTAAAAGGAAATGCCATAACTAGAGAAGACATGGATGAAGATATGGCTTTAATCAAGGAAATCGGAGCTACAACAGTCCGTTTATCCCATTATCAACACGATCAATATTTCTATGATTTATGTGACGAAAATGGTCTTATTGTTTGGGCTGAAATTCCATATATTTCTAAATATTCCAAAGATGCAGATAAGAATGCCAAAGAGCAATTAGGCGAACTCATCCATCAATGTTTTAATCATCCATCAATCGTTGGCTGGGGAATCTCTAACGAAATCACAATGTTTAGAAAACAATTTGGAAAAGATTGCAGAGCCAATCACAAAGAACTAAACGACTTTGCCCACAAAGAAGATCCAAGCAGAAAAACAGCAATAGCTTGTTTCTCTGTAATGAGTATCTTCAATAGAGTAGCTCATATTACCGACCTTGCTTCTTATAACTTATATTGGGGATGGTATGTTCCATTTACTCCAATGACAGGATGGATACTTGACTCCTGGCACTTCTTCTATCCTAAATCTCCTATCGGCTTAAGTGAATATGGCGCGGAAGGCATGCCAAACCTTCATTCCTCTCATCCAAAAAGATTTGATAACACCGAAGAATATCAAGCCTTATATCATGAAAGGATGTTAAAAGATATCAACAAACGTCCATACATCTGGGCAACCCACGTTTGGAATATGTTTGATTTCGGCTCAGACGGCCGTAACCAAGGTGGAGAAAAAGGAATTAATCATAAGGGCTTAGTTACCTTTGACAGAAAAACGAAAAAAGACGCTTTCTATGCTTATAAAGCCTATTGGAGCAAGGACCCATTCGTTCATATCTGTTCGAAGAGATACGTGAATAGAACGGATAAGAAGGCAATTATTAAAATCTATTCGAATCTTCCTAAAGTAGCCTTATATCAAAACGGAAAGTTAATCGGTGAAAAATCCGGAGATAAGATCTTTAAGTTCAAGATCAAACTCGACAACATGAATGAAATAAAAGTTGTTTCTGGAGAATATTCAGACACGGCAAAAATCATCCGCGTTAAAGAAAAAGACAAGTCATATATCTTACCAAAGGGCGGAAACAACCTCTCTTGGCAAAAATAAAAGGTTCGGGCAAACGCTCGAACTTTTTTCTTACTATCCTTAGAAAATAACGGTAAGCTGCATCTTGAAGTTTTCTTCACCAAACACAGCATGAGGATGCTTTGCAGGCATAACTATTGATTCTCCTTCGGTGAGGAAATATTCCTTGCCATCAATCGTGATTCTTCCTTTGCCATCTAAGCAAGTAACCAACGCATCCCCACTAGATTCATGGGTGCTTATCTCCTCTCCTTTTGCAAAGGCAAAAAGAGTAATGCTTACCTTCTCGTTTTGCACAAGCGTTTTGCTAACTATCTGCCCTTCTTGATATTGGACTTGTTCTTTAAGATTAAGAATCTCTGATTTTTGAATGTTCTTTAACATGGCATTTTCCTTATTAATAATTTTGTATTTCATGAACAAATTTTAGGATGTAGAAAAATGTATAACAAATAATTTGCACTAATTTAGTGACATAGTATTGATTACTAGTTATACTAGTTACGAATAAAAGGAGATTTAAAAATGAGCAAATTTATTTTATCTTGTGAATCTACAGTCGACTTGCCTTATTCATATATTGTCGAAAGAGGCCTAAAAGTCATCTTCTATTCCTACACAGTTGATGGAAAAAGTTACATCGATGATATGGGAAAAGATCCTCAATCATTGCCTAATTTCTATAAGCATCTAGCTGAAGGGCATATACCAACCACTTCTCAAATCAACGAATTCACTTATGAAGAATTTTTCCGTAAAGAATTAAGTGAGGGTCATGATTTATTGCATCTTTGTTTTGGAACGGGAATGACAAATTCCTATAATCAAGCAGTTTTAGCCCAAGAAACAATTCAGAAAGAATTCCCAGATAGAAAATTGATTGTTATTGATACTACATGTTCTTCTTCTGGATATGGGATGATTGTTGATGATGCTGCAGATTTATACGATGAAGGAAAGAGCATTGAAGAAATCGCCTCCTACGTCGAAGCAAACAAACTCAACATTCACCATCAATTCTATACAACAGATTTGAAATATTTTAAACGCACAGGTAGAGTTTCTGGTCCAGCCGCTAGCATTGGCGCAATCTTAAAGATTTGTCCATTAATGCATTTAAACAAAGCAGGCAGAATCATTGCTTATGCAAAAGTCATGGGAAAGAAGAACGCTTTAAAAGCAACAATCGATTGGATGGAAAAGCATGCCGTTGATGGCAAAAATTATAATGGAAAGATTTTTATCTCTCACTCTAACTGTCTCGAAGATGCAAACATCGCAAAAGAAGCAATAGAAGAAAGATTCCCTAACCTTAAAGGCAAAGTAAAGATTAACGATATCGGCACAATCATCGCCTCGCATACGGGCCCAGGAACTGTAGCCATCTATTTCCATGGCGATCAAAGACCAGAATAACAAAAATACAAAAAAAGAAGGGTTTCAAAGCCCTTCTTTTTTAATAATCAAATTATCACCTATAAATCACACCTCTTTTTCGAGGAATGATATAAATCCTTTTCGCGATACATCTCTTTATCAAACTCGCTTAAGAATTGTTCTGCTGTTTCTCTATCGTGATATTTAGCAAATCCAAGAGCAGCATGAAGCTCATACATCTTGTCTTCTTTTGCGTTGAACCTAGCAAACTCTTCCTTAATTTTACAAATCGTATCTTGAATGGCCTCATCAGAATCAGAAGGAAGGATGATTATAAACTCATCTCCGGAGAATCTAATCAAAGGGCAATATTTACCCGTTGCTAAAATTAAGACATTCGCAAAATCTTTTAACGCCAAATCCCCAATATCATGTCCAAAACGATCGTTAATTGTTTTGAAATCATTTATATCGAGCATGATGCCCGTGTAGTGTGGATCTTTCTTTTTAGCGATGCTCTTAACGGAATAATTGAAGAACGCACGATTATAAAGTCCTGTAAGTTCATCTCTAAATATCTTTTCGTTATTAATTGATGAAACAACTCCGACTAAGCCAATCGTTATCGCACACCATTCACTATTCAAGCCACTAACACAGGCTTGAATCACAGCTCCAATAATAACCGGAATAAGGAAGATGTATAAAGGAAAATAATGGTTTGTCTTTCCTCTCTTTAACGCAACAAAATAAAGAAGTGCGATAAGAATAATGTAGATACTAGATATAGACATTGTCAGATAATATCCCCATAAACGCGAATAGGAATTATTATCAGGATTAATCGAGAAAACAAAAGGAACAAATATATTAAGTACCATAACAAATATAAGAGCAATTAGTGGTATGGCAGAAAATATTACATCCTGTTTAGAAACACTTTTGAAAAAATGAAGTCTGACAAATATAGTCATTAAGAATCCAAAGACCGAAAACGACAAATAGTTAATGTAAGTGTTGATATGGAAGAAATAAAAAGCAAGCGTCCCGTCAATTCTTTCTAAAAGATAGCCTAATATCTCAAAAACAGAAGCAAGTGCAGCAATGATAAATAAGCCTAAAACGAATCTACTTTCTTTTGTTTTGCTTTTGAATGTTCTAAAACTCGCAGAAATGACAACAAGCAGAAGAACTATGTTAAAGAAACACAAGACTAAATTTGCGCTCACATTCGATAAGTCATCAATCAAAAACGACATATTCATAGAGAAATTATACATTTTTCATTCAAAAATGTTTATTGTTTCATTTTGTTATAAAATACATTGTTCAAAAAAGGAGAAAATCATGAGCAAAAAAGAGAAAGCATTTTCGATGATATCGATAATCTTGAACATTTTAACAATTGCAGCCGTCATCGGTTCCTTCATCTATTCATTCTTCTTAACGGGTGAGGAAGCCTTAATGGCCAAAGGTTTTAAATCGTTACGTTTCTATACGGTTCTTTCAAATTTACTTTTAGCAATATTCAGTGTTCCACTATTGGTCCATGAAATAATCAGTTTGAAACATGAAGGAAAGAATGTTCCACAATACGCCACAATATTAAAATTTCTAGGCGTCACAGGAACAACAATAACATTCTTAACGGTTGTTTGCTTCTTATCCCCAATGGAGGTTATAAATGGTGGGTCTTATTTCACAATGTTTATAGGCTCAAATCTTATCTACCATTTAGTCGCTCCAGTTTTAGCGCTTATCTCGTTTACGATCTTTGAATCAAATTCACGTCTTAAATTCAAAGAAACCCCATTCGGATTAATAAGTGTTGTCGCATATGCCGTCTTTTACATCCTCAACTTGAAATTTCATTTCACAACAAATGGCAAAGATGGAGTTTATGATTGGTATGGTTTCTTAGGAAACGATGGTAATAGATCAATCTGGATAGTCGTCATCGTTATGCTTGTCGCTTCTTATGCAATATGTCTTCTTCTTTGGGCATTAAAGCTTCTATTCGGACATCTATTCTTTGCAAAAATTCCAATGCCAATCGAAGAAAAAGTTGAAATCGAAAAGCAAGAAGAATCCAAAAAAGGCGAAGAGATAGAAGAAACAAAAGAGTCGGAGGAAGTTAAGGAAGAAGAGTCTAAGGAAGAAATAAAAGAAGAAACCTCTTCGGAGGTAAACGAAGATAAATCAGAAGATGTTCAAGAATCATCTGATGAAGAAATCGATGTAGAAATCGATGATACTAATGATGATAAAAATCAAAAATCATCGACAAAAACCACTTCAAACAAAACCAATACATATAATGGTAAAACAAGAACGTATCACATCTCTAAAGTAGAAGGAAAAGGATGGCAAGTAAAATTAGCAACAGGCAAGAAAGCCATTAAGTATTTCCCAACACAAAAAGAAGCAATCGCCTATGCTAAATCACTATCTCTAAGCCAAGGTGGTTCGGTGAGAATTCATTCCGTTAAAGGAAAGATGAGAAAATAACAACAAGGCAAAAAGAAAACATCTCCAGTTAATCCTGAAGATGTTTTTTCTTACTGATTAAGCCTTTTTGACTTTGTTCTTAATGAAGAGGATAAGAACGATTATTTCATGGATAACTAATGGGCTAACGCCTAAGCCAAATACCCATGCATAATCCCATTCGACAAGTGGTACGACTTTGAAGACATCATTGACTCCTGGAGTGAAGATGACAAAGAATTGAAGAGCCATGCCAAGGATGAAGGAGATCCAAAGAAGATGGTTACGATCCTTAAAGATATGAACGAAACTTCTCTTAACATCAGTCATACCAAGCATATGGAACAATTCACTCATTGAGAGAACGCAGAATGCCATAGCTTGTGCTTCTTCTAATTGAGCGGTTGAGCAAGCGTCGAAGAATGCTTTGATCTCGACTGGATTCAATGTGAAGCCTTGAACCATCCAAACTTCAGATAAGAAGGCGATTAAGGTGATAATACCCACCCAAACACCATAACCAAAGGTTATCGCATATCCACCACGGCTAAAGAGAGATTCTTTTGGATCACGTGGTTTTTCACTCATGATGTCAGCAGGTTTTCTATCAGCACCTAAAGCAACAGCTGGTAAAGAGTCTGTGATTAAGTTAACCCATAATAAGTGAATAGCAATTAATGGTGATGGAAGACCCATGATGGCTGCAAGAAGCATACCAATGACTTCACCAATATTACTGGATAATAAGAAGAGAATTGTCTTTTTGATGTTGGCGTAAATTCCTCTTCCTTCCTCTACTGCTTTTTCGATTGAAGCAAAGTTATCATCTGTAAGAACCATATCGGCTGCGCCTTTAGCAACGTCAGTACCGGTAATGCCCATAGCAATACCAATATCAGCAGCCTTAAGAGATGGAGCATCGTTAACGCCATCGCCTGTCATAGCAGCAATGTTTCCGTTGGCTTTTATAGCTTTAACAATTGAGACTTTGTTTTGTGGAGAGACGCGAGCGAATACACGAACTGTTTTAACTTTTTCTCTAAGCTCTTCTTCACTACAAGCATCGATTTGATCACCACTCATCGTTTGCGAAATATCATCGGCAATTCCTAGCTCTTTTGCAATTGCAAAGGCCGTATCTTTATGATCGCCTGTGATCATGATTGTGGTAATGCCGGCTTTCTTAAGTGTAGCAACAGCTGGCTTGGCCGCTTCTCTTGGAGGATCAACCATACCAACCATACCGACGAAGATAAGATTCTTTTCTTCGATTTGGCTCTCATAGGAATAAGAAAGCGCTAAAGCAAGAACACGTAAGGCATCGCTAGACATGCTGGCTGCAGCATTTTCTATATTAGCAACATCATCTTTTGTGATTGGACGAACTTCGCCATTGATAAGAATTTGTGTCGTATTCTTTAAGATTTGGTCCATCGCACCTTTTGTGTAAACAATGGTTTTCTCACCATCTTTATGGGCAGTAGACATCATCTTTCTAACGGAATCGAAAGGAAGCTCATCAATACGAGGAGTGACATTTTCTAAATCACCTTTATGCATCTCAAAGGAATTGGCAAATTCAACAAGAGCAACCTCTGTTGGATCGCCATACGTTCCACCATCAACCTTAGCATCAGAGCAAAGGGACACGCCTTTTGCTAAGAGTTCAAGTTTCTCTTTGCTTAATTGGTCTTGACTATAGATGGTTTCATCTTGATAAGCACGGACAACTGTCATCTTATTTTGAGTAAGTGTGCCAGTCTTATCGGAACAAATAACAGAAACCGCACCTAAGGTTTCAACTGAAGCAAGACGGCGAACGATTGTATTAACTTTAACCATCTTCGTCATGCCCATGGCAAGAACGATAGTAACAACTGCCGTTAACCCTTCAGGAATTGCAGCAACCGCAAGTGCGACTGAATCAAGTAATGCGTTACTCCATTCGGTACCAATATTATTATTGATTAAAGCCCAAGTAATCTTGACGGCTAACATAACAATGACAATGATGACGGTTAAAATGCCTAAGAACTTAGAAAGGCCATCGAGTTTCTTTTGTAATGGAGTTTCTTCTTCCCCTTCATCGGAAAGCATTGAAGCAATCTTTCCGATTTCAGTATTCATGCCTGTGGCAATGACAACACCTTCTCCACGTCCGTAGACTATTGGAGTAGACATAAAGACTTCATTAACTCTATCTCCAACTCCACTTTCGCTAGATAAAACTATTTCTGGGTCTTTTTCTGCTGGGACAGATTCACCAGTAAGTGAAGCTTCATCCGCTTTTAAAGAGAAACTCTTAATTAAGCGTAAATCAGCTGGAACGGTTCTGCCTTCTTCAAGAACGACAATATCGCCAGTAACTAATTCCTCAGCAGGAATCTCGATTGTTTTTCCATCTCTTCTAACAGTTGCCGTTGGAGCGGACATTTTCTTTAAAGCGTCAAGCGCTTTCTCGGCCTTCATTTCTTGGATCGTTCCAATTAATGCGTTAATCAAAACAACACCGAAGATGATGAATACGTCTGCCAATCCCTCAGGTCCTTCATCTTTCCAGTTGATGATTGCAAGAACTAAGGAAATAATTGCCGCTATCGCTAAGATAATGGTCATTGGGTCGGCGATATTTCCCCAGAATATCTTGTACCAAGGATCCCTTTCTTTTTCTTTTAGCTTGTTTAACCCATCCTTTTTTCTTCTTTCTTCGACTTCAGCTTGGCTAAGTCCTTTTTCAGGGTCGGTTGAAAAAGACGAAAGAGTTTCTTTTACATTTTTGTTTTCAAACATATTTTTCTCCTTATCGAAAACTCTCGGTAAGGTCTTGCGAGGCAGATGCCGCTTAGCTCCGGTCTTGTTAAGACGTGATGTCGAACACTAAGCTTAACGCTACTCTCCTTAACGAAAATATTCTAGCAAGGAATAAATGTTAGTCATAGTTAAATTTTCAAGTCGCTTAATTTAGTTCTAAAATATAGGAATGAAGAAAGAAATTTACCTATTTACCTCAAAAAGCTGTAACAAATGCAAAATGCTAAAACCTAAGTTAGACGAACTTATGTCTAAGCATGAAGATATTATCTATACGTTAGTAAGCACAGATGATAAGAAAGGCTTCCATTTAGCTTTAGATAAAGAAGTTATTTCATTACCTACTGTGATTTTCTATATAGACGATAAAGAAAAGAAACGTTTTGCATCTAATATAGATATAGAAGAAATAGAAAACCTTTTAATTTGCTGATCCTAGAACCATCTCTTTGGCATATTCAAGTTGTTTATCCGTTACTTTTCCGCCTGATATTAAATAAGCGACTTGTCTTATCTTTTCTTCTAAGGAAAGTTCTTTTACGTTGGAATATGTTCTGCCATTCTTAATTTCTTTGGAAATAAGAAGATCGTGATCAGAAAGGGATGCTACCTGAGGCATGTGGGTTATTGAAATTACTTGAGTTGTTAAAGATATTTCTTTTATCTTCCTTGCCACTGCTTGGGCTGTTTCACCAGATATACCAGTATCAATCTCATCAAAGATTACTGTAGGTACTTTGTTTGCCTTAATAAATAGAGCCTTGAAAGCAAGCATGATACGTGATGCCTCTCCACCGGAAATGACTTTAGATAAAGGTTTAAGTCCTTCACCGATATTTGTTTCAATTAAGAAATCAACATCATCTATTCCATTTTCTCTTAAGGAAGATTCGTCTTTAAAAACATCCTTAAAGACAATTTCAAACTTAACCTTAAGAAGAAGGTCTTTTAGACTTGCCGTTAATTCCTTTTCGATCGTTTTCGCATTGCTCTTACGTAACAAGGTTAATTCATTTGCCTTAGTGAGAACTTCCTTTAAAGATGAATCAACTTCTTCTTTCTTCTCGTTAAGCGTATCTTCAAAAGAAGAATTCTTTCCTAAAACTGTTTCTAATTCATCGCGATAGGCGATAAGCTCAGGAATGCTTTTCTTGTATTTTCTTTCTAGTGAAGATAGGTCAGAATCTCTTTGCTCTAATTCATTTAATCTATCTGGATCATAGTCAAGATTTCTAAAATCTTTCTTTAAGGAATCCAATATGTCATTGATTTCGAAATAACGATCATTAAGTTTGTTATATGCGTCTGAATATTGTTTTTGGAAAGAAGATAATTTCTCCAAATTATTAGTCAAAACGTAAAAATCATCCATAAAAGTCCCATCAATTATTTGAGATGACTCTTGAATAAGAGAATAAATTTTGTCGTAGTTACGTAATAAAGATATTTCTGAAGAGATTTCTTCTTCCTCGTTTAGGGAGAGATTCATGGCCTTAAGTTCGTTATACTGATACTCATAGAAATCCCTTGCTTCATCTAATTTTGCTTTTTTATCTAAGAGTTTTTGATATTCGTTTTTCTTTTCTTTATAGGCATTTAAAAGAGAAACATATTCATCTTTCAAACGAGAGGATAATTCACTAGAAAAGCCATCAATGATATCGAGATAATTCTCAGGATTAAGGATTTTCTCGAAATCAAACTGATTATGGATATTGGCAAGATATTTAGATATCTTCAATAAATCGTTCAAAGAAACTGTTACTGAGTTTATTTTTACAACGTTTTTATTTTGGCTGATGATTCTTTCAATAACAATTTCGTCATTAAGAACAGGAACGTTTATTTTAGAAAGATAGGCCTTAAGTTCCAGGCGAGAAGAAAGGAAATAGCCTTTAACTGAGGCTTTATTTTCTCCAGAACGAATAAGCTCACTAGAGGCTCTTGCACCTAAAAGAAGAGAAAGAGAATCAATCATCAAGCTCTTTCCTGCGCCAGTTTCCCCTAATAAAACAGAAAAGCCATCCTTGAAAGAGACATCAACATTCTCAAAGATGGCAAGATTTGTAATTACTAAACGGTTAAGCATCCCCTTAATTATAAAGGAAATAATTAAGAGTGAATGTCCTAATTAGTTATTTTTCGTCAGATGCGACAAGTCCGAATATTCCGCCTAAAAGGAAGAATATATTTCCGAAGATGCCAACGACTAAAGCGATGATGTGTGGTGCGTTTCCGCCTTTTCTTTTACCAACCGCTCTTCTTCCGAATGTTCCGATAAGAATATCCAAGAAATAAAGAACGCAAAGAACGATGCCCCAGATCATAACTAATTGGGCTTCTTCAAGGGTGATATTGTTGTATTGAGCTGCGTCAATTGTGCCAGATTGGATGGCGGATGCGCTTATTGCGCCAGAAAGAGCAAAAATAATACCCAAAATAAGACCGAGTACCCCAAAAACTGTGCCGATAATGTACATGACTTTAGAAGCTTGTTTCATAATAGAACCTCCTAGTTGATTGCACCAAATTTTCTAATAACCCAAAGCATGAATGAGCTAGATGCCTTCCCTACCCAATTGTTTAGAGCAGCCCAGAAAATATATGGGTTACGGTGCAACAATTTATATTGTGCGGCATTTTCTTTCTTTAAGGAAGAAATAAATTCGGACTTTTCTTTTTGAGCAACGGTTTTCTCTTTTAGAGAAATATACATCAAAGGAGATGCAGTCATCATCACAAGTTGATGCCTCATAATCTTATATAAACTACGATTTCTCTTTTTTAGACTCACTAAATCAATCGTTTGGAAAGCAAGCATTGCGACCTTTGTAAGGTTTCCAGAACGCTTGATAAGGTTTGCCGTTTGCATTGATTGGCCATCTCTCCCAAGAAGGTATTGATATAAAGGAGTATCAACATAAAGAATCTTCTGAACATATGGAAGAGGAGCGTAAATCATATAGTTATCTTCATAGAAACAATGTTCAGGCAAAAGGAGATTTGCTTCTTCTCTAAGCAAAGTCGTGCGATAGATAACAGAATGAAGAGTTAAGTTTCTTTGAGCGTCAAATTTCTTAACGCCATCCCAGGAAACGATCTTATTTGGTTTGATAAAGAAATTGTATCTAATCGTCGTACCAACTTCTAAATCATCGCCATATCTATATGTATAAGGCATAATGATGATATCCAGATCATCATTTTCCTTGATTTTGGCTAATAAAGTTTTTAAGCCTTTCTCCTCTACCCAATCGTCAGAGTCTAAGACCTTGAAATATTTGCCTGTGGCATTAGAAAGAGCAGTATTGATTGCTCCGCCATGGCCCTTATTTTCTTGATGAATGGCTTTAAAAATATGAGGGTATTTCTTTTCATAGTCCTTAGCAATTTCTAAGGTTCCATCTTTTGATCCGTCGTCGATTATAAGAACTTCGATTTCTTCCCCGCCCGGAATCAAAGAATCTAATGCACGATTAAGATATCCTTCAGAATTATAGGAAGGGACACAAAACGTGATTAATTTGTTAGACATTGTTAAGCTTTTTTCTCCTTTTTAGCTTGTTCTTTTTTGCTTTTCTTTCTAGCTCTTCCCATTTTGTTGAAATGATGGAGACCTTTCCAGAAATGGCCATTAAACATCATGATAAGGCCATCAAGTTGAGCCATGCTCATTGCTCCGCCCGTCATTCTAGATAAAGCACGGACTGGGTTATAATAGACACCCATTACAAGAGTATTGGCTGTAGTTCTCTTTCCGATCCTACGTAAGAATTTTATGGCAAAACGTATAGAGCCTGCAAATAATCTTCCAGCAAAGCCTTTAGCATAATGCAAATCAGATATGGAAGAATTGTAGTCAACATGGATACGATGTTTCTTAACGTAGTTCCCATCTTTTGCTGGTAACTCTCCACCAAGAAGTTCTTTAAATTCATCATCTCCAATGGTTCTGACATCGCCTGAATAATAATGAGATAACTTCTTCTCATCGTATATTCCTGATGCGTCAATTCCCTCAACTTTAAGTTCGCCAGTTAAAGGCAAATCTTTACTAGATGAACCGACATATATTTGATATGTACCGCCTTCGACATCAAACTTATTGTCTTTAATATTCCAGAAACGGAAGGAATATTCGTCAAATGGAATGAATATTTCTTGGCTTTCTCCCGCTTTAAGGAATATCTTTTTGAAACCTTTCAATTCATATACTGGTCTAAAGACTTTGGAATCTTTCATTCCGATATATAACTGAGCAACTTCTTTTCCATCAACCTTACCGGCATTTGTTAAGGTGAATTTCACGCCTTCTTTGGAAACTTCAAGATTTTCATATTTGAAGGTTGTATAACTTAAGCCATAGCCGAATGGATAACGAACTCCACCAACTTTGTCTTTCGCATAGTAACGATAGCCAATGAATAATCCTTCACGGTATTCAATGTTCTTGTCGTTCTTTCCAAAATGGTCTGCTGATGGGCAATCGGCATAGCCAAATGGATAAGATTCAGCAAGCTTACCAGACGGATTAACCTTGCCAGTTAAGACATTAAGGATAGCTTTTGCCCCTGCTTCACCAGAAAGATAGGCATGAAGAATTGCATCAACTCGATCAGCAAATGGCATTTCGATTGGAGCACCGCATTCAAGAATAAGAACAATCTTCTTCTCCGTGTGATATAAAGCAGAAATTAATTCTCTTTGGTTTCCTGGCAAACGGATATTCGCTCTATCGATACCCTCTGCTTCAGTAACTTCATCTAAGCCAACAAAGAGTAAGATTGTATCGGCTTTCTCAGCTAATTTAATGGCCTTATCAATCAAACGTTGTTTCTTCTTCCCGTAACGGTCGAAGCCTTTTTCGTATCCAACAACATTTAAGGAATATTCTTTAAGAACTTCGTTGATTTGATCGACTTTAAGAGGATTAACTACGCTACTTCCAGCGCCTTGGTAACGCATATTAGTGGCAAAATCGCCGATGATTGCAACCTTTTCCCCAGCTTTAAGAGGCAAAACGTTATCTTTGTTTTTAAGAAGAACAAGAGATTCCTCTGCAACACGTTGAGCAATAAGATGATGCTCATTCTTATCAAATTCTTTTGGTGCGTTCTTAAGGCTTTCTTTTGTTTTGAGTGTCACATCGATTATTCCATCGACAAGAACATCAACATCATGCTCGCTTAAGCGGCCTTCTTTAACGGCTTTAACAACTTCTCTATTTGTTTCGCCGTCCGTTGTAGGCATTTCAAGCTCGGAGCCTGCTTTAACCGCCTCAATACGATCATTATCTCCACCCCAGTCAGAAACGACAATTCCATCAAATCCCCATTCATCACGAAGGATTTCCTTTAAAAGGTGTGGGTTTTCGTTAGCGTAAACGCCATTAACCTTATTATAAGAAGACATTACAGAAAGAGGCTTTGCTTCCTTAACCGTCATTTCGAAAGCGGTTAAATAGATTTCTCTTAATGTTCTTTCATCCAAGACAGAATTTGAGGTGATTCTTCTGATTTCTTGGTTGTTACAAGCGAAGTGTTTCAAACAAACGCCAATACCATTTTCTTGTACGCCTTCAACATATCCAATTGCCAATTTACCAGCAAGATATGGATCTTCAGAGAAATATTCGAAATTTCTTCCGCAACGTGGATTACGTTTCATATTGATGCCAGGGCCTAAAAGGATAGAGACATCCGCAACCGCCGCTTCTTCACCAATCGTTTTACCAACTAATTTAAGAAGTTCAGGATCCCAAGAGTTGGCTGATGTAGCGCTTGTTGGCATGCAAACCGCTGGAATTGAAGGATTTAATCCTAAATGGTCTGCAGCTTTTGCTTGCTTTCTAAGCCCATTAGGGCCGTCAGAAAGGAAAATGCTAGGTAGACCAATGGAGTCTATTTCCTGCGTTTCCCAGAAGTTTTTGCCCGAAAGAAGAGAAGCTTTCTCCTCAAGGGTCATTTTTTTGATTAAGTCTTCGTGTTTCATAAATTCACCTCGTTTTTTAAAAAGGCCGGATTAAGCCGGCCTATCTTTTAGCAAGCTAAGCCACTTGCTTTTGCTTTCGCAAGGATTTCTCTATATTCTTTTTCAATCTTTTCTTCTTCAGCTTCTCTCTTAGCGATTATTGCAGCCTTCTTCTCTTCTGGAAGAGCGTCAAAGGCGGCTTGTTTTTTCGCTAATGCAGCAGCTTTCTTTGCTTCAGATGCAGCCTTCTTTTGGGCAGCAGCTTCATCTTTTTCAGCCTTTTGAGCAAGGAATTTTGCATTTTCGGCATCAAAATCAAGATGTTTCTTTTCGCAATCAGCCTTTAACTGAGCAACACGTGCCTCTTCGACCAAGCGAGCATTTTCCGCTTCTTCTTTTGCTGCTCTTTCTTCTGGCTCAAGCCATTCTTTTCCTTCGGCTAAAGTCTTCGCCTTTTGATCGGCAACAATTGTCTTATTATCTAATTTTGTGAACTTCTCAACGTTCATTCCCAAGAACATGAGACCCATTATGAGATAGCAACCGCCTTCGACAAGATAGCCAAGAACTGTATGAAGGAGTTTTCCGGATTCTGGTAAAGCAGAATTAAGTCCAACGATGATGCCATTACAAACGCCAGACATTGCGACCATGATTGAGCCGTAGATTGCCATGGTGAATCCATCTGTTCTCTTGCCGTATAAAGCTTCTTGATGATCAAGAACGTTGGCAAGAAGAGCCAAGGAAATATACATTGCCGGGGCAGTTCCTAACGCTTTGACCATGAAGGAAGAAACGGACATTCCCCAAACAAGTCCTTCAGAAGCGTTTGGAATTAAGCAAATAAGGGAGATGAGGGAGGCAAGGAAAGCCAAAGCACATCCGCCAATGATTGTTTTTGATTTTGTAAATTTGTTAGCAAGTGGCCACACAAGAAGCATACCAAGAGCCGTTGGAATAGCGCCTAATGTATTAATTAAAGATGAAAGAGAGGTTCCACCGGTAAAGGCTTGAGAATAGAAGGAAAGGTCGTTGTTTTTCATCTGTCCGCCGAATTGATAGAGGAAGAAGAAAATCATGATGATCCACCAATATCTATCTTTCATACAAATCTTGATTTGCTCACTCATTGAAACGCCTTTGGCACTTGTTGAGGAGGAAGAATCTCCTTCAACGTCTTTCATTGCAAGAGCTTTAACATTCTCTTCAGTGATTCTTTCACGTGTGAAATAATATTCAAGTAAGCAGCCAATAACCAAGCAGACAATCATGATAACCATGAGAATCGTCCATTTGCTATTAGCTTCTGCTGGGGTGATTTTTGTAACAATATCACTAGCGTTATTGCCTGCTGCAGCAAGTGCTTCTTTATATGTTGAGAAGTTTTTATCAAGGCTTGTGACGTGATAAACAGGCAATAAGCCAATAAGGTCTACCAAAAAGCCACCTGCCATGCCAGAAAGTCCAGCAGCGCCAAGTTGGGCGCCCATGATACACGTAGAAAGAAGACCACGTTTTCCGCCATCACGTGTAGAAAGGTTAACTAATGCTGAGTGCGATGTGTAATAAATTGGCCAAGCAAAGGCATAATAAAGGTTATAGCCAACAGCAATAATGATGCTTGCCCAAAGGTTAGGAAAGCTTCCACCTGTTCCACCAACTGCGACGGCACTTCCATCACCAAGAGGGAGAGGAACAAGGAATAAAACAAGTAATGCCACCGCTACAAGAGGCATGCCTAAAAGAATGAATGGTCTTGCTTTGCCAGCGATAGTTGGTTTTTTCTCCATCAATTTGCCAACGAATAAATTGCCTATAACGATAAGTATGGCTGAAAGGATTGGCAAAAGAGTTTCGAATAACGGATTCCATTGTCCAAGCATCAAGACTTTGTCCCAATACTGAATAAGCCAAATATTAACAACACCGTTGCTAATAAGGGCAAGAAGAGGTCCAAGCAGGTATCCTAAGCCTGCTTCCGGAAAAAGTGACACGTTACTGCTTTTGATCTTTGTTGAAAGGAGCGGTGACGTGAACACAGATTTTTTAGTTTTTTTCTCCGACATAAAATAGCTCCTTTGTAAGCGTTTTCAATAGAATAATACAAAAGTCCAACAAAAATGAAGAAAATTGCGTAAAAAGACATTTTTGTGGCATAAACTGCAATTTCGGAATATAAAATGCAATTTTTTAGGTACTAAAGTTAGCATTTGTTTTAAAATATTTCCCGTTAAAAAGGAGGAAAGAAAAATGGCAAAATATAAAGCAAGAAAATTAAGCATCACACCAATCTGGTACTCGATATTAATGATCGTTATCGGCGCATTATTAATCGCTGGAGGTTCGTCTGCAGCTTCCACCATTTCCCAAGTCATGGTGACTGTCATTGGCGTATTGCTCTTAGTTTTCGGAATCTTGAACTCAATCTCCGGTTTCGTTACTCTTGGCGTTATCCAATTGTTATTCGGAATCTTGATGATTGTCTTTGCATGGCTCTTCGTCTGGTTAGCCTTCCTTGTGTTAGGAATTGTCTTATTTGCTTATGGCATTCAAGGCTTGGCTAGAAAAGATGGATGGATTCTTACAAACATCATCGATTTAGTCATTGGCGTTGCAATCATCTTATTGTCACTTGGCTTCAAGTTAAGCTGGGCAGCAACCTTGATTGAAATCATCTACATCGCTGCTGGCGTATTGTTAGTAATTGACGGCATCTTGTCTTTAATCAAACGCTAATCCGAGCAATCAAAATAAGCGTAGTTCTCAAAAGAGGCTACGCTTTTTCTTTTAAAATAAGTCGTCTAAAGAGAACAAATGAATATCGTTTTCCTTTATGCTTAGCACGTCATTTTCGAATCCATTTTTGGAAAATATGTAGTAAATCCTTCTTAATTTTGAAGGGAAAACTGAGACGCTTTCCTTCAAATGATTAAGCATAGATAAAGAAAATTTGTTGTTTCTATATTTCGCTTCCATAACAAGTAAATAATCCTCCTGTCTAGATAAGCCATCTATTTTAATTGACCTATCAAGAATTGATTTTTCAACCTTGTATGGTTTTACCTCATTAAAAACGGTTGGCAGTTTGCCGTCTTTATTTAGTTGTTCTAAGTATAAGATTGCGGTTTTTTCAAATTCATGAGATATGAATAAATCTATTTTTTCTTTTAATTCATTGAAAACAATGTTCCCGTTGATTTTTATTCTTTCTATATTTGCGAAAATAAACAGATACCAAAATTTTAAAAGATTATCTTTAATCTCATAAAAAACCGTTTTTTTGTTCCCCATGAAAGTCTCGCATTTCATTACGATTTCGGCGTTTTGCAAAGTTATAAGATATTTTGCGACTTTGCTTTCGTCTTCGTGGATATAAGAGGCGATTTCTTTAATTGATCTTTTACGATGTGTAATCGCTTCAAGAATAGCATTATAGACATCTTGCGTTTTTAAAGTATTCGATAAAATTTGGTCTGGCAAATCGAAAAACGTTCCATACTGATTGAATAATGAATTTCTAACATTCTCTTCGAAAGATAATTGATGATTTATTGATGCAAGATAATATGGGTAAGACGACATCAAGGAAAGATACTTTGATTTCGTTTCGTTATCAAAATCATCCAAGAAAAGTTTTGCCTCATCAAAATCTAGTTTTTTGATTTCCATTTCAAACGTTCTTCTCTTGTATAAAGGCGAATTATGATCCTTTATTTCTTTTTTCAAAAAAGATACATCGCTTCCTGAAAGCAAGAGAAAAATATTATCAGAAGCGTGATCGATGAACTCTTGGAGATAGGAAGAAAACGATGTCATTTGTTCTAATATGTAAGGGTATTCGTCAATGACTATGATTAATCTGCCTTTATTTGAAAAAACATTTAAGGCATTAAGGGCTGATTCGAAATCCTCATAAACAAAATTAGAATCATTCCCAATTTTCTCGTTTATTACTTTTGAGAAAGATTTGAGATTTCCATAAGAAGAAGTTCTTTTTGCCTGAAAGAAAATGCAGTTCTTTCCTTCAACAAACTCCTCGATTATTGCCGTCTTTCCTATACGGCGTTTTCCATATATCACACCGAACTCTTTTTTGTTGCTCTTGTATGTAAAGTTAAGGAACTCCAATTCTTTCTTTCTTCCAATAAATTTCATTTTATTTACTCCAAAGTAATTTACTCACGAGTAAATAATATCATAGAAATGTATGTAATCAAGTATTTATCGGATATTTATTTGATTTTTTATAAATTAAAAACCACGTTAGTCCAGACTAATTTAGTAAACGTGGCTCTCTATTTATTCGATACTAGTGACTTTGTATCCTGCATCAGATACTGCTTTTGTTAAGGCTTCGTCGTTAACGTTGTTGACATCTAATGTTGCTTTCTTTTCTTTTAAGGAAACATCAACATTGCTAACACCATCAACTCCTTCTAAAGCGGTTTTGACATGAGCAACACAGTGCTCACACATCATGCCCTCGATTTTTAATGTTTTTGTCATATTTGTTTTTTCTCCTTTCATACATTTATTTTCAAATAGACCATTTGGAATTTCTTTCTTCGAATGTTTCTTACATCTTCTCTCATCATATAGCTTGAATAAGTTGATACGTAATGCGTTTAAACAAACTGTAACTGATGATAAGGCCATAGCAGCCGCACCATACCAAGGCTTAAGCTGATTGAGGCCAACTCCGGTTAAAGAACCAGCCGCAATCGGAATCATCACTATATTATAGAAGAATGCCCAGAAGAGATTCTCTTTAATATTTAAGAATGTATAACGTGATAATCTTATTGCTGCTGCCGCATCTCTTAAAGAGGATTTCATTAAAACAACATTCGCTGAATCTATGGCAATATCAGACCCTGCGCCTATGGCTATACCAATATCGGCTTGAGTAAGAGCTGGGGCATCATTAATTCCGTCTCCAACCATTCCAACCTTTCCATATTTTTGAAGGTTCTTAATGATTTCAAGTTTTCCATCGGGCAATAAATCAGAAACAAAATGAGTTATGCCCACTTCCTCTGCAATACGTTTTGCCGTCTTTTGATTATCTCCTGTAAGCATAATTGGAGTTATGCCCATAGAGATGAATTCTTTGATTGCTTCTTTGCTATCTTCTTTGATTTCATCCGCAAGAACAAGAACTCCTAATACCTTGTTACCTTTAGTAAATATCAATGGAGTTTTTCCATCTTCCGCAAATGAATTAACGATATTTCTTAATTCTTCATTTGCTAAGCCGATTTCTTCAAAAAGCTTTAAATTACCCGCAAAAGCCTCCTCATTTCCTATTTTGGCTTTAATGCCACATCCTGGCAAAGTTTCAAAAGAGGAGGTTTCTATAAGGGATATATTGTTTTCTAAGGCCTTTTTCTTGATGGCTTTAGCTAAAGGGTGCTCGGATTTATTCTCTAAGGCGTAAGCGAGTTCGAGAAGCTCTTCTTCCTTTGTCTCCCCAAAGAGTTTTATATCCGTGACTTCTGGATTGCCTTTAGTGATTGTCCCAGTCTTATCAAGGACAACGAAATCTAATTTACCAGTTTCTTCTAAAGATAAAGCGTTCTTAAATAAGATGCCATTTTTTGCTCCTTTACCACTTCCGACCATGATGGCTACAGGAGTTGCTAGTCCTAAAGCGCATGGGCAAGCGATAACTAGAACTGATATTGCTCTATTGAAGGCATATGTGACTAAATCATCATTTGGTAAAGTATCAACGACGCCTTTTCCAAAAATTAGCCAGCAAACTAAGACAACTAATGATATTCCAAGAATTGTAGGAACAAAAACACCTGATATCTTATCGGCTAAAGCAGAAATCTTTGTTTTGCTATTCGCGGCATTTTGCACCATCTCAATGATTTTATGGAGGGAGGTTTCATTACCAACATTTGTCGCCTTGCAAGTTAGAGCCCCGTTGATGTTGATTGTTCCTGAAGAGACCTTGTTTCCTTCTTTTTTATCAACCGGCATTGATTCGCCAGTCAAGGCAGATTCATTAACTGAAGATTCTCCAGAAAGAACAATTCCGTCCACTGGGAAGGATTCTCCTGGTCTAACAAGAAAGATATCATCACGAAGAACATCACTTGCTAAGATTGTTTCTTCTTTATTATTATCGCGAAGAACGTGAGCTTCTTTTGGAGCAAGGGATATCAATGATTTAAGCGCATTTGTTGTTTTTCCTTTAGAAAATGATTCCAATGTTTTTCCAACCGTGATTAATGTTGGAACCATACCTGCTGTTTCAAAGGTCAAACACATTGAATAATGCATAAGCTTTGTATAATCAACACCATCTTTGCTAACAAACGAAGACATGATAAACATGATTACGATGCCATAGATAAAGGCAACTCCACTACCTAAGGCAACTAACGAATCCATGTTTGCTCCACCGTGGATTAAAGCTTTGGCTCCTGAAATATAGAAGTTCCTATTTATGATCATGATGATCAAAGCAATGATCCCTTCAAGAAGGCCAAACATCAAAGGATTTTCACCAATTATTCCTAAAGGCCAACCCCAAGACATATTCATATATCCCATGCCAAAATAGAAAAGAGGAACGAGTAAAATCAAAGATGCAATGAGTTTTCTTAATAACTTAGGTGTCTCTTTGTCTTCGAATTCTTCTTTAAGTGAAGAATATTCGTCTTTCCTTTCCTCTTGATTCGATAATGTCGCACCATATCCAGCATTCTTAACTGCTGCAACAATCAAATGAGGATTTGTTGGTTTATCGTAAGTAACTAGCATTGAATTTGTAAGCAAAGAAACGTTAACTTCCTTAACGCCATCAAGTTTGCTAACTGCTTTATTTACGTGTGCCACGCATGAAGCACACGTCATCCCACTAACGAGATATTTTTCATCTTTAACCATAACTATTTTAATTTCTTCATTAACTCGAAAGCCTGATCTAAGCTCTCAGTCTTTCCTTCTTTGACATCGTCTACAACACATGTATCGATGTGTTCTTTGAGGATGATGTATCCAACAGATTGAAGAGCGGATTCCACTGCCGCTAGTTGGATAAGGATATCCCCACAGTAACGATTTTCATCTAACATCTTCGAGATGCCATTTATTTGACCAACAACCCTATTTAACCTTGATTGGAGATTTTTAACTTCTTCAATATCTCTTGGTTTTGCTTTTTTCTTGCAACATGCAGGACACATTTCTTCTTCCATAAGTACCCCCTATAGGTATATTACGAGAATAAATATATACCCTTTGGGGGTATTGTGCAAGCTTATGCATTTTCTTAAAGGCATTTCAACAACTGTTGCATTTAGCGTTCATCTATGGCCAATTTTGTCGCCAAAGCAATTTTTCAAAAAAAATAATCAATCGTATAAATGACCGTTTTTCAATACATTTATTTTCTGCCGAACATATTGACTAAAAAATCAAACTAGAAATTGATTATCATGACTAAACATGTATTGATTGAGGTGAAATAATTGGGTTAAATATGCGTTAGAAAGGTGAAAAGCCTTTCCGAACCTTCGCAAAAAGATGACGAGTGACGGCTCTGACTCGTCGGTAAAATAAAAACTGGCCGAGCGATGATGACGAGTGACTGTGACGACTCGTCGGTAAAATAAAAACTGACAGAGCGAAGAAAAAGACGAGATTGGTTAATTACCGGTCTCGTTTTTAAAATTCAACTTCACAATAATTGTTTCTTTTCGCTAAATCACCAATTATCTCTGTAAGATACGGATTCTTTTCTTCTAAATAATCCTTTATAGTTTCTAATTCTTCATCGGTAAGAGAAATAATCGAACCAGAGAAATAAGCCCTATTAAGTTCATAGATATAGCCTTTATATTTCGTCTTCTCGTCTTCACTTAATGAAGAACCCTTATCCACAAATGATGCAAGAGAATAAGAATTGGTCCTATCAAATAGGTTTCTAATGAAATTAGGGAAATCTAAAAGGTTTTTATCTGTAAGTTTATGTTCTTTTGCATATCCACCAATATCAAGTTTCTCCGTATGGTAACTCCATTTTGAGTTCAAACGTTTGATAACGCCATACTGACAAGGATTAGTTGATAAAGATGAAGTTAATATCTCTAAGAAATCTTCATCGTATTTATAATGTTCTATATGTAAATGACCGGCAAAGTTTGCAACGACATTATATTTCTTATATATAGGCAAAAGTTTATCCGCGTTAACAACCGTATATCCATCTCCTACACTTCCATTATGTGTAAGAATACTTTGATGAGAGAAAGATAAAAAAGAGGCATTCTTGGAAGATAGTTCTTTAAGAGAATTCTCTAACCAAGATATCGTCTCTAGTCGTAACAATCTCTCAATATACGTATTCGTATCTAAAACGATCGCATAAACGTTGTTTGCCACTTCTTTGATAAATGAACAAGAGTCTTCGTCTTTATATTCAGCTTGATAGTAGCCAAACCTCGAATATAGGTTTTTGAATTCATCCGAACTATATGTCTCAACTTTTTGAACTTCGTTTTTTAGAAAAGAATAACCGGAATAATTGCCTACATCATGATTTCCAGGCAGGATATACGTAGGAATTCCGCATTTTTGAAGTTCTTTCATCTTGGAAATAAACGTATCGTGAGATTCTTTTTCTCCATTAAACGTATTATCCCCAGTAAAGAATACTGCATCGGGCTTTTTCTCCTTTATTTCTTCGATATATGTATCAAGGATTGCTTCAGAATAATATGTTGTTTTCCCATCTGCCGATATTGATGTGACATCAGGAGAAAAGGTCTCATCCATTAGAGATGTATCCAAATAATGCAAATCAGATGCAACAAAGAAAGTAAAATCATCATTCTTTAATTCAGTTGAAGGAACGCCTTCTATCTTTGTTTGGCATGATACCAGAAGAAGAATAGACGATAAGAAAAATAATTTCTTTTTCACAAAAAGTATTCTAGCACTCTTTCCTTATCCTAAGGCCACATCTAGACTCATCATCAAAACAAAGCCAAGGATAAAAGACCAAACACCTAAATGGTTTGTTGGATCGCCCTTTGCATCAGGAATCATCTCTTCGGCAATAACATAAAGCATGCATCCGGCCGCAAAAGAAAGAGCCCAAGGCATAATAGGTTCGATGAAATAAGCAAGAAACAACCCAAAGATTGCCGCTAAAGGTTCAACCGCACCAGACAGTGTTCCAAAAAGAAAAGCCTTATTTGAATTCCCACTTTCCCCTTTGATTGGCAAAGAAACCACTGCTCCCTCAGGAATATTTTGGATGCCAATTCCTAAAGCAAGCATCAAAGATGAAGTCATTGCGGCTAACGTATTTTCCCCGCTTAGATTTACTAAAGCCACGCCAAAAGAAATTCCTACTGATAGCCCTTCAGGAATATTATGAATCGTTACTGCAAGAAACATCTTTGCTGTTTTAGAGGCTCTAGATGGTAGACCCTCTTCTTTGTTTTGTTCTATATGAAAATGAGGAATCAATCTATCTATTCCCCAAAGGAAAAAAGCACCAAGAATAATAGATATCCCACTTATGCACCACGTAGGCATATATTCGATTTTCATCTCAAGGGTTGGAACAATCAAAGAGAATATTGATGCGGATAACATAATACCTGCAGCAAATCCTAAGAATATTTGATTTACCCTAGGACTTATTTCTTTCTTGTGGAAAAAATAAACAAAAGATGATCCCAAACTTGTGCAAAAGAAAATAAAGAAGATTCCAATTATCGCGTATATATAAGCATTCATAGTTATCCTTTCATAAGTTAGTTTTGGCTAACTTATAATAGGATAGCATTCGGCTTACTATGTTTCAAACGTAGAATCGGCTTTGGTAGTTTATTTGTCTGTTGTTTTGTTTGTTCTATTGTTTTTCAAAAATTAGTCAAAAAATCTTTTGCCTTTAAAATTTGGGGTACGGCTATGTCAGATTCTAGAAAATCTTTATCTCCAGTAATTAAAATATCGCATTTCGCTTGCAAGGCCGCTCTTAAAACCGGTTTATCATAAGGATCCCTGATGGCCAGCGAGGCATCGTTAATATCATAAGAAACCTTTTCTACTTGTACACTTTGACAAAGTAAAAACAAAAATGAGTCTAAAACGTTGAGTTTTTCTGGTATTTTCTTGGCAACATTTTTTCTAAGTTCATCGAGTACGTAATCACAAGTGACAGCTTCAAATGGATGAGATAACGCTTTTTTTGTAGAGCTTTATCTGGTATCGAATCTGGAAATAAAATCGCAGAAAAAAGAATGTTTGTATCAAGAAAAACTTTCATCTGTTTTCCTCAATCATTTTTTGGACATCATCTTCATCCTTAACACCGATTTTCTCTGCCGCTCCAACCATTTCTTTTTGAATCAGTTTTAACGCACAGATTGCAGAATTCGCTAACATTACTTGATCTCCATTTACGATGAAAGAAACTCTGTCTCCAATTCCAAGACCAAGTAATTTCCTAATGTCTTGCGGTATTGTAATTTGTCCTTTAGGCATAACTTTTGCTTGTTCAATATAAGTATTCATGTTTATCTCCTTTTCCTACTAGTAGGGATTTCCCTATTTAATATACAAAAAAACTATTAATGCTTCAAGACGCATTAATGAATTAAAAAAGAAATCGCCACGTATACAATCACCGCGAAAAAACTCATTTGTTTTTTATTAGAACAACGTCTTAGAAATCTGTGATTTTCTTTTACTTCAAAGTCACTTCGATATCACATTGAAGCGTTTCAAAGTCTTTTTAATCATTTCTTCCCAATTCAATAAACACAAGTAAAAAGTTGAAATCGATTCATTAATTTTTTCATTTATTCATTAATTTATTCGTTAATTCATTAATGAATCATAATGAATAAGACCATAAGAAAAAGGGCTACATTTCTATAGCCCTAATTGGATTTTAAGAGTTAGATTACATCGACTCGTGTGCGTTACGAGCAATGACGTCTAATTGTTGTTCCTTGGTTAAATCGATGAACTTGACAGCATAGCCAGAGACACGGATTGTGAAGTTGGCATATTCTGGTTTCTCAGGATGCTCCATTGCATCTCTTAATTTGTCTAATCCGAAGACGTTGACATTGAGATGGTGTGCACCCTTCTCGAAATATCCATCAAGAACGTTAACAAGGGTAGAAACTCTTTCTTCTTCGCTATGTCCTAATGTATTTGGAGAAATGGTTTGGGTATTGGAGATACCGTCGAGTGCATATTCATATGGAAGTTTTGCGACCGAGTTAAGGGAAGCAAGTAAGCCATTCTTTTCTGCGCCATAAGCTGGGTTTGCACCTGGGGAAAGAGGCTCACCCGCTTTACGTCCATCAGGCATGGAACCAGTTGCTTTACCATAGACGACGTTAGAAGTAATGGTAAGGATGGAAGTTGTTGGTTCAGAGTTACGATAGGTATGATGTTTCTTAAGTTTTGTCATGAAGGTCTTAAGAAGTTCAACGGCGATATCGTCTGCACGATCATCATCGTTACCATATCTTGGGAAGTCTCCTTCGATTTCATAATCAACACAGATACCTGTTTCATCACGAACTGTCTTGACCTTGGCATATTTGATTGCGCTAAGGGAGTCAACAACGTGGGAGAAGCCAGCAATGCCGGTTGCAAAGGTACGACGAACATCAGTATCGATTAAAGCCATTTCAGCAGCTTCATAGTAATACTTATCGTGCATGTAATGGATTAAGTTAAGAGCGTTGACATAGACTTCAACAAGCCAATCCATCATCTTGTCATATTTGGCAATGACCTCATCATAATCAAGATATTCAGAGGTGATTGGGCGATATGCAGGTCCAACTTGCTCACGGGTTTTAACGTCTACACCACCATTTATCGCGTAGAGTAAGCATTTTGCAAGGTTAGCACGTGCACCGAAGAATTGCATTTCTTTACCAGTTTGTGTGGCGGAAACGCAGCAGCAGATGGAATAGTCATCGCCCCAAACTGGACGCATGACATCATCGTTTTCGTATTGGATAGCAGAAGTATCGACAGAAATCTTTGCGGCATACTTCTTGAAATTTGAAGGAAGTCTCTTTGTGTAAAGAACGGTAAGGTTTGGCTCTGGTGCTGGTCCCATGTTCTCTAAGGTATGTAAGAAACGGAAATCGTTCTTTGTGACCATGCTACGGCCATCTTGCCCCATACCGGCAACTTCAAGGGTTGCCCAGACTGGGTCACCAGAGAAGAGTTGGTTATAAGAAGGAATGCGAGCGAATTTGACCATTCTTAATTTCATAACGAGGTGGTCGACTAATTCTTGTGCTTCTTCCTCTGTGATAACGCCATTCTTTAAATCACGGCTGATATAGATATCTAAGAATGTGGAAATTCTTCCAACTGACATAGCGGCACCGTTTTGTGTCTTGATGGCAGCTAAATATCCGAAGTATAACCATTGAACTGCTTCATGAGCGTTTGTGGCTGGGTTAGAAATATCATAACCATAGGAAGCAGCCATAACCTTCATTGCTTGTAAAGAACGGATTTGCTCGGAGAGTTCTTCACGAAGACGAATAACGTCATCAGTTAAGGTTTGATCGCCACAGTTTGCAAGATCTTTCTTCTTTTCTTCGATAAGGAAGTCGATGCCATAAAGGGCAACACGGCGATAATCACCAACGATACGGCCACGGCCATAGGTATCTGGAAGACCGGTTAAGATCTTGGCGTGACGGCATTTCATGATTTCTGGTGTATATGCATCAAAAACGCCTTGGTTATGGGTCTTGTGATATTGTGTGAAGATCTTGTGTAATTCTGGGTTTGGGGTATAGCCATAGGTTGTGCAAGCTTGCTCAGCCATTTTGATACCGCCATAAGGCATGAAAGCTCTCTTTAATGGCTTATCTGTTTGTAAGCCAACAACTTTTTCTTCACCTTTTAAGCTTTCATCGATATAAGCTGCGCCATAGGCTGTGATACCGGAAACGATTTCGGTTTCCATATCAAGAACGCCGCCTTTAGCACGCTCTTCGTGTTGTAATTCTTGGACTTTGTTCCAAAGATCGGTTGTGGCTTTGGTTGGTCCAGCTAAGAATGATGAGTCACCATCATATGGTTCATAGTTTTCTTGGATAAAGTTACGAACGTCAACTTCTTTTGACCAATGTCCGTCTTTGAATCCTTTCCATGCTTCTTTTAACATTAAAATTTCCTCCATTAATGCAATGCTTATTTTATGAACAAATTACCTCAAAACATTGATTTAAATCAAGTTTTTGTCATTTTTTCCATTCAATACCGATATAGCGTTTTCCACTCTTTCTTTTGTTGGTGGTTCGGTGTTTTTCAATTTATAGGCGTAGCCTAACTTCTCCCATTTAAATTCACCCATTTTATGGAATGGCAAAACATCGATCTTTTCAACATTATGTAATGTCTTGATGAATTTTCTTGTTTCATAGAGATATTCATCTTTATCGGTATAGCCAGGAAGAAGAACGTGCCTAATCCAAATCGGCTTATGGATTTCATCGAGGTAATGGAATAAATCGATGATGTTATCATTTGGACAAGAAGTCAATTCCACATGAACTTTTGGATCAATATGCTTAATATCCATAAGCAATAGATCCGTATATTTCATGAGTTCTTCAAATTTTGAGAAAAACGGTTCTTTTCTTGTGAACGGTTGTCCAGCTGTATCAATACAGGTGTTGATGCCTTCCGCTTTTGCTTTCTTAAATAAATCAATCAAGAAATCAATTTGTAAGAGAGGCTCTCCACCAGAGACTGTTATTCCGCCCTTATCTCCCCAATATGGGCGATAACGAAGAGCTTGTTTGATCAAATCATCACTCTCTCTAAGAGTTCCGCCTTCCCCTTTCCATGTATCAGGATTATGGCAGAAAAGGCAACGCATCGCGCAACCTTTGACAAAAATAACAAAACGAATGCCAGGTCCATCTACTGAGCCGAATGTTTCAATTGAATGTATATTTCCTTGCATGTTCCTTTCCTCCTAGGAAGAAGATTATCGAAAAGAAGAATAGAAATAACTTTGATTTAAATCAAGAAACATTAATGATTCTTCCTATTTATATATAAGGACAATATAAATATCAATTTGGTTTACGGTATCCTGTTTAGACAGTTTACGAAAGTTCGAAATTAACTTTTCGTTCTACATATCCACAAGTGAAACGTAATGATGATAACTAGATTTCATCCTCAGTTAATACCGTAAACCCATTTTCTAAAAGAAGTTTGACCGTAACCCCATTCCCAGGAATTTTCTTGCCAGTAAAAGAACCGTCATAAATGATGCCTTTTCCACATGAAGGAGAATTCTTTTTAAGAACGGCATAATCGATATGGTTTTCTTTTGCAGCCTTTAAAGCCAGCTCTGCGCCTTTCTGATATTCTTTTGTAACATCTTTCCCTTTGTTAGAAAGAACTTTGTTTCCTACTATTTCACTAGGATCCCTAGGAGTTGGAAGACCTCCATCCTCCTCTGGACAAACAGGAATCAAGTTATTCTCTTTCCCTAGTTCGACAACCTTTTCACATCGACAATTATCGCCTTTATAACGGCAATTAATTCCTAAGAGACATTTACTTACTAAGATATTCATAAATTAATTCCTTTCTTTTTATCGTCAATATGGCAAATTAATAGATATTTAGGTTCTTAATAAAAACGCAATAAATGCGAGATAGAGCGCCAAATCGATACATACACACCTTGTTTTGGCGCCGTATCCCACATTTTTATTGAGATAGAGCGCCAAAATTCAATTTTTCGGAAATTCTAAGATTTTAAAAACCGACCATTTCTGGTCGGTCATTTTAATGAATTTGCTTATTCGATTGTTGTATTTTCATCAACAACGACATTTTCAGCGTTTTCAACTTCAGCAGAGAGTCCATCTTCCGCTTTTTCTTTCTTGGTTTTGAAATGGGTGATGAGATTGGTGAGAATGCCAACGATCATTGCGACCGCTAAGGATGTGATTGAGATTTCGCCGAATGTAAGGACAAGTCCACCGATGCCGCAAACAAAGATAGACGCAACAACAAAGAGGTTTCTATTATCGCCTAAATCAACTTTCTTAAGCATTTGTAAGCCAGAGACAGCGATGAATCCATAAAGGGCGATACATGCACCACCCATGACACACTTAGGGATGGAGTTAATAACGGCAACGAAAGGAGAAACGAAGGAGAGAACCATGCAGCCAACAGCTGCAGTGAAGATGGAGACTATTGAAGCGTTTCCTGTAATAGCAACGCAACCGATTGATTCGCCATATGTTGTATTGGCGGCTCCACCGAAGAATCCACCAATCATTGAGCCAACGCCATCACCAAGTAATGTTCTGTCTAATCCTGGATCGGTGATTAAATCTTTTTCGATAATGGAAGAGAGGTTTTTGTGGTCAGCAACGTGTTGAGCAAGTTCAACAACTGCGATTGGAACAAAGATAAGAGTGAGTGAAGCAATTGCAGCCCAGTCAATATGGGAAGCGTCTGGATTTTGAATAGCCTCTATGAAGGTGAACTTAGGATAATCTAAGATGGATTGGAATCTAAATGGTGCTAAGGATGTGAAAGAATCGAAGCTTAATATCTTCATATAATCGACATTAGCTGCCATTCCAATGAGAGTGAAGATAAGAGCGAGAAGGTAACCTGCGCCAATACCGACGATAAATGGAATTAATTTGATTGTTTTATTTCCTCTGACGGAGGCAATAACGATAACGAAGAATGTAACAAGAGCACAAAGGATTGAAAGAAGATTATAATCGCTTCCACCATTGCTCATTGCCCAGCTTGTGGCTGTTCCGGAAAGTGATAAACCGATTAAAGCAACGACTGGTCCAATGATAACTGGAGGAAGAAGTTTATTAACCCAACCTGAGCCAACGAATTTGATGATGATGGCCATGATAACGTAGACTAATCCGGCCATTGCAATACCAATGATAACGCCCCAATAGCCATATCCTGCGCCAATTGTTGCAGCATACGCTCCTAAGAAAGTGAATGAGCTTCCTAAGAAGACAGGGCTTCTACCTTTCGTGAATAAGATGTAGACGATTGTTCCGAAGCCTGCACCAAATAAAGCGGCTGCGCAATCGAATAAGAGTGTTTCGCCATTTGGTGTTGTGTAGCCACTCATGATCATAGGAACAAGTAAGGTGGCTGCCATAATGGCAATCATTTGTTGGAAAGCAAACACAAGTGTCTTTCCAAAAGGCGGTTTGTCGCTGATGTTGTAAGTTAATTTCATAGCTTTCTCCTTTTATTTTTTATTCTCTATCCCAGAGTTCGACATTATTTTTTCCGTCCGTTTCTTCCATATGAACTGCAATCAGTTCTTTTTTGGAAGTAGGGACGTTCTTGCCGACAAAGTCACCTCTTATTGGTAACTCTCTATGTCCTCTATCAATCAAAACTGCAAGCATAATGCGATTTGGTCTTCCTTTTGAGAAGATTCCTTCAATCGCCGCTCTTACGGTTCTTCCTGTGTAGATAACATCGTCAACAAGGATTATGTCTTTTCCTTGGATAGGGAATTTTAAGTTTGTTTCGTTTAAGATGGCTGCTTCACCAACTTGTGTTAAATCATCTCTATATAGCGAGATATCTATTTCACCAAGTTCAACTTCGGTGTCTGCAAACTTCTTAATGTTTGAAGCAATTATCTTTGCTAGAGGCACTCCTCTAGTCTTGATTCCAACGAGCACAACGTTAGATAAATCACAATTCTCGATGATTTCGTGGGAAAGTCTCTTTAAGGATCTTTCGATTTCAATGTCTGTTAGTATTTCTGCTTTGAACTTCATGTATCCTCCTTAAGAAAATAGCCTTGTTGTACGTGCAACAAGGCTATGGATAATCTATGTCCAAAGAAATTATTCACCGTCTTGTTGATCTCTCGTATCAACTTTAAAGACCTATGTCGGAAGTATTCTAGTCTCTAGTAAAGTAGCAGGCAAGAAGTATTTTCGATGTAAACGCTTTTTTACAAATTAATTTTTGTGATTTATTGTTCAAATAATTTCGATGATTTCTTAGAATCATTCGAAATATCCAGGCGGATGATTATCTATGACAGATTGGAGAAGAGGCACATCTTCGAATGGTTCAACAAATCTTATGTTACCAAACACAAGATCGTAATTCTTAATTATTAGTTTGATATCGGAATCATATATATGACCATAATATTTCCTTATCTCTTCCTCTTTGACTATAACGGCTGTCAATATGTCTCCAGGAAATTCACCATCTAGCCTGCCAAGCAAATATTCAAAGCCTTCTTCCAAATATTCTTCCCTCAATTCGTCGATTATGAGCGGTGATGATTCTACATATCCAATGATCATATAAGTTTCATCCCATTCAAAATTAAATCTCTTTTTGCTCAAATGCTTAGGACGATGTTTGAAGAGAACGTATACGGCCTCGTAGATTTTAAACTTATGCCTATTTTGTTTCTTTCTAACTTGGATATTTGTCTGCTTCATTTACATTTGGCCCCTTTCTTAGACATATCAAAAAGGTACGCTAAATTCTAGAAAGATTAATCGTTAAATTGTAATCAGTTTTATTTAGCCATAATAATCAGGTCGCTCGTCTGTCCATGACTTTGGAATGTCTCTTTGAACGTGTTTTTCTATATAAATGAGGCCTTTAATTTTCTCTTCAAAATTTTCCATAACAACTTCAACCTCATACCTGTGGTTATAACCATAATATTTTCTCAAATCTTTGGTATATGCCAAACATGCCGTATTGTCGACAGTGCCATCTACGTCTAAATAAATAAGGACATATTCATAGCCTTCCTCTATGTAACGTTTGGTCGATTCATTGTCTAAATATGGCCATGATTCGAGGTAGCCAACAACCATAAAAAGATCGTCCCAGTTTTCAGAAAATCTCTTTTTACTTAAGTATTTTGGGCGATGTATCCAAGGAATGTAGACTACATCGTTAATTTTGAATTTGTGTTTTTTCTTTAAAGCTTTAGCTTGGATATTTTTCTGTTTCATCGACGCCTGGTGCCTTTCTTAAATACATTGGTCCGAAAAATGAATGAACTTTTTGTTCTGGATTGTGATTATATTTCTTAAATTTGTTGGTGGCTTTATCCCTTTCGAAAAGGTGGAGATGGTCCCAACCATTCATAGACTTAGACTCAGTTTCAAGATAACTATGAAACATTGGAGCATAATTGATAGGATCTTCCACAATTTTTGTCATCGTTTCGCACATCATTCTGTTTGCAACGCCATATGTGAACGTATGGGTGCTCACGCCCTTATCATATAAATGATGATCGCCCACGTACTTTTCGTTAACCACTTTAGTTGTATACCAAAAACTCATGAAATATAGCCCTTGGTCTTTGAAATATTTTTTGCTTACATTTCTAAGAATAGACACCTTCGTTTTGTCCTCCTCGTTTTCAACAGATATTGAAATCGCACGAGCCATATCCCCAGCATACCAAGACACTATGTCGCCATCAAAGTTATCTTCACCGACTTTCTTCGAAGCCCTTCCTTTCGAAAGAACATCAGAGAAAAATGACGTTATATACGATCCAAAACTAATGAACTGCTCAACAAACCAATTTGTAATTTTCTTCAGCGATGTTTGGATAGCATCCCAATTTTCAACAATAACAACAGTGAGCGCTATCAAAGCGCCAGCAACAATCGCAACCGATAAAGTCTTACCAACAATAGGTATCCAACTGGTTGATAAAGCGGTTGTCATTGCCGAAATAGAAGCGGTAAACGCAGATATTGCAACTTCAGATAAACCGGCAGACGTTAGTATTGTAACAATGCCAGACGTATCTATAGCTGCAGTTTGCAAAATAGAGGTTTTATATTCCGGGTTTAGCGGAGTTATCGGTGAAATCGGGTTTAACGGTTTCATCGAATGAGAATATTTTAGATGAATGTTCAAGTTCTCAAATTTAGACTCTATCAGTGTCGCATAACGATCGATGCTATAGTCTTTCTTTCTAAAATTTTCATATTTCGCTTTGTTTGAAGAATCTAAAGAAGCAAGGAAATTCTTTTGCCTACTAAGCATAACGTCATAAAACTTAGGCGGGACATAGCTTGCATTAAAAGTTGGAAGTTCAATTTCACTCTTATCCTCAACGTTCATCGAAATTACGTCTATGTATTTCGAAAAATGTGATTTGTAGTCGCTAATTGAATATCCAAATATAGCCTTTGGATCGATTGAATTTCCCTCGCTTGCGGCTAAAGCATTAGAAACGCTTCTTGAGAAGCTTATCTTAGCCTCTTCAATATTGTTAGAAGCTGCATGGTCTTTGTAATTTAGCGAAACTGAAAACGCTAAAATTGCTATTAATAATGTTGCCCTCTTTGCTTTCATTGTTTTCCCCCTGAATGCTCTTCTATTATATGCAGTTATTTTTTAATATACAATAGCTTTAGTCAAAGTGTTTTTTCTAAAGCCTTTTCATCTAGGTTTTATCGATATTCTTTAGAACATTTGAGACATCATAACAATCAAAATATCATTTTTAGTTCTTGATTTTTCTTTAGGTGTTACAATAAAAAACTAGGAAAAGGAGGCTTAAGCTTAATGCTAAACCCAAGTGAAAATTTGTACGTATTCGACCATCCGCTTATCAAACATAAGATCACAGTTCTTTGTGAAAAGAAGACTTCTTCTAAAGATTTCCACGAAATCGTTGGAGAAATCGCTTCAATCATGGGCTACGAAGTCTTAAAAGATTTAAAGACAAAAGACATCATGATTGATGCTCCTATTTCTAGTTTCATGTCCCCTGTTCTAGATCAAAACTTCACCATTGTCCCAATCCTTCGCGCAGGACTTGGCATGGTTGACGGTTTAAGAAATCTCTATCCAAAGGCAAGAGTCGGTCATATTGGCTTATATAGAGATGAGGAAACATTATTGCCTCAAACTTATTATTTCAAGCTTCCAAAAGACGTTGCTGATGGACCAGTGCTTGTCGTTGATCCAGCACTTGCAACCGGAGGAAGCGCATCAGCAGCTCTTAACTACATCAAAGAAGCGGGTTGCAAAGACGTTCGTCTCCTTTGCTTAATTGGTGCAAAAGAAGGCGTTGCCAAAGTTCATAAAGACCATCCAGACGTTAAGATATATCTCGCTAAATACGAAGACGCCCCATTAAATGAACATGGTTACATTGTCACAGCATTCGGTGATGCTGGCGATAGAATCATGGGAACATTTGATTGATCTAAGATAAAACGATATCGTTTCTACTAGGTGTAGGAACGATATTTTTCATATTAGGCGGATAAAGATTGTAAAAAGTCCGAAAAAATCTATAATTCCCTCTTGTATGAAAGGATTTCTCAAATGAAATTAAGAAATAATTTACTTGCCCAACTAATCTTCCGCTCTGTTTTATTAGTTGTCGCGGTGATCTCGTTAGTTACGAGCTTCACAATCAGAAACATCGCCTCTGATGGAGGAGCAATATCCCCATTCCTCTACTACACTCATTGGTCTTGTTTCTTAGCAGAGTTCACAATTGGAGCAAGCTTCATCTCCACTCTTCTCCAATTTATTAAAGGAAAAAGAGAAGGAAATAATACATATCTTCCTCTCTTAAAGTTCTGCTCCAACATCATGATCATTGCTACCTTTGTTGTTGCAGCCTTTGTCTTACCAGATAAGATTTGGACAAAAGGATATTGGAACCTCTCTAGCATCTTCCACCATTTCCTTATGCCAATATTAGTTGTTCTTGATTCTGCTTTATTCGATAGAAAGAGAACATATCGCGTTTCTTATCCGTTCCTTGGCGTTATTCTTCCGCTTATTTATTGGTTTGTCGTCATTTTACGTTTCAGCATCAAGAGAAACGTTTCAGGCGGACATATTGCTGAAAATTTATGGGACTACTATTACCCATATGGATTCACAAATATTGATAAATCCTCCTCTTATGGATTCCTTATTGGATTACTCGCTGGAATTCTTGTCGCATTGATTGCAATTGGCTTTGCTTATTGGGCACTTGATAAACTCGAAAAAGGTGAAGATGGAAAATATCATTTCAATAAGAAATTGGATGAGGAAAACCTCCACGATATCTTCGCTTTAATCAAACGCAAATAAGAAATGATGAAAGTAACGTTCTTCGTTTGAAGGGCGTTTTTTTCTTTCACAAAAAATCTTTAATTTTTACATATTTTGTTCCTTTTCTTTAGCACTTTTTTAGCGCTTGTACGTCTATCATTAGGTAATAATTGCAAGAAAGGAATAAAACCATGAACAATTTCAAGAAAATTGCAGTCATGTCGTTGTCAACGTTGCTTCTCTTCTCCTGCACGGACGAAGGCAAGAAGGAGTCATCGAGCTCAAGTTCTTCCTCCTCCTCACTCCATGAGCATACCTACGCTAGTGAGTGGAGTCATGATGAGAGCAAGCATTGGCACGACGATACGTGCGGGCATGGCACGAAAAAAGAAGAAGGCGACCACACCTTCGACGAAGGAAAAGAGGTATATGAAGGCACAAAATTCACCTGCTCAGTCTGCGAATATAGCAAGACCGAGGCCTCCAAGTACCGCGTAACAGAGAAAGAATGGGATGAGGCGTTTGCCTTTGAAAGCCTAACGGTCACCCAAAGTTATGACTCAAAGGTTAAATACAAAGCTGAAGTCGGCTCCGATTCGATCAGATTAGTCCAATATCTAGAGGCTGGAACAAGCGAGCAAATCTACAAAAAGGAAGACGGCGCCTGGTTCAGCTATACCTTGACGCCAAATTCAGACACCTGGATCAAGGAAGGCGCGGAAAGCTCAGAAGGGTTGATTTCTAGCTATCTTACCGGTTTATCTCTTAAAGGAAAAAGGGCACGCTTCGATTATGACCTTGATGAAAAATCCTATTCTGCGAAAGATCTCCAGTTGGATGGACTTAGTACGGTCTTACGCAAAGTCGTCGTTTCCTTTTTGAACAAAGAGATCCAATCGTATGAGATGGAAGCCACATATCCATCATACTCTCTTCCGGTTGTCTATTCCGTGACGAAGATCAACTCCACAGAGGTTGAAACACCTGATGCGAGCAAGATCCATCAGCACACATATTCCGATACATGGTCAAGCGATAACACATATCACTGGTACGCCGACACATGCGGACATGGCACCGAAAAGAACAAAGCCGAACACGATTTCCAAAGCGTTGTGACCGCTCCTACATATGAAACGCAAGGATACACGACCTACACATGCAGCGTTTGCGGCTATTCTTATAAAGATGATTACACCAATCAATTAACCCACATTTATTCCTCTAGCTGGAGCAAAAACGAGACCGAGCACTGGCACGCTTGCACGGATGAAGGATATGGCGATTTAAGCAGAGACAAAGCAAGCCACACCTTTGACGACGTCGTCACCCCTGCCACATATGACAAAGGCGGATATACGACACATACATGCACCGTTTGTGGATATTCCTACAAAGACCAAGAGACAGATCAGCTTCAACATAACTATTCTAGTGAATGGAGCAGTAATTCCTCCTATCATTGGCACGCTTGCACCGATGAGGGATATACGAGTCTCAAAGGTGATGAAGCCCAACATACTTATGTGGCAGAAGTCACAGAGCCAACCTACGAAGCAGGTGGTTACACTACCTATACTTGTAGCGTTTGCGGCTACTCATATAAATGCGAATATACAAGCCAACTTGAGCATAATTACTCAAGTGAGTATAGCTACGATGAAAATACACACTGGTACGCTTGTACCGATGAGGGATATGAAGATCTCAAAAGAGGTGAGTATGAGCATTTTATGTTGAGCAAAGTGGTAATTCCTACATATGATCAAGGGGGATACGAACTTCATTACTGCAGAATTTGCAAATATTCCTATAAAACGAATGAAAAAGACCAACTCGTACATGAATACTCTGATACATGGAGTTATGATTCCGCCACTCACTGGCATGATTGCACAGATCCTGGCTATTATTCCTTAATAGGGGATGTAGCAGATCATGAGTTCAACAAAACAGGAGATTGCACAATTTGCGGTTATAGCAAAGCATCTCAATCCTTAGAAATTTCTTATTATATGGGCAACTCTAGAGTTGTTAAGGGCATAGGAAGCGAGACAAGCAAGGACATTATCATTCCTTCCGAAAACGGCAAGGTCGTAAAAATCAACGACAAAGCCTTCAAAAACACAGATATAAGAAGCATCGTTATTCCTGATTCCGTCACCGAAATTGGAGAAAGTGCATTCCAAGGTTGTGATTCATTGGAATACGTCTATATCGGCAGCGGCCTTAAAACCTTAGGGGATGACGCTTTCTATGGATGTAAATCGCTAGCAAAGATCGAAATCAGTGAAAACAATAAAACTTTCGATCATAGAAATGATTGCAACGCCATCATCAACACCGAATCTTCCGAATTGCTCGTTGGAACGAAAAATACCATCATTCCAGAAGATGTTACCAGTATCGGCGCAAGAGCTTTCTATGGAAACACATTGGAAGAAATTTCCATTCCTGATAGCGTTAAAACTATTTCGTCCTCCGCTTTCTATGGATGTGAATCATTAAAGAAGGTTGATTTAGGCTCTGGAGTTGAGACGATTAGCAATTACGCATTCTATGGATGTAAATCATTAGAGTCCATTGAAATGCCTGATAGCGTTACATCTATGGGGTATCATGTTTTTGTAGATTGCACTTCTTTAGTTTCAGCAAAACTCTCCAATAACATAACATACTTACCAGAATATTCATTCTGTGGTTGTTCATCCTTGGAAGAAGTTACCTTTGGAGAAAAAATCACTTCTATAGGACAGAGTTCCTTCTATAAATGCTCATCTTTGATATCCATAGAATTAGAGAACGTCAAAACAATAGGCACCGAAGCTTTCTTAGGGTGCACCTCTTTAGAAAGTGTTTCCTTCTCTAACGCTTTAACTGGGATCTATTTTGGTGCATTCCATTATTGCTCATCATTAACTTCTATTGATTTCCCTGACAGCTTAACAGGCATTGGAGATTACGCTTTTAACGGATGCACATCACTAGAAAGCATCAATATTCCTAAAAATGTTGCATCTGTTGGAACAGGCGCGTTTGGAGGTTGCACTTCATTGTCTGCTATAACAGTTGATCCTGAAAATGGAACATACTATTCGGAAAACAATGGTATTTTATGTAAGGATGAGTACTCTCATATTACTTTAGTGGCTGCTTGCAAGAACACAACCATTTCTAACGACGTTACAATCATTGGTGAAAGGGCCTTTGCTGGAGTAAAAGGTTTGAGTTCGATCACCTTACCTGACAGCTTAGAAAAGATTGAAAATTACGCTTTCTCCGGATGTTCATCATTAGAAAGCATCAATATTCCTAAGAATGTTAGCAGCATTGGAACAAACCCATTTGCTTCATGTTCTTCTTTATCAACAATAACGGTCGATGCAAATAATAATTACTATACTTCTAGAGACTTATATTACAACAACAAACCTGAATGTAACGTCATTGTTTATAGATATAGCTCAGGCACATTCGACTGTAGACTTGTGAGTGGTTGCAAAAATTCAACTATTCCAACAACAGTTTCTTGCATCAATGAAGAAGCTTTCTATGGATGCTCTGGTCTAGAAAGCCTGGATTTGCCAAATGGCATTGCAACAATTTTCGAAAACGCCTTCTCTTATTGCACTTCGCTTAAAGAAGTAAAGATGTCAACAGGCCTTAAGGTTTTGTGGAGAGAAGCGTTTAGCCACTGCTCATCATTAGAATCCATTAGTTTGCCCTCAGGCCTTGAAGATAGTTATAACAATTATACATTTTCAAACGTTTTCGCCAGTTGCACTTCATTAAAGAAGGTGGAATTAGCTGAGGGAATATGTATATTACCATCATCTATGTTCAGTAATTGCGAATCCTTAACTGAAGTATATCTTCCAAGTACGATTACAAAGATTAGCGACTCCGCATTCCGAAACTGCGGCTCAGTTAAGTTCTTCTATAACGGCACTAGCGAAGATTTCGAAAAAATAACAGTGAACAAAACTTCTACAAGCGACAGTTTCGCTGGGATAGACTCTACTAACCTCTACTTCTATTCTGAAACAATGCCAACAACCGATGGTAACTATTGGCACTATCTAGATTCAGAAAAAACGACACGAGTAACTTGGTAATTAAATTATCAATTAAGCTCTCTAGCCCGCAAAATAATATGCGGGCTTTTTCTAATCGATAATTTTTAATGGCCAATTAATTTGAGAAAATATTACCAATTTGCTAGAATTTCTTTATCAAATGTCACACAAAGGAGTTCCCATGAGCACAAAAGAAATATTGGAAAAGAAGGCTAACGAGGCCCAAATTGTTTATGACTATCTATCTGATCTTTTGAAGATAGATTCGAAACTGCCTGTCACTTTTATCGCTTCAGTCGAGGCAGAAAAAGAATTCAAAAAGAACTATCTTAAAGAGAATCCTTTCCCTAATGTCATTGCCTTTGTTTTAGCAAAACTTAGAAAGAAGGCGGTAGATAAACTCTTTGTTGATGAAAAAATCCTCCAAAGCAGCGTTATTGCGGCTATTCTTTCACTTTGTAGCAACCTTGCAAGCGAAATAGGAGAACTTAGAGGAGATTCCATCAAAGGAAATGAAATCTACTGCGATATCTCCTATGCAGGTCTTCAAGCCATAAGACTATATATGGCCAACTACTACGACAAAGAATTTAAGAAATCACGCCTCGCTTCGGCAATAAGAGTTGATAATGCCATAAACGGTTCTTTCTATAAATACAAAACAAAAGATGGAAGATACGTTTCTTTCCATACATATTACCAATCTCAGCAAAAGAAACTCGTTGAGGCGATGAAACTGAATAAGCCATACGATAAGTTCACCCTCCTCTCAACAAAAAGAGATAGGAAATATCTTGCTAAGGAAGTTGCAAAATGGAACTCATTAGAATTAGAAGAACTTGCCTTTAGGTGCGGAGCTTGCGCGTGTGTTCTTCGTTCTCGTGAAGAATGGGAAAACACCGAAGTAGGCAAAGCCGTTAAAGAGATGCCACTTATTCATTTTGAGAAAACAGGTAATGCTAAGATGAAATTATCTTCATCTCTAGATAAAGGTCCGTTAACTGGTATCAAGGTTCTTGATTTAACTCATATCATCGCTGGGCCTGCTTGTTCAAGAATTCTTGCCGAATATGGCGCGGATGTCCTTTTGGTACGTAGAGGCTCTTTCAAAGAACAAGAGCAAGCCATGCTTGAACTTGATGGCTGGGCAGGAAAGGATTCCATCCAATTAGATCTTAACAAGAAAGAAGATCTTGTAAGAATCAAAGAACTCATCAAGGAAGCAGATATTATCACCTACTCCTACCAAAATGGTTGTTTCGATAAATTCGGTCTTTCTGAAGAAGAAATCCGTAAAATCAATCCAAATATCATCTATTCAAATCTTATGTGTTTCTCGGATACTGTTTGGAAAGATCGCCCAGGTTGGGCTCCTTTAGCAGAAGATATCACTGGTCTTTCAATCAGAAACGGCACAAAGGAAAATCCAGTTAACCTTAACGGAGTTCCTCTTGATTACATTCCAGGTTTTATTCTTGCATTAGGAACGTTAATGGCCATAAGAGACAATCTAAAAACAGGCGATGTTAATAAGGTAACCACTTCATTAACTAGAGGGGCAACTCTCTTACATGAAGTAACTGATCTTTGCGAAAAAGAAAACAAAGTATCTACCAAAACTAAAGTAACAGATACCCCTTATAGCTATTTCAAACATTCAAGAACATATATTGATACCAAAGCAATTGGCAAAGTAGGCTTCCCAACTCCTGCGACATATAACACCAAATATAACAACCTAGAGCAAAACATGCCTTTCTCTGACGGCAATAAAGATTTCAAAACAAAATAACCATTAATTTTGTCTCCTTTCCCAAAATATCGTCTTTATATAGGTGATAGAGAAAGGAGATTTTTTATGCCTTTAGTAACATAACAATATATAAAGAAAACTCCCCAAATTAATGAGGAGTATTCAAACTTATTCGTTTTCTAAGAAAATAGAATTAATATGGTTCGCCAAGCGTTATGACAACGTCGCCAGTTGCTTCATAAACATATGCAAAAGCAGTGCTAGACCAAGTTCCTTTTGTTGCAACTCCACCAATTGTGCATGTTTCAACTTCGCGTCCTTCATATTCGTCTTCGACATAGAATTTTGTTCCAAATGGAATTGTTCCGTTTGTGATAACAAGGTTTTCTTCTGTTTCGGCATCATAAAGGATATCGCTTCCATCACCCGTGTATCCTGCACCGGAAATTGATATCTTAACAGCGCCAACTTCCTCAACCTTGATTTCGACATTGCCATCAACTGTAACTTTGTATGCAGTTTCGTCACCGATGGTAACTTTTGTTGTCGAAGCGGCTGCCCCATTGAGGAGAACGGTAACATTGAATGATTTTCCCTCTGCTGGAGTATCCTTGACGACAAAGTAGAACGTATCCATATCATAAAGATCGCCTAAGCTTGTAACTTGAGAAGATTCTTCGGTGCTTGTGTAGTATTCAATTGTGCTAAATGGAGGTACGGTTAATGTTCTAACAGTTGCTGCTTCACCAGTGGTCAAATTAAGTGTTGCACCATTTGCTGGAACGACAAATGTGCCAGTATATTGGGCTCTTGCAACGTTGAGAGTTAATTCAACCGCTTCGGAAACGCTTTGACTAACACCATCAACTTCTTTTTGATAGGAAAGAGTTGCGGCAACTTTATTAGCGTGGTTAGAGCCTGCTTGGACAGTAACGTCAACTGTTTCACCAACCTCGAAGGCACTAGATGTTGCGCTTCCTTCGCTAGAAACAATCCTTTCCCCACTTGTTACGCCAGAAAGAATAACTCTACTTACAAGATTTTCCGCGGCTGAAGAGAAAACAAAGCCAACGGTTGTCTTGATAATCTCAATGACCTCAACTTTGATTGTTACATCGGCATCAGGCATTTCGAAATAATATGTATAATCGCCATAACCACGAGGAGTAATTGTTTCTTCGACGCTTTCACCATCTTCCGTATAGCAATAAGAGACCTTTCCTACTCTTGTATTTTCATCATCAGTAAGAATTGTATTGAACTTAACGGAATCTCCATAAAAGAAGGTTGTATTGTCATCTTCAAAGGCAAGTTCAATCTTGCTAGAATCGACAGACGAATCTAATGAAACGGTCTTTTGGGAGTGAATGATTGCTTTTAAGGCTGTTTGTTCATAGAGGTAGCAGCTAAATATCACTCTTCCGTCTGATGAAAGGTAATATTCCTTTCTACCATAAGCATCATCTTCGTTTGTTGCGCCAACAATCTTTTCAACTTCGTATCCCTCTGCAACGTTAAACGCAATGTAGAATTTTGAACCAGCAATAGCTTGAGTAATCTGGTCTGATAAGGCATATGTTGCTCCACTATCGCCTCTTGTATATGTGGCGGTCGAATAGAATCCAACATTGGATAAATGTTCGGTTGATTCAAAGGCAAGGCTTAAATATCCTGCGGTTGTAATCGTGATTGTAACATCCTCATTTGGTAAAGTAACAACATAATTAGAATAGTCTTTTTGAGAACTATAAGAATAATCGTCTGGATCAATTTCAATATCGGTAACTGCGTAGCCAGAAAGCGCCTTGAAAGAGAATTTAACGCTATCCCCACCAGTGAATGATGTTGGTAAAACGGAGTTGGTTAAATCGATATGGTTCTCAGCTGTTGCACCTACGTAAGTGATGGAGTGAGTTGTCGCTTCTTCGATATTAACTTTAAGAGCGATGTCTTCGCATAATTCGTATGAATAAAGGGTATAAAGTCCATTTGATCCGTAAACTTCTTCTTGGAAATCATCATCGATAACAACGTTTTTCAAAATGTAGCCAGAATCAATGATAACGGCAAACTTGACCGGCGTTCCTTCATCATCCCAGCCTTCCCCTTCTTCTGCAGCATAAGATTCTCCGGAAACAATGCCAAGAATCAAATAATGTTCTCCTTGAGTGAAAGTAATCTTATAACCATCCTCAGATGTTGGATTCTTTGTAACAACGGCAATTGTGATTTCTTCGTTTGCGGTTGCAGCCAACGTATAAGAGCAAGAGAGCTTATCTTCTGCCCAAGTCATATCCGCGATGGTTTTGTTTACGGCAATTTGATAAGTTTGGGATTCAACAGCCTCTTCGAAGGTTAATGTAATAACTTTTGTTAATTCGACCTCATCTCCTTCTTCAACGTTTAAAGTTCCTTCCGAAACGAAGTTATGAATCTTCTTGATTGTTGCTTTTTCAACAACTGGTTCAATTGAAGATTCAGAGCTTGAGCTACTCGATGAGCTAGACGAACTCGAAGAGCTAGAAGAGCTAGAACTACTAGAAGAACTAGAGCTGCTAGATGAACTAGAAGAGCTGCTAGAAGAAGTTTCAGGTGCACAACCAGCCATCACAAGTAATGATGCTAATGAGACCACTAATAGTTTTGTTTTTTTCATGTTTGTTTTTCCTTTCTTAATATTGTGGTATTTCTTGATAGAAATATATGCCTCCAGCTGCAGTCGAGGTCATAGCGATCACAATGTCTCCATTAACGTAATAATAGAGAACTGTGAAGGTCGTATCTGAACTGCTTGCAGTGTAGGTATAATCTGAATTTCCTTTGAGGAGAGCCTCATATTTGGAGTTATATCCATTGATGTCTCCGTCATTTATGATGTCATCAACGTCGTGATAAATGTTTAAGCGAGGCGAGTCTTTAATTGAACCATTGTAGTAAATCCAATCTGCATCCAAATCGTCGTCGAATAAGAATGGGATGTCTCTATCAACATCAACTTCGACACCATATCTATTTTTCTTTCCAGCATAGAAAGTCTTAAGGGCTTCGTATATCTCAGAAGATTGAGACTCACTCCATTTGGTTGGAATCTTAAATGTTCCCATCGTTTCCAATTGGCTAAGGATAGAATCAGAAATGGTTATAGGTAAGTCATCACTTCCAAAGGTGAAAGTCGTAACGCCTTTTCCCGAATAATCGTCCTCAAAAATTCCTGCAACTCCATAGGTGTAGTTAAATTCACTAATCTCATCAGTAACGGTTTCCCCATCTTTCTTGAGAGTAAATGTCATTCCACCATAGTCCCCACCGTTTTGCATACTGCCTTCTTGAGCTTCAAAACGTGAATGAGAGATAGGCAAACGGTCTTTAAACTGATTACCGTTCATTCCTTCTCGTGGAGAGATGACGTTATCTTTCAAATCAAAGACAAGAGGTGAAACATCAAGCTTAATCCAATAGTCTTTAAGAGTCTTGCCATAAAGAATTTCTGATCTTGGCTCAACGGTTCCGTCTTTCTTAACACGGAATTCCTTAACACCCATAATGTTTCCGTCAGTGTCCTTTATCGCATACGCACCCCTACCGGTTTTGTACGTTTTATAGGTGTTTCCTTCTTTTTCACGAGTTGTAGTTTCTTTATAAACGTAATCTTTCGTGTAATAGGTCGTAACAGTTGGTTGAAGAGCTTTTGTATCTTTTCCTTCGTACCACTCCTGAGCGACCGTTTTAAAGGATACATTCTCGTAATCCGTAAGTTTGTTGAACGCCGATTGAATCTTACTTGTATTCGATGTTACTTGATAAATGGAAGGCGTTCCGATCGTACGGTAATCGACAAGATCAATCGTAAATTGATAATGAGCCAATTTTGAGCCCATAATTGAAGTTTGGACGACAAATGATTCTGTATCTGCAACGATTTTGCTAATCAAATCTGATTCTTCATCAACATAGAGTTTGATGGAGTCAAATGCCATGGAACTAATTCCTAAATATGTAATGGAATTTAGAGACCTTCCGCCATTCAAGCCATAGTAGACATAAGCCTTTTCCGTATCGTCATAACGGAATCCTTCAAAATCGAAATTCTTATATCCAAACTCCATAGCCGAGAAGCTTTGAGAATAATATGTCAAATCGCAGGCTTCGTTTTGAGCGTTCACCCCTAAAATATAAGCCGCGCCAGAAGAAGAGCGGTGGATGAACGTTTCTCCTGATGAATTAGAAATATGGATGTTATTTGGATTGAAATCAGTTTGTTGAATAACTCCATAATCTTGAGTTGAGCCATCTTCAAAAACAAGGGATTCGCTCGTGTTTGTTGATAGGTAAGTGTTTCTAATACTTAACGAATTGTAATAGGTGAAAGTCTTAGCGTTAACCTTGTCAGAAATAGAGGCAAGGAATGATTCCGCGTCTTTATCTGATGTTGAACCAATATTTGAGATTGTTCCTTTGGAAAAAGAAGACGGATAAGTAAGTTTCCCATCTTCTCCTTTGTTGGAGAATTCAAAAACGACGTTATTGTTATCGTCATATTTGATTTCAACGTGATTCACCAAGCCAGTCGTAAAGTTGTTGAGATTATTGAACATGCTAAGGATAATTCCAAGGAATCTATTACTCGAATCTGATGAATAATCTAAAACAACGGCGTCTTCAGAAGAAGATAAGCTTAAATCATCCTTTGTTGCCCCATAATTTGAATTTTTCAAATAGGCAAACTTGTTTATCGTGTGAAAATCTTCTAAAGGTTCATCGTTTGAATATCCTTCCTCATCTTCTCCTTCAAGAAGATAGGAAAGAGAATAGCCATTGCTAGTCTTTTTAGCAGCATAAACACCAACCCCTACATTCTTATAGATCGTTTCTCCTTTGAAATAGTAACTCGACGACGTATTTAGGAGAACGTAATCATTTGTGTATAAATCTTCATATTTTGTTGATGAATAACTAATCGTGAAATTTCCGTTTTCTGCCAACTCCAACAAATCGTTATAGATGTTATCAACTGTTACTTCTTTTTTGATAATGATTTCAGATGATGAATTATCAACCACTGAATTTGTCTCGCTAGAGCTTGCTACTTCAGAAGAATCATTCGTCTTTCCGTCACATGCAAATAAACAAGATGCAGACAGTATCAGTATTATTGCTTTTTTCTTCATTAGACTCCTCCGTGAGCCTAAACAATAATACGGTTTTTGTATATGTCAATTGTTAATTTTTAAAATGCTGGAATATGTCCAAATTTGCTGATTCTAGGTCATATTTATCAGTATTCTTATACCATTATATTGACGTTACTTTTAATTATTTTTTCGTTTAACGTTTCACAAACTGATCTGACATTTTTAACATCGCCGATTTTAACAACATTTCCATCTTTCAAATAGAAAATAATTTTCCCCGAGCGGTATTCCATTGACCCTAAACGTTTTCGGTTTCCACCGCTGCTATATGTTAGGTAACAAATCTTTTTAATATCCTTATTAAGAATTTCCCTTTCTTTATGCTTTCTAAGAATAACTTTTGTTTCCGCTAGAGTTATGACGTTCCTTTTTCTCGTTAATCCATAGATGGCAAAAATAAGGAGGGCAACGGAAAAAATCGTCACGAGAACAACCATTACCACAAGCAAAGGAATCACCTCTTTCGCTGCAAAGAGACTTATCCAAAGCCATATATCAGCTCCAGCTAAAGATAAGCCAGAAAAAAGAAGAACATAATCCATCCAAACTATTTTTTCAAAATCCATAAATCACTCCCTGGATATATTCACCAATTTCTGATAATTCATGATTTTAAATGATGATTGGCCTACTTTCTTGATAATACCTTCATCGATCATTTCGTTTAGTTTCCTTGAAACTGTTTCTGGACGCAAAGAAACGTGAGCAGCTATATCCTCAAGTTTAAGTTTAATGACTTCACCTTTAATGTGATTAAGCCTATAAAGGAATAATCGAGCAATCTTTGCTTTAGGATCGGTAACTGAAAGCATAAGGTTTCTTTCATTTGCGTCATGTAGTTTTTTTGATAAAAGCCCGATAATTTCTAACGCGCTATGCGTATCTTGGATTAAAGATTCGAAATCGTCTTTAAGCATCTTTCCGACAATAACGTTATCTAGACAAACTCCACTATAAGGATATGTGATGCTCTTTTTGCCTTTTAAAAAGACGGAGATCCAAAGGGTATCCCCAGGAGAAAAGATCGAGACAATCTGCTCTCTTCCTTCTCCATCATATGTCGCTAACTTGATATTGCCATTGCGAATGATATATAGAGAATTTGCTTTATCGCCCTCTTGAAAAATCATTTCCCCTTTTTCGTAGGAGGTGAAAATCATCTTTCCAAGAATTCTCTTACGGACATCATCGCCAAGTTCTTCCAAAAAAGATGGATGAATCGTCGCGTATTTTTCTAAAATGGCATTATCAATGATTGTCTTCATAAAGTCTTTATTTCAACATTTGATGAGAAGAATTCCTTCATTAAGATAGACATAGAATCAACATCTAAACAACCGCAAAGCTCATTTGATGAATGCATAGCAAGCTGGGCAATTCCAATGTCTACAGAATTAATAGAAACTTGGTTATTTGAGAGATTGCCTAAGGTTGAGCCTCCTCTTAAATCGGATCTATTAGTGAAATCTTGGAACTTAACGCCTGACGCTTTAGTAATATTCTTAAACCATCCGCTAGATAACGCGTCACTTGTATATGTTTGATTGGCGTTATATTTGATAACAATTCCTTCATTCATTAATACGGAGGTTGTTGGATCGGAAATCTCTGGATGATTTGGATGATTTGCATGAGCGTTATCAACTGAAACAAGCAAGGATTTTGCGACCATCTTTTCGAAAGGAAGATCTAATTCTTTGCTAATACGAGCAAGCGTATCTTTTAAGAACGTTCCATATGCGCCTTGTTTGGTTAATGATCCCACTTCTTCATTATCGAATGCGCAATAGACATTGAAATACTTTGGATTGGCATCGAGGAATCCTAAAAGAACGCTATATGTGCTAGATAAATCATCTAATTTAGGTGAAGAGAGGAGTTCTTGATGAAGACCAACTCTCTTTGCTTGATCGCGGTTATAAAGGAATAAGTCAAAAGAAAGAATTTCTTTAGCATCCTTTATCTTGGAAAGAAGATATTTTTGAAAATCAAAATCTTTTTCGATTCCAAGGAGAGGAATCATATCTTTCGCAGCATTAAACGTATAACCACTATTAACGTTTCTATTGAAATGGATGCAAAGATTTGGAATAACCATTAAATCTTCATCAACGTTAAGCAACGTCTCTTTTAAATCGTTGTTGTTATCAAAATAATAGACTCTGCCTGCAAAGGATAATGGTCTATCAAGCCATGGAGCATCGATCATTCCGCCATATGGCTCAACATTTAAAGAAACAAGATTCTTGTAATTACGAACTGGGTTTGGTTTGATCTTAAAAGTTGGAGAATCTGTATGTGAGGCAGAAATTCTAAACGCACTTTCTTTTGGGCACTTAGGCACATTAAAGGCAATGAGAGCTGAGCCATTACGTGTAATGTAATAAGACTTTCCTTCTTCTAAATTGAAATCTTCTTTTTCATCAAGCTTGATATAGTCTTTTTTATCAAGTTCTTCCTTGATGTTGTTAACAACATGGAATGGGCTATACGATTTATTTAATAATTCGATTGTTTTCTCTAGGTATTGCATAATTACTCCTTCGATTCTTGGAAAATGTTTCTTAAGACTTCTTCACGGAATTCATCATCCATAAGGTGTTTTTCACTCTTAACGTTGTTTGCGATGTCGATTTGTTCTTCTATGACACATGTAAGAACATCGATTGCTAAGTTCTTAACACCATCGTTATTGATGATAAGGTCGGCATATTCACTAGATGGTTTAACGATTTCATCGTACATTGGCTGAACGGTGTTGAAATATTGAGTAACGATATTCTCAAATGTTCTTCCTCTTTCCTTTGCATCACGAATTATACGTCTTAGGAATCTTCTTTCTGCACCTGCTTGAATAAAGACACGAAGGTCGCCTAAATTTCTTATTTGTTTATCCACCAAAGCCATGATTCCTTCGATGATAACGACTTTTTTAGGAACGATTATTTCGGTTTTTCCTGATCTAGTTAGGTTCACGAAATCATAGATTGGTTTCTCAATTGGCTGATCGTCTTTTAAGGCTCTGATTTGTTTACGCATAAGAGGCCAATCAAACGCTTTAGGATGGTCATAGTTGACTTTATATCTATCCGTTAAAGGAACATCAGCTTGGTCAAGATAATAATCATCCATTGTCATTCTTGTGATATTCTCTTCTCCAACGTTCTTAAGAACTTCTTTCGTAACGAAAGATTTGCCAGATGATGAACCGCCGCCAACTAAGATAATTCGTGCCATAAATAAAAATCCTTTTAACGTAGTTAATTATAACTAAGAATGTTGCTATAGAAACACGAAGAGTTTATTTTTCAGGAAATAAAGATGATTTTTGCTCTATTATTTGAGAATGTTCCAATGATGCAGCATGCTTGGCAACATTTTTGTATTCATCTGTTTCTGTTAATTTGTTGATTCTTATAAGTCTATATTCTCGCTATACAATTAACTTCGTTTGAAAAATACAGTGCCATTTACAGTGCCAAATTCCCAATTTACAGTGCCAAATTCCCAATTTACAGTGCCATTTTCGGTGTTTTGAAAGTTTTATTTTCGGTGTTTTGAAAATATTGCGCATATTTCCATTACAGTATCACACAAACTAAGTTCACTAATTTTGTCTTCCATAAAACGAGTTTCTATGCCGATTTTAGGCAAAAGAAAAAGCCACTCCCGATTGAGAATGGCTAAGTTGTTACATCTTTTCGACTGGTTTGATTTCTTCGTCGATTGCTTCGGCTTTTTCAATGATGACTGGTTTATAAGGTTTGTCAGCATGATTCTTATCAACGCTGGCAATCTTATCTACGACATCCATTCCTTCAACAACTTTGCCAAATGCGGCATATTGTCCATCAAGGAAAGTATCATCCGCATCGCAAATGAAGAATTGAGAGCCTGCGGAATTGAACATTTGGGAACGCGCCATGGAAATAACCCCTCTTTTATGAGAAAGAGTATTCTTCACTCCATTCGCACGGAATTCTCCTTTAATGGAATATCCTGGGCCACCGGTGCCAATTCCATCTGGATCTCCGCCTTGAATCATGAATCCCTTGATAATACGATGGAATGTTAAGCCATCATAAAATCCACTAGAAACAAGCGAAGCGAAGTTATTCGCGGATATTGGCGCGTTTTCTCTATCAAGTTCAAGCTTGATATCGCCGAAACCTTTAATGTGTAAGATGATCATTTTTTGTACCTCTAGCTATATTATAAGAAATAAATAACTGTTTTACTCTTGGAAATTAACGGTAACAGAAGAAGATTCATTCCACGTTAAACCGCTGCTGCCTTCTTTATTGATCGCATTCCACTCAGTTTCACTTCCTTGATAATTAATTGTTAAAGAAGAAGTCATGGAATAGAAACATTCATCAAGTTTCTTCACGCTCTTAGGCATATTTAGCGTCTTAAGATTGTTGACATAGGCAAAGCTTCTTGTCGAAACTTCTTCTACTCCAGTAGGAATCGAATATTCTTCATTGATTTTGCCATATGGATAAGAAATGAGTTTCTTCATATCTTTGCTATAAAGAACTCCGCTAACAACCGTGAAATATTGATTGTCTTTAGAAACGCTGAAATTTGTCTCATTAAGATTAAGAATGGCGCAGAAAGGATTGGGACCAATCTCTTTTAAAGATGCAGGTAAAGCAATCTTCTTGATAACTGAGCATAAGCCAAATGCTGAACCGCCAATTTCTTCTAAGCCTTCAGAGAAGGTAACGGTTTCTAATTTATCGCATACGCTAAAAGCGCTATTTCCAATCTTTTTCAAAGAAGATGGGAAAGATAATGACGTAATGTTTGTCTCATTTGAGAAAGCGGATGTTTCAATTTCCTCAATCCCATTTCCAAAATCAACTTCAGAAAGCCTATCGCATTTAAAGAAGGCGTTATCACCAATGATCTTTAAAGAATCAGGAAAGCTCAACGAATGAATCTTTAAGCATCCATAGAAGGCGCTGCCACAAATTTCTTCTAAACCTTCAGAGAAGGTAATGGTTTTGAGATTGGAATTTTGATAGAAGGCATATTTACCGATGCTTTTTAAAGATTTTGGCAAGGAAAGTTCTTCTAAGAAAGTTGAATTGTAGAAGGCGCTCTCTCCGATGCTTACTATCTTATCGTTGAAAGTAACATTCTTAATCGCTCTATTTTGGTAGAAAGAATAAGAAGCAAAGGAGGTCGTAGAAGAAAGAACTTCATACGAAGATTTCTCGTATTTAACAGGGAAAGTATGTAATTCCGTGAAATCCTTATTATAAAGAACACCATCTTTTGAAGAATAGTTCTTATTTTCTCCATCTACGGAATAGGAAACGACGTTATAGGCGTTATTGAACGCACCATATTCGATTTCAGTAATTGAAGAAGGAATCTGAATCTTGCTGATTTCTGCGTTAGCAAATGAGTCTTTTGCAATCTTATTAACCGTATATGTTTTGTTCCTTTCGCTAACTGAACTAGGAACAATCAATGGAGTTGGAACTTCATTTGTCGTATATCCAGTTATCGTCGCACTTGATGTTGTATCATCAAATTCGTAGGTGAAATCGGATGATTTGCTTTCGATAAGGCGGAAAGAGAATTTAAGTTCATTGGTATTTTGCGCAATGCTAACCTTGTAATAATTAGTCTCGCTAGTGATTTTGTTTCCGTTAAAAATTGCACTACCTAAAGCGTATCCTTCATCAAAACTAATTTGAACGGTAAAAGAATCTCCAAGAGAAAGGCTTGTTAAACTTAAAGGCTCATTCTCATTAGCGTTTCCTAGTAACGTTCCGTCTTTATATGCTTTTGCTGATCCACCTTTAGAAAGGCTTAATAAGCAAGTAACTCCTTCTTCAACCTTTGATGAAGAATCATTATTCGCGCATGAGGCAAGAGCTAAAAAGGCTGGAGCTAAAAGAAATATAGCTTTCTTCATAACGTAGGCAACTCCGTAACACCGATATTCGTATAGGTGATTTCATATGTACCTGTTACCATGGTTCCTTCCATGAAATCGGTATAAGAATATGGCAAGATGACGCTAGAAAGAGAATCGTCAGATAAGGTAACCTCTAAATCAATGAAGTTATTTGAGGCGCTCTTCTTGAAAGGGGCTTTTTGCAAATAGAAACATGAAGCAAGAGAGGCTGCAACATCCTCTTCTGCTTTGTATGTATCCCCGTCTTTGGTGAATAAGTTTGCCGAGATATCTCCAACCGTTGGAAGATAATCGTCATAGGTGAACATGCCTTGATAAAGAGATGGGAAAGTTGATGTTTCCTTTTTTACGAAAGAAGAACTTGTTGAATCATAGGCATAAGAATAAAGAGTTCCGTTGGCATCAGCTGCTAAATAGAAATCCTTGTTACGATCTGGTGCAGATTTATTCTCTGTATCGTAGGAGTGAACATAAATCTTATCTCCAGTGAAATAGAAGTCTTGGTAAGAAGTTGCTTTTGTTGAACTCATTTGATTAAGTGCGTTCATTTTCACGCTCATCGTGAAGTTATTTCCGATGGAGTTAAGGGCTTTTTGAAGAGACGTGTACCCCTTCTCATCGTATGTTTTAACGCTAGAGACGCTGTAAGATCCTTGATGTCCGAAGATAAACGAAGCGGAGTTTTCAACCTTATAGTAATATCCATAGCTTGAATCGACGTAGAAATAGTCTTTCATCGTGACATCAAATGATGAGAATAAGCCATCTTTCATGGTGAAATACGCTTCTTTGACGTTTGAAGCAAAACCACTATTGAGAGAATACAGAAGGTTATTCGTGATAATTGAGGCTTTTCCTAAATCTAAATCATAACGACCATTTCCTGAATCTTTGAAATCACTTTCATTAAGGATTGTGAAGAAATTGTAGAAACCGTTATAAACAAAGGAAGAATTGGATAAATTGATGCTGTAATCACGCTCGATTTCATTCTTGCGGTTAAGAGTTTCTTTGTAAGCTAAGCCATCTTCATCTTCAAAATATGTGTAGTTTTCGATAGTTTGCTCTTCTCCATCATATTCTTGGGTGGAGATTTTCTTGAAACCATTTCTTGTGACATTTTCAAAACCTATTTGGGTGCTATAAGTATTTGTTTCAGGCTTGCTATCGAAAATGTAATTTCCACTTGTATCAACGCCAGTGGCAGCCGTTCTAGTCTGAGTGATTTCTCCAAACATGTAGAAACCTTTGGAGAAAGTATCGATATTTTGTTGAATTTCGCTCTTTTCTTCTTCTGAAGAAGATGAAGTCTTTTCACCACATGAAGTAAGAGTAAGAATGCTTAACAATAATATAACTTTAGTCTTTTTCATTTTTATCCCCTCCTATTAAGCAACGATTGAGAAAGGCAAACTCGTGTTACCAACATTGGAATAAGTAACGATGATTTCGCCTGTATATCCCGTGTAGATGTCTTCTTCAAATAAGAATTGAATATGATCGATATAACTAGAATCGTTAGAAAGATAAATCTTCATTGATGTGATATATCCGTTAGATATTTCTGTTGTTGAAGAAATTGCCGGAACAAAACAATCCCCACCAATATAAGGAAGGTTATCTTCCGTTGGTGAGTATGAACCGTCTTCGTTTTTATTGAAGATATCTTGGCTAATCGAGAAAACTGGTTGGAAATTACTATACGTGTAAAGACCGTTCAAAGATGAATAATTCGTCGAAGAATCCTTTTTAAATGAATACGTGCCGTCTTCGTTTTCCCCGCTTAAAACATATGTACCGAGTTTTTTATTGGATTCTGCTTTTAAATACAAATCCGAAGCACTTGGAGTGGTTGGTCCATTTGGAGTTAAAGCGTGATCATATACTTGCATATAGATATTTGTGCCATCATTGAAAGTCTTGACGCTTTCTTCAGATTCAATCTTTTCGCTTCCTTCATAGGTGATCGAGTGTCTATCGATTGTGATGCTCTTTCCAACCATATTCTTTAAGGCTTTTCCTAAAGGATCGTTTTCAGATTTTGTTTCTTCTTTTTTAAGCGCATCTTTAGCATTGGCCTCACCAATCTCAGAGAAGGTGAAATTAATGGTGTACTTTGTCTTCACGTAATAGGTCGTGTAATTTTCATATGCCGTTCCCTTGAAATCGATTGAACTGCTTGTGTACGAAGTGAAATCACTAGAAAAAACGCCATCTTCAAGCGGAATTCCTAAATTAACGTATTTGGCAAGCCCAGAGAAAACAAGATTATATAAAAGATTGTTTTTAGTGTTATCTAAATAAATCTTGCCATCTTTCTTATGAAAATCGCCTTTCTTAAGAGCTAAGAATGGATTGATAAGGCCACTAGAAGAATATGTATCTTCGTTATAGCCATCTGTTGAAGAATATCCGTCCGTTTTGACGACATTGTTGTAATTCAAATAGTTAAGACCAACATAGCCATCATTATCATAGGCGTTCTCTCCGCTAAGATATTTCTTATTTCCTTCGCTAGTAACGCGATAATAACGACGATCAAGTCCGGTATAACTATCGCTATTTTGATATATCAAAGTGTAGCTGTAATTATTCTTAACTTGTTCTTTTGTATCAAGCGGAACGTCATATCCGTTATCGGAATAATATGTCTTTAACGATGAAAGAGTTCCTTCGAGGCGGAAACCTTTCTGGAACTTCTCTAAAATTGTAATGTCATTTTGATCCAATGGATCTCCTTCCGAAGAATCTTTCTTTTCCCCACATGAGGAAATAAGAGCGATAAATGGAAGGGCAAGCAATAATGTCTTTTTCTTCATTTTCTTTCCCTTTTATTAATCGATTGAAATATAAACACCTGTTGATGGAACTGTTAATGCGTAAATACCAAATTCAGCTAAATTGCCATATTCTGAACTGACTGCGCCAGATAATTGAACTTTGTTATCGTCTTTTCCGTTATAAACGTGATTGATCTTTCCGTTGTAGAAAACGTAAACGACGATTGAATCACCAACATTAGCGACTGCAAGTGTGCTAGCTGGTGAACCTTGTTGGGCAGCAACAGCCGTATCGGCATCAGAATAGAAATCGCACTCTAATCCTGAAGCAAATTCTAAATCCACCGAGCTAGAAACTTCTCCATCAAATTTAACGGTAAGTTCAACATCAGCTGCAGGCATTGTGAAATAAGAAAGCATCCAGCCATAATCAGAGTTATATTGGGTTGCTAAAGTATCGTTCCAATAAACGCCACTGACTGTTTTTTCTGAAGTGGCCATAACATAGACTGTATCGCCTTCGCTTGCTTTGCTTAAACCTGCACCACTGAAATTTCCGTCTAAAGCGTCATCTAATCCCTTCTTATCAAGGAACGTGACATAAACATCTTCATTCCCGACGAAAGTTAGATTATATTCAGTTTTTACGTCATCTCCGCTAGCATATGTCAAAGTAATAACGACATCTTCTGCTGGCATTGTGAATTGGTAATAAGTCGAGAAAGCTGTAGAGCGAACAAGTGCAACATCGTTTGCAAAACCACCGGTGATAGTCTCGCTTTGGTTCCAAACGTTAACTAAGACTGTCGTGCCTTCATCGATTTTTTCATCTTCTGCAATTTCAGTAGCGTCTAAGTTTGCATGATGAATGCTTACCTCAGTTGCAGGATGATCAGGATCTGCAACATACTTTACAGTGTGTCCAGTTATAACATTTGAAGAACTGCTAGAACTAGATGAACTTGATGAACTAGACGATGAGCTACTAGAGCTTGATGATGAGCTAGATGAATTAGTCTCTCCACATGCCGCTAACATCAAAGCAGAAGAAAGAATTAACAATAAACCACTTTTTTTCATAAATAAAATCTCCTAAATAAGATTGATTTTCGCTTTCTTCATTAAGAACGAAAGGAAAATAACGTTTGAATTAAACACCAAATATTGACAATTTCAATGATTATTTAGTGAAAAGGACATTTTTGACATAGCTTGAAACAAATATGCCATCATTTGCAAAGCAAAAACTATTATTAGCTAGTCGGGAATTACGATCTTAACGATAAAGATATCTTTTTCTATTTGAGATGAATAATCTCCGTTATGTTTTTCAACGATATCGCGAATGCTCTTAGTCCCATAGCCATGATTAAATGAATCTTTCTTCGAAGTCATAGGTCCATCGTCTCTAACCTTCATCTCCCCGGTGAAATAGTTACGAATATCAATCGAGGAAACTCCTTTTGTATGAGTTACATTCAAAGATATCGTTCGTTTACCTTTTTCTTTGATTTTGATTACTGCTTCGATCGCGTTATCGAGTAAATTTCCAAATAAGGAATATAGTTCTATTGTCTCTAGCTGATTCAGTGCGTTTGGATCAACAATTGTTGATAAACGGATGGAATGTTTTTGACAATATAGCCATTTTTCGTTAAGGATGATATTCAAGGTTTGATTTTCTGTAAGTAAGACTGCATCGTAATTAGTCACTGCATCATCTAAGTTATCAAGGACCTTCTTAGCCTCATCTCCACCCTTTCTTAAAACATTTGCCTGATGCTTAAGATCATGGGCAACGATATGTAGACGTTCCATATTGGCTTTCGCGAACTTGAATTGATTCTCTTTTTCATGCAAAAGTTCCCTTGTTACTTGGTTTTCGTTACGGAGGCTATACATCTTACGCATGATGAATTCTATCGAGGTAAGTAACAAAAGAGAAATGATATTTGAGAAAAGCAAGATAACATACATGAAATCATTGTCATCCGTGCTATAAACCTCGCCGATTGAACAAACTACCATATTGGCAAAAATTGCAGTAAAAAGGATGATGATAACTGATCTTTCTTGCTTATAAGAAACGTTTTCTTCGTGAAAAATATTGAAAACGAAAAAAGCTAAATAAAGCAAAGAATAAAAGGCTAAATAGATCATAAAAGTCGTATAGCCAAAGGACTCATATTTAAAGAAGAGAAGTTTTGTATCGATGCAAGTGAATAATGCAACATAAAGAGAGAAAACGGTTTGTCTGAAAACAAAGGAAAATGCCGATAAAGAGAAAAGCCTATCCGTCTCAACATCATAAAGAATGAATATTATGCCCCACTGCAAAGCAAAAAACATCGAATAAGAAAGGATTGCCGAAATAACAGAAAAAATCCTAGCATAGTTAAACAATTCCGAGAAATGGAAAAGAGCATAAGAAACAAGAAAAGAAAATGCTGCGAGGAATACTAAAACGCCAAGAACTCTGAGCCAAAAATATTTCTTCTTTTCTTCTCTCCTAAAAACAATCAAATCAGAGAATAAAAGTTCAAGCAAGAAAAGGGAATCTCTTGCAAAAATGAAATAGAAACCATTGCTAAGCATATTAGCCCTTTCTTTCTTCGAGATGATGCAAGAAACTCTTTTTATAGTTTCTAGATAGAGGCAAAGAGTCGCCATGAACTAATACTTCGTTGCCTTTGATTAATTCCAAATAGTCGAGGTTGACGAGGAAACTATTAGAAGAATTCGCAAATCTAGATGATAGCTCTTGGCTAATTGATTCCATTGTGCCTCTACGTGTAAGTAAACCTTTCTTTGTATGGAAGGTAAGGTAATGCTTGTTGACTTCGACGTAGAAGATTTCGCTTTCTTTAAGAGAGATCACCCCTTCTTTTGTTCGAATCATAATTTCTTTGTCGGAGAATGTATTAATGATTTTGATGGCTTTAAGAAGCTTAAGGCGGAAGTCCTCATAAAGAATTGGCTTTAGAAGATAATCAAGCGCTTCGACTTTATAGCCATCAAGAGCAAATTGAATCGTTTTTGTTATGAACATCAAAGGAAAATTCCAATTCTTCTCCCTTACCTTTTTAGCAATCTCCACGCCATTTTCATCGTTTGGCAAAATGATATCTAGCAAGAGAAGATTGTATTTGTTTAAGTCTGTGTTTAAAAAATCCTCTCCATTTTCGAAGAAAAACATCTCAAAAGGAAGATTTTCTTCGAGAAAAAACTTCTCTAGCATTTCTTTTGTCTTCTCTTTTTCTTCTATTTCATCTTCAACGATGGCAATGTTTATCTTCATGGTTATATTATCTAAATTTCCCTATGATTTCTCAATCAAAAAACTAGATTTTATGTCACTTTTTGCTTAATTTAAGCTCTTCAACAAATCGATACATTAAGCTTGAGGAGACTAGGTCAATTGGCATCGGACTCTTCTTATGCAAGATTTGATAGTTTCTGTTTAATACTTGGTAACAATATTTAGTGTTTTTGGCTGCGACATCCAAATTATCAACGAAATATTTCTCAATGATCTTTTTATCGTTTTTGGCATAAGAAAGGCTCGATCCTTTGCTCTTCAAAAACGCATCGATATCTTGAATCAACTCAGGCACATTCCTAGGTGCGTTGAATTTCTTGTAATGATTTATCAGCCACACTTCAAAAGAAAGATTCGATAAAATGAAGAAGACTGTATTTTTATGTTCTTTGAGCAGTTTTTCGCTTTCTTTGATATTCGTTTCAAATTGATCAACATCAACAACTACAAAAATTTTGTTGTATAGATTTTCTACTTTTATTGCTTGTTCGATTAGGTATTTTGCCGCACCAGATAAAAACTTAATGTGAATTTCATATGGTGAGTCGTATTTAGTTTTAATCAGTTCAAAATAATTTTTCTCACTTCGTTGTCCGTTTGTCAGGATTAACGCTTTGTTGCGTATCTTTTCAAAACGAATTTTCCCCATCAAAAATCCTCCTTCATATTTGGAAGCTCCGTATAAAATCCAAGAAGATAATTCTTGCTGAATAAGTCTTTTTTCAAGACGCCTTTAAATTTAGCAAGAGATTTTAAAATCGTTTTACCATTCTTTTTCTTGCTGGTGAAATAAATCTCATCCCTTCTAATATCTCCATCCATAAGTAACAAATTATGAGCGGTAGAAATTAGCTGAGCATTGTAGATATTTTTAGAAATTGAGTTAAAAGATCTCAAGATATAGTCCGCTAACAAGAAATACATTTTTGAATCAAGCTCATCAATCAAAATAACATCACCTTCGTCCAACGCTTTCAAAATCCACCCTAGATACATCAACAATCTTTTCGTTCCTTCACTATGAAAACCAGCATCTTTTAGCAAAAAGATAGGCTTTTCACCAACGATATTTCCGTTTTTATCATAAACGTTAAAATATGTTTCAATATCAAGGGAATTGTAGCCGTCGTTTTCTTTTAAAATCTGGGTCGAATATTCTAAGGGTTTATCCGCTTTTTCTTTGTACACGTCGAAATCTTCGATACCAATATCGGCCATCTTTAAAATATCTAAGGCCCTATCGATATATTTCTTGTCTTCATATATTGTTAATAAATTTTTATTCTCTTCGAAAACAACAATCAATTTCGTAAACCAATTAAAAACGTTTGCAATATCAAGAGACGCTCCACCAAGGGAGTAGCTCTTTGCCTGTGTCAAAAACAAAATTGTAGGATTGAGATTAATGATGTTCTTAACGGCTGAATTCACGCCAGAAACTTTAAGGGAGTTCTCTTTTCTTTCGAAAACTAGAGTTTTTCTTTCAACTCTTTTAAAGAGTCTCTCCTCTACTATCTCTCCTTCTTTGATTGAGAAAAAATATTCATAATAAATATCTTTTTCGATAAAAGAGATTTCAAAATTACTACTTTCATCGTTTGAAGAAAGAAAAGCGAAAGGCTCATTATGTTTAGTAATATCAATTGCTGAAGAAAACAAAACGACGTCTTTTACGTATTTAAGTGCTTTTAATACGTTAGATTTTCCTGAAGCGTTAGGTCCGTAAATCGTTGCAGTTTTAACTAATCTATTTTCATTTGGCAAAAGATTAGATGGAACTTCGAAAGTGTTAAATTCAAAATACTCATCATCATCTGCTCTAGTATTTGCTTTCATGGACAAAACAGTCTCATCTCTGAAGGATCGGAAATTGCTAAATTTGAATTCAACTAACATAATCAATCATCTCCTAACAACATTATTATACTAGATTTCCTTTGATTTTATACTCCTTAATTACCTCTTTTGGATTTTTTGTCCAAATATTGCATTTAAGAAAGCAAATTTAAGCATATAAAAAACGTAACTACCATTTCTGATAGCTACGTTTTGTTAAGAATTAGGCGTTTTCTTCTTTCTTCTTAGTTTTCTTAAGAATGTAGAGAGTTGTAGGCAAGATGATGCCAATTGATCCTAAGGCATAAATCGTGACTTCTGCAGCCGTTAGCCAACTTCTCCAAGGAAGGATTGTAACAACCGCTTGTTGGCCGTTGTCAGATTCCTTAAATCTTTCATCAACTGCCCATGATTTAGTAACGGCATAGATGATATTCTTTGCTGCACGATGGATGTAGTATTGCATCGTCTTATCGTTACGATAATCATCAAGCGACCAATAGGAAGAAGATGTGTTTAGCCAGATATCTGTTCCAGCCCATAAGCCAGAGACGATATCTTGATAGAACATTGCTGGGACTGAAGCTTGATCAGTAATGACCATTCCTTCAAATCCCCATTCATTACGAAGAACATTAGTCATTATGCCTTTATGTGCACCAACCCAACGTGTTCCAATACGGTTCATCGCGGCCATTAAACCATTTGCTTTGCCTTCTGTCACGGCATATTCGAAACCTTTGAGGTAGATTTCTCTGATAGCTTGTTCGTTAGCAAAGTTAGAGCAGCCATATCTATTGGTTTCTTGATCGTTCAAGGCAAAATGCTTGGCATAAACGATGACACCTTTAGAACGAAGGCCTTTGATTTCACTTGAAGCCATCATTCCTGAAAGATATGGATCTTCGGAATAATATTCAAAGTTACGTCCGGAATATGGAGAACGATGGATATCGGCGCCAGGAGCATAAGCACCGGCAACACCGCAAGAGATGGAGTCTTCACCAAAACAAACACCAAGGTTTTCGATAAGTTCGTCATTCCATGTGGAAGCCATCACGACTTCTGCTGGCCAAGCCATTGCCGAAGCACCAGAAACTAATGTCCCAGAAATACCACTTGTGCCGTCCTTGTCTTGTGTTGATGGAAGACCAATACGGTCGATTTGTTGAGTCGAATATCCACCCATACGAATGAGTTTTGTCATTTGCTTATAAGATAATTGTTCAACCATCTTATCCCAACGTTCATCAGAATAAGGCGCATCAACTAAATCAGCAGCTTTGTAACTTGTATCGGTTGAATCCGTTTTGAAAGTGAAAGCGTTGATTGTTTCGTCATCACTTGTGTCGGAATTGACATCAAAGAACTCTAAATCAGCAAGAATCTTATCAGATGCGGCATAGTTTCCACCTTTGTATGTTGTTGGGAAAGTGCCAGACCAATTTGCACGAGAAAGGTATTTATAATCCTCATAATAGTTGATATCAACATCATCGAATTGATTGGTAATTTTTGTATTAGTTGATTTCGAAATGGAATATGTTGTTGCATCCAAAGAAGCTTGGCTAAAGGCAATCTTTGCTAAATCGGCATTTCCTTCGTAATCCATGCCATTTTCAACATGTTTGCCTTTTTTGGCAAGCACATTATTAAGGGCGTCATGGGCATTATTACCAATGCTTAAATAATAATCTCCTGGATCAAGAGTATAAGTCTTGCTTGTTTTGTAATCGTATGAAGCAAATTGTCTCTTTTCGATTTCAATCTCAACTTTTTGGGTGTTACCTGGTTTGATTTCGCTTGTTTTCTTATAGCCAACAAGTTCAATTGAAGCCTTCTCAACTCCTCCATTTATGTATGGTTTTTGAGCATAGACCTCAACGACATCCTTTCCAGAGACATCTCCATCATTTTTCACCAATATAGAAACTGTAAACGTGTCTTTCTCGGTGTTTTCTTTGATTTGATAATCGCTATAAGAGAAGCTCGTGTAACTAAGTCCGTAGCCAAATGGATATTGGATAGCGCTGCTATAGTCATATCCGCTCGTATTTCCTAGAACCACATCTTCGTATCTTGTTTCATAATAACGATATCCAACATAGATTCCTTCGGAATAAACAAGGTATTTCGTTCCGTTTGTCACAGAAGAATTGCTATATGAATAATCGCCAAGATTTTGGAAAGATGGGGCGCTTGTTGAATCATAGGCATAAGTATCAACAAGTCTTCCACTAGGATTGGCCTTACCAACGAGAATATTAGCAACTCCATGTATGCCTTCTTGTCCGACTCCACCAGCCCAAAGAACGGCTTTGATGTTCTTGTATTTTTCTTCCTTTAAGAAGGAAAGCTCAATTGGATTGTTGGTATTAACAATCAAGATGACTTTAGAGAAATTCTCGCAAGCAAGATTGAGCATGTCTCTTTCGTTCTTATCGATTTGAAGATAGCCGTATCCTTCTCCTAAATCAGAGGAAGGTAAATCTGAGGATTCTCCGCCAGCACGTCCGACAGAACAAATTGCCACATCAGAGTTTTTCAAAGAGGATTTGACTTCGCTGGTGTATTTATCAAGCGGAACTTCATTTATAGCAAATCTCCCTGAACCATCCGCGGCTGGCATTTCTTTGCGATAAGAAGAGCCTTCTCCACTCTTATAGAAATCCCAGAGAGTTTGGTTAACTTCAAGCCCAACTCTTTCTAAGGCGTCTTTTAGGGTTGGAGCCGTAGATGAATCAATCGAGCCAGAGCCAGAGCCACCATAGACAAAATCAACTGAGTTTTGACCGAAAACGGCTACTTTTTTCTCATTTGACGCAAGAGGTAAGGCTTTATTTTCGTTTTTTAAAAGAACTGCACCTTCATCCAATACATCTTCGCAAAGGGCTTTTTCCCCTTCATTTGGCTGATAATCTGTTCTTGTGAAATAGACATCAAGCAAGCCTTCATAGTTGTAGGCATAGCCCCTACCAACAGCCATTGCGATAATCGCGGCAAGAGAAACTCCACTAAATACGCAAAGCTTAGGCAAGGTCATTCCTTTTTTCTTTTTTGCCATATTTTTCTCCTAAAAATTAATCGTTTGGATTGGTTAAAGAGAGGACGTTCTTATCGTTGCTTGAATAATATGTTCTTGCTGCACCATATTCATTAACGACATCTTCTTTGGAGTTGGCCATATTCTTCTCGCCTTGGCTCTTGGCAAGCATTTCAACTGGATATGTTTGATTATCTGTGTTGATTGAGATGTTATATCCGCCAGCAAGGGAATAAGAATTGAAGACAACTTTATCGGCTGCGGCTAATTTAAGCTCGGTATAGCCATCTTCTGAAGCGCCATAGGTTGCTTTGCCGTAGTTATTGATTGTTGTTGTGCCTAAATTCATCGTATAACCATAGATGACTTCTGTCTTGATGAATTCATATTCGCCATCTTCAAAGGTGTTGACTTGATAGATATCTGCATTCCAAGAGCCTTCGCCATAAGAAGCTGGAGAAGTTAAATCGGAAACAATTTGGCATTTCTTGACATTACTGATTAAAAGAGAAGAAACGTCACCTGAGGCTGTGGTAACTGCGATCTTATCTGTGGAATCGGCATTTGGATCAGAGAAAGAGAAAGTGTTCTTTCCATCGTTTGTGAAGATTTTGAAACCTGCGCCATACTCATTGACGACATCTTCTTTGGAGTTGGCCATATTCTTCTCGCCTTGTGTTTTGGCAAGCATTTCAACTGGATAGGTTTGGTTTGTCGTATTGATGGAAATGCTATAACCACCAGCAAGGGAATAAGAGTTGAATACTACTTCTTTTGCAACATTTAAGGAATATTCTGTAACTCCATCTTCACTGGATCCTTTTGTATAGGTTCCATAGGTCATGATTGAAGTTGTACCTAAGCTCATGCCATAACCATAGATGAGTTGGGTGTTGATATATTCATAGACATTGTTCTCAAAGAAATTGACTTGATAGGCAAATGCAGTCCATGAGCCCTCACCATAATCGCCAGGCATTTGAATTTCGCTAAGAATATATGAGGCAACTGTTTTGCTTCTTTCGCTCTTCTCGATAACTGATGAAGATGAAGATGAAGATGAGCTTGTATCTGTTGATGAACTTGCTTCAGAGCTTGACGTCTTTCCAGAATCGCATCCAGCAAGCATTCCTCCCATCAAAGCTGTGGCAGCTAAGGTAAAAATAACTTTTTTCATTGTGTTTTTTCCTCCCAAAAGTTCTTTTAACGGCCTTATTCAATAACACGATGTAAGCGTTTTCAAATAAGTAGGCACAAAAGGCAAAAAACAGGCATATGTAGCAAAAAAGCAACATCGTTTATTCATGTTGATGTTGCTTGGTTTTGTTTATTAAAGTTCGACGTATTCCATTTTTGAATCGTGTTTCAAGGTTTTGCTATCGTATGAAATTCCAAGTAACAACGCCTTGCCTTTGTACCCTTCGAATACGCTTGAATAGTCTCTGGATTTTATTTGTTCGAGAGCCTTTTCCGAGGATGAATCCGCTTTAAGCTCGATGACTATAGGCATATGTTTTGAGTCTCTAGGCGTGTAGGTTATATCAGCCCTTCCAGTCGAACATGTGTCTTCTTTCCTAACAAAATAATTATCCTTTAAAGAGTAATACGAAATCGTTACGATTACGCCAAGGATATCCTCTTTGTTTTTGTTAAGCATCGAGGCAAGTTCTTTATGATTATAATCAAGAGTTTCGTTTATGAATTCGATATTTCCTTTTACTGTCTCATCGTATAGTTTTTTAGAATTTGAGATTGGATCATAAGCCTCATGCCATTTTAGTTCTTCAAGAGCTTGATTAAATTCCTGACTGATTTCGTAATTTGGAATATAACAGGTCTTTTTCTCTTCGTTATAGGCTAAATACCCAAGGTGAATAAGTATCGTCAAGGCAGCATCGGAAGAATTGACCTTTGTAAGGTCGTTTTCAAAACGTGAGGTGTTTACGTCGATTTCTTCTCCAGCAAGCATCCTAGTAATTGATCCTTTGAGTACGCCGTTATCGTAGTTCTATAATTCGTGACGGCTTCTATCGCGCTTGTAGATGCCCAAAAATCTTCAAATCCCTTGCTTGTTATGGCCTCGAAAACAGATTGTGGGTTGTATATATCAAGTCCCTTAAGATTGTACCCATCATACCACTTCTTCATGGTCGCAAAATCAGCTCCGTGTTTAGAACAAAGGTCTTTTACTTCTTCTTCAGTGAATCCGAAACTATCAGCAATATCCCTTGGATTTAACATGTTATATTCCTTAAACATGTTTAAGGTTGATTGCGTGCTATATCTCTTAATTGGAAGAATGCCAGTCATGTAAACAAGATCTACGCAAGAGGAGACATCACTTGATTTAAATAAACTTCTAAGAAGCATTATGTATTCATCGCATAAAGGAGATCTTGGTTCTTCTCTGAAAATTACATCCCATTCATCAATAAGAAAAATAAAACGTTCTCCAGTACAATCGTTCACACGCTGAATGGCGCTAGCGAGGTTGGTGTCTCTTTCTTTAATTGCATTTGGCCATTTTTCCTTCAATTCATAGATAACTTCGGTCGTTAGATTTTCCATGAACGTTTTGCCGTATTTCGCATAAACACTAGACATATCAATCCATATAACATTGTGCTTGTTTAAATGATCAAGATAAGAAGAGTCGCTAGATATTTTCAATTCGTCAAAAAGTTCTTTGGCATCAGAACCTATCGAATAATAAGAATCCAACATCGAAAGTGTCATCGTTTTTCCAGATCTTCTAAGACGAGTGACACACATAAATTTACAAGAAGGCTTCCCAAAATTGAAATTTGTCTTTTTTTATCAATTCACTCTTATCAACATAGATAATATCGTTCACATAACTTTCAAAATCAGATTGTTTATTAAGATAAAACCCCATATGTTATAGCCTCCTCTTTGATTATTATCATATGATAAACAACCGTGTTTATCTATGTTTCAGTAACAACCTTTGAAAAAGAAAAAAGACTACCAAGTTTCCTCGATAGCCTTTCTTTTAGAGAGTTTTATTTTCCAGCCGTTTCGGTCTCAGATGAATTCTCTTTCTTCATCTTGATACCACGAACGACAACCCAGCTGATGCCCGCAACACAAGCAACTGCGACCACACAGTTAAGTGCGACAAGCCAGCAAGCCCATGTAGGCATGATTGGGACGATAACTGTATCGCTAGAAAGTCCGTTCATTGCCACGCTATTGGCGATTGCGTATAAGACGTGGTGAGCAGAATTACGAAGATAAGTCATGATTTGTGGATCTTTGTCATATCCATCGATGAGATATCTTGTTTCATTGTTATTCATCCAAAGGTCAGTTCCAGCTTGTAAGCCTTCTTTGATGGACATGTAGTTTGGAAGACCAGCGTTATCGGTGATGATGCAGCCTTTGAATCCCCATTCTCCACGTAAGACGTTTTGTTGGAGGTTCTTATGGTGTCCGCACCAGGTTGTTCCGATACGGTTGAAAGCGTTCATGACGCCATTTGCTCCACCTTCTTCAACCGCTTCTTTAAAGGATGGGAGATAGATTTCACGGATGGCTTGTTCGTTAGAGAAGGTAACCATACCATCTTTTGAACCTTTGATGCCGTTTGTTTCATCAATGACTCCTTCGCCATCGTTGAGAGCGAAGTGTTTGATATAGGTGATTAAGCCTTTGCTTTGTGCGCCTTTTACTGTGGCTGCGCCAATCTTTCCAGAAAGATAGGAATCTTCGGAATAATATTCGAAGTTACGACCAGCATAGGCAGTTCTATGAATATTCATAGCTGGAGCGTACCATGCTTGGACATTTGCAAACATTGCATCGTTTCCAACCGCAACGCCAAGTTCTTCTGCAAGGTCAACATTCCAAGTTGAGGCGATGACCACTTCAGTTGGATATGCCATTCCCTTTGATCCACCGATTAAGGTTGAAGAGATTCCAGCAGGTCCATCTTTTGCGGTTGTGGCAGGAACATTAAGAGCGGTATTCGCTGGGTTACCATACCCACCCATACGAACTGTATAAAGCATATTTTCAGCTGTAAGGTTATCAAGGAAATCATCCCAAGCTGTTGAGTCATAATCTTGGCCAATTAAGGTTGCAAGGTTAAGGCCTTCTTTGGTTGTGGTTGCAGTCTTAGGCATTGTGTATGTGCCTTCGTTTTCAATGTATTTTGGAGCAAGATCTGCAATAACTTGTGAGGAGAAGGTCTTATATTTCTCGCCAAGAGAGTCTGTTCTATCGGCAAATGCTTTAGGGAAGCTTCCACTCCAATCGTTACGTGTTAGGTATTTGAATGATGCACCATCGGAATAATGCTTGATATCGGCATTCTCGAATTGGTTGGTGATTTCAACGCCAGTTTTGGAATCTTTTGAATAGGTCTTTGAATCTAAGGAAGAGTTTGTCCATTTATAAGCGAAATCAGAATCGCCTTCGGAGGTCATTCCGTCTCCTTTGACTTTGCCCTTCTTTGCTAAGATGTTATTCAAAGCCTCGTGGGAATCCTTACCGGTTGAAATGTAGTAATCACCTGCATCAAGGATATAAGTCTTTGCTTTGGTGTAATCGTATGAGGCAAAATCTTCTTTCTTAACATCGATTGTGACTGTTTCTTCTTTTCCTGGTTGGATGGATTCTGTCTTAGCAAATCCAACTAACTCGATTGAGGATTTTTCAACGTTATTTTCAACATCATAGTCTGTATATGGTGCTTGGCCATAGATTTGAACGACTTCTTTACCTGCGACAGAACCGGTATTTTTAACGGTAACTGTGACCTTGAAGCCATCATTTCCTTCTTTAGCAACATTGAAGGAAGAATATTCAAAGCTTGTGTAGCTTAAGCCATAGCCGAATGGATACATGACAGTCGAAGCATAGTCATACGTTCCAACTTGGCTACGATTGAGAACTTTGTCCTCATATCTTGTTTCATAATAACGATAACCAACGTAGATACCTTCTTGATAGACGGCATATTGGTCAGCTTGATCAACATATGAAGCGTCTGATGGCTTATTTTCAATCCAGAAGTTTGCACCAGCATTTTGTGCGGCTGGGGCAGAGTTTGCATCATATGCATATGTATCAACCAATCTTCCTGATGGGTTAATCGTGCCAGCAAGGGCTTCTCCAATAGCATACATACCAGTTTGACCAACTCCACCAACCCAAATGGCCGCTTTGATATGGTCATATTGGTTGAGCCAACCTAATTCAAGAGCGTTATTGGCGTTAACTAAGATAACGACTTTTTCGAATTTGGCGTTAACTGCATCGAGCATGTCTTTTTCTTCGGTGCTAAGTTCAAGATAGGAGCCAACATTTCCTTCGACTCCTTTTGTTTCGCCAAAGTTTTGAGCCGTAAGATCGCTACCTTCACCACCAGAGCGAGCAATAACAACAATAGCGGCATCATTATATGCATCAAAACTTGAACCAGCGGCAGTATTTACATCATCCCATGGGACTTCTTTGATAGAGAATTGTCCACCTCTCCAGTTTGGTGAGGAACGTTTATATCCTGCATCATGTTTTCCTTGGTAGAAGTTCCATAATGTCTCATTGACTGCAAAGCCTGATTTCTCTAAGGCTCCTTTTAATGTTGGGGCAGTTGAAGTATCGATGGATCCTGAACCTGTTCCACCATAAACCATATCGACACTAGATACGGAGAAACAAGAAACCTTTGCTCCTTTTGTAAGAGGAAGAGCCTTGTTATCGTTCTTTAAGAGAACTAAGCCTTCTTCTTCGATTCTTTGGGCAACTTCGCCATTATGTGCTGTAAGTTCCTCTTCGCTCTTAAAGTCATTCTTAAAATATTCAGACGATGTTTCAGAATCACCTTTCTTTTCAATCTTGTAAGTGTCTTGATTGAAATAACGGGAAATGATCGTATTCCACGTATAAGCTTCGTAGTCGCCAAAGGCTAGGGCGCCTGCTGCTACCGCCATGATGGGGAACATGATAAGCATCAAGGTTTTGTTGCTCATCTTTTTCTTTTTTGCCATAAAAATCCTCCTTATAGATTTGGCATATTTCCGGCTTTCCGGAATGGTAGCCTTATCCTATGAATGCGCTTACATTTTTACAAACGAAACAACATAACCGTGTATTTTTGCGACACAACTTACTATTTGAGAGGGAAAAGAAAATCTAAATTGAAAGTTTCTTTATCAAAGGAGGCATTCATGCTTCCACCATACTTTTCGGTGATGAGTTTCATGCTCTTAAGCCCATAACCATGGTCTTTTTTGTTTTCTTTTGTACTTTGGGGGAGGCCATCTTTGAATTTAGGGCATTTTGCACAATAGTTATAAAGATGGATTGAAACAAAAGAATTTGCACTTTTAATGATCAAGCCTAGAACTCTCTTTTCTTTATCTTCCACTTTTTCTAAAGACTCAATCGCATTATCAAGGGCATTTCCTAGCAAAGAATAGATTTCCGTTTCTTCCATGAAGGAAATTAAGGATCCATCGGCCATGCAAGTGATTTTTATATCATTGTTTTTACATGTGAGGGTCTTTTCCATGAGCAAAACGTCAAGGGCTTCATTGCCAGTTTTTAAAGATGAATCGTACATCGAAACTTTCTTCATCATCGAGGAAATAGACTTATCATCGAGAGAGCATTGTTGGCCAAATTGCCTTATTTGATGTTTCAAGTCGTGACATTTTATGTTGATATAATCGATGTTCTCTTTTAGCATCGCATATTGTTTTTCTTCTTGTGACCACATCTTCTCCACTACACTCAATTCCTCTTGGGCGTTCTTTTTGGCTAAGAGATTAAATTGAGCGGTTAAAACGAAAATACAGCAGAAAATAATCAGCAAACAAACGATTGATGAATAGAAAGGCTGAGGATGGGAATAGCCATAATATGTGACTATAGCGTTAACAACAACCGTGATAAATATCGTGCCAATGCTAAGGAAAAGAAGGTGAACTGAAATAAGTTTCATGTTCTCACCTTTTTTGATTTTTCTTCCATAGGCAAGATAACAAATCCAATAGACAATCAAGTATGACTCATAATGGATGAAAGTAACTATGGCGTCATATGTGCTTTGTAATTTATCGCCATATGCTGCGACAGGTAAACCATTATTCAATCCTGAAGCAATAATAATGAAGTTATATGTTTCAAAAGCAATATGTTGGACAGCATAGGCGGCAATCGTACAAAAGAAAACGTTAACCCAGCTTTCATCGTAACAAAGTAGTTTCAAAAGAATTGTCGATAAGAAATATAAGCCAAAGAACAACAAGGACGAATATAAGGCGTTGTAGTAAAGAATAGGGACGGCAAAAGCCATGCCAAAGGAGACGGTTGCAACAATTAATAAACGTAATGGATATAGTTTTTTCTTGTTTAGTCTCCAAGTGAAAAGGAATTCAGAGATAAATAATTCCAACATGAAGACTGCTTTATACCAGAAAAGAGCGCTATTGGAATCATAATACATACATTTTACCTTTGCCGATATAAGCGTTCAAATCGTCCATGAAACCTTTCTTTTTTGAACGGGATATTTGTAGTTCGTTATCTTTCTCACCTGCTAGATATAGGTTATATCCATCGATCTTTTTAACATATCTAAGATTTACGAGATAGCAATTCGCACATCTAGAGAAATCTTTTCCTAATTCATTTTCTACTTGGGAAAGAGAACCGTAAGCCTGAAAGTTTCCGTCATCTAAGTGGTATATGAGTTTGTGTTTAAAGACTTCAACATATCTGATGCTTGATGGTCTTATTTTCATTTTTCCATCTTCCGTTTGGACAAGAATTGAGCCTATTTCTCTATTTTGCCTTGCTCTTTCCATGATTCTATTCATCTTTATTTTGAAAGAGAAATATTCCAAAGGCTTAACGATGAAATCTGAAGCGTCTACTTCATATCCTTTTACGGCTAGATTGGCCATATTCGTGACAAAAACGATAATGCTTATCGTATCGATTTCACGAATCTTTTTGGCCACGTCCATGCCGTTTCTCTCTGCCATTTGGATATCAAGAAAAATGATGTCATATTTCAAAGAATAGTTTTTTAGAAAAAGGCTAGGATCTTGGAATTCGTTGATAGAAACCTCTTCGTTTATTTCTTTGAAATACCTATCTAAACAAGACCTTGTTTCGTCTAGTGCGCTTCTTTCATCATCTAAAAGGGCAATTGAAATCATATTCGTTCTCTTAGCATTGAATGCTAAAAGAATTATAACGAGAAGATTTGATTGTAAAAATGTTTTTTGAATTTTGCATCCTTTCAAAGACTTCTCCATCATAGAAACCGACGTATAAAAAGTTTTTATGATATGTGCGGTTATCTTTTCATCGAAACCGAATCATACTCGGCTTTTAGGTTGGGAATTAGTTCAAAGCAAATAGAGATTACCCTTTCCATGTCGTCTTTACTAATTGCGTATACATGATTCTCGTTCGAAACGCTTTGCAAGTCTCCAAATTTTATCGTCTCAAAATGTCCCTTATTACTTTCGGCATTGTATTGATTACAAAATATAGAACAATACGAATATTTATAAATATTATCTGGCCAATTTTCACTCTTACCATATGAAATCCTGATGTAAGGCAATTTGACACCATCGATTGGATAGGAATTAGATGAATTAGAATTGATATCGATCTTTTTTATTCCATTTAAGAATGTTTTAGAATCGTCTTTTACTGAAAATTGAAGCAAGTCTCTTGCGTCCATATTGGTTTTATATAGCTCAGCATAGACGTAAGCATCTTGACTCTCATAATATGACAAATAATCATTGAACAAAATTAGTGGGTCCTCATAGAAAAAATCAGCTAGTTTTTTCTTAAATACGTCAAGGGTGGGCGCGGTTGCTGTGCTACAAAGAGCAAAAACGATTAAAAGTTTGATAATTAAATGTTTTTCTTGATGCATCGTTTTATCCTTGTCAGCAAGTTGGATTTAATTTGGTGTATTTTTTCACATAATCGACAAAGGTTTTTAAATTTTGGTTTTCCTTTCAGGAACATTGTGTCTTTTCTCTCCTCATTTTTTGTTTTGCGTTAAAAACGATCGCCAGTATCAGAGACCTTATCGTGCGTCTTTTGCCACTCCTCGGTGGCCAAATCGTATTTCTCCTTAAACTCAGGAATAAGAACAAAACAAAAATCAAGCATCTTTTCAGCATCAGTCTTGTTCATTGTGCAACGCCAAAAATCATAATTTAAGCTATCAAATGAACCAATGTGGCGATAAAACAAACAAGTCTTGTCTATTTTGTAATCGTATACATTGCTAAAACTCAAATAATAAGAATATTCTTGCGATCCGCTAGGCCAATAAGTTAAGAAACCATATGCGATCGTAACATACGGAAACATTCTTTCCCCATTTAACGAATATGCGATCGGATTAGGTTCAATATTTGCTGTTTGAACCATTCTCAATAAAGCTTTGCTATCATCCTTTATGCTGAAAGTAATTCTGTTTTCTGATGAAAAACTTCATCCTTATAAAAAGCAACGTAAATGAAAGCGTCTTTGTATTTAAAATACTTTATATAACTATTCAAATCTTCTTCAACAGTTTTTTTCAAAAGGGACGCGTTGGAACAAACAACTCGAAAGCAGAAAAGCAAAACAAACAAAGCTAGTTCTAAAAATAAAACGTTTCTTCATTTTCGTAAAAAGCCCTATAAAACCCACTTATTTCTTCTTGAGTCCATTTTAAATCAATATCCTCAAAGGAAAAACCTGTCGAAATTGGGTCAAAGAAAAGGACATCCCCTAAAACATCATATCTATTCATGCTTATCAACTATTCCTGATTTTCAAACTCAAGAATATCCCCTGGTTGACATTCTAAGACTTGGCAAATCTTATCTAATGTCTCAAATCTTATACCTCTAGCCTTGCCTGTTTTCAAAATAGACATATTGGCATTGGTGATCCCCACTTTATCGGCAAGCTCGGTAAGGCTAATACCCCTTACTCTCATCATCTTATCGAGATTGACCTTGATCATATAATTCCCTCTCCTTCTTCTTTGTAGAAGATTGAAGCCTTTACCGCTCTAGCAGAAAAGAACATGCATCCTCCTATAGCCATTCCAACAACGCCTAAGAAAGTATAAATAACCTCTAAACCATTATCTTTAAGGATGATGGCTAGAATAAGATTCACCAAAAAATAAAGAATGCTATCTAAGGAAAGAAGAGCGCCGGCAAAAATCATTTCTTTTGCCGTTGACTCGACAAAAAATCCGCCTACATCAATTTTCTTTGCAACCTTTACGACATAAATAAGAACAATAAAACAAGGAATGCTACAAAGCCAGTTGAAAGACATTCCAACTATTTTTGCTATTTGCATTTTTGTCCCATTAGAAATATAGGCAAATAGCCCTGCATGTGCTGGAACATAATATCCACAATAAAAAAGTCCAAATAAGAAAAATAATATAATTGCTATATAAATGAGAGTCTTTAATATCTTTAAATTGTTACGCATACTCTTACCTCCTATGGCAATTATATGCGTATTTTATCGTTTTACAATAACATTTTTATTGTTTTACGATAAATATTAGTCATCTTCGAGAATGATGCAGTTAACCTTACCTGAATATGCCGTACAAGTATCCAAGGCGATAATTCCTTTTCCGTAATATGGAGAAAAATCCGCAGTTGCGCCAAATTCTTCCCCTTTTCCTTCAAGTTTCGCATGAGCATAAGAGCAATGCCAATGGCCACATACTATGGTTTTATTTGGCTCTATCACTCCTCTAGAAGCGGCTGCCATACCATTAAGCCAACGAACTCTTTCCCATCTTGTGGTATTTGCTTCACGCCAATCTTTTTCGTATAGGAAGGTGTCCATATTACTAATCCCTTCACCGATAACCGTGCAAGGAATCCAACCATGAACAAAAATATAGTTCTTTGTTTCAAAATAGTTCTTCATTGAAGGAAGAATTGTTTTATAAAATGGAGTCTCTTTTACTCTCTTTGCAAAATCTTCTGGATGAAGAATTGCATTTGGAAGAGATTCGTTTACTAGCCTTAATGCGCTCTCTACCGTTCCATTGGAATAATGATATGTTTCCGAGATATCTTGATTGAACCATTTAGGCGCTTCCTCAATAAGATTAACAAGCAAGTCTTCATGGTTTCCACGAATAAGGATAACTTGATCTTTCTTCAATAAATCCATGACAAAATCTTGAACTTCAATAGGCTCTTCCCCACGGTCAAGAAGATCACCGCAAATGATCAGTTTGCGTTCTTCTTTATCATCAAAGAAGCCTTTCTCTCTTAAAGAGATTTCCATCTCCTTATAGAATCCATGAATATCTGTAACAACGTAATACTTCATCAATTGTATCTTTCAGTCCGGAATGTAAATTTACCCTAGATTGTAAAGATGTCAATATGGAAATTTCTTATGCTTGCTCTTCAGAAGGCAGCCTTTTTAAACTCAAAAAAATCGAAATTACTACGTAAATCCCCGTTATAAGTTCAGTAATTGGCATTGCTAACCAAATGGCATCAGGATTGATCAAAGGCAGCAATAAAATTAACGTTCCAGAAAGAAGAAGGCCTCTTAGCACGGAAACAACAAATGCCGTTCTTGGCTTCAAAATCGATTGGAAATAATAGGTTGAGAAAATGTTTAGTGGCAACAATAAGAAAGATAGCGAATATAAACGAATGATTTTTGGTGCAATACTTAGGATATTGTCGTTAGCCTTAATAAATATATAGATATAAAGATTAGGCATACTTAAGCTTAATATCGTCCAAATAAGAGCAAAGATGCATGCAGTAATAAGCGAGTATTTCAAAGTCTCTTTGATACGTGAAGACTTTTTCGCGCCAAAGTTTATGGAAATGATAGGTTGGCTTGCTTGACCTACACTATAAGCGCAGCATTGAACCAACGTGCTGATATTGATGATTGGTCCATAAACGGAAAGTGCATCAGACCCTAAATATTTCATGATTTGTCTATTAAATAAAACAGTTAAGATGCCCATGGCCGCATCAACAAAGAAGGTAGAGAACCCACTTTGAGAAATCTTTTCCTAACTTAGAGAAGAAATGATCGACTTTTACAATCCTTATTGTATTTTTCTTCATGAAGAAATGAACAATCAAAACAACAAACGTGATGCCTGAACCTATGGCTGTGGCAAGACCTGCACCAAATATTCCCATATTACAGCCAAAAACAAAACCAATATCACCAAATACATTGAACAATCCACCAGCAAGAACGCCTATCGTTGCTAGAAGAGGGTTATTGTCATTTCTAAGATATGCGGCAAGAAATTGATTAAATAAGAACAAAGGCAAAACAAATAAGATTGGCCTGAGATATTCTTTTGCCAAAGCAAGCAATGTTTCATCCGATCCACCAAAGAAGACCAAGATTGGTTCTTCAAAAAGAATGATTGCTAAAGTTGATAAGACGGCAAGAATGATGGAGCCAATAAGTGAAACCGTGAAATATTGATTTGGATTTTCATCGCTATTTTCTTTTTTTCCACGAATCGCACTAAAGATGATGCTCCCGCCAACACCCATAAAAAGACCAAGGCTATAAATGATGTTCCAAATTGGCGCGACAATTGCTAAAGCGGCCGTTCCATTTGGTCCTTGGTATTGTCCAACCACTGCCATATCGACAATGCTATAGATAGAGACAATCAATGCACTTCCGAAAGCGGCAAGTAGATACTTGAAATAGATTTTCTTGATGCTTCCATTTAATAGATCCATAGGTTTTCTCCTTAAAAAAAGCTGGGCAAGGATAGACATTGCAGTCTACACCTTGTCCAGCTGTTGTTTCCTTTTGAACAACTCACCCTCCGGTGAACGAAGGGTATTCTAACATTTCAATTCTTTAATGCAAGAGGCTAATCAAAAACTTTGTTTAAGCGAGAAATGGGAGTGAAAAATTGATATTTGAATAAAGAAAAAGGCCTATGATTTTCTCATAAGCCTAATTCAGGAGGGTTTTTATTCGCCTTTTTCTTCTTTTTTAGAGAGATATAGTACTCTGACTAATACCCATGCGGTTCCACAAAGTACGAACGTGCCAAGGACACAGTCGACGATGATGAACATGACTCTCCATCCACTCATCTTATAAGAGATGATAGTTCCAGGAGCAACGCCTTGCATAGCGTTGGAGTTTGCAATCGTATAGAAGAGATTGTGATACGCTTTTCTTAAAGCGATTCTCGCAGTTGCGCTTGTTGTATCAGTGAATCCGGCCTTCATGAAACGGAAAGTAAGTTGCATATCAGTTCCGGCTCTCATACCTTGATCTGGTACCATGTAATCATAGAGGTTGAAGTCAGAAAGAGCGAATCCTCTGAATCCCCATTCATCTCTAAGAACATTGGTCATAAGGTTGCTACTTCCGCCAGCCCAAACTGTACCGATTCTGCTGAAGGAAGACATGATTGCTGTACAAGCGTTGATTGTCTTCTTGGAGTGGGTGCCATTGGAATCAGAAATGTAATCAAGTTCAGTCTTTGCTTCTTTGACAACGATTTCAAATGGTTTGAGGTAGATTTCACGGATGGCTTGTTCGGTTGCCCAAACACAGATGTTTTCTGTTCTGAAAGTTTCTTGCTCATTGATGGCAAAGTGCTTCATATAGGTGTATAAACCTTTATCAGCTGTGCCAGAAACGATGTTGGCGGCAATTTTTCCAGTTAAGACACCATCTTCGCAGAAATATTCGAAGTTACGGCCACCAAATGGTGAACGATGAATATTCATGCCTGGACCATACCAACCAGAGAATTGTGGGTTCATGGCAAGAGCTTCTTCGCCGATTGCGTGTCCCATTTCTTTGGCAAGGTCTTTGTTGAATGTGGCAGCAAGAATGATTTCAGACATATATGCTGTAACATCTTTGTAAGAGCCCATTAATGAAGAGAAACCTTGAGTACCGTCGTGATCTTCGGTTGCTGGTTTATCAACACTTTCCATCTTTGGAGTGTTATAAGCACCACTGATGAGGTATTCAGAAGAGCTGTTGTATTCTTCGTCTGTTAATTGATCGAGAAGTTTATCGTAGGCTTCATCGTCATAATCAAGTCCTCTAAGGTCAATGAGTTTAAGGCCGTTGCTTGCGCCAGTTGTTGGCATAACGTCTTTGTCATTGTTTGTGTTTTGATATGGTTTTAAGCCGTCAGCAATGGATTTTCCATCAATCTTGATCTTGTCTGCTTCAGCATCCTTTTCGGTTGGAAGAGTTGGATAGGTTCCATTGAAGTCATTTCTTGACATCTCATAGGCATATCCTTCAGTTTTTGTTTCTTTGAACATTCCTGAAATATCGTCAAATTGGTTAACAACATCAGATTTGTCGGAGTTTCTCTTTCTGTAAAGTTTGGTCTCACCAACGCTGAAGGTAACTTTAAGATCTTTGCCTGAAGGGTTCTTGCTAACTGTGTGGCTATCATCTTTGATTTCAACGACATATTCGCCTTTTTCAAGTTCATAGCCTTTGAAGCCATTCTTGTTCTTGTCGTTGTAATCATAAGAAGCCATGTCTTCCTTCTTGATGGTGACAGTAACGTCTTCGCTTTGACCGGCTGCAAGTAATGATGTTTTGCCAAAGTCTCCTAAGACTGTGGAGCATTTTTCAATTCCGCCAGCGGTATATGGTGCGGTGTAATAGGCTTGAACAACTTCTTTACCAGCAACTTTACCAGTATTTTTGACTTCGACGACGATTTGGACTTCATCATCTGTGACTTTGCTAGATTTGATTTCCTTAGAGAAGGTTGTATAGCTTAAGCCATAGCCAAATGGATAAGTGACTTGTTTTTGATATTCACTTTCGTTCGCGCCATATCTTGTTTCGTAATATTTATATCCGACATAGATGCCTTCTTCATATTCAACAAAGTGTGCATCTCCACCTTGAATATCGGTAACTCCGCTATATTTGCTTACGCCATTGATCGCAAAGTTTTCGAATGTTGGATCTTTTGTGAAATCTCTTTCATATAAGTCAGGAGCTCTGCCGCTTGGATTGACTTCACCAGAAAGAATCTTACCTAAAGAGTTGAAACCAGTTGAACCAGGTGAACCAACCCAAATAATGCCGTCGATATCGTTATCATCCTTGAGATCTCCGACTTCGATTGTCGTTGAATCATTTAAGACAATGACAGTTTTGGAATAATTGGCTTTTGCAAAGCTAATCATATCTCTTTCTTCTTTGGAAAGCTCAAGTTCGTGTTGACCATCGACGTAGTTAGCAACTTCTTTTTTGGCATTGGCCGCTTTTGCATCGCCTGCATTTAATACGTCTTGGCTTGCTTGAGTTCCAATATCTCTCTTGAGATTTGTTGAAAGGTCAAGTCCTTCACCGCCACAACGGGAAATAAAGACAAGAGCAACTTCGTCTCTGTTGACTTCGAAGTTATATGTTGATGGGTCAATTTCTCCAATAAAGAACGTTGATTTTTGATAATTGTCCATGACAATTTTTTGCCTTGCATAATTATCTTTTTGGGTATTGAAGAAATTGTAGACGTTTTCATCAACAGTAAATCCAGCTTTTTCTAAGCCAGATTTTGGGTTAGCGCAAGTATTGACATCAACGTTACCAGAGCCAGATCCGCCATAAACTGGATCTACGCTGCCTCTACCTAAGAGAGCAATCTTTGTGGATTTTGAAATTGGAAGAGCGTTATCTTTGTTCTTCAACAAGACGAAGCCTTCGTCGGTGATTTTTTCTACGACTTCTTCTCCGTTTTTCCTGGCTGCTGCGCTACCAGAGTTGTTCTCTGTGGATTTTGCGAATGAGGATACATAATAGTTTGAATCCCAGCTTTCGCTTCCTTTTGCGGGCGTCTTGACAATATCACCTTTGCCAAGCGGAGCCCAGAAACCTCCGGCATATGTGTCAAGAACCTGAGCAAAGCTTGGAAGCACACACTCGATGGCAATGATCGAAGCGCCTGCTAAAGCTAAGAAAGGGACCCATATACCTAAAAATTTCGAGTTTTTCATTCTCTTCTTTTTGGACATATATTTTCTCCTTTTTCTGTCCCTTGTCTTTTAAACAAACAGACAAGTTGTAACTCGTGAATGAGAGTTGCTGGATTGAATATATGTTAAAAGAAAGCCCTTTCATAGGCGTTTGGCGTGCTTTTACAGCCTTTAGTCGTTATTTGAACTATCCAAAACAAATGTTATTGTTAGCCTGAAAATATCTTCTTCTACCGACATTTTCATGACTCCGTTGTATTTCTTAACGATATTCTTCATCGATCTAATACCATAGCCATGATACTCTTTGTCTTCTTTTGAAGTTTGAATTTTGCCATCGACAATTTTCAAGGTGTCAGGGTCAAAAAAGTTTTCTAATTCAGCAGAAAGAACGTTGCCTTTTGTTTTTAAAACCAAAGAAATGTGTCTCTTTTCTTCCATTTTTAGTTTCATCGTTGCTTCAATAGCGTTAGAGATAGCATTATTGAAAAGAACATATATATCGACATCAGACATGAAAGAAAGAGCCTTTCCATCGGCGATGCTTGTGAATTTAATGTGATTATTCTCGCATCTGAGGGCATCCTTGGTCAAAGCGGTATCTAGAGCTTTATTCCCTGTTTTCACGATTGAATCATATACATCGATATCATCATAAATGTCCTTAAGGCTTTCTTTTGTTATGTTTCCTTGGGAAGTCAAAAGATTAACTCTGTATTTGAGATCGTGGAATTTTATGTTTAAAGAATCGATATTCTCTTTAGAAATTTCATACTGCCTTTTGCTTTGTTCAAGAATTTGTTTCTCAATTTGTAGTTCCTCTTGAAGTTTGTTTCTCTTTAAAAACACAAAGAAGAAAACCATTACAAGCACGCAACTAAAGAAATTCGAGACTAAACCAATTAAAAACTCGGCTTTTAAATCAGAGTGTACATAGCAGATTCTCATGCCACTAGAAACAACAATCGTGAATAAGACGACAATTGATCCGAAGAAAACTACTTGTTTATTGTTGTAGATGAATTTAAGGTTTTCCTTTCTCTGAGCGGAATAGAAAAGATAAAAAACTGAATACGTAATGATGAGGGAAATTGCTCCAATGGTATAGTCCACTATTGTGTAAAGAGTTTTGTTATCGCTCAAGGATGTGTATATGTCGATGGCATTAAAGATGCATGAAGAAAATATATTGCAGATATGATGCAAAAGATAACTAGTTAACGCCACAAGAAAAGCGTTTAAGAAATTCATTTTGTAGCAAAGCAAAAGACCAGGTATGGCAAAAAGTAGCAAACACGTGTACATAAATGACCAATAAAGGATGTTCAAACCCCACGAGTCATAAATGTAATACACTGGGAAAAAATATCCCAAAACGCAAAATGCAATCACCGAAAGTATCGCCTTGATGATGAAATGATCTTTTTTATCAAATACAGGAAAAGCAATAAGAATACTTGCAAGGCAAGTCTCTAAAACTAGTTGGAGATTAACGTTGTTGATGCCGCCAAATAACATTTTATTTTCTTATCCCAGATAAATAATCGCCTAACGCTTTAAGAAACTCTTTTCTTCTAGTTCTTGGCATCTTAAGATTGCTACCATTGCTAAGAATTATCGAGTCTTTCTCAACTCTTTCAACATACTCAAGGTTAACAAGATAACAACTATTGCATTGAGCAAAACTCAATCCTTCTAATTGTTCCATGGCGTTTTTTAAAGACGATCTAACTTTATATTCTTCGTCATTCGTATGGTAATAAAGATCATGGTTGCTTATCTCGACATAGTAGACATCTTTAGCCAAGATCTTTTTTGAGGCCTTTTCAACAGAGATAATTACATTGTTCTCTTTTACTCTTGAATTTATGATCTTGTAAGCTTTTTCCATTTTCATCCTGAATGGGTCATAAACCAAAGGCTTTACGATAAAGTCTAAAGCGTCCACTGAATATCCTTCAATCGCGTACTGAGCTAAATTTGTGACAAAGATCAAGACTGCCTCATCATCGATTTCTCTTAATTTTCTACTGACTTCCGTTCCGATTATTTTATCTTTGCCTAAGTCGATATCCATGAAAATCAAATCGAATTCTCCCTTGGTAAAAGAAGATAGGAAATCTTCACCATTCGAGAATGTCTTTACTTCATAGGAAACTCCTTTTTGATTCAAATATGTTTCCAAATATTTCTTTAGGGTTTCTTGCCACTCTATTTCATCTTCAACTATTGCAATATTCATAAAATCAAACGACCATTTTTGCCGTATTTTAACACATGAAACGATCAATTGAAGGCGCAAAAAAATATAGGTTTTTCATAAACATATATATGTTTAAAACATAAAAATTTATAGGCAAAAATCTTAAAATGCTCAATATGCTATGCTTACATATGGAAGGCTTGGCAAGTATTTAGGAAGTCTTTTAATCTTTCACTCTTAGGGTTATTGAATATTTCTTCAGGTGTTCCTATTTCAACAATCTTTTTATCATCAACAAAGACAACTCTGCTAGATACTTGTTTAGCAAAGCCGAGTTCGTGCGTAACGACGCATATTGTCATTCCGCGTTCAGCAAGTTCTTTGATAACATCAAGGACTTCTTTGACCATTTCTGGATCTAAAGCCGAGGTTGGTTCATCAAATAACATGATCTCTGGTTCAAGAAGAAGACTTCTAACAATGGCGATACGTTGTTTTTGCCCGCCGGATAATGTTCCTGGATATGCGTCAGCCTTATCTTCAAGCTTAACTAGTTTTAGTAAATCTTTTGCCTTTGAAATAGCCTCTTTCTTGCTCATCTTCTTTAGCATCGTTGGAGCCAGAATCATATTCCCTAGAACCGTTAAGTGAGGAAAAAGTTCGAATTGTTGGAATACCATTCCAATACGACCACGCATCTGATTGATGTTTTTATCTGTAATTAATTCTCCATCAAGCAAGATTTCTCCGCTTGTTGGTTTTACTAAATGATTCATGCATCTGATAAGCGTAGATTTACCACTGCCCGATGGGCCAATGATTGAGACAACTTCGCCGTTATTGATTGTTAAGCTGACATCATCAAGAACTGTTTTTCCATCATCTTGGAAAGTAACCGTAACATTTTTAACCTCTAACATAACGCATAAGTTTCCTTTCTAATAGACCCAATAACTTCGATAAAACGTAAACAATGACAAAATAGGTGATTCCCATTACTAAATAAACAACAGTGTAATCATATGTTGCAGAGGCTAATGACTGAAAAGCTTTAGTTAAATCCACAACTGCAACAAAGGATACAATCGATGTTTCCTTAACTAAAGTGATAAGTTCATTTCCTAAAGATGGAAGGGAGTTCCTTAAGGCTTGAGGGAAAACCACTCTTGCCATAACTTGCGAATAATTTAAGCCAAGTGATCTTCCCGCTTCCATTTGGCCTTTAGGAACGGCATTGATTCCACCACGAATAATCTCAGAAACATAGGCTCCGGAGTTTAGCCCAAAGGCAATGATTGCCACATATAAAGAGTCTACATTCAATGGAGAAAGAATAATGAAATAGATGATCAATAGTTGAACTACCATTGGAGTTCCTCTAAAGATTGAGACATAGGCTTTAAAAATGTTTTGTAAGATCAGGACGAAAACATTTTCGCTTTTGATATTTAGTATCAAGCATGTAATAAATCCGATTATAACCCCGCCAAGAAATGCAAAAATCGTAATTAACATGGTATTTCCCAGCCCATTTAAAATATTTTGCATATTTTTAGGGTTAGAAAAATTGGTTTTTAATCTTTCGCCTAAATCTTCTTTGAAGACTAAAGCTAATGTTAATAAAAGAAGAAATAAAACAATTAACATTGCCCATTTGACAAGATTACTCTTGTTTTTGAATACTTTATTAAGCTGCATAATACGTATTAATGATCTCAGCTAATTCGCCATTAGCTTTGATATCCTTGATGAATGAATTTAACGAATTAAGCAAATCGGTATTATCTTTTGCAACCGCAATCGCATATTCTTCGTTTGTTAATGTAATATTAGGAACAACTTGGCAATCTGGGTATTGTTTTACATACAAAGAAGCAGGTGCACTATCAATAATAACCGCATCGATATTGCCGTTATTTAAGTCTTTTGTGGCAAGTATTCCATCTGTATATTGCTTACATGTGGCGTTCTTGATTCCACTAAATTCCATTTCTTCATCGCCTTCGATGTAATATTGGCCTGTTGTACCTTTTTGGCAACCGATTTTCTTTCCTTCTAAAGCGGATAACAAACTCTCATTTGTTGTATAGTTTGCTAAAGAAGAATCTTTTTTAACAATGACGACTTGGCTAGCTTCGTAATATGTATCGGTAAAATCAACGATTTTTGCCCTAGCATCAGTCTTTGTCATACCAGCAATGCCAATATCAGCCTTGTAGGTTTTAATTGAAGGAACAATCGCGTCAAAATCAATGTCGCTTACAGTTAATTTTGCTCCGATAGAATCAGCATAAGCATTTGCGACAGCAATGTCGATTCCTTTAAATTCGCCATTCTCCAAATACTCAAATGGTTGGAATGTTGCATTTGTCGCAACAATTAGTTCACCTTTCGACTTGATGTCTGAAAGGGTGTTCATTTTTGCTCCGCAAGAAGTAAGCCCTACTCCCATCAATAAAGCAAAAGTAAACTTTAATGTCTTTGCAAGTTTCATAAATACCTCCTAAATTGAATAGAAACTTTCAAAGTTAAGAGTGTTTATGGAAAATAAAAACGCCCTTAAATTTGATTTCCTAAGGGCGATATGATCGCGGTGCCACCTTAGTTGCTTACTAGATCGCTCTAATAAGTACTCTATGAGTTCAAGCAAACTCAGACGCGTTAACGGGCGAACCCGGACTAGGCTTTTGACCTATCAGCTCCAAGACACGTTCATTAAGATCTTCTATACTAGCCTTTCACCAATCGCTAGCTCGCTTTATAGCGTCCTTTAATTACTACTTCTTTTCCTCGCTTTTGCCGGGTAATGATATTATTGAAAAATAAAGATTACAAGAAATATTTCACAATTTTGCTAATTATTTGACTGAAGAGTATTTTTTTCAGAATTCATTAGTCTTTTCATAGCTTCATACGCTTTTTTCTCAATTGGTGAATCATCATAAGAGATGCTTTCCATCATTCTTTCAGCGGCGTCAACAATATCGTAGGTATGACATATGTTGTAATACTTAAGCACTTCTTTGGTGTTGAAAAGCTTATAAACGTATTTACTCGAAAGATTGTATTTGATGGCAATGCACCTATAAATGTATCCAATCCAAAACATTTGATCTTGGCTAAATTTATCTTTTCCGTACTCGCTTTTTCCGAATTCGTTTTCTAGTGTCTCAAAAGCGTCTTCTTCTGTCTCCGAAGTAAACAAATACAATTTTTCATCCATTGATCTTGCAATCGATGAATACATGAATCTTCGAATAAATACTGGGGAACTACATGTAGTTTCCGTGACTGACATTTCAAATATTTTTGCCTGTTTTTGACAAAGCTTAATTTCAATAGAATTTAACGGTTTCATTTTAATATTTCCTCAAAATACTTGCCTTTCCCTTTGTATTCTATCCGTGCCATCTTTACTTTTTGTAATCCGTTATCGGTTAATGAAATTCTGCTTTGGATACATTTCTCTTTTTCTTTTTTGCAAACAAACATTTCCTTGATAAATGAAGTATTCTTAACGGCTTTATCGGTTTTTAGAACATATTGAAATCCTAGATTTGTTGCAGCAAGCGAGTGTTTGCATTGTTCGTCTGTAATGTTTCCTTCGATAAATTCCGCTATAATATCAAACATTCTATTATCGGCGATAGGAGCGATAATGACGTCGCAATCATTTACTTTGTTTAAAATGTTTTTTATGCAATTGTGATCTTTATATTCCTCAATCCATCCTCTGAAATAGGCAATGGCAATCATCCATTCTGTATCCATATCAAATTTGTATGTCTTTAAACCCTTCAAATCTAATCTGAAACAGTATACGTTGGAAACGTTTTCTAAAAAGCTTATGTAATTAGCAGCTTGTTCAAACGTTTCGCCTAAATAAAAACCGACTCCAAAGTCATTTCTCTTTTTTGAATTTAGCAAGAAGTTTATTGGCATGGAAAATGCCTTTTTGGCACCATGAAACAAAACAACGCTGTTGTTATTGCCAAAGTCTTCTTTATAAAATTGCTCATATATATTGTTGAATTTTATGCCTTTGCTAAACGCATAAGAATAAAGCTTTTCTAAATTAAAAACATCAATGATATTTCGATTGTTTTTCCAATTATTCACCGATTCATAAGATGTTCCTAATTCTTTAGCAAGTTCTGTTTCGCTCAGTTTTAAAGTCTCACAAATGACCTTTATTTCTTTACTAACATCCATATAATAACCTCCTTACGATTTAATTATACAATATTACATAGACAAGTTTCATATGTTGTTTATGTAATATTTCATAGTAGAGTTTATATATCATATAAAATCAATCGTTGAAGAATACAAAAAAGGCACTGATGCAAATACCAGTGCCAGAATTTTAATGATGGTGCCGTCTATAGGACTTGAACCTACGACCTGATGCTTACAAGGCAACTGCTCTACCAGCTGAGCTAAGACGGCATGGTGGGTGTTATAGGTGTCGAACCTACGACCTCTTCCGTGTGAAGGAAGCGCTCTCCCGCTGAGCTAAACACCCTTTATAACAACCTTTTTAAATAATTAGCCCCTTGAGTATCCTCACGGGGCATTTTAATCCACATGGTGGGCCTTAATGGACTTGAACCATCGACCTCCCGCTTATCAAGCGGACGCTCTAACCAGCTGAGCTAAAGGCCCGTGGGCTTTAATAATATACAACTCTTGAAAGATTTACACAAGAAAAGATAAGAGATTTTTTCAACTTTCTCAAAACGATTGATGAAATCTAATCTTTTTATAATCTTTTTTTGCCTTCTTTTATCTCTTTAAGTTTCTTTTCTGACCTTTTCGTCATTCTTCTGACAATGAAATTGCTAATGGAAGTTGCTAAATAGAAACCGGAAAAAATCATTCCTAGAAGAAAGAGAAAAAGAACAACGAAGTTTTCGCCTTTTGTGTTTAAGAAATAAACCAGGGATAACCAAGCGGAAAACAAAGATCCGAAGAATGAGAGAATAGAAACTATTAGAGAAGTCTTCTTTTTTAGTGCCAAAAGAAAAATAACAATTCCTAAAACGAAGCAAAGCCCCAACAACGAATAGAAGATAATGTACATCACATTCAACGCAGGATTGGAATTTACTTCTGCCGCTTTAAACACGTTGTATTGAAATGAATTATCACCATCTTTGAAGGTGAGCAAATCTCTCCAAGGAAAAAGAACAAAAAACGAAACAATTGAGGATAAGGCTAGATATATTCCCAAGAATATATGTCCTTTTGTTTTCTTTTCTATATTCATGTTTTCTATTCTAGAACTCTCACAAAAAAGAGCAAAGAAAAAAGATTGAGGATACAAGAAAAACCCCAGAACAAGTCTGAGGTTTTTGAACAATCCTTTGAAACGATTAACGTTTGCTGAATTGTGGAGCGCGACGAGCGGCTTTGAGACCGTATTTCTTTCTTTCTTTTGCGCGGGAGTTTCTGGTTAACATACCAGCAACTTTTAAGGTCTTACGATCTTCACCTGCTTCGAGAAGAGCACGGGCAATTCCTAAACGGATAGCTTCAGCTTGTCCGGTGAATCCACCACCGTTAACATCAGCGATGATGTCATATTTTGTTTCGCTGCCAGTTAAGGTAAGAGGTTGTTTGAGGTTTTGAACTAAGGTTGCATAAGGCATATATTCCTCAACGGCGATGCCATTAACTAAGATAGTTCCTTTTCCAGCTTTGGCCCAGACACGAGCGACAGAGCTCTTTCTACGACCAGTGCCATAGTATTTCTTTTCTTCTGCCATACTTGTCTACTCCTTATTTAACTTCAAGCACAACTGGTTGTTGGGCTTGGTGCTTGTGATCTGCTCCGGCATAAACGAAGCATTTTTTCATCATGGCTCTGCCTAAACGGTTGTGGGGAAGCATGCCAGAGACAGCTCTTTCGACCATTTCAACAGGGAATTCACGTTTCATAACGCCAGCGGAACGGGTTCTTAAACCACCGTTATAGCCGGAAACGTTGTAGTAATTCTTCTTGTGTTCGCCGCCATCCTTACCAGTGAGTTTAACTTTAGCGGCATTGATGATGATGACATAGTCACCACAGTCTTCATTTTTAGCAAAGATTGGTTTGCCAGATCCCATTAAGATACCAGCGACTTTGGTGCTTAATCTTCCGAGAACTACATCAGTAGCATCGACGACGTACCATTGTCTTTTAATCTCAAGAGGCTTGGCAACAGTTGTTTGACGTTGCATAAATAATTTCCTTCTTTCTTGATTCTTTTTGAGGCCACGCTTTGAAAGCGCGCTGAGATATTATCATCAAGCAAAAAGACAAAGTCAACAACAAAATGGCAAATTGTAAAGATTTTGGATGGCAAATTGTAAATTTTTTCTATTTTTGAGCATTTATGGACGTTTTCTCTTTGAAATTAATTATCTTTTTCTCAAAAAATTGATAGAAAAATGTGCTCATCAAATCAAAAAATAAAAAACCGAAAAAGAAGCCGGCTGTAACGTCAGTTGAAAAGTGTGCGCCACGGATAACTCTCGATATTGCGCAAAGTATCGCCCATAAATATGCAGAGCATCTAAGTAAAAGAGATGATTTATCAAATTTTGGTAATGCATATCCAATAAGAGAAAGAGAAATAATTCCTATCGCATTAAGGGTATGTCCTGAAGGGAACGAAGCATAATTGGTAGATAACGTTCCGTTACATCCTAGTTTATAGACTGGAACGAAATATTGGTCTGGGTCGCCTTCTAAAGTAACGATGTATCTCCAACGTGGACGATGCCAAAAGAATTTAAGAACGTTCATGATAACAAATGTTCCAACCCACATGATTAAAATGAAAAGAGAGAATGCAATCATTTTTCTTTCATCTTCTGCTTTACATATATATGCAAGAATCGTAGGAAGAATAAAGCTAAACAATCCAAAACCTACAGCAAGCCCCCAACGTAAGGCTTTGCTCCATCCATAGTTATCTGTATATGAAACAATTCTTCCACCATTATATCCAGCCATGAATATTGCCAAGAACATATAGAGAATTCCAAATCCTATATTTCTTGCCTTGGTGCTTTTGTCTCTAAGTTTAAATAGCATCAAACACGCAAATGCACCAACTATTGAGAAAGGAGCTTCCGCAATAAGTTCGCCTATTTTTCCAAAAACATTATTCGGATCATATAAAGCATGGGTGATATTTAAATCAAAAAAAGCAAATAGAACGAGTAGCCCTACTAGAATAGGATAAATAATAAATCTTTCGTATTTTGTTATCTTCATATGAACAATTTAGCATTTAATTGACTATCGATAAAGATTTTAGTGACATTTTTCCTTATTTGGTTAAGATGGTTTTCGGTTTTAAATTTACCGAAGGAAACAATATGAAAAATTCTATCGAAAAAAACACATTAGAAAAATTTGCTGCTAACTACGAAGCAAACAAATCTTTAGCCGTTGCAAGAATGGCTATAAACACAAACGGACTTGTGAATTCTGCCATCGATCCTGATGCAGTTCATGCTCTCCAAAACACCTTCTCAGTCGACGTTGATGCAGGTGCCATCACCAACCAAAAACAATCAGGTCGTTGCTGGATGTTCGCTGGATTGAACATCATCAGAATGGTCGCAGCTAAGAAACTCAATTTAAAAACGCTCGAGTTTTCCCAAGCATATTTGCAATTCTATGATAAATTAGAAAAATTCAATTTTACCCTAGAAAAAGCCATTAAATTGGCTGATGAATCTCTTGATTCCCGCTTAAATACCCTTCTTTTAGATGGCGGAGTTGCTGATGGAGGACATTTCGCCATGTTCACAAGCTTAGTTAAGAAATATGGTGTTGTTCCTAACGAACTTATGCCAGATAACTGCGTTGATTGTGGAACCGCTCAATTAAATTCCTTACTAAACGCGCTTGTTGCAAAAGACATCCTAACCTTACGTTCATTAAAGAAAGAAGGAAAGAGCGAAGAAGAGATTCTTGCAAAGAAAGAAGAATTCGTTTCTGAAGCATATAACGTTTTATGCACAAGTGTTGGCGTCCCACCGAAATCTTTCACCTATGAATATAAGGATAAAGATAATAAATTCGTTCGCTTAGAAGAAACCACTCCTCTTGAGTTCTATGAAAAATACGTTGGCGTTAATTTAGATGACTACGTTGTTTTAAGCGATGCCCCAATGGCTGGATATAAGAAATATCAAAAATACACTTCAGAATGGATTAATAATGTTATTGGAGGAGATCCAGTCGTCTTCTTTAATGTTGAAATCAACGAAATGAAAAAAGCGGTTATTGCTTCATTAAAAGCAAACGAACTCGTTTGGTTTGCCGCGGACGTATCTTCCGCCTCATTAAGAAAAGAAGGTTTGTTAGGCTATAACGTTATCCGCTATGACAGATTATTAAATGTTGAACTCCTCCAAGATAAAGGTGCGCGTATGGATACGAGAACATCGTTCTGTAACCACGCTATGACCTTCACTGGAGTTAACTTATTAGATAATGACGTTCCAAATAGATGGAAAGTCGAAAACACCTGGGGCAAAGATGCCGGAAAAGATGGTTTCTTCATCATGGATGATGCGTGGTTTGAAAACTTTGTTTATGAGGTCTTAGTCAAAAAAGAATTCTTACCAGCTGAGCTCGTTAAGAAATTTGAAGAGAGCAAAGCCCTCGAAGTCGAACCATGGGGAGTCATGTGGAACGAGATTAACTAATATGAAAACGGCAGCCAAATTAAGGTTGCCGTTTTCTATATGCCTTATTTATCAAGGAAGACTTCAATTTCCTTCAAGCTGCCGTTGAAAGCATAAATAACATCTCGAGAATAATTTATATGTAGTTTGCCTTCGAAAACGAAGAGATTCCACGAATATCTATCGCCATTAGGCATAACTGTGGCCTCCCTATCGTGATCAATGCTTGATTCCCATTCGTAACCCCTATGTATCATCTCTTCATAGAGATCTTTTTTGCTATATCCTTCAAAATGATAAATTGGCATTCCAACGTATCTACCGAATATAGAAAAGCCGAATTGGGGATCAGCCGTCTTGAAGCCGACCTCCAGTCCATCGCGATAATAGAACTCCGTCGGCAAGGTGTCGTAGCTTCCGCATGTATATACGTCTACGCCATCATCCCTATGCTCTTTAAATGAGAATTTGTCATTAGAATGACCAACGCTGCCATACCAACTTACAGGAAAATCCTCAAGTTTGCTGTTTAGTCTGAAGTCACATTGAGCGTTAACTGCATCAATCTCTTTTTCTAAAGGAGTTCTGTTGTCTGTTTCGCATGAGCAAAGAGGCAAAATTATAGACAAAACGAACACGATCCTATTTGTTTTTTTCATAAACTAATCCTCTATTTCAAACAATGGTTTTATGTCATCAATGCTGTTATATGTTTTAAAAGTTCCTTGGCAATCGCTTATTATTTGCCCTTTAGTGCCATGATATAACTTCATATCGTATGTCGGATAGTCTTGATCAATCCTTCTTTCTACAACACTATAGGTTTCGCTTAATTGATTAACAAAAGGAACAAACTTTAGTTTATACGACTCGTCGTAGGGGATGGCCAACTTGCTTTCATAATGTCTAATCACTGCGCTTTCCTTTATCGAAATAATGCTTCCATCAACAGCGTTGTCCAATGCGCCAAGAACTCTATCAAATTGCTTATCTATCAACGTATAATTTAGCTTCACACCATCTCCAATCGATCCACTTAATATCGAAGTTTTCAAACCTACAACACTAAGCGCTGCCCCTAATACATCGGCAGCTGGGAAAAAGCTGCAAATTAAACCGAATCCTCCAGCAGCTGTGGACACGATGTTTAGTTTTGTAACAATTTCATCACTTTTCTTAACGGCAGCAAATGCAGCTTTTTTATAATTTTCTATATCTTCTCTAAGTGCATCAAAAACATCTTTTGACCAAATATAAATAGATCTATATAAACATTCATCGTCTACCTTGGATGAATAGAAGCCACCAGATGTTACCACCCCACTAAATAAGGCGTTCTTTTTTATAGATTTGACAACTGTTCCATCAATAGGATCAACCCCTCCAGGAACGAAATCTGACTCCCATACTGCGGCTTTGTAATTGCTCATGATTTGTTGATCTATCGTGAAAGTCTCGCTAGATTTAACTGGATCAGACCATATGGCAACCGCATAGTCTGTATCCAAATCGTCCGTTGTTAGGATAACGACAAAATAGGCACCTTTTTTGAAAAGTCCTGTCGGCCCATATGCCTCATCATCATCCGTGAACTCAAAAAGTTTATTGCCCCTTTCATCATGGATTTCTCCTGTCATGTTTCTTCCCCAAGCGGCAAACCTGAAATGGGCTCTTGTCCTGTCTGTCGCCCTAAACATGTAGACATCTTTCTTATTGGATTTCGAGGTTTTACCTCTAAGTTCAAATGTGTCGTGATTTGTACCTATCGTCATGAACTCCTGGGCAGTTTCGTAACTGTCATGCTTAGACGAACCTTCATTATAAATGGTTGTCGAGCTTGTGGTTGTAGGATTGCCAATTGCGTTTTTCCCCTGCATGGCAACCGTTGAGGTGATTTCGTTAACGGAGAATGGATTCCCGTTAACTTTCGCACTTTCCTGCGCCAAAGAAAGGCACATGAAAGGAAGCAAAAGAATGTCGATCATTTTGTTTTATCCCCCTGATCTTTTATGTACCTAAATATTAATTCAAGGAAACTATTGTTGCAAGAGATATTTATTTTTTACTTAAAATATTTCAAGTTTCATTAGGTGTTATGGGGATTTTTCAATTAAGAAATTATTAATTACAAAAGAATTTTTTCTAAACAATTACCTATATCTTCGTGGAGGACTTCATCGAAGAAGGAATCCAAAGAAGTTTCTTCCTTGTTGATTAAAACTTTGTGCCCACCCCAAAATTCATAGATAAGACCTGCTACAGGATAAACATTTAATGAAGTTCCTCCAACAATTAACAAATCAGAATAGCGAAGAGAAGAAACCGCTTGAAATAGAACAGTTTCATTTAACGGTTCTTCGTATAAAACAACATCGGGTTTAAGAATTCCTCCACATGAGCAATGAGGAATTCCTTTCTTCTCTTTAATGCCGTCTAAAGAATATGCTTTGCCACAATCTAAGCAAAAATAACGTTTTGTCGAACCATGAAGCTCAAAAACTTTTTTCGAACCCGCTTCTTGATGAAGACCATCGATGTTTTGCGTAAGAATCGAAATATTGCCGCCATTTCCCTCATAATTTGCTAAAACGATATGTGCTTTATTCGGTTTTGCATTTGGAAATACCATGAAATTCCAATAAAAATCGTAAAAGGTGTCCGTATGATCAAAGAAGTAAGAATGAGAAAGCATCTTTTCTGCAGAAAGGCCATACTTATTTTGAACTTTGTATAGTCCTTTTGGGGAACGAAAATCTGGTATTCCACTTGCAGTAGATACTCCCGCTCCTCCTAGAAACACAATTCTTGTATCTTTCTTAATCCAACTTTTTATTTTCTCTATTTGATTCATATAGATATTGTATAGCTAAATTAAACAGATGTTTTCTTTAAGAAAAAGCATCCATATTTCAGGATGCCTAATCATTCTTTGAAATCTTATTTGTATTTATAGAATCCTTCGCCAGAAGACATTCCAAGCTTACCCGCATCGATGTATTCCTTTAGGATTTTAGCCATCGCCTTGAAGTTATATGGCATCATCATCTTCTTAAGGAGAGGAGATAATAATCCTGGAACCTTTTGATATTGCATAACAATGTTATAGGCCGTCGTTAAGCCAACAGTATCAAAAATTTGGAATGGTCCTTTTGGAGCGCCAGTCCCTCTAGTCCAAGCAAGATCAATGCTCTTAGGATCAGAAACTCCAGCTGCATATAGATCCAATCCAGAAAGAAGGAAAGGAACAAGCATTGAGTTTAAAAGGTATCCGCTCTTTTCTTTATGAACAGGCAAAGCAATCATTCTGATTTCGTTAGCAAATTGAATGACCTCATCGAAATATTTGCTCTCAGTTTGTGCTTGAGACATGATTTCTGCCGTGTTGTTTTTCCAAATTGAATTGGCAAAATGCAAGGAAAGATATTTGTTTGGTCTTCCTGTGTATTTAGCAAACTCACTTGGAAGAAGGGTGCTGGAATTTGTGACTAAAACGGTTTTTGTAGGAAGAAGAGGGGCTAATTTCTTATAGAATTCAATCTTGTCTTTAGCATTTTCTGCCATAGATTCAATAACAAGATCGGCATCTTCCACCGCTTTTTTCATATCTAATTCTAATTTTAGATTTTTATAGGCTTTCTCAACTTTTTCTAGGCATTCTTTTGCATTGAATGTATCTTTATCAGCAATACCTAAAGCAAAAACGTTGTCTGCCTTTCCTTCTGGTGTATCCATTTCTTTAATTGTTGAAATGTAGGTTTCTTTAAGATGATCGATCTTAGGTTGGCATCTGCCAATGCTGCCTTGGCTTCTTAACCAAATGGTTACATCAAATCCACAATAAGCGGCTTGGAAAGCGATTTGGCTTCCTAAGACTCCACCACCGGCTACAACAATCTTCTTATAACTCATAGATATTTTCTCCTATTTCTAAAAGGTACTATTATCTTACAAAGAAACATTATATCGGTAAAGTTTTATTTATAGAAAAAAGACCGCGGTTAAGCGGTCTTGGAAGTAAGCATCAGCTTATAAGTTTGAAACGTTTGTATAGACGTTTTGAACATCTTCGCATTCATCAAGGGCTGCGAGCATGTCCTTAACTTTTTGGAGATCGTCCCCAGCAAGTTCGATTGGTTCATTTGGAACCATTGTAGATTCAGCAACATCGAAATCCGTAACATTAAGTCCTTTTAAGATTTCTTTTGCTTTGTCTAAATCGTTTGGTGCTAATCTGACTTCAACTTCACCATCTTCGAAATCGACAGATTGAACATCGATATCACCTAAGATAAGGTTTTCTTCGACAGAATCACGTAAAGCTGCATCGCCTTTGAATTGAAGGATGCCTTTGTAATCGAAGTTATAGGCAACGCTTCCCATCTTGCCGCCTTTACGTGTAACGATTGTACGTACTCCAACTAAAGCACGGTTAACGTTATCAGTTAAAGTGTCGACGATGATATAGCTTCCGCCTGGTCCAAAGAATTCATAACGGCCTGAGATATAGGCTGTTGCGTCTCCGCCTTTAGCCTTTTCGATAGCACGTTCGATAACATCTCTTGGGCATGTCTTACGATATTTTTCAATAGCACTTCTTAATGCGAGGTTGCTCTCTGGGTCAGGAATACCGCTCTTAGCCGCGGCATAAATCTCCTTAGATGCGCGCATGTAGATTGCGCTTTTTGCTTTTGCAGTTGCTGCCATTGCTGCAGCACGAACCTCAAAGTGTCTTCCCATAATAAAAACTCCTTTTTTGACTTTGGTATTTTATCACTAGAGAAGAAAGCCTAGTAGATTTTTTTAATTTGACTTTTCTATTGGTCAACAAAGAAATGGATTTAAGCTCAAAAAGTCATTAATTGTCATCATCCTAAATTATGGAAAGGTCTGACCATTTCCAAAATCAAATTGTAGATATCATCTTCCGTTTCTTTGAACCCATCTTGGCACCACTTATAAAGAAGAGAAAAGAAACCTCCCACAAAGAATCTCATGTAATATCTTTGATTTCCTTCTTTCATATTGCTGAACATCCCTAAATCTAGTAATTGCTCATAGAAAAAATCCCAGTAAGCGTATGAATCAAAAGGAATGAGTTTAAAAACGACAATGAAAAAATCGAAATTTTGCTTGTAAAACGAGATGTTTCTTTTCAAAATGAAATTGATCAAATCATCTTTTGATAATTCATTATTAGACATTACTTTCAAATTGTTCACGAATTTTTCCTTGATGAATATCAATAAATCGTCAAACAAATCTTGAGTGTTCTGGTAATGATTGTAGAAAGTAGTTCTGCTTATTTTTGTGGAGGAACACACTTCGCTGATATCAAGATCTTCCTTTTCGTTTGTCTTTAAATAATCATAAGCAAAGCCAATGAGTTTTAATCTAACATTTTCATATTTCAATTCGTGCTTATTCATTTGTTAACTGAACATTTCTCTTCAAATTTGTTCTTTTATAAATTTAATCATTTTTTAATAATATGTACAAGGAGAAATGAAAATGAAAACAATTACACTAATAACAACATTGGCTAGTCTTGTAACTGGCATTGCGGCAAATTCAGCAAAGCAAGAAGAAAAGCCAATTTTTGACAATTATAACTATACGTTTCGTAGCTCATCTGAGTTCAAATCAACAAACGGGGATGAATTCGAAATGTTAAACGTTCAGGATGGCGGAAGATCTGCCATCGAAGTAGAAAACAACGAAAACGAAAAGACAACAATCAAAGAATATTCATCCACCCCGAAAATTGTTCCAGATGCCATAAATAACGATGCAGTTGCATTGGCTCAAGATTTTAACGACACACGCGAAGACAACGATGCCCCGGAAAAAGCCTCGTCTATGTATGATGTAGGCCATTGGGAAGAAGGAATATATCAACACGCTTCATGGCTAGACGCAACGATCAGCCAAAAAACAAAAGGTTTCTGGTTTACTAAAGAGACATATATAGATAAAGATTTTTATTCTTTTGATGCGTGTACAGTAGGAACGATGACAGTTAAACTAACGAACATTCCTAAAAACTGCGATTATGATGTAAGAATTTATAAAATGGGCAATGACGACAATGCCAAGGCTTCAGATATAGATTTCGATAAATATATCGCAATAGGGAACCATGGTTCTAACAATGATGAGATTGTTAGTATATCCGTGACTCCAGGAACATACTTTATATGTGTTTATTCTTTTCAAGACAAAACATACGATAACGTTAATCCTTATCATTTATATGTAGAAGAACTCGTTAATCTAAATAGAGATAACGTTTCATACAATATAAATGAAGGAAGAAATAATGGTGATATTGCCGCAATTTGGACTTCGGATTATAAGCCATTAGGATATACCCCAATTTCATCTGGGAATAACGATGCCGTTAGTGCACAAGTTAAAAACTACGATACGTACCCATACATAAAACATCTATCTGACAAATACACAAACGGTGACTACATAAATTACTCTGTTCTTTACGTCTGGGATTTGGAAACGCGTGCTATTTTATCTGCTGTTGCCGCATCAATGGTAGACAGCATAAATCAACTTACAGATTGGGACAGCACAAAATCAAATAAAATAAATTTCTATTTAGCAACTGCAGGTTTTGTTCTTACCGTCGCTGGAGCAGTAGTCACCGTTCTCCCTTATGCCTCTGCCGCTATTGCTGCTAGTACCATGCTAGCCTATGTTACAGGTGGAGTTACCGTTTCATCATTAGCGGTTTCGCTTGCCGGTCTTTTAATAGCAGCAAAATCGCTAAATTCAACATACATCTCCACAAAAAAAGATTTACTCGCAAGTTTTGTCAGCATGCAACAAACTTTTGCTGTTGGCAAGGGTTCAAATAACAAAGAAGTAAAGATCTTAAGATACCGCTACCGTTTCTACAAAGATGGTAACACACGTTATGTAGATTGGTCGCCTTTCTATCTTTCTGAGGACTATAACTTTTATAATGATGATGAAATTTGCTTCCAAATAAAACATTCAGGAATTGATGGAACAGTTCGTGGAATTAAAACCCAGGAAGAAATTAAGGAAATTATTGGAAAATGACAACGGTCTCAAGAGAATTGATTTGTAATTTTGAAATAAATGCCAAAGATTTAAATAAGTTGATGTATTTAAAAAGAATGTTTTACCTAATACCGATTCTCATCTTTTATATATCGGCAATGGTTCTCTTTGTCTTAATTATGGCAGACTCTTTACGTATCAATTATGATAACCTCCCGATCTTTCTTACGATAAACGGTATCTTAACCGTCATTGCGCTCGTTTGCTCTGCATTAAGTTTTTCTATGGGCAATCAATGTATTTGGGGCTCTTCAGAGGCATATAAAAACGATGATGGAACCGTTACATTTATTGGGCAAAGCAAACGTATGGAAAAAATATCTACCATAAGAATAAACAAAATCGAAGAGTACCATGGCTTCTATTGTCTGAAACAGAATTATTTCAAATTTGTTTTTGTCCCATTAGATTTCCCAATTGATCAATTACCGGTTTCTTCAATTCAAAAAGGCAAAAAGAAATGATTCGAGCCATGTAAAAAGATGGAGACAAATAACCTCCATCTTTTTTACTATTAATGTTTTATTTTCTTGAAAGGCAAGTCTAAATGCTCGATTGGATTTAGGTCATGTCTCTTAACAAATCTTCTCATCCAATCATAAGGGCTAGTTTCTAGCTCCCATGGGCGGTGGTTGTCCACTCCGATGATACACGTCGCTTTTTCTTGGCTTACTAAATACCAGAAATCTTCATTTGGATAGAAGACCTCAAAATCTTCTTCAAGTCCACTTCTTTTTCCCCATCTTGCTGGGCCCATATTGAGTTCAAGAACGACCCCTTCTTCCTTTGCTACTTTGATTATCTCAAGAGCAATCTCTTTAGCAAATCCATCCCATGATGGATACCACTGCATAAACAAATCAGGGTGGGCAACATACATAAAATTGCCAGATCTAATTCCTGCAATAAGGTCGTCTTTATATTTAATGGTCGCGGCTTTCTTATCTTTTAATTGGCCGTAGAAAGTGATTTTATCCGTCTCTTCATCAATAAAACAATGTTGGCCAATGATTAGATAATCAACAATACCGTTTTTTAATAAGTCATCGTAATATTTGGCATAATGGTCGTAATACCATTCCGCTTCAAAGGCTAGGTGAATTTCAATTTGGTCTTTATATTTTTCTTCTAGAGAGCGTACACTTTCGAAATAATCTTTTGCATCTTTCTCATAGCTTCCCCTCATTCCTTTTTGTTCTCTTCCAGGCAACATCGCATGATCAGAAAAGCCATAAATCTTATACCCATTCTTTATTGCAGAAAGAACAAATTCTTCATCTTCCCCTTCCGCATGTCCGCATCTTTTTGTATGTGAGTGATAATTCACTTTAAATGCTTCATTAAGCATATAAGACCTCCTCTAAAACCAAGCCAATAGGATCAGCTTTGTAAGATATTATTTTTCTATCTTCACGATTTAAGAAATTCTTTACTTCATCAAGGCTCATTTTTCCTAAGCCAACTCTAAAGGCAACTCCCATCATTATTCTAATTTGATAGGTCATGAATCCGTTTGACTCGAAAACGACTTTTACGTGTTGCTCATTTTCTATGACATCTATGCGTTTGATATTTCGTATATATCCATCAATATCCTGGGGTTTTGACGTGAAATTTTGGAAATTGTGTTTTCCTAAATAAAGATTTAGACATTCTTTAAATTTTGTAATTGAGAAATTAGGAATCTGTAATTGATATTCAAAAGATGAAAGGACGTCTCTTTCACCATAATGGAAGGAATATGAATATATTTTCCCGCATGAAGAATGTCTTGCGTCAAAAGAATGATCTACTTCCCTAAGAGAAATAACAGAAATATCATTTGGTAAAAGACGGTTTATAGAGATTCTAAGTTTCTCAGGATTTTTTACATCTTTAGAAGAAAGAAAGGTAAATGTTTGTCCTCTTGCAGAGACTCCCTTATCCGTTCTTCCTGCTCCATGAATTATTATTTTATGATCAAGAATATAAGAGATGATTTCTTCTAATTTTCCTTGTATCGAAGGATATTCTTTTTGCTTCTCAAATCCCCAATAGGCTTGCCCATTATATTGAACTATTCCAAACAGTTTCATTTTAATGTAAGTCCAAAAAGAAGGGAGTATAAATCCGTGCCAGTGATGGCAATGTAGTAGAAGGATGCCGCAACCGCTGAAACGATTACAAATTCAAGCAAATCCCACCATCTAAAATGTAACTTACGATACTTAGTTCTCTTTGTTAAAGGATCATATCCTCTACATTCCATAGCGTTTGCAAGTTCATCGGAACGAACAAAGGAAGAGACAAACAAAGGAATTATCAAAGAGATGATTGCCTTGAATTTAGCAAAGATATGTCCATGTTTAAAGTCCACTCCTCTAGATGATTGAGCTTTAAGGATTCTTTCTACGTCTTCAAGAATTGTCGGAATGAAACGTAAAGCAAGAGAAATAATCATTGCTAAAATTGGAGTTGGAACCCCTACCCAACGTAATGGAGTTAAATACCATTCCAAGCCATCTGTAAGGCTAAGAGGTTTTGTCGTTGCCGTAAGAATAAGCGACATTGAAAGCATGACCACTAGCCTAAGGAAAACCTTTCCCGCTTCAAGAAGGCTCTCATAATAAATCTTGAAGTTTCCAATCAAGAAATACCAATCTTCATTTCCTTCGGTATATCTAGGAACCAAGATATAAATAACAAGTAAGAATATGACCATGAACCAAAGTCCACTCAATGACTTAAGAAGAGACCTCAAGGACATTCTTGAAAGCCAAAGAAGAATCAAAGTTATAAGGAAAAGAATTCCTAGCATCGTAAAAGTCATCGTCCATGTTGGATAGTTGATAAAAATAGCCACCATCAAAACAATGAGCGAATAAATCTTTAAACGTGGGTCCATCTTATGGACAAATGAGTTATAAGGCACGTAACGGCCCATGACGAAACTAGCCATTCTTTTTGCTCCTTATAATCGCGTTTGCTAAATCATCTACCGTACGCATATTTGTCGTATCAATAGGCAAACCCTTCTCTCTCAACCGTAATGCAAAATCAAAAATATGTGGATTTTGTAGGGAATAATTCGTTAAATCTTCGCCAAATAAGTCTGATGGAGGACAGACTTTTTCTACTTTGCCATTTTCCATTACCACGACCTTTTCCGCATATGTGGCTACTAGATCCATATCGTGGGTAACAAGAATTATCTCTGTGCCATTGGCTTGAATGCTCTTGAAGAGGTTCATTGTTTCTTTGGCTGCCGCAGGATCAAGTCCAGCTGTGGGTTCATCAACAACTAGAATATCTGGTGAGGTTGCTAGTATGCCTGCGATAGCAACCTTTCTCTTCTCTCCTCCAGATAATTCAAATGGGCTTCTTTCGAAGAAAGTTTCGTTTAACCCTACCTTGAGCAAAGCTTCATGAGCAAGCTTAATCGCCTCTTCTTTCTTCATTCCGAAATTCTTTGGACCGAAGGCGACATCCTTTTCTACACTATCTTCGAATAGTTGATATTCAGGAAATTGGAAAACCAGTCCAACACGTTTTCTAAGTTCTTTGATATCCTTGCCTTTATGTTTTTGATAGATACGTCTTTGTTCTAACTTCGCTTTAGCTTTTTCTTCTTTGCTAAGTGATCTAGATAGTTTTTCTTTTTTCTCTGGATGATTGATAAAACCATTAACATCAACATAACCTTTAGTTGGTGAAAGCAAGGCATTTATCATTTGAATCATCGTTGATTTTCCAGAACCCGTTCTCCCAACTATCGCTAGGAAAGTATGGTCTTCTATGGAAAGGGAGATATTCTTTAAAGCAGCACTCTGGAATGGGCTTTTTGGATTATAGGTGAAGGAAAGATCTACAAATTCTATCGGCATAAGAATTCCTCCAACTTTTCTTCCGTATCGATATCATCAGGAATATCCATTCCTTTTTCTTTAAGAGAATCTTTCAGGGAAATAAAGAATGGCGCGTCTAGATGGATTTTACATAACTCGTCTTTATGAGCAAAGACTTCTTTTGGCTCACCCTGTAAAACGACTTGTCCGCCATTCATAACAACGACGTAGTCTGCACGGAAGGCTTCTTCTACATCGTGAGTGATAGATAGAACGGTGAGGTTTGGATTCTCTTTTCTTAAACCGAAAGTGATATCTAGGATATCTTTCTTACCAACTGGATCAAGCATGGAAGTCGCTTCATCATAAATTATCAAATCTGGATGCATGGCCAATACGCCAGCAATTGCCACTCTTTGTTTTTGACCACCAGAAAGATTTTCAGGAGCCTTATCCAAAAATTCAAACATTCCAACTTTCTTAGAATATGTCTCAATTATTTCATCCATCTTTTCTGATGGAACTTGTCTATTCTCTAATCCGAAAGCGATATCGTCTCTTACGGTCGATCCAACGAATTGATTATCTGGATTTTGGAAGACTAAACCAATTCTCTTTCTCAAGTTATAAATGTTGTTTTTGTTTATTTCTTCGCCGAAAAGAGAAATCTTTCCTTCATAGGAATTTATAAGTCCGGAAATAAGTTTTGCTAGGGTTGATTTGCCTGAGCCATTATGCCCAATAAGCGCGACATATTTTCCTTCAGGTACATTAAAAGAGACGGAATTTACCGCCTTTATTTCGTTTTTGTCATAAGAATATGTCAGATTTTCAATTTCAATAACGTTCATTATTGGCTAATTTTAACAACCTTTCCTTCATATTTTGTGAGTTTGACGCCAGCAAGCGTAAGGATATTTTTCGAGGCTTCGTAAATAACGTCGGAAGAATGTTTGTCATCAAGATAGATGACTTCTTTAATTCCGGTTTGAACGATTGCTTTTGCACATTCGTTGCAAGGGAAAAGAGTGACATAGATTCTGCAGCCATTTAAATGACCGCCATCTCTTGTGTTCAATATTGCATTGAACTCAGCATGGCAAACATAAAGATATTTGCTATTTAATCCTTCTCCATGTCCCCAAGGAATGGTTTCATCGTCCACTCCACGAGGCATGCCATTGTATCCAATCGAAACAACTTTGTTTTCATTATCAACGATGCAAGCTCCAACTTGTGTCGATGGATCTTTGCTTCTAAGGGCACTAAGTTGGGCTATGCCCATAAAATATTCATTCCAGGATATAAAGTCGTCGCGATGTTTCTCTTGCATACTAAAAACTCCTTATGCGCCCTAAAGTATATCTTTTAAACGTCCTTTATTCACCTAAAATAAATTATATTTATTTGAACTTGACGATTAAGCCTTCATATGGGCGTAAACGTTTCTTATAGGTAAAGCCTGCGTGAGGATAGTTGGAAAAGATGACTTGGCCAACTAAAGATGAGAGCTTATGTGGGGTTCTAACTGTTTTGTTCGTGAGGTTTAAAACAACGAAAAGCATTTCCCCTTGATAGGAACGATAGAATGCCATTATCTTTCCTTTTGTCTTTATTGGTTCAAAAGAACCAAAGAGTAATGCTGGAGTTTTCTTTCTAAACTCAATGAGTTCACGATAGAAATTTAGAATGGATGTTTTATCTTCATCTTCTTTTTTTACGTTGATGTCTTTGTAATTTGGATTCAGAGGTAACCAAGTCTCATCACCAGAAGAGAATCCAGCATTCTTGCCATCATCCCATTGCATCGGTATCCTAGCGTTGTCTCTATTGCAATTATGAACGAGTTTTAAAGCAGTCTTTTTAGGAAAATGAAGTTTTGTTAATAAATCAAAAATATAGAAATCTACTGGATCTTGATATTGATTTGGTTGGAAAAGAGGATAGTCAAGCATGCCAATCTCTTCGCCTTGATAAATGAATGGAGTTCCTCTGAGAGTAAGAAGAATCATAGCTAGTTCTTTTGCAGATTCTTTATGATACTTTTTTATGTCACCGAAACGGCTAATAGAACGTGGTTGATCGTGATTTTCTAGAAACAACGTATTCCAGTTTAGTTCTCTTTGCCAATCGCAAAGAGTCTTCTTAAATTTCTTTGGTTTGAATCTTGTTTTAAAGATTGGCACAAGAAATCTATCTGAATTAACCGTGTCGAATTGGAAGGCTAAATCAAGTTCTTTGTCAGTGAATCTTCTAGCGTTTTTAAAATCAACGTTATATGTTTCTCCGACAACCATGCAATCGTATTTGGAAAATACATCTTTGTAGATTTGATGAAGGATTTTATGGTTTCCTTCTTTCATCAAATATTTTTCTTGTCCAACAACCCAAAGGCTCTTCTTTCCGTCTTTTAGATCTTCTTTCCAAATTTGATTGATGACGTCACATCTAAAACCGTAAATTCCTTTATCTAGCCAAAATGTTAGGATTTTCTCCACTTCCTCTAAAACCTTAGGGTTGTGCCAGTTTAGGTCAGGCTGCTTTTTATCGAAGATGTGCAGATAATAGGCTTTAGCTTCGGGAACATAAGTCCAGGCAGAGCCACCGAAATTAGATGTCCAATTGTTTGGCGGGAGGGCGTTAGCTCTTTTTCCTTCTCTCCAGTAATAGTAATCGCGATAAGGAGAATTTGGATCAATTGATGATTTGAACCATTCGTGTTCATCGGAGGTATGGTTAACGACTAAATCCATGACGATTTTTATGCCTTTGCGTTTGGCTTCATCAATAAGCCTAAGCATATCTTTCATCGTTCCGTACTCTGGATTTATCGAGTAATAGTCTGCTACATCGTAGCCAAAATCCGCATTAGCTGTTTTGTAAACAGGCGAAAGCCAAATGATTCCGATGCCAAGTTTCTTTAAATAATCAAGTTTGCTGATAATACCAGGAATGTCCCCTATTCCATCCCCATTTGAATCGCAAAATGAGCGAGGGTAAATCTGATAAACGACGTTTTCGTGAAAGTATTTATGTTCCATACGCTTAATTTTATAACAAAAAGATAGGAATTTGCTCCCTATCTTTATTTAGAAACGTTGTAACATTATCAAACGATAACCTTCACCATATGCTGCATCAATTCTCGCCCCTTTAAAAACGTCAAGTTTCTTTCTGATTGAAGAGATGTGGACGTCAATAGTTCTTGTTGGATATGGTTTGCCAGCTCTTTTGAGCCTTTTGTATTTTGCTTGACCAGAATCAGTTGACCATATAGTAGCGATCAGCTCTTCCCTTTTAACAAAATGGGGACGTTCTGTATACAACTTTTTGAGTATCTTCCATTCAACGGGCGTAAATTTAACGTAAGTTCGACAAAACGACAATATATGCTTATCTGTGTCGCACTTAATGATTGAATGATCTGATCGCTCAATGTCTACAATAGCCATACTTCCCTCCAAACATATGAGATATGGTACGTTGACTATAGTACAAAATTTTAAAATTGCACGTATTTTTTCTTTTTTTTACAAAGAATTATCAAAAACGACAATTTTTAACGTTATTTTTGCCTTTTATAATTGTTTACAAAGGCCAACATCCAAGGAACAATAACGTCAATTAACAAAATATCTATAGGCGCGCTAATCACCAGCATAGAGACTATTACCTCATATGCAACCCTATAGGAAGTGCTGCTTATAACAATAAAATAAAGATAATAGGCCAAGCCTTTAAGGAAGACCAATAAGGCAATCTCCGCGAAGAAAGATATAAAGGCAATCTCCCCGGGTTTAGGCAAGGAATCAAACGTCTCTTTCTTTTTCGCATAATAGTTATCCGAAAAAATTAATCCAATAATCGTTATCGCGTCCACCAACAGACTTAATAATAAGATGATTAATTTTATATACGGGCCAAAATAAGAAAGCCTTGCATCAAGAATGCTTGTTCCATAAAAAATGAAAGTTTCTGCCCCAAAAAGAAGGATGATTAAACCCACTACTACATAGGTGAACGGGAACTTTCTGCTTATTTTTCTCGTAAGTTTTTCTAATGCCCAAGGTAATATCCCCAAAAGAATATAGACTATCGTTAAAATGAAATTATAGGCACCTGTTGGATAGATAAAGGCAGGTAACAAATCTGCTAATCCACCTACAACAGCACCATATATGGGGCCTAAAGCAAGAGAAGCAAACACAACAATAGATGGAGTAAAAGAGAAGGTGATAAAAGAAAGATGAGGAATTGAAATCATCTTAGTTATCGTTCCTAAAACGATGCTAATGGCTAGCAACATGCTAGAAAGAGTTATTTTTTCTATCTCACTAAATTTCCTATTCATATTTCTCTAGATATTCTTTCACCAAATAAGCAAATTCTCTTGATCCGGTGGCTAATATTATCGCATTTTTATTATTTTTCAAAAGATAATGCAAGGCGATCTTCCAATCATCTTGATAGAGACAATCCTCTAGATATGAAGAATAGTCATCTTCCTTTCTAACAGATTTGCCATTATAGGTGGTTAATACAAGTTCTTTAGATATGCGTTTAAGGGAGGAGAGGATTTTCATGATCTTAGTTTTCTTTTCTGAGGCAAAAAGCACACAAACATCTTTATTATTCTTGATACGTTGAACGGCATCTAATAGATATGAGAGTTCCTCTTCAGAATGCATCTCATCAACAAACACATTATGGATTTTCTCAAGTCTACATGGCAAAGGAAGAGAAGATAGTCCTTTCCTTATTGCAGTTTCAGAGACTGGAAAATCTAAATGGTTTGCCTTGATAGCTTCTAAAGATAAGGTGGCTGCATCAAGTAGTTCCCTAGAAGGAGAAAGAACCTCAAGTTTCTTATACTGATCGTAATCAAAATAGAAATAAGGCGAAGAATAATTTTCAAACTTTGGTGTATAAGCATTAATTAGTTGAATCTGTTTCTTCAAAGAGTGTTTTCTAAGATCGTTCATCATCTTCTTTTCGAATTTTCTTGAAATAAATTTGCTTTTTTGAGAAACGTTTTTGATATCGTAATTTTCGAAGTCATTGAAGACAAACGTGTCCTTTTCTTTGGCAGATAAATCGTAAAAATTTACTCCGTTTTCAAAGGATTCATTAATGATTAACTGGACGTTTTGTTCTTTAAAAAGCACCGATGAAATTAGCGTTAATATTTCAAAAGAAGTGAGTTTTGCTGCTAATATTTCGTTTTCATAATCATTAAAAATACGTACGAAATCCTCTTTGGATATATGTTCATTATTTATCTTGATCAATCCTAAATAATCATTTTTTCTTTCATGGGTGAAATATCCAACTTTATATCCGGCATTTATATATATCTCATTTAAATAATGAGAAATATTCTCGATATTGTTTTTCCCGTATATATGTACACAAGGAATGGGGATGTTTAAATTATTAGCATCTAAAAAAGAAAGCCACTCTTTGTATCTTTCTTGACTTTCGATATTGGATTCTAATAAAGTAACAATTTCTTCGTATAACATCTAATCAACGTAGTCTC
>CAVKLJ010000002.1:0-166990 GCA_963657245.1 Lachnospiraceae bacterium
GAAAAGAAAATAATTAACGAATTATCGATTAGATAAACAAAAGAATCATTTATAATTGTTCCATGATTACAGATTGGAAAGAACTATTCGACAAGATTCATTCGGAAGAATATGCAAAGTCATTGAAAAGATTTCTTGATGCAGAATACCAACAAAACGTTATTTATCCACCAAGAGATTTGGTCTTTCAAGCGTTTAAATTAACATCACCAAAAGATTTAAAAGTGGTGATCATTGGCCAAGATCCATACCATAATCCTGGTGAGGCTATGGGACTTTCTTTTTCCGTTCCTAGAGGAATTGATTTACCTCCATCTTTACGAAATATCTACAAGGAAATTCAATCTGATTTAGGATTGAAAATGGATTTTGAAACGGGAGATTTAACCTCTTGGGCAAAACAAGGCGTTCTTCTCCTTAACGCTTATTTAACCGTTAGAGCAGGAGTGCCTTTATCTCATAAACGTCCTGAATATGAAAAATTCATCGCTGATGTTCTTTCTTATATCGAAAGCTTAGACCAGCCAATTGTTTATATGTTATGGGGCGGTTTTGCTAAAAAATATGAAAGCAAAATCCATAACCCAAAGCACCTTGTTTTAAAGGCAGCCCATCCCTCTCCACTAAGTGCCAATCAAGGTGGATGGTTTGGAAATCATTTGTTTAGCAAATGCAATAACTACCTTGAAGAAAATGGCATTAATGGCATAGATTGGCAAATAAAATAGAAATTAGAATTTAAATATTTCAAATTCGTGATATATTGCAGTGACCCCAAAAAGGAGAAATTAATGGAAAACGAAGAAAAAGAAATAAAAAAGGAAGAAGTTAAAGAAGAGACTCCTTCTGAGGAAGAAAGCGATTTTGCTGATGAAGTCAAACCTGCTGTCGTTGAAACTCCAGTAGAAGAAAAACCTGCTGAAGAAGAGGAAGATGAAAAGGTTAACTTATACGCTGAAGAAGAAACTCCTGAAGTTTCCGAAGAAAATGTAGAAACAGTTCCTGAAAAGAAAGAAGAACCAACTGAAGCTAAGAAAAAAGGTGGCAAGGAAGAGCCTAAATATGAATATTCAGATCCTGAACTTGCTGACATTGAAACTGCTAGAAAAAACTTCCATACTGTCTATCGCAAACTCAATTTGATTAAGTGGATTATCACCGGTGCTGGTTTAGCCCTTGTTTTAGCGGGTTGGATCGTCCCAAGCGTTATCAAAGGCATCAACGCCAACATCACGATGTATATCTCTCTTGGCGTTACTGTAGCTATCTTAGTTGGCTTATTTGTCTATTCAACATTCTTCCGTAAGAAAGTTGATAAAGCCATGAAAGCGTACTTCAAGGAATATTATGACCACACTTGCAAATTTGTTTATCCAACTGAAGTCGAAAGCTTAAACGGAACGGTTGATGATAAACTTCCACAAGAGGTTTTCTTTGAATCGAATATCTATAAAGATGTCGTCAAAGTTGGTAGCCGTGCTTATATGACTTTCAACTATAAAGGACTCAAGGCTTTGATTGCAGATTGTGCTGCTCAAAAGAAAGGCGAACGCCAATTAGAGACGCTTTTTGTAGGGAAATTCTTGAAATTTGAAGGAATTACAAGTAACGATGAATTATTAATTTACTTCAAGGGAAATAAGAGAGCATTACCTCCTAATTCCTTGCATGGTCGTAAGTTAATTGAAGATAGCCGCAGCATGGTTATCTATGGTTCTGGAAAGGCTAGAACGTTGTTAACTAAGAAAGTCCGTGAAGCGCTTGCTAAGTTTGATACAAATAAGACCTTCATTGATATGGCAATAACAGTTAATGAAAAAGGCCTCTTCTTTGCAATGGGATATGAAGACGATTTAATGGTCTTGCCACTTGAGAAACCATTTAATCCTGCCCCAACCATTCAAAACAAAGGCGATATCGAAAAAGTATTAGCTCTTGTTGATGCCTTTAGCCTCAAACACGGCGAAGAAAAATAAACGAAACGAACTATCTTGGAATGAGATAGTTCTTTTTCTTTGTAAGAAAAAAGCTATACTTGTTACAAGAACTTTTTAGAAGTTGGACGCTTTATGGAAGATAAGAAACTAAGTGATAACAAATGGATATGTGTTCAAGCATATAAACACGATGGGCAGATGCATAGACAATGGTCGCCTGGTTTTTTAGTCGCTGAAACTGATGAATATTGGGCTATTGCTTCCCGTGCATCTTTAATCACTGAGAGTGATGGCAGAAGATGGCTTACGAAAGAAAATGCTGTTTTCCTTCTTTTCAAACACGAATGGATAAACGTTATTTGCATGTTCAAGGAGTCGGGCGGAATTTGTTATTACACGAATATGGCTACCCCAACGATTCTTGATGACGGTTATCTTCGTTACATCGATTACGACCTAGATTTGAAACTCTATCCAGATAAAACAATCAAAGCCTTAGATGAACAAGAATTTGCTTCAAACGTCAAGGCATACGGCTATCCTAAAGATCTTGTTTCCGTCGTTAAAAAGACTTTTGATGATACTCGTAAAAAGATGGAAAAAGGAGAATTCCCTTTTAACGATCAAGCAATTATTGATCTTTACACCAAATTCCTTAAAGACACGATTCCGTTCTTACCAAGGACAAACAACCAGGAAAAATAGCATTAGCCATTAACATTTTCTTCGTCTTACTAGTAAGTCAAGATAATGAGTTCTATAATTTATGAGTTCTTAAAGAACTCTTATTTTTTATGCAGTACGTATTTATTTCAAAATCGAAAGAAAAAACTCAAGAATTTGGTGCCTTCCTTGCAAGCAAATTCCAAGTTGGTGACGTTGTTCTTTTAAAAGGCGATTTAGGCGCTGGAAAAACAACGTTAACGGGTGGAGTTGCTAAAGCTCTTGGCATCGAAGAAGATGTTATATCTCCTACTTTCAACATCATGAAATGTTATTTCAATGGGAGAATTCCTCTTTACCATATAGACGCCTATCGTTTAGAGAATCAAAACATCGAGTTAGGCTTAGAGGAATATATTGAAGGAAATGGTGTATGCCTTATTGAATGGCCTCAATATATCCAACCTCTTTTACCTGATGAGACTTTAAGCATCACCCTTAAAAACGTTGGCGAGAATGAAAGAGAGATAACGCTTGATGGCGAAGGAAAACATTTTGAAGAAATCATCTCAAGCGTGAAAGGAGTTTTTCATGATTAGCATTCTTTTAGATACATCAAACACAAACCTTAGCGTTGGTATCGCCAAAGACCATGAATTAATTGGTGAAGTTAATTATGAAGCTTGGCAAAGACAATCTGAGTTTTTAATTCAAGAAATCGATAATTTGATGGTAAAACTCAGCTTAAATCGTTCCGACATTGATGAAATTATCGTTTCTAAAGGCCCTGGATCTTATACAGGGGTTAGAGTTGCTATGACGGTCGCAAAGGTTATGGCATTTGCTTTAAAGAAACCTTTATACCTTGTTTCTTCTCTTGAAGTTTATAAAGCAAAAGAGGGAAGATCAGTTTGCCTTATGAACGCTCGTAGCAAACGTTCTTACGTTGGTGTTTATTCTCAAGATGAAGTCATCCTTAGCGACACCATTATGGATAACGAGCAAGTGAAGATATATTTAGCAGCCCATCCAGATTATAAAGTTTGTGGTGATGTTGCTTATCTTTCCTTAGAAGGGGAGAAGGTGAACATCCTAGAGAACTTAATGAATGCGGACATTGAGAGAAATCTTTGCAAAGATCCAATTGCCGCAAAACCTGTTTATTTGAAGGATTTATGATGGAATATTCAATTAGACCACTTAAAAAGAAAGACGTCAAAAAGGTTGCTGAGCTTGAAGCACAATGCTTCGTTAAACCTTGGCCTTTAAACCAGATTGCCTATGAATTCAATGGCAATCCGTGTGCGAAGGTTTTTGTTTGCGTCGATAAGGAAGATAACATTCTTGGCTATCTTGATTTCATGATAACTTTCAATAGCGCAACAATTGATCGAATTTGTGTTGCCAAAGAATATCGTGGGCAAGGAATTGCAAGCGCCCTTCTCGATAAGATGGTCGATGTTTGTAAAAAGCAAAAGGACATCGTTGAATTCATTACTCTTGAAGTTAGGAAATCAAATGAGAATGCAATTTCTTTATATAGCAAAAACGGTTGGCAAAAAGTTGTTATAAAACCGAAGTATTACGATGATGGCGAAGACGCCATTTATATGATTAGGAGCCTATTATGAGTCGTATTTTAGCAATTGAAAGTAGCTGTGACGAAACGGCTGTTGCTATCGTTGAAGATGGCAAATTATTAGCAAACATTGTTTCTTCTCAAGTGGCAGTGCACGTCAAATATGGTGGAGTCATGCCTGAAGTGGCTTCACGTTTACATACGGAGAATATCGACATTTGTCTTAAAGAAGCATTGGAGCAAGCAAGTTTAACCTTTGAAGATATCGATGCCTTTGCCGTAACTAGAGGCCCAGGATTAATTGGTTGTCTTCATGTTGGCCTACAAGCAGCAAAGACTTTGGCAATGCTATACAAGAAGCCTTTGATTCCGGTTCACCATTTAGCTGGACACATATATGCAAACGAATATGTTGGTGAATTTAAATTCCCTATGCTTTGCGTCGTTGTTTCTGGCGGAAACACCGAATTAGTCTTAATGAAAGATCATCTAGATTTCACGATAATTGGCGAAACAAAAGATGACGCGATTGGTGAATGTTACGATAAGGTTGCCCGTGTATTAGGCTTGCCTTATCCAGGCGGTCTTCCAATTGATCAACACGCTAGAAAAGGAAAACATACTTACAACCTTCCTGAAACAAACGTTGGTAAAGATGGATATGATTTCTCCTATTCTGGACTTAAGACTGCCGTTATCAATTTAGTTCACAATCTTGAGATGAAGGGAGAGAAAGTCAATATCGATGATATGGCTAAATCCTTCCAAGACGTGGCAGTTGGAATGGTTGTTGACCGCGCAACTAGAGCAGCAAGAGACTTCAATGTTGCCCAAGTTATACTTGCTGGTGGGGTTTCCGCTAATTCCTACTTACGTGAGCAAATGAAAAACCGCTTAGAAGGAACTGGCATCGATCTAATTATTCCGCCTCTTTGGTGCACGACGGATAATGCCGCGATGATTGCTAAGATCGGTGAAAGACTTTATAAAGAAAAACTCTTTGCCCCATTAACTTTAGGGGTAGATCCAAACTGGAAGATTTCCGATTTCCGTAAATTTTAATAGAATATTTGAGGAGGCTAGAATTATGGAAGAAAAAAGCTTAAGTGTTAAAGAACTTTATTCCCTTGACGAAGAAACGTTAAAGGGTTTAGGTGAAATTGTCGTAAATGGATGGGTTAGAAACAACCGTAATTCTGGAAAGGTTGGCTTTGTTGCTCTTCATGACGGAACATGTTTTAAATCTCTCCAAGTCGTTTATGATGGAGATAAGCCTTTCTTTGAGGAAGTTTCTCATTATAAGATGGGATCAGCAGTTTCTTTCAAGGGAGAAATTGTCCTTACCCCAGGAATGAAACAACCTTTTGAGATGCACGCTACAGGCGTATCTCTTTTAGGAGATGTTGCAGATGATTATCCTCTCCAAAAGAAGAAAACGTCTTTCGAATATCTTCGTGATTTAGCTTATCTTCGCCCAAGAACAAATACATTTGACGCATTATTTAGAGTCCGTTCTGTTTTGGCTATGGGCGTTCATACCTTCTTCCAAGATAGAGGGTTCGTTTATGTTCATACGCCTGAAATTACTGCTAACGATGCAGAAGGCGCAGGATCGGTTTTCTCTGTTATCACTGATTCAAAAGAAGATCCAATCAATGATTTCTTTGGCCGTAGAGCTTCTTTAACTGTCTCTGGACAATTGCATGTTGAGGCATTTGCCCTTGCCTTCAAAGACGTTTACACATTTGGCCCAACATTTAGAGCCGAAAAGAGCAATACTCCACGTCATGCTTCAGAATTCTGGATGATTGAACCTGAATTAGCTTTTGCTGATTTGAATGATGATATGGATTGCATCGAAAGCTGTATCAAATTCTTAATTAAATGGGTACTTGATCGTTGCCCAGATGAAATGGATTTCTTTGAGAAATGGATTGCTCCTGGTGTTAAAGAGAAATTACTTAGCGTCTTGAACACCCCATTCACAAAGATGGAATACACAGAAGGCATTAAGATCCTTCAAGAAGCAGTTAAGAATGGCCACAAATTCGAAAACAACAACATCGAATGGGGAATGGACTTACAAAGTGAACATGAACGTTATTTAACTGAACAACATGTTAAAGGTCCTACATTCTTAATTAACTATCCAAAAGAGATTAAGTCATTCTATATGCGTGAAAACGATGATGGAAAGACGGTTGCAGCCGTTGACCTTCTTGTTCCTGGCGAAGGAGAAATCGTTGGCGGTTCTCAACGTGAAGAACGTTACGATATCCTTAAAGCCAAGATGGACAAACTCGGAAATACAAAAGGCCTTGAATGGTATCTTAACCTCCGTAAATATGGTGGATGTATCCATTCTGGTTTCGGAATTGGCTTTGATCGCTTATTGATGTATATCACTGGCATTGCTAACATCCGTGATACCGAACCATATCCAAGAACATCCTCTGCCTTGAAATACTAATTATGGATCAGAATTATCAGCAACCAAATAACCAACAAGGAGTTGGCCAAGTCGAAAACGACGCTCTTCAAAAGGAAGCAAAAAAGAATATTGCTAGAAAGAGAATTTTCTGGACAATATTTGGAATTGATGTTGCCTTACTGATATTTCTTCTTTACGAAATCATTAGTTTATTCTTCTAAAAGAATCCCTCTCGGAATTGAGAGGGATTTTTAAAACTAAGTGGTTTTTATCGTTGATTATTGGAATTTTGATTATTTGTTTGGTTATTCGCTGGAGGAGTTGGACCAGGATTTTTTGCTAAATCATCGAAGTAGTTAAAATCTTCTAAGCTCTTTTCAAATATCGAATGAGAAAGTTTATTTAATCTTGACCATCTTGCCAAGAAACCTTGAATAACTACAACATACCAAATTATTGATGTAAGCCATAATGGGACCAAAATATATGAACCCCAATAAGCGTTTATCCAGGTTGGGCTAGATGACAAGGATGGCCAACGGGCTAATAAAGTAAGGCCCCAGAAATTTACGTAGTTCTCAGGATTTCCCCAATCAAAGGAGAATAATAAAGTAGAAAACTCTCCAAAATAATCTCTAGACCAGACTCCATATATCGTGGAATAGATGATCCAAACCAATAGAGAAACTACAGCAATTAAGAATGGTGGCAATGTTGCTCTTATCAAGTAACGTTTGTTTTTTATACTGCCATATTTCTTCAATTGTTCTGGAGTTTGTATGACACGAAGAATGGTTGCCTCATGAACTTCGTAGTCCATCCTTCTTCCGAATTTAATCGTTACATAACGGATTAACGCACCAATTAAACCTATGATTATGAAAAGGAAAACCAATATAAAAAGTAGGATTATCAATAAGCGTTTATCGTTTTCGTTTAAGGCAAAGTCTATTAAGTATCTCATAAATCGTTGCCTCCGTTATCATCATTAGAAATATCAATGATTTGATGAGGAGGGGTAGCATTATCTATTTCTACTGGTTTGTCTGAATGAGGCACATTCTCATCAAGTCTATTTGGATCAAATTCTATGTTGTTATCAAAATGCGGCTCTTGTAATTGATTTTGATATGTTGGCTGTTGCTGTATTTGCGCCTGTTGTGGCTGAGGTTGTTGAATTTGTGGTTGCTGGTATTGTTGCTGATAAGGTTGTTGGTAACTAGGCTGAGGGGATTGAGGGAAGTTTGTTTGAACTGGTTGGCTTGGCGCTTGTCCTTGTTGAGGGTTTGGATAGTAATTTTGTTGGATGAATACACGGTTATCTGGCTGAGGCTGAGGAGCAGGTTGCTCTGGGGCTCTCTGTAAGGAAGCCTGATATTCCTTTATTTCCGCAACTCTTAAATCTTCTGGCAAAGGGGCAAAGAATTTTTCTCCTTTGAAGAAACGAACAAGGCCTTTTATTGAGTAATAAATTATGACAAATATCGCATAGACTCCTGCTATAGCAATTAAGCAAAGGAAAATCGGCAAAAGAAAGAAATAAACCAAACCTAATCCGAAGTTTTTCAACGCTTGTTTCATTTTTCTTCTCCTTTCCTGTCTTTAAATGATAAACGGGAAACGACCTCACATAAAGAAACTGATACAAAAAATGTTAAAAACAACAATATTGCATTGCCTTTAGGCAAATGAGAATAAAAATAGGCGCTTAAATAGAATGAGGCAAGCAACAATACCGCTAATAACACATAGAAATACCAAGGGCGTTTTACTAACAAGGAATCCCCTCCGGCAAAACATAGATAAATACCTATCGCAGATATAAGGTACCCAGCTGTTAGGGACACAAATGAAATTCCAAATCCCATCCCAAGGAACGCCAATGAGCATAAAGAAAGAATTAGATTTAAATATTTCGTTGAGCTTTTTAATGAAATGTTTTTTGCATTCAAGGTAATCACTAAGAAAGATATGCTTTCTTGAATCAAGGCATAGGCAAATATAAAGGTAGGAACGATGCATGAAATGTTTTCTTTTCCTTGAATATTTAATATGACTAAGAAAGATTGAATGATATCAATTCCATAGATAGCTTTAAGCAATAAGACCATTAAGTAATTTAGCCCTAGTTTTAAAAGAGAAACCAAGAGAATTGTTAACGTATGGGGTATCTTTTTCTTTAGAAGATAGCCAAAGAGAGTTCCTGTTAAAATTGCTGGAGTAACATCGAATAAAGTAACCGAAATATCATAAGCTGTAGTCAATAAAGATATGCCAATGGCTGCAAAAACATACAAAAGAAGATACCTATCTTTGGAATAATATGCAGTCAATGCAGCAATAAGCGGCAAAACGAGAATAACAATAAAAGAAGACAAAGGCAAAAAACAAGAAAGGACCGATAAGGCGGCAACCATCGCGGCCGATACGCCCATAAATGCTATATTTTCTGTGAATGTTTCTTTTTCTTTAAAGACCTTCATGCCTAAATATTATCACGCAAAATGGTAGGCTAAATAAAGAGCAATACAGTGTATAAGGAATACTTAATTACCTATTCTTAGAATATGGAATGAGAAGGCCAGAAATAGTAGAATTAACAAAGTTAAAACATTATGAATTACGCAACACTTTTAAATGAAAAACAGTACCAAGCTGTAACAACTTCCTCACAATACGTCCGTATCATTGCTGGGGCTGGTTCAGGAAAGACCAGAGTCCTTACTTACCGTATCGCTTACTTAATTTCCAATATGCGTGTCGACCCATCAAGAATCTTAGCAATTTCTTTTACCAACAAAGTCGCTAGAGAAATGAATGAAAGAGCCACTAAATTAATCGAAGAATCTTTAGGTGGAACTCCTTTCCTTAATATTTCAACTTTCCATGCTTTCTGCTCACGTTTTTTAAGGATCGAACACCAAGCCATTGGGTATCCTCAATCTTATACAATCTATGATGAAGACGACCAAAGCAAACTTATCAAAAACTGCGCGGCCGAACTTGGATACAAGAAGGGCGACGAAATAGTTAAAGAAGCCACAAAATATATCCGTAGCAAGAAAGGCGCAGGAATCTACCCGGAAAACATTTCCTTAAACGCTCAATCTTTTGCTGATGAGCAAGAGTGCTTAAAGATTTATACGGCTTATGAAAAACGCAAAGTTGACGCATACGCTTTAGATTTTGACGATCTTTTATGCAAAACAATCGAAATCTTAGAAAACGATGAAAATATTCGTCATAAATGGTCACATCGTTACGAACATATTCTCGTTGATGAGTTCCAGGATACAAACGACGTCCAATATAAATTGCTTAGACTTTTAACGACAAACCAAACATGCGTTTATGTTGTTGGTGATCCTGACCAGACAATCTATACCTGGCGTGGTGCTAATCAAAAAATCATTCTTAACTTTGATTACAATTTCCAACATGCAGAAACAATCATCTTAAACGAGAATTATCGCTCGACAAAAACGATTCTTGCCGCGGCAAATAAATTAATCATGCATAACAAGAAACGTGTTCCAAAGGATTTATTTACCAATGGTGACACTGGCGAAGATATCACGACTTTCATGGCTCCAAATAGCGCCGATGAAGCGGATTGGGTGGCAAAGAAAATCATTGGCATAGCTGATGCTCAAAGAAATGCAAATGGTGAGCGTAGATATGACAATATTGCCATTCTTTATCGCTCTTCTTACATGACAAGGCCTTTTGAATCCGCCTTAAAGGATAGAGGAGTTCCATATAAGATTTTCGGTGGACTTAGATTCTATGAAAGAATGGAAGTCAAAGACCTTTTAGCCTATTTCAACCTATTGTTAAATCCATTAGACGACATTGCTTTTGAAAGAATTGTTAACGTTCCTAAGAGAAAGATTGGCGACGCTTCAATTGAAAGAATCCGCTCTGAAGCAAAGTCTCTTGGTCTTTCGGAATACAATTACATCAAATCTCTAAAAGATACGGACTATGAGTCAAATGTTCCTACGCGCGTTCTCAACGTTTTAACAGTCTTGATCTCTCAAATGGAAGAAACAAAGACAAAGTTAACCGATAACCTTGAAGCGTATTCCGCAGTCTTAAAGGATTTCGTCACAGAGATTGGTTATTACGAATATTTGAAAGATATTGAAGATACTGATGAAGACCGTATTGCTAACGTTAATGCCCTCTTTGATGATATCAACCATTTCATTTCGAACAATGCTGATTCAACCTTTGCCGAATACCTTCAAAACGTTTCTCTTTTAACTTCTCAAGATGACATCAATGGTGGCAACTATGTATCACTTATGACTATTCACGTTGCTAAAGGACTTGAATTTGACAACGTCTTTGTGATTTGTATGAACGAAGGCTCCTTCCCTTCACAAAGAAGCCTTGAAGAAACTGGAAGAGATGGAGATGAAGAAGAAAGACGTCTTGCTTATGTTGCAATGACTAGAGCAAAGAAGAGACTTTTCTGTTCATGTAATAATGGTTATTCCTATGTCACAGACTCAAGTTCAAGACCATCTGTTTATTTCCAAGAAGCAGGACTTAAAATCAATAAAACCGGGGCGTTCTTTTCTGAAAATTCGCTTAATGGTGGTTGGAAGAGAAAGAGTAGAAACTCTGGATGGGATGATGGTTTCTTCCCAGATACGACAGATGACGACTTTTTCGATCCAAAGCCTAGAAAGAGCACTCCAGTACCAAAACCAGTCACGCCAGCAAAACCTGCGAGCAATGGTGTTAATAACTGGAAAGTTGGAGAAATCGCCCATCATGAAAAATTCGGTGATGGTGTAGTTACAAAAATCATTGATGCTAATATCATTGTTATAGATTTTGAAACTGCTGGCAAAAAGACTCTCTTAGGAAGCCATCCTATGCTTTCAAGAGTTAAGTCTGTTGGAGGAGATGCATGACCTATATTGAAGCAGAAAAACGTGTTCAAGAATTAACGACTCTTCTTGAAAAATATAATTACGAATATTATGTCCTAAATCAATCGACCGTTTCCGACCAAGAATTTGATCGTTTAATGGAAGAACTTAAGAGTCTTGAAGAAGAGTTCCCTACCCTTAAGAAAAAGAATTCTCCAACCCAAAGAGTTGGTGGAGAAGTCCAATCTGAATTTAAGAAAATCCCCCACAAAAGGCTCATGCTTTCACTTGCTGATATCTTTAATGAGGATGAGATTAGAGATTGGGATAAACGCATTAGGAACGCTTTAGGCGTAGATGAAGTTGAATATGTTGGGGAATTAAAAATCGATGGTTTAGGAATGTCATTGATTTATGAAAAAGGCGAATTTCAATATGCCGTTACTAGGGGTGATGGCGTGATGGGGGAAGACGTTACAGCCAACGTAATTACAATTCCTTCCATTCCAATGCACGTAAAAGAACTACGTCCTTTTGAGGTACGTGGTGAAGTCTATATGCCTAAAGCTTCTTTGGAAGCAACCAATCTTCAAAGACGTCTTTCAGGCGAACCAGAATTTGCTAACTGCCGTAATGCAGCCGCAGGCTCAATAAGAAACCTTGATCCAAAAGTAGCCGCTTCAAGAAAACTTGAAGGCTTTTGGTATTACCTCGTTAACGCCAGGGAATTAGATATATCCGTTCATTCTGAAGCACTTGATTATCTTGATAAACTTGGCTTCAGAACCAATAAAGAAAGAAGAATTCTCCATGGCGCGGATGAACTTATTGCCTATGTCGAAGAGATGGGACAAAAGAGAGCTTCTTTAGGCTACGATATCGATGGAATTGTTTTCAAAGTTAATAATCTTAAAGACTATGACACACTCGGATATACCGCAAAAGTCCCTAAGTGGGCTATTGCTTATAAATTTCCACCAGAAGAAGTAACAACAAAACTTTTAGATATTGTTATAACAATTGGTCGTACTGGAAGAGTTACGCCAAACGCAATTCTTGCGCCAGTTCGTGTTGCTGGATCCACCGTTCAAAGAGCAACTTTGAATAATGAAGATTTCATTAAGGAAAAAGGCTTAATGATTGGCGATATTATTGCCCTTCATAAAGCCGCAGACGTTATTCCAGAAGTAACAGGACCAATTGTTTCTCGAAGAGACGGCACTCAAATTCCTTGGGTTATGCCAACAAATTGTCCAGTTTGTGGACATGAATTAAGCAGGGTTAAGAATCTCCATTATTGTTTAAATCCTGAGTGCGAATCGAGAAAGATTGAAAAAATCATCCATTTCTCCTCAAGAAATGCAATGGATATTGATGGAATGGGCGCAAGTGTAGTTGAGGAATTCTTTGCTGAAGGATTTATCAAAGATATACCTGATATCTATCATCTAAGTGAGCACGCTTCAGAAATCAAAGCCCTTGATGGATGGAGCGACAAATCGATGAACTCCTTACTTGATGCCATTGAAGCTTCTAAGAAACAATCATTAGAAAGATTGCTCTTTGGAATTGGCATCAAAGATGTTGGTGAGAAGATGGCCAAGGTTCTTTCCAAACGTTATAAGAATTTAGACGCATTGGCTAAAGCTAGCGAAGAAGAATTACTTAAGATTCCTGATGTTGGACCAATAGCCGCTAAAAACATTACCGACTTCTTCCTAAACGAAAAGAATAAGCAAGAAATCGAAATGCTTAGAGCGGATAATGTTAACTTTGAATATCTAGGAACAGATACAATCGACGTGAACTCTTTCTTCTATGGAAAAACAATAGTTTTGACAGGAACACTCGTTCATTATTCTAGGCAAGAGATGACAGATATCCTCGAAGGCATTGGTGCTAAATGTGCTGGTTCAGTCTCTAAGAAAACGAATCTTGTTATCGCTGGTCCAGGCGCCGGTTCGAAACTTGATAAAGCCAATGAACTTGGTATTGAAGTTATCGATGAAGAGAAAGCTTTAGACTATTTAGCTAGAACAACTGGAAAATAATTTGTCCGAAATTCAAAAACACCTCCTTTATATAAGTGAAGGAGGTTTTTTAGTGTCGTTCGTTTGTGAAAGATGCGGAAATAAAGATTCAAGATTCATTGGTTATTTAAATGGAAAGCCATATTGTCGGAAATGCATTAGTTTCAAAGGGCAAGAAGTAAACTATGAAAAGCCGATTCCTAAAGAAGCCCCTCTTAATCTTCATTATTCTCTTTCACAAGAGCAAGCGCGGTTAAGTGAACAGATTGTACAGAACTATAAGAATGGAATCGATACCCTAGTTTATGCCGTATGTGGGGCGGGGAAAACTGAGATATCATACGCCATAATTTCTTATGCTATATACAATGGATTAACGGTTGGTTTTGCTCTTCCAAGGAGAGATGTTGTCATAGAATTATTTTGGCGTTTAAAAGAATCGTTTCCTAAGAATAAAATTGTTGCAGTATATGGTCAACATACAGGAACATTAAAAGGAGATATCATCATTTTAACTACTCACCAACTATATCGATATAAAAATTATTTCGACTTGCTAGTGATGGATGAGATAGATGCCTTTCCTTTTAAAGACAATGACGTTCTAATCTCAATGTATAAAAAGTCGTTAAGAGGACATGCGGTATTAATGAGCGCGACTCCATCTCAAGAAGTGATCAATGAGTTCAAAGGAGAAAATCATGCAATCCTTGAGTTACGGACACGTTTTCATAAGAAAGAAATTCCTGTGCCAAAAATTAAAGTTTTTCCATCAGCTTTCTCCCCGTTTTATTTGATTCATAAGTTACGAAAATACAAAAAAGAAAATAAGCCGGTTTTCATCTTTGCTCCAACGATTGAAAGATGCGAAATGCTATATAAAATGATTTCCCCATTTATAAAAGGAGGCGATTTTGTTCATTCAAAAAGAGAAAAACGAGCGGAAATCATAGCTGATTTTAAGAAAAATAAATATTTATACCTAGTAACAACATCAGTTTTAGAAAGAGGAGTAACATTCAAAAATCTTCAAGTTATAGTTACCGACGCCGATACTGAAGATATCTACAATTCATCTACATTGATTCAAATTGCTGGTCGTGTAGGAAGAAAAACCGATGCGCCAGAAGGAGATGTCATTTTTCTTGGCGAGAAGACGACGGATTCCATGAGGAGGGCAATAAATGAAATTAAATTTTGTAACACCTTTTTGTAAATGCTGTTTTAGAGATATCTCTGCCTTTACTGAAGGATCTCTTTTTGAACCAAATAACATTCTTTGTGATAAATGCTTTCATGAAATGAATCCAACTTTCATGAAGTTTAAGCTAGGTTCATTTCAAGCTTATTCCTGTTATCATTACAACGAAAAACTAAAGGAAATGATATATTGCCTTAAGGGTTGTTATGATATTGAACTTGCAAATGTATTCCTAGTCAATCAAAAGAGAATATTTTCTATCATGTTTCGTTCATATTATTTGGTTCCAGCACCGAGTTTTAAGACGAAAGATGAACTTAGAGGTTTCAATCATGTAGAAGAGATATTTCGTGGAATTGGCAAGGGATACATTCATGCGATAAGTAAGAAAGATGATGTTAAACAAGCTGATCTGAATTTCAAAGAAAGACAAAAGATTGATGAGCATCTTTACCTAAATGAAGGAGCTGGTATTCGTGGGAAAAAGATACTTTTCGTTGATGATTTAATTACGACTGGCGCGACAGCAAAAGCCTGTTGCAATCTTCTTAAAAACGCCGGTGCAAAAAAGGTGAAAATTCTTTCAGTGGCTAGAACTAAAGACGTTAGTAAACGAAAAGGTTAGAAGGTTTCATTGCTTACCATTTATGGTAATGGTAAAATTTCAAACGTATCTTTATAGGAGAATGCTGTGGCTAATATAATTGAAAAAATATTCCATCTCGAGAAAAGAGAGCTAAACAAGTATTATCGTGAATCAGAACAAGTTCTTGCCTATGACGAGGCAATGAGCAAACTCACAGATGAAGAACTCCGTAACAAAACTGCCGAGTTCAAAGAAAAATTAAAGAATGGTACTCCATTAGAGGCCATCAAGTACGAAGCATATGCTGTCGCCCGCGAAGCTGGCTGGCGTGTACTTCATCAAAAACCATTCCAAGTCCAGATTATCGGTTCCTTGGTTTTAAACAATGGCGACATCGCGGAAATGAAAACCGGCGAAGGTAAAACTTTAACCGAAACCATGGCCGTTTATTTAAATGCTTTAACAGGAAAAGGCGTTCACGTTATCACAGTTAACGAATACCTTGCTTCCCGTGACGCCGAATGGATGGGACAAATCTATCGTTTCTTAGGCTTAACAGTTGGTGTTAACCTTGCTTCAAAATCGGCCCAAGAAAAACGTGAAGCGTATGCTTGCGATATCACATACACGACAAACTCAGAACTTGGCTTCGACTATCTTCGTGATAACATGTCACCAGATTTATCAGGCCGTGTTTTACGTGGTTTATATTTCTGCGTCGTTGATGAAGCCGACTCTGTTTTAATCGATGAATCTAGAACCCCACTTATTATTTCTGGTGGTTCAAGAACTGCAGCTTCCCAATATCAAGTTGCAGATAGATTCGTTAAGATGCTTAGAAAAGATGTTGATTTCACAATCGACATCAAAGAGAAAACTTGCTCCTTAACCGATGAAGGTAACAATAAAGCCGAAAAGATGTTTGGCATTAGAAACCTCTATGATCCAGAGTTCCAAGAACTAGTTCATAGAATTCACCAAGCCTTAAAGGCCAATTACATCATGGCACGTGACGTCGAATACATGGTTGATGATAAGAGAACAATCCAATTAATCGACCAATTCACCGGACGTATTATGCCTGGTAGAGAATATAACGATGGTCTTCAACAAGCCATTCAAGCAAAAGAAGGCGTTGAAATCAAACAAGAAACCGTTGTTATGGCTACAATCACTTACCAGAACTTCTTCCGTTTATATGAAAAACTTTCTGGTATGACAGGTACTGCTAAGACAGAAGAAGAGGAATTCGAGACAATCTACAACATGAAAGTCATCGTTATTCCGACAAACCGTCCTATCCAACGTATCGATGCTAACGACTATATCTTTGGCACACACAAGGAAAAGCTTGATGCTTTAGTCAAAGCAGTTAAGGAAAGACACGAAAAAGGACAACCAATCCTTATTGGTACAGTATCCGTTGAATCAAACGAAGAAATCTCCGCCCTTTTAACTGCAGCAGGTGTTCCACACGAAGTCTTAAATGCTAAGAACCAAGCTCGCGAAGCTGAAATTATTTCTCACGCTGGCGAAAAAGGCGCAGTTACCCTTGCTACTAACATGGCAGGCCGTGGTACCGATATTAAGCTTTCCGATGAAGTCCGTGCTTTAGGCGGCTTATGCGTCTTTGGAACTGAACGTCATGAATCTCGTCGTATTGATAACCAGTTACGTGGTCGTGCTGGACGTCAGGGTGATCCAGGTTTCACTCGTTTCTTCATTTCTTTTGATGATGAACTTTTAAGACGTTTTGCTCCAGATAACCTCCGTGCTCAATTCCAAAAGAGCGCTGATGGAGAACCAATCGAATCAAGACTCTTAACAAGCGCTGTCACCAACGCTCAAAAGCAAATCGAAGGAAAGAACTTTGATATTCGTAAGAACTTAAAAGACTACGATGACGTTTTAGCCAAACAAAGAGACATCATCTACAAGAAACGTGATGCCATCTTAATGGCTGATGATATTGTTGACTTAATTCACGATTTCTTCAAAACAACAGGCTTATATCTTTGTAAGCAAGCAATTGATAAGAATGCAAACTTAGATATTGTTAATGGTGAAAGCTTAAAGAAACTTGTTGAGCCTCAATTCTTACCTGCTGGAACTATTACTGCTGCCTCATACGATGGCGCTCCAATTGATGAAGCAGGAGAAGACCTTGGCGAAATCCTTTATGCTCGTTATCTTGAGAAACGTAAGACTTGGCCATCTGAAGATGCTGATAAGATCGAGCGCAATATTTCCTTAAGAGTTATTGACCGTAACTGGCAAGGACATATCGATACAATGTCTCATTTACGTGATGGCATCAACCTTAGAAGCTATGCTCAAAAGAACCCTCTCCAAGACTACGTTAACGAAGGTTATGACTTATTCGCTGAAATGAACGAAAAAGCAGCAGTTGATACAAGCTTTAACTTACTTAACGTCCGCTTAACAAAGAGAGAACCTCAACCTGAAGAAAAAGAGGTTATTGATAATAAGGAAGAAAATTCCGCTCCAAAAGGAGAAACAGCAATCGGCGCAATAAAACCAGAAAAGATTGTTGTCGCTAGACCTGTTGAAAATGCTCAACCAGCACCAGCCGTTAAAGAAGAAAAACCACAAGCAGAAGAGAAGCCAGTCGAAGAAAGACCGGCTCCAATCTTAACAAAGGCCGATCCTCTTCCTCAGCCAACTCCTGATATGAGTTTGGAAGAACGCGTTAAATTGGCAGAAGGAAACCTCCGTCGTGCTAACCGCGAACTCATTGGTGATGAAGCATATGCAAAAGTAATTCAAGACTACAACGATGCCGTTGCTGCTCTTGAAGCAAGCCAAAACAAATAATTGATTGAATAAAAAAGGAATATATGAAAGAGCTAGTCGAATTAAAACAAGATAGCCAAGAAATTGGCAAACTCGTCTCGCAGCTCGGTGGTTCTCTTTGACCTCGAAAAGCTAAAAGACGAAATTTCTTCACTAACTGAAGAACAAAATAAGGAAGATTTCTGGAATGATCAGAAGTCTGCTTTAGAAACCGTAAATAAACTTAACGACGCAAAGTATAAATACGATACATATAACCAAATCCGAGGGGATTTTGATGGGGTTATTTCGCTTTTGAATGATCCAGATGCTGGGTCTGACGAAATGAGAGAACTCATTGAAGAAACGGAAAAAGAACTAAGCAAAAAGATTCATGAATTAAGAAATGATCTTCTTTTTACTGGCGAATACGATAATTTAAATGCAACAATCGAAGTTCACCCAGGAGCAGGAGGCACCGAAGCTCAAGATTGGGCTGATATGCTTTTCAGAATGTACGGAAGGTGGGCTGAAAAACACCATTTCAAATGGCAAGTCTATTCTTATGAAGCCGGTGAAGAAGCAGGCTTAAAGAGTGCTATGGTTAAAATATCTGGCAAGAACGCTTATGGCTTATTAAAAGGCGAAAAAGGTGTCCATCGTCTTGTTCGTATTTCACCATTTGATGCCAATGCTAGAAGACATACATCCTTTGCCTCTGTTAACGTCGTTCCTGAGTTTGGTAAGGTTGCAGACGTTGTTATAGATCCTAAAGATTTACGTGTTGATACATTCCGTTCAGGCGGAGCTGGCGGCCAAAACGTTAATAAGGTTTCTTCCGCTGTTAGGATTACTCACATACCAACTGGCATAGTTGTTTCTTGCGAAATTGAGCGTTCTCAGCTTTTCAATAAGCAAACATGTATGGAAATGCTTGCTGATAAACTCATGCAACGTAAATTAGAAGAACGCGATGCTAAGATGAAATCAATTGTTGGAGAGCAAAAGAACATTGAATGGGGCTCACAAATCCGTTCTTATGTATTTTGCCCATACACCATGGTTAAGGATCATCGAACAGATTTCCAAACTGCCGATGTTTCTGGCGTCATGGATGGCGATATCGACAATTTCTTATATGCCTATTTAGAGATGCTATCTAGAGAAGGAAGACAAGGATAAAATGAAACAAGAAATCAAAAAAGTCGTTAGATCAGCTCGTTTTAGAAAAGCGGAAGATGTCTTTTTGGTTGTTTTTGGCTGTATTTTATTTGCGTTCGGTGATGCAGTTTTTCTTAATAAATGGGATGTCGTCTCTGGTGGAGTTTCTTCCGTCGGTATTATCGTGGACTATTTTGTGGAGCCTCTTCTAGGATTTGGTATCCGTGATATCGTTGTCGCTGTTGTACAAGTTGGATTATGGTTCTTAGGCCTAGCTTTCTTAGGGAAGAAATTTTCTATAAAGACTGCCATTGCGATGATTGCCTATCCTGCTTTCTATGCTCTCTTTTATCGTTTGGATGTTGGTGCTCATTTAGGGCTTTCTGCTTTATATCCAGCACTTGCTGAAGGGGAGTCCCTCTCTACTTATGTATTAACATCCTCAGACGTTGGAAATCTAATTATCTGCGCGATTTGCGGGGGAATTTTAGATGGAATTGCTGTTGGACTTGCTTTCTTAGGACATGCTTCGACGGGTGGTTTTGCTATTCTTTCTAGCATCTTGGCTAAATATACTAGCGTTAAAGAAGACGTTTCTTCTTTTTTGATTGATGCCGCTTTGATTTTGATTGCAACCCTATTTAGATTACAACAACCTGGCATTGGTATTTCTTGCCTTGGTGGCATTCTTTCCGCAATGACTTGCTCCATTGCCATCCAATTTGTTTATATCAACGCTGATCGTTTCCTTGTTGTCGACGTTATCTCCGACAAATACAAAGAGATTTCTGATTTCGTTTTCAAAGAGTTAGATCATTCTGTAACCATCATTGACGCAGTTGGCGGATATACTGGCGAAAATAGAAAACTTATGCGTATCGTCATTAACAAATCTGAGCAACTTGATTTGGAAAATAAAATTGCAGACTTAGACCCAACGGCATTTATCTCTATTACTAAAGCTAAAACAATCAACGGAGAAGGCTTCTTGCCTTTGCCTCATTCAAAAAAGAAGAATGGAGAAGACAATGATTGATAATTCTCATCCATTTAAATTGGTTTCTAATCATAAGCCAACTGGTGACCAGCCAAAGGCTATTGAAGAAGCTTTAAAAGGAGTTAGAGAAGGGAAGAAATTCCAAGTAATCAAAGGTGCGACTGGCACTGGTAAGACTTTTACTGACGCCAATATTGTTGCTGCTTTAAATAAACCAACATTAGTTTTGGTTCACAATAAAACATTGGCTTCTCAACTATATGGGGAGTTTAAAGAACTTTTCCCGGAAAATAGAGTTGAATATTTTGTTTCCAACTTCGATTTTTATCAGCCTGAAGCATATGTTCCTAAAACTGATACATATATTGCAAAAGACGCAATGATGAACGATGAGATTGAACAATTAAGAACGAGTGCAGTTAACTCTATTCTCGAAAGAAGGGATACGATTGTTGTTGCTTCGGTCGCGGCTATTTATGGCTTAAGCGATCCTGAGGAATATAGCGGTCTTGTTTTTGAAATTCGTGAAGGAGAAACTCTAGATAGAAAGAAGTTTTTCCAACGTTTAGTTGATTCTCAATATACCAGAAACAATTTCGATTTAAATCCAGGAAATTTCAGAGTTCATGGAGATGTGATTGATATTTGTCCAATGACACCAAGCGACTATTTTATTCGTATAGATTGCTTTGGGGATGACGTAGAAAAAATCTCAGAGATAAACAAATTAACCGGAGAATTTCATAGGTCATACCTTACCTATCCTATATATCCTGCTTATGATCACGCTTCGTCAAAGGCAAGGATCAATAAAGCTTGTGAAACCATCAGCAAAGAACTTGAAGAACGCTTGGCTTATTTTAAAAAAGAAGGAAAACTTCTTGAAGCGGAACGTCTTGAAATGAGAACAAGACAAGATATTGAATCAATGCAAGAATTTGGAAGGTGTCCAGGTATTGAAAACTATTCAAGGCACATCGACCAAAGAAAGGCAGGAGAACGTCCATTCTGTTTGATGGATTATTTCCCTAAAGACTATCTTCTATTGGTTGATGAATCTCACGTTACTTTCCCTCAAATAAGAGGAATGTATTTTGGCGATCGTTCAAGAAAAGAAACCCTCGTTGAATATGGTTTCCGTTTGCCTAGTGCCCTTGATAATAGACCTTTAAATTTCGAAGAATTCGAAAACTTAATGCCAGACAATATCATTTGCACGTCAGCAACTCCCGGCGAATATGAATTAACAAACGCGAATAATGAAGTAATTGAACAAGTCATTCGTCCAACGGGTCTACTTGACCCAATTATCGAAGTTCGAAAGCCTCTTGGTCAAATAGACGATATGATGCAAGAGATAAAAGATCGTGTTGAAAAGAATGAAAGAGTGATGATAGTTACCCTAACCATCAAAATGGCAGAAGATCTTACAGCATATTTAAAGGGCGAGGGGATAAAGGTAACCTACCTCCAAAACGAAACAAAAACGTTAGAAAGAACGGAAATTATCTATCAATTACGTAAAGGAAAATACGACGTTCTTGTCGGTATTAATCTTTTACGTGAAGGACTTGATATACCAGAAGTATCTTTAATCTGTATTCTTGATGCGGATAAAGAAGGTTTCTTACGTTCAAAAACATCACTTATACAAATTGCTGGCAGAGCCGCAAGAAACGCGAATGGCAAAGTCATCATGTATGCGGATGAAATAACCGATTCTATGAGAGGGTGCATTAACGAAACCAATCGTAGAAGAAAGATTCAAGAAGCGTACAACGAAAAGTACGGAATAATACCTACAACAATCGTTAAAGATATAAGACCCCCTCTATCTAACAGTGATTCCGAGGAAGAGAAGATTGCCAAGAGCATTAAGAAACATTTATCAAAGAAAGATAGCGAAGCGCAAATTAAGAGACTTGAAAAAGAGATGCGAGATGCAGCCAAAGCCTATGACTTTGAAAGAGCAGCCGAGATACGTGACATTATCTTTGAATTAAAAGGAGAAATTAAACAATGAAAGAATATGAATATTACTACTTTGATTTCGATGGAACATTGGTATATTCCTTGCCATCATTGGTTGCTCCTTTCCAAAAAGCATTTAGCTTAATCGGCCTTTCTCTTTCTGAAGATGATGTTAGAGAACTTACTCATATGGCTTTTGTTCAGATGTGTGAAAGGTTTAAAGTCAAAGATGAAAAGACGATGCTTGATATTTATAACGTGATGAACTCCGAGATGCATAAAGATGAAGAGATAGCAAAAATCGTCATCTTCCCTGAAACAGAAAAAGTTTTAAAGGCGCTCAAAGAAAAAGGAAAAAAGATCGCGATAGTTTCTGGTAATCATACCGCCTATATAAAAAGAGTAATGAATATTCATCACTTAGAAGAATATTTTGATTTCTATGTTGGTGGAGATAGCGTGCCTCTTCCAAAACCATATGCCGATCCACTAAATAAAGCTAGAGAATTATCTGGAAATCCTGATAAAAAGTATTGTTTATATATAGGTGACTCCCTTCAAGATCCCGAATGTGCGAAAAACGCTGGAATTGATGGTATACTAATCGATAGAAGACACGAATATAACGAATACAAAGACAAAAAAATCTTCAATCTAGAGGAGCTGATCAATGGCTAATAATGAACCAATCAATCTATTATTCTGTTTAGACCAAAAATGTTTTGATGGTCTTTTGATTACTTTGCTCTCAGCTGCTAAAAATACTAACCATCCTTTAAACGTTTTTATTGGTACTGGTCACTTTGAATGTAAGAAAAAATCTTATTCTGCTTTTAGCCAAGAACAAGCGGCATTCATTGAGAAAGTTATTAAAAAATACAATCCGGAAAGTCACGTAACCTTGCTTGATTTAACTGACGATGTCATTAAGTATTTAGGAAAGAGCAAGAACCTTTTTGGTAAGTTCTCGCCATATACAATGATTCGTTTAATTTCTGATTATCGCCAGGAATTTGGGGATAGATTGCTATATTTAGATGTCGATTTAGTCATAACTGGAGACCTTTACAAAGTCTTTAATTACGACTTAGAGGGCAAAGATATTGGCATGGTTAAAGATGAGGTTGGATCTCATTGGCTAGGCAAAGATTATTGCAATGCAGGTGTTTTACTACTCGATTTAAAACAATTAAGGGAGAACCATCACCTGGAATTGGCAAGAGAGAAAGCGATAAACAACAAATATTTCATGCCTGATCAAACTGCTCTCAATCGTGGCCTAAAGAAATATAAGAAAATAATGTCTCCACGTTTCAACGACCAACATATCTTACACCCGGATACAGTCATTAGACATTATTGCCAGTGGATCAAAGTTCATAAAAAAGGCATTGGCAATGTCGCAGAGAAACCTTGGAACATTGAACGTTTTAGAAAAGTCTATGGACCCGATATGCATAAAGACATATTGGATGAGTTCCTTCTTCTAAAAGAAGAATACAATAAAGGAAAAGAATGAATTTGATAGGTTCTAATAACAATCTTTCGTTGCGAAAAACTCATTTCTATACTAAAGTTATATGGCGTTCATTTTTGAATGCTCATTTAGGTTATTAATTATGCAGTGGTACGATATTGTCTTCATCATCATTTCCTTAATCGTTATCGTCCTTAGCCTTCTTCAAGGCGGTAAATCGGAAGGTGCTTCAGGCGCTATTACCGGTGGAGGACTTAACGTTTTTGCTAAAACAAAAGAAAGAGGATCCGAAAAAGTTATCTCTTGGTTAACGTTCGGATTTGCTATTCTCTTCTTGTTCTTAGCAATCTTGATTATGCTCTTATCTAGCAGGACATCTTCTTCTGATTCTACAGCATCTTCATCCGCTGAAGCAGCCGCAATGGCCATTCTTCCACTCATTGGATTCTAATATACAAAATGAATTGTTGCCTGGTTTACCCAGGCTTTTTTAATATCAAAAAAGAGCCTTGGTTTCCCAAGACTCTTATATAGAGATTCCCTTAAAGGATGGTTACTGTGCCATCTTCCTTGATTTCAATCTTATCTCCTGTTTTAACTGCTTCTAGGAATTCATCACCGAGTTCATCAATGGCAATCAATCCAGCTTCATTCCATACGTTAGAAAGAATGATGCCTGAGGCCGCTAATGGGTCGATATGATGGGCGAATAACCACGCTTTAGGGGCAAGGTTACGAACGGCAATTGTTTGAATAACCATTCCACCCGTTGTCGAACCAATCGTTTCAGGAAGACATAAGGCTTTGCCAGTAATGTTCTTTTTATAAAGATCAGGATTGTTTTGGTCAGAAACAATGATTTTCTTTGAGGTAGCAAGCAAGGCGCTTGTTTGGCAAGAGGCCAATGTATTGAAACCTTGATGGGTTACAACAGCCTCACCCGTCCAATTTTGTGCTTGGAGAACACGTCCATGGAATACTTTCATCTTATTTGACCTCCTTTTGTCCGGTGATTATTTCAAGAACATCTTGGTCTTTGAAATAGCGGGCTTTTGTATACGTTCTTAATTTGTTGGAATTTGTCATTAATGGCTTTTTGCCTGATATTGGATTATCGGCATACATTAGTGGGCAAATATAGGAGATATGGGCTCCAGTGGAGAGCAATTTTTGATATCTATCTTCCTTTTGGAACTCTTTGATGACGGCAGGAGAAGAAGTAAGAACGGTATCAATGACAAGTTTGCTCTTCTTGGATTTCTTCAATCCTTCAAGTATGGCATCTGTCCAATCTTCTAATTGTTTCAATGTAAGATGTGGACATCCGATGAAACAACGATGAACCTTTGCGTCCATCTTCTTCCACATGATTGGATAAGATTTATAGACACGTTCTAATTCAGTATCATCGATAACATATTCTTTGGCGTTTTCTTTGATTAATGATTGTCCTAACTCTTTTGCTTCAGGAGTAATTCCATCAACGTGATATAAGCCAACAGCACCATTTGAAGCGGTGGCTGCACCCATATCTTTTAAATATGAGATTGTATCTTCATCCGGAAGATCTTTTAAGTATTGGTCTAATCCAATGATATAAGGAACTTCAGCCATAACCTTAAGACCTATTGCTGAGCCAAGAATTTGAGCTTCAGGCTTCTTAGTGGTTTTTAAGATGATCTTCCAATCAGCCTTTCTTCCTTCATCGGTGATAAAACCAAAGTTAGGTGTTTTTCCTAAAATCGCGCCAAACATATCAAGGATGCCAGAGTTTCTATTACATCTTGCTCCTAAAACAGAGTTTGCAAATACGACCGCGGAAGATTCGCTCCAAGAAAGGATGTCTCCTTTACTTGGCGTATTCCCCATCTCTTTAAGATAGCAAGTACAAGAGAACGCTTCATCTTCGTTTGTTAAGCCGATTTTCTTTAATTGCTCTTCATATACTTTTTGTTTGTTGTACATGAAGACGTTGGAAACTAATTTTTCAATTGGATCGCATTTGACGTTTTTGTAGTCAAGTGGTCTAGGATCCATTGTGAAACCACCTTCAACTTTGCAACCATCAGCAATGATTTCGTCCATCAAAGGATAAACTCCTTTAAGAAGCCCTAAACCAAAGCTAGTGACAAAATGTGATTTCTTATATGTTACAGGAACTAAGGAATCAGCACCGAATGCATCGCCATAACGGACTAAGACTTCCATCATTTTAGCCTTTGCCTTGCCGCTCTTTCCTTCTAATATTTCTTGTTCTTCGGAAGTTAATTTCATTTTAGCCTTATACATAGCTTTCCTCCTTATAACTTCATAACCGTTTCGTAAGCGGTCCAGATAACGCTACGAAGGTTCCCAATCTTTTTGCAATCGCCAATAAGATGGACGTGCTTACCTTCTGGAGCGATAGGGGTTGGTTTATATCCGACAGAGAGAATGACTGAATCGCATGGAATTTCGATTTCTTTGCCTTCTTTTGTTTTGCAAATAATTTTACCGTCGCCAATTTCCTTGAGGGACGTTTCTAGGTACACAGGAGTCTTATGAAGGGCAAAATAATCTCTCAAATATTGCGAATTTGCCATGCAAATCCCCCTTTGTTTTACCAAATCATCCAACATTTCGACGATGATTGGTTCTTTGCCAGAGAGGGCGAGTTCATAGGCGACTTCACATCCAGTTAAGCCTCCGCCAATGACGGCAACTCTTTTTCCAACTGGCGTGCCAGAAAGATAATCTGTCGCGTCAATTGCTTTCTCACTTCCATTGATACGAAGTTTCCTAGCAACGCTACCTGTGCAAACAATGTATTCGTCTGCTTTGATATCATTGAGATTCTTTACTTCGGTATTTAAATGAACTGGAACATTCAATTCCTTCATTTGTAATTCATACCAGGCAAGTAAGTCTCTTAGTTTTCCTTTAAATGATGCAGCACTTGCAGGAACAAACACGCCACCAAGATGATCGCTCTTTTCATAAATCTCTGGTTCTAAACCACGGAGTTTGGCAACTCTCGCTGCTTCCATTCCGCCAATGCCTCCACCAATGATTGCAACCTTCTTAGAAGTCTTTGCTTTCTTGATGTAGTGGACGTTTGTTTGCATCGTTTCGGCATTAACCGCGCAACGTGCCATATGTAAGGAATCTGATAGGCTTTGATCGTTTGCCGTCCCTTTGTAGTGACACATATTGAAACATCCATTATGACAACAAATGCATGGTCTGATTTCTTCGAATTTACCTTCTTTTAATTTCGTAACGTAAGCACCGTCTGCAAGGAAAGGACGAGCAAATCCAACTGCATCGATTTTTCCTTCTTTAACTGCTTCTGCACCAACGAACGGATCCATTCTTCCGGCTGCAACAACAGGAATAGAAACGAACTTCTTAATATGTTCAACATCTTCTAGGTTACAGTTTTCTGGCATATATATTGGTGGGTGAGCCCAATACCAAGCGTCATATGTTCCATTATCGCAGTTAAGCATATCGTAGCCAGCATCTTGAAGGTATTTTGCTGCCTTTTCTGATTCAGCCATATCTCTTCCTGCTTCTTTGAATTCTTCACCTGGAAGAGCGCCGGAATTAAAGCCTTTTGTTTTAGAAAGAACTGAATATCTTAAGGATACAGGGAAATCCTTTCCGCATTCTTTCTTAATTGCTTGAACGATTTCAACTGGGAAACGATAACGATTTTCAAATGAACCGCCATATTGGTCGGTACGTTTGTTAACGTATTGTAAGGTGAATTGATCAAGGAGATAACCTTCGTGCACGGCGTGGATTTCAACGCCATCAACACCGGCGTCTTTTAATAACTTCGCTGTCTTTGCGAAAGCCATGACAAACTTATTGATCTCTTTGATTGTCATTTCTCTTGATGGAACTTTATCAGACCATCTATTTGGAGAGGCACTAGATGAGGCGCAAATCTTATCAAAATTCATTACAGGTTTTGATAAAACTCTTAAGAAACGATTTGTATAAAGTTTCTCCATTGTTGGCGAGATGGTGAACGATCTTCCAAAACCTGCCGTAAGTTGAATAAACATTTTTGCACCATGTTTATGGATTTCTTCCATAAATGGTTTTAACTTACGATACATGCTCTTTTTCTTATAGAGCCATTGTCCAAGCATTGGATTATAAACAGGTTGAATGCCTGGAAGAATAAGTCCAACATCATGTTCAGCTTTGTCTAACAAAAATTTGGCTGCTTCTTTGTCGAAATGATTGATTTCCATCCAGCCAAAAAGAGATGTTCCACCCATAGAGGTCATAACGAAACGGTTTTTGATTTCCACGTTTCCTATTTTCCATGGCGTGAAAAGAGGCGATAGTTTTTGATCCATTTTTTTCTCCTTTTAATTCGCAAAATAATTATATTATTTTTGTTAGATATCAGTCTATAATTATCGATTTAAAAATTGGCTATTTATTGAAATGAAATGCTTTAGTAATAATAATGTTCAAGAAGGTTAGTTTATGACAATTAAAGAATACGTCGCTTGGCGAAAAGAAGAATTAAAAAAAGAAATACAAAGCTTAGATCATGAAGCTGTTTTATCAATAATTACGGTTGGTAACGATCCCGCATCAGAAGCATACGTCCGTGGAAAGAAGAAAGATGCAGCAGAAGTTGGTATCAAAGCCTTGCATACTGTGTTTGATGCAAATATTACCGAGGAAGAATTGCTTTCCTTTATTCGTAAGCAAAACTCTGATTCCGAGATTGATGGGATAATTGTTCAACTCCCTCTTCCAAAACATATATCAGTTGAAAAGATAAACAAAACAATCGATCCATCAAAGGATGTTGATGGATTTACGCTTGGATCATCTTTTGATCCTTGCACACCAAAAGGAATCATCAATTATTTAACTCATGAAGGTTTCCCCTTTGAAGGAAAGAACGCCGTTGTCCTTGGACGTAGCGAGATAGTTGGTAAACCAATGGCGAGAATGTTATTAGAGAAGAATTGTAACGTTGTTCAACTTCATAGCAAGACCTCTAGAGAAGATAAAGAATTCTATTTTGCTCATGCTGATTTAATAGTTTCAGCAATTGGCAAGATGCATATTTGGGATAACGCCTATAAATATAAAGAGGATGCATATCTAGTTGATGTGGGAATCAATAGGGGAGAAGATGGTCATCTACATGGCGACTTCACGCCTGCTCTTCCAGTTAAACTTCAAACTCCAGTTCCAGGGGGAGTTGGTCTTCTTACCCGTTTAGCTTTATTAGAAAATCTTTTAGAAGCAACGAAAGGAAGAAAATAAAATGAGTTATCTTAGTTTTATCGATAACCTACCCAAAGCGGGAAAGATTGTTCTAGCAATCTTCATCAACCCCCTCTTTATCGCATATCGTTTTGTTAAAGACATTCTCGATGAAGCGTGGTTACTAGTTCTCTTCGATATAATATTCTGCTTCGCCGTTCCGATTGTCTTCTGGATTCTGGATCTCATTTGGCTTGCTGAATATAACAAAGTATTCACCTTTGCTGAATGGTTTGGTGTTGATGACCTAGATAAATGGAAAACAAAAAACAATCTTCATGAAGATAAATCCGACAACAAAGATGACACGATTGAAGTCGAAGTAGTTGATAAGAAATAAAAAAATGAGCCACTTTTGTGGCTCATTTTCAAATAATTAGATTTTTTATTTTTCTTCTTCGGAAGGTTCTTCGTTTTCGCCTTCAACGTTGTCTACAACTTCGCCTTCAATTGCTTTGCTAGCGGTTTCGACGACGTCTTTTGCGACTGCGACAACTGCTTTCTTAGCACGGGCTTTGTTGATTTCGATAACTGTCATAACGGCAACTGCTAAACCAGCAAGGACAAGGATGATTCCAAGAACGATGAGGGAAATCATTTTTGTTAAGTCTGCGTTTCCGCCTAAGAAGATCAAGACAACAATTCCTAAGGCAACAAGAGCTGCACCAAAGACGATTTCAAGAATTGGCAAATAGATTTTATAAAGTTTGGAAACGATGAATCCTATTGCAAAGAGGATCAAGCTCGCACCAGCCGCAATGACGATAACGCCAATGAAGATGGCAAGGAAGCTAGCAATGAAACCAACCATTTCATTTAATGTTCCGTTATATTGGCAATAAGAAACAACAAGGGCAATACCAAGAGAGAGTTCGATTGCGCCAGTGATAACCATATCATAGGACAATTGAGACTTAAGCATTGCTTTGACGGCCGCGTCAAGCGCGTTTCTTGTGACGATTGGCATAAAGTTAACAACAATCTTTAATGCCCCACCGACAATTAAGAAGATGCCGGCGATTAATAAGATGACAGAGATGACTTTGTCGTAGTTAAGATCACTGTCATTTGATGCTGCCTTGGCAGTAAAGACAAAGCAGATGATGCCTAATACTAAGATTAAGGCGGCCTCTAAAAAGCTCCAGACTGACCAAAGAAGTCCACCCTTTGCCATATTGATTGGCTTCTTAACTTTTTTAGGGGCTTCAACGGTTGCTTCTTGCTCTTGAGGTTGTTCGTTTTCCTCTTTCTTTTCTTCAGAGTTTTGAATTTCGTTTTCCATATTGAATTAAGTTCTCCTTTTGAACAAAACAATCATACCTTTTTTATTTTGTAAAGGTTAGTATTTAATCTTCAAAAGTTAGATTAGTTAACACTTTAAAAGGTATTTCGACTTCATCGATTGTTAATTGTTGATAAATAAGTGATATTTCTCTAATGATTCCATGTATCGTGTAGATATAACCATCATGCCAGTATTTGGCTATGACTATTTGATTTTGATAGTTTGAGAGTATTTCATTTATTTCCTCAGCTTTGTCGCTAGAAATGTGCGGACAAGGCATTTTATTTCGCTCATATTCTAGTTTTGCAAGATAATCTGCTTGGGCTTCTAGAGATTTATAAGGCGCCCATTTTAACATTCCACGATCATTCATTCTCTATGTCCTCCTATTTGAGTGTGGCGTTGTAAGATTGTTGAGTTGGCAAGTAATGCTGAGCAACGGAATACGCTATTACGGCCATAAGTGTTACGTATTTCATCCAACGCCACATTTAATTTCTTTTCTTTGATTATTTCGTCTTGATTGCTAAATAACGACATTTGAATGTTTTTGTTTAGCGATAGTTTTCCGAATGATATGCCTAGACCATAGATTTTTTCGTTACTAGGATTTGAGTAGAAAGCATATTTAGCATATTCGAATAGCTCTTTTGGAGATTCCGTTTCATTTGGCAATGATATTTCTTTGCTATATGTTCCATGAGTTTGTGAGGCAAACACGCCAACCTTTTTGGTAACGTATCCTTCTTTTCTTAGCCTTACGCATAAGTCATCGACCATTTCTCCAAGCAAAAGTTCACATTCGTTTGGAGATAATGGTTTCTTCAACGTTTGCCCATTTGATAAGGATGGATGAAGAGGAATCACTTTTTCTCTTATATCCGATTCATCAATTCCGTTAGCTAGATTCTTTAATTGAATTCCCATCACACCAAATTCTTTTGCTAGAAGTTTTGAATCTGCTTTAGCAAGTGCTTCAAGAGAGTTGATTCCAATCCTTGCTAGGTGGTTTTTCGTCCCTCCGGCAATCGACCATATCTTATCTATTGGCTTTATTTTCCAAAGTTTTCTTTCAACGTCTTCATATGTCCATCTAGCAAGATATGGTTCTTTCTTTTTCCCTTCGTTATCTAAGGCGATCTTTGCTAAGAACATATTTGGTCCAATACCCGCTGTAGCAATCAGCCCTAATCTGTCCTTTATTTCTTTTTGAATCAGTTTGATCATTCTTTCTGCTGATCCATATAGGCTTATATATGGGCCTAAGTTTAAGAAACTTTCATCTACCGAATAGACATGCAAATCTTCATAAGAAACGTATTTAAGGAAGATACCTACGACTCGTGATGACATCTGAAGATAGTATGACATTCTTGGAACGGCATATATCATTCCAGGAACATCAGGAAGGTCTCTTTTTCTGCATACGTTTGAAATTCCATACTTATTCTTTAAATAAGGAGTAACGGACATGACTACAGAACTAGATGAGCGGTAAGGGTCACAACAAACTAGGGGCGTTTTAAAAATATCTAGATGTCTTACTGCACATTCACATGAAGCGTAGAAACTTTTTAAATCGATGATGCCAATTACTTTCTCCATGACAATATTTAAAAACGCTTTTTTCATAATTTGGATACTTGACTTTTTGAAGTCTAGAAATGGTCTAAGCAATAAGCAAAAATCTTTACAATTGGCTTGAAAAAATGCTTAGACAATGTAGAAAAAATGAAAAAGTTAAGCATTCATCGAATGAATATTTTTTCTATGAAAACGTGAAAATTTTGTTTCAGGAATTTCTTTGATTTTTCGGTTCGAAAAAGAGTCGTTAGAAACTGAACAAAAATAGCTAACACTTGATTTTGTTTGAAATGCTTATGAAAAAGAGATTTTAATTTCTTTCGAAGAAAATTATAATAGTGACTTGCTGGGACATTAGCTCAGATGGGAGAGCGCCTCGTTCGCAACGAGGAGGTCGCCGGTTCGATCCCGGTATGTTCCACCAAATAATCAATTAACGCGATTCCTGTGGAGTCGTTTTTTCTTTAGCAAATTAAAAAAAGAATCTGGAGGGACCCAGCCGCGTCATGCTCCTGCAGAAAGCCCTACGTTTTACGTCCGAAACGAGGGAAACATATATGGACACAGATTTGTGCAAAAATACATCACATTTAACGATGTAATGCAGAAAAAGAAATTTAAAAAGCAAATTAAAATTACAAATATAACAAAATAGAATCTTTTCAAAATCATAAATGTAAACAAAATATACACAAAGGCGCGCAAAAGGAGAAAAAAGTAAACAATTAAAAAAATTTTTAACTAGCACAAAAACATAAAATTGTTGAGCGCAAAATAAACTCATGTATAATAATAACAGGAGGAATAATATGATCAATTTATCAAATTACAAAACGATCAACATAAAAGATCAAAGCAATAGAACCCCCTTGCTTTGCATAACTGAAACAACGGTGTCTTTTGGTAAGGGCGCATTAGACTCGCTAGGTAGGCCTCAGTATGCGCGCCTCATTGTTAGCGAAAATGAGCGCCTTATCATTCTTGTGGCTTGTTCAAAAGATGACGATGATTCATTCGAATTTGTAAAAAAATCGACAGATCGTTATGTTAGAATGAAGTCAAGGATATTGCATTCGATATGCGATAAAATGTCAGGTTTAACGCAAGCCAATTATCCGTACAGGGTTGATGGAAAGATAGATTACTCATCTGATGACAATAAACCTGTAATTATTTTTGATATGTCAAAGGCCAGAAGCAAAACAAAGACAAAATAACATGTTTAATGATTATTATGATGGCTTCGGTGTCCATCAAAAAAACGCTTAATTAAGTGGAATTAATCAAGCGTTTGAGAAGCGAATATAAATCCGCGTCGCAGCAAAATTATATTTTAATCTCATCTGTATATCCACCAATTTTTTACGAGGAGAAAACATGAAAAATAACATTTTTATTCTCCTGGGTGATTACGATGAACAGTAAAAATCTCAGGAAAAGACTTAATTTAAGTTACTTAAACGTAACAGAACAAAATTACTGTGTTGGGCAATGGGATTTCCCAATTATATGGTGCCCGTACACACAAATGTTGGATATAGATTATATAGCTTTATATCGTGACACAGCTGAATATAGTTATACCAAAAGAACGGCGATTGCCTTTTTTGAATATGATGACGAATGGAATGGACATAATGGGCTTTTTGCGGCCATTTATTATAATGATGTCAAGCGTCTCGCTTACTTTAAGAAACGATTCACGAATGCTTCTGGAAGGCCTCTGATATTCATAGCGCCAGATGTTTCACAAATCTGTGAAGTTCATAAAATCGAAAATCTACACCGTTATTTTCAATCTAGAGTGATCTCAAATTGGCTTATCTTGGAGTGTGGAGCGTTGGTCATACCAAACTTAACGGCATCGTCTAGAACATATTTTGAGGATATGATAACTGGTTTAGAAAGCACTGAGGTGGCGGCAATAAATCTAATTGGGCATGTGAAAAACGAGGAGAAATTTAATTTTTCAATCGAAATCGCAAAATACGCTTCAAAGCATCTAAAATCTCTTAAATTAATTATTCTTTTCACTACAGTAAACGACGCAGAAAGCATAAAACAAGCATTTGAAGCTGCCGTTGGTAGCAAAATAAAAATATTGGTTCCAAGCAATAGAGCGGCTCTAAGAAATAAGCTACTGCAAAAGGAGACGTCCAAATGATTCTTCTATTACGTACATTTTTAGGACACGGCGAAAGCTCTGGAGGCGCCAATAGAACCGGTGTTATTGGTCAAGAAACGATTTATCAAATGAACACTGAGTTAAAAATTTTAGAGATGATCAAAGAGTTATCTCCTAAAAGTGGTGCTGATTACAATCCAACAAAAAAGATTCCTGAAAACGAAATAAAACATCCTGTAAATGACGTTAACATCTCGAACAACGTGCATAAAAGACCGGATAAAGGAGAACCAAATTCTGTCAGGTCGAATTATAAAGATGGTAAACTCAATTGGGAAAGGTATTATGATGGTAACGGTGATCCGTATTTAGATGTTGATTACACGGATCATGGCATGCCAGAAATACATTCTGTGCCTCATTTTCATAGAATAATAATAGAAAAGGGCCATATAAAGAGAGGAGAAATAAATAATGTCAAATGAACCAATGCGCATTACAAAAAAAGATATTGTAGAAGGCTTAAAATTTGGCCATGAATATGAATGGATTTATGAAGGAATAAAATATTCGCTATTGCCAACGTGGTCAAAACCAGCAATATATTTTTGTATAGAAGGTAGCAATGCGAAATCATATAACAGCATAGACGAAATTATTAAAGATGGGTACGATCTTGTAAAAATGATGGATAACAATCCGGAATTATACGAATATTAATATCTTCTTATTGGAAATGTGCGTGACGAAGATTGCTTCATTTTGTTATTAAAAAGTGAAATTTTTTCTAAAAGTGCTAATATGCACACATTAGGAGAGTTATTTATGTCTAACGAAATTAGAATTCAAGATGATTTGTATCATTATGTAAACGGTGAATGGCTTGAAAAAGCAGTTATACCAGATGATAGACCAACAACAGGTGGTTTTGCAGATTTAAACGAAGAAGTGGAGAAAACCTTACGTGCTGATTTTTCCGCTTTTTCAAAAGGAGAAAAGGAAACACCTCTTCCAGAATTAAACGAAGCAGTCAAACTTTATAACAAAGTTCTCGACACTGAGCGTAGAAACAGAGAAGGCATTGAACCTGTCCTTCCTTATTTAGCAAAAATCAACGAGATTAAGGGTGTTGCAGATCTAAATGCAAAGGCAAAAGAATTAACCTTACTCGGTGTTGATCTTCCAATTAACTTTGCTGTCGAGCCAGATATGAAGAATGCGGAAAATAATTCCTTCGCCATCCTTGGCCCAAGTATTATTCTTCCAGATACGACTTACTACGCTGAAGGTAACCCTTCAAAGGAAGCCCTTTTAGGCGTTTATTCCAACATGGCTAAAACACTTTTGGCAAAAACACCATTAAGCGAAGAAGAACAAAAACAATACTTAGAAGATACTTTGGCATTCGATGCTTTAGTAGCCAAACAAGTTAAGAGCCAACTCGAATGGGCGGACTATGTTGCTAACTACAATCCAATGGAAACGAAAGAAGTTGCAGAGCTTCTTAAACCATTTGATTTTGTTGGCTTATTAAAAGAGTTCTACGGCGAAGATATTCCTTCACGTGTTATTGCTTATGATCCAAAAGCAATCAAGGAATTCTCTAAATACTTTAGTGAAAGCACATTCCCTCTTTATAAGCATTGGGCTTATGTTAATTTCTTATTATCAGCCGCAAAACGCCTCTCAATTGATATGCATGAAGTTTCTACAACTTATAGCAGAAGCCTCTATGGAATTGCTAAAGATCCAGTCTTAGAAAAACAAGCTTATCAATTAGCAGGCAATCTCTTCTCTGAACCAGTCGGTGTTTATTATGGAAGAGAATACTTCGGTGAAGAGGCAAAGAAAGACGTCGTATCTTTAGTTAAACGTATCATTGCAGCTTATAAGGTTCGTATGAAAAACAACACCTTCTTAGCTCCTGAAACAAAAGAGAAAGCAATTCTTAAACTTGATACGATTGCCATCAAGATGGGCTATCCAGATTCAATAAACGAATTCTATTCTTCATTAAAGGTTGAAGATAAGGATTCTTTATTCTTAACAGTCTTAAAACTTAATTCCAAGAAGATTGAAGACAATCTTGGCAAATTACATAAGCCAGTTGATCGTTCTGAGTGGGGTATGCCAGGACACATGGTTAACGCTTGCTACAATCCATTCTCCAATGACATTACCTTCCCTGCAGCCATTCTTCAAAAACCATTCTACAGTTTAAAACAAACTGAGTCTGAAAACTTAGGCGGCATTGGTGCGGTCATCGGACATGAGATTAGCCACGCTTTCGATAACAACGGTGCTTCTTTCGATGAAAAAGGTAACTTAGCCAATTGGTGGAAAGAAGAGGACTATGCCGCTTTCAAGAAGTTAACCAAAGCTATGATCGATGAATTCGACGGCATTGATTTCTATGGCGGAAAGGTCAGTGGTGAACTTATTGTCTCCGAAAATATTGCCGATAATGGTGGTATGGGTGTCACATTAGGTATCATGCATGAAACAGAAGGTGCTTCATTCGAAGAATACTTCAAGAACTGGGCTCGTGTTTGGTGTATGAAAGCAAAACCTCAATATATCCAACTCTTACTGACGAACGATGTTCACGCACCTGCGGAATTAAGAGCCAATATGCAACCTCGTAACTTTGATGAATGGTATGAAACCTTCGGAGTCACTGACAAAGATGGCATGTATCTTGCTCCAGAGAAACGTGTTCGCATTTGGTAAAGACAAGTAATATAAAAGCCCCTTGCTAAATGGGGCTTTTTCTTATCTACTTTAATTCGAACGAATGGAAGTCTAATTTTCCTTTCCCTTCAAAATAGAAATAGAGGGCTTCCTTAGCTTTTTGTGGTTCAATCTTAATCGTTGTTCCGCCTGTTTTGGCATTTAATGGGGTTTTGTAGAGGTTTTTTCCATTTTCGGATAATCTAATGGAGACATTTCCTTTAAAATTGCCTTTTACTGAAAGGGTGATTTCATTCGTATTTGATAAATCAAAGTATTTATAACCAATTAAACATTTGTCAGAGACATTTTGGACATATTGTTCTTTTTTCTCGTTGTCTTTTCCATCTTGGTGGATTCTTAATTTTCTCTTTTGATGAGGCAAAGCAAAGAAGGGGTAGAAGACATTATCTTTCTTGCCATGGTAGTAACAACATATTGATGCAGGATAGCTTCCTTTTCCTTCTAATGATTTCATATTCAATCCACATGAAGTGATTTCAACTTGTTTGATTGAACCATCTTCTTCAAAGGAGAACGGTTCTGCGCAATCTTGTCTATCGGTATTTGTGTAGTTGGTATGACGATGGTAGAAGATATACCATTGTCCGTTTACGTTAACGATGCTGCCATGGTTATTTCCGATAGCGCATGTCGCGTCTTTTTTCTTTCTGCCATTTAATCCAACATCGCCATTAGAAATGATGACTCCGCAATATTTGAATGGGCCAAGAGGAGAAGAGGATGTCATATAGCAAAGCTCATGGCCAGCTAATGATGAGTAGATGAAATAATATGTATCGCCTACTCTTCTCATTGAAGAGGCTTCGAAGAAAGCGTGCTCATATGGCGCGCCATTTAAATTGACTTTGTCATTTGCTTTAGAGAAAAGTTTGATTGGTCCATTCTTTATTGTGACCATATCGCTTTCAAGTTCCATCCCGAAGCCACCCTGAGGCTTAAGATGATGTTTGATCATTGGAAAATAAGTAACAGTCCCAAAACCAGAATAGAGATAAACTCTTCCATCCGTGTCTGTTAAAACTCCTGGGTCAAATTGGAAAGCTTCTCCTTTCTTTCTTCCTAGTTCCGTTCCATCTTTATAATGGACGTTGCCTAAATATTTAAATGGTCCTTTTGGAGAAGAAGAAACCGCGACTCCGATATTTCCTTCCCAAGCAAGGGAATAATAAAGATAGAATTTTCTATCAGGCCCTTGCGTGACGTCTGGGGCGTACATATCTAACTTACGTTTCTTGTTGAATGGATCTTCTTCTTTGAGGAAGATTTCTCCTTCATATCGCCAATCGCTTAAATCATCCAAAGGTGCGCTATAGGTGATGTAGTTATTATGGCTAAATGGGAATGCCCCATAGCAGTCATGTGAGCCATAGACGTATAACCTATTATTAAATATGTGTGGCTCGCAATCAGGGGTGTATTCATAAAGAGGAAGGTAAGGGTTGTAGACTTGTTTTTTCATATTGGTTTCCTTGGATAAAAAATAACAATAAAATTCTAATCAATTTTCTTGATTTTTGAATGAGAAAATGCTTCGAATTTTATCCATAGTCACTTTTTATAAAACGGTAAAAACGGAAAAACCACAATGCAACAAATAAAATTGATACCTAAAAGGGTTTAAAATGTGTGTTCAATTTCGAAAAATGTAGATTTTATCGATACTTTAAGCCCTTTTCTATACACTGTATATGATAGTGAATGATTATGCTTGAATTAGTCAAAAGAGAACATAAAATAATCACGCCAAAAGGAAATAAGGCCACTTATTACTTTTAGTTTACGAGGCGTATTTTATGAAAACTTTTTATGACGAAACATTAGACGGAAACATGGAGATTGAAGAGACAAAGATCTGTGTTATGAAACGTTCAGGCGAGCGTGTTCCTTTCGATCGTCAAAAAATCGTTGCCGCAATCAATGGAGCAAATGATGAAGAAGGAATAGTCTCCGAAAGACTTACGCCTGAAGAAATTGCCAATATCGCCTTAGGCATTCAAAAAGACGCCGTAAATGCCGGACGTGACTTATCGGTTGAAGAAATCCAAGATAAGGTCGAAGACGCTCTTATGGGCTCTGGAAAATTCAAAGTTGCTAGACTTTATATCACCTATCGTTATAAACACGCTGAGAATCGTAAGATGAGCGATATCGACCAAAAGATCGCTGGCATTGTTGAAAGAGATAACGAAGAAGTCAAACAAGAAAACTCTAATAAGAATCCAACCATCCTTTCTGTTCAAAGAGACTATATGGCTGGTGAGTGGAGCCGTTACTATACCAATAAGTATCTTTTACCAGATGATATAGTCGAAGCGCATAAAGAAGGCGTTATCCATTTCCATGATGCAGACTATTTTGCCCAACATATGCATAATTGCTGCTTAGTTAATCTTAAAGATATGTTAGAGAATGGCACATCAATCTCTGGAACGCATATTGATACCCCACATAGCTTTGCTACAGCTTGCACGGTTGCTTCACAAATCGTTGCCCAAGTTGCCTCTAGCCAATATGGTGGACAAACAATCACCATGTCTCACCTTGCTCCATTCGTTGATTTATCAAGAAAGAGAATTGCTAAACGCTTAAAGGCAGAATTCCTTTCTACCGGCATTGAGACAACCGAAGAAAAATTCAAAGACTTAGTTGAAAAAGAAGTTATCAAAGAAGTTGAAGGCGGTTGCCAAACCATTCAATACCAATTGATAACTCTTCAATCTACAAACGGACAAGCTCCTTTTGTTACTGTCTTCCTTTATTTACACGAACTTCCTGAAGGACAAACAAGAGATGACTTGGCTTTAATTACCGAGGTTATGTTAAAGCAACGTATACTTGGTGTTAAAGATCGCACAGGTGCATATATCACCCCAGCCTTCCCTAAATTAATTTACGTTTTACAAGACGACAATATTGATGAAAGTGGAAAGTATTTCTATCTTTCTAAGTTAGCTGCTGAATGTACAGCTAAACGCATGGTTCCTGACTATATTTCTGAAAAGATGATGTTAGAGCTCAAAGGAGACGTCTATCCTTGCATGGGTTGCCGTTCCTTCTTAACTCCAGATCGTTTCACAGATGCGGGATTAGGAAATATCTCTGGTGCGTTAGATTATGTGCCAGGACAACATCGTTATTATGGTCGTTTCAACCAAGGCGTTGTTACATTGAACCTTGTTGACGCGGCCTGCTCTTCTGGTAAGGACGAAGCAAAGTTCTGGCAAATCATGAATCAACGTTTGGAACTTTGCCACCGTGCTCTTCAAATCCGTCATAACCGTTTGCTTGGCACGCCAAGTGATGTTGCCCCAATTCTTTGGCAAGATGGTGCTCTCGCTCGTTTAAAACCAGGCGAGACCTTAGATAAACTTCTTTATGATGGATATTCAACAATCTCCTTGGGCTATGCCGGACTTGCTGAAGCGGTCTATTACATGAAGGGAGTCTCGCACACTTCCCCTGATGGAGAACAATTTGGTTTAAGAATCATGCAACTTCTTAACGATAAGTGCAATGAATGGAAGAAAGTCGAAAACATCGATTATTCTGTCTATGGAACTCCACTTGAAAGCACGACTTATAAGTTTGCAAAGTGTCTCCAAAAACGCTTCGGCGTTATTGAAGGAGTTACTGATCATAACTACATCACAAATAGTTATCACGTTAACGTCCGTGAAAATATCAACGCTTTCGATAAATTAACAAAAGAAGCCAAATTCCAACGTCTTTCCCCAGGTGGAGCGGTCTCTTATGTTGAAGTTCCTAACATGCAAGATAACATTCCTGCCGTACTTGCCATTATGAAGCATATGTACAACACGATTGTTTATGCTGAGCTCAACACAAAGAGCGATTATTGTGATGCTTGCGGATATGATGGCGAAATTAAGATTGTCCGTGATGAAACTGGCAAACTCGTTTGGGAATGCCCAAATTGTGGAAACCGTGATCAAGCCAAGATGCACGTTGCAAGAAGAACTTGTGGTTATATCGGAACACAATACTGGAACCAAGGCAGAACGCAAGAAATCCAAGATCGTGTCATGCACCTATCTTGTCCAACTTGCGAAGATGGCAAGGAAAAACACGAATAATTAAATCCCTCGTTTGAGGGATTTTTGCTAGAGGTAGATTTATGCATTATGGTCAAATCATGTTAGCGGATTCTGCTAACGGAGAAGGAATAAGAGTCTCTTTATTTGTTTCGGGCTGCACTAACGCTTGCAAAGGCTGTTTTAATCCTGAAACGTGGAACTTTTTCTTTGGCGAGGAATATAACGAAAAGGTTGAAAACCTAATCTTAAGAGAATGTGCTAAAGACTATTATGCTGGTTTAACAATCCTTGGGGGAGAACCTTTTGAAATCGAAAATCAAAGGGGAATCATTTCTTTGATTAGAAGATTTAAACAAGAATTTCCTAACAAAACAATTTGGATTTACACGGGTTTTACGTACGATATTGATTTAATTAAGGGCGGAAAACGTTATTGTGAGGTAACTGATGAAATCCTTGATTCGATTGATATTCTTGTTGATGGAAAATTCATTCTTGAAAAGAAAAACATCTCTTTGAAATTCAAAGGTTCAGAGAATCAAAGAATAATTAATATGAAAGAAACGAGGAAGAAAGGCGAAATTGTTCTTTCTCCTCTTAATAATTAGTAAGCATTTTTAGTTTCTTTTTCTTCCATATCCACTAAACTATCAACATATGGACAAGAAATTAGTAATGTATGAACTACGTCGCCATGGCGAAGACGAAGTAGAATTCTACGACATCGAAGATTTATTTTTCGCCTTATTGGATGCAGGTTTCCAAGTAGAAAGACATTTCTACGAAGATGGAGAATTCTCTAACGAAGAAATTCAAGAGATTCTTTCTAAAGAAGGGCTTCATTCTTTACCAATTGCCGTAATGGATGAGAAGCCTTCTATCAAAGGAAGATATCCAACCCTTGATGAAATCGGCCATTATTTCAACATCGAAATATCTTATCAACCGGATACAGAATGCTGCATTGGTGAAGATGATTGCTGTTGCTGTGGAGGACACGCACAAGAAGATCCTGAATACGAAGGGCATGATTGTTGTTGTGGACATCACCACCACGAAGAGGAACATGAATGCTGTTGCGGTCATCATCACGAGGAGGAGCACGAGTGTTGTTGTGGTGATGAAGAAGAGCATGATTGTTGTTGCCATAATCATGAAGAATAAAAGAGGCTTTTATGGACCAAACATTAATTAGAAAGTACGCTGAATTAATCGTACGTAGTGGCATTGCTCTTAAAGAAGGAGACAATGTTGTCGTTTCTGCTAACGTCGATCAAGAAAATTTTGTTTCCATCGTTGTTGAAGAAGCGTATAAAGCAGGTGCACATCGTGTCTTTGTTGAATGGACTTCTCAAAAGGTTTCTAAAGCTAATTTGATTAACGGAAAAGAAGAAGCTTTAGCAGAGGTAAGCCCAATGGAGCTTGCCTCAGCAAAATTCCGTGGCGAAAATCTTCCTTCCTTCATTTGGATTGATTCCGATGATCCAGATGGTTCAAAAGGGGTGGACGCCCTTAAAGCAGCACGTATTCGTCAAGCAAAATACAAAGTCTTAGGCAAATACAAAGAAATGTCTGAAAACAAGATTGCCTGGTGCATTGCTGGTGCCCCAGCAAAAGAATGGGCAATGAAAGTTTTTCCAAAAGAAAAGGAAGAAGAAGCAATCGAGAAACTCTGGGAAGCAATTCTTTATACCTCTAGAGCACTTGATGGTAATGGCATCGAAAATTGGGAAAAACATGATGTTAATCTCAAAAAACGTTGCGATTATTTGAATTCCTTACGTTTAAAAGAACTCCATTACTCATCAAGTAACGGAACTGACTTCACGGTTGGCTTAATTCCTGGCGTTATCTTCCTTGGTGGGGGAGAAAATACACTTGATGGTCGTTTCTTCCAACCGAATATTCCTTCAGAAGAAGTCTTTACTTCTCCTAAGAAAGGCTTAGCGGAAGGTATTGTCTATGCCGCAAAACCATTAGTTTATAATGGCGTGCTTATTTCTAACTTCTGGGTTAAATTTCATGAAGGAAAAGCAATTGATGTCCACGCTGAAACAGGCGAAGAAGCGTTACGTTCCATCCTAACCCTTGATGAAGGATCAGCTTACTTAGGGGAATGTGCTCTTGTTCCATTTGATTCTCCAATCAACAACACCGGCCTTCTTTTCTATAACACCTTATATGATGAGAATGCCGCATGTCATTTAGCCTTAGGAAGAGGATTTACCGAACTCTATCCAGATTTCCAAAACTATAGTGAAGAAGAACTCCGTTCATTTGGAATCAATTATTCCTTATCCCACGTTGATTTCATGATTGGATCAAAAGATTTGAACATCGTTGGCACGAAAGAAAACGGCGAAAAGGTCCAAATATTCGAAAACGGTAATTGGGCTTTCAACATTTAATTGTAAAAGTTTTGTCAAGGCTGTCCTAAGTGACAGCCTTTTTCTAATTTTTAGGCGTAAATTTATAGATGTTTTATCAGTATTTAAAAATCGGTATACAACGATAATATGGGCGTTATATAATAAACGACTAACCAAATGAAAAAATATCGATAAAATCTTACTTTTTTGATTTTCGCTAGCCTTTTATAATGGACCAAAATTTGAATGTTTGCAAATTATTTTTATAAGAAAACGCTTTCTATAAAAAACTATAACACCTTGGGAATTTGAAGCGTTTAATAAGTATCGATGTTTGTATCAGCACCTTCGATTGAGATAACTGACGAAAACTTAATCAGTAGTAGATAAGTCTGTGGGGAAGTTTCTCTTTTTTGTCGTGTGAAGAAAGAACATCAAGAATTAAATGGGTTTATATGCCCGAAAGGAAAAATATGAAGAAAACTTCACAACTTCTTATCCTAGGAGCTCTCTTAGGAACCACAGCCAGCCTTGTCGCTTGTTCAGGAAACAAAGGACCAAGAGAATTACAAATCGTTCTTGTCCCATCCAATGATGCTAATACCCTTATGCAAAGAGCGACCGCTTTAACACCATTCTTAAATGAATATGTTAAGGATACAGGTTATACCTTCAAAATCACAGTTTCTGATAGCTATAATGGCGCTATGACAGCCTTAACTTCTGCTACCGCTGATGCTGGATTCCTTCCTGGCGGAAACTACGCTCAAGTTAGCGTTACAGACCCTGGCAAAGTTGATGTTATTGCCGCTGCTGTCCGTGCTGGATATAAAGTTCAAGCTGATGACTACGCTGGTAATGGCGGAGCCGAAATGTTCGACGAAACTCACAAAGAGCTTCAAAGAAAAGCTATGAACGGTGAAATCACAAAGTCTGGAAAACCAGCTGCTCAAGCAACTTCTGATGACCCAGTTTATTCATATCACGGTGAACAATCAACAACAGCCGTTAACTTCTATTCCGGCGTTATGTTCTGCCGCCGCGATTCCTATAGCTCTTCAAAAAATTTAAAGACCTTTGGCATCACCGATGGCATGACCACAAAGGATGTCTTACAAAAATTACACGATGGCGAAGCAACCTTCGGTATCATGGGCAATGGTTCCTCCTCTGGTTTAATCTATCCATCCAAGCTCGTTTATGATATGGGTTATACAAACATGTTTGTTTCCAAATCAAAATATGATTCCATGTCTGCTGAAGAAAAAGCAAAATCCCTTATCGGTATCAACCAAAGCTCCTATCCAAACGGATTATCCTATTTGATGAGCAGTGGTGTTATCGATGTTTCCGTCGGATTCATGGATACACGTTATGGCTCTGGCTATGTCCAAAAGGACGGACCTTTCTATCAAGATAACAGTATCTTTGATAACACCTATACAGTTGCTATCACCGATCCTATCATGAACGATACCATCTCTTGCAACTCTGGCCTTGAACAAGCAGCTCGTGATGCCGTCCTTAAAGCTTTCACAACAGCCGCTAACACAGGCAGCATTAGCAAAGAAGGCGATCCAGCTTATTACCTCTATCAAATCTATTCACACACCGGTTATAAAGCCACAACTGATGACAACTATGACGCAGCTCGTGAAATGTATAAGTGGACAAAGTCTCACTCAGTTGAAAACCCAACTGATACAGCTTCATCCAAATAAGTGGTAAATTGATTATCTGATTTAAAAATTATTTCTACACCTGGAGGCCGATTATGATTGAATTGAAAAACGTGTCTAAAGTCTATGAAGACAATGGTTTTAAAGCTTTAGACGATATTAACCTTACCATTGAAAATGGGGAGTTCGTTTCAATAATCGGCCTTTCTGGTGCAGGAAAATCTACTCTTATTCGTTGCATTAATAGAATGCATGATGTTACGGAGGGAGAAATCCTTATCGATGGCAAAGACATCACTAAGCTTAAAGGCAAGGATTTGAGAATGGAACGCCGCAGAATCGGTATGATCTTCCAATCTTTCAATCTTGTTAAGAGATCTAGTGTTGTCAAAAACGTTCTTGCTGGACGTGTTGGCTATCATAATTATTTTTCCACTCTCTTTGGTTATTACACCAAGGAAGAGAAGCAATTGGCTTATAAATCAATGGCTAAACTTGGAATTCTTGATAAAGCGTATGTTCGTGCCGACCAACTTTCTGGTGGCCAACAACAACGTGTCGCTTTAGCAAGAGCCCTTACCCAAGAGCCAGAATTAATTCTTGCCGATGAGCCTGTCGCCTCTCTTGACCCAATTACAACAATCTCCGTTATGGACGATTTTGCTAGAATCAACAAAATGGGCATCACTATTATCGCAAACATGCACCACGTTGATTTAGCAAAGAAATATAGCACCAGAATTATTGGCGTTCGTGCTGGTAAGATCGTTTTTGATGGCAAACCAGAAGAAATTACCGATGAAGTTACAATGCAAATCTACGGCCGTTCATTGAATAGCTCTGAAAAGATTGGCGATGCTTTAGCTGAGGCTGAAGCAAAGAAAAAAGCTGAGGAGAACAAATAATGGCTGAAGAAATGTCTTTTAAAGAAAAAGCAGCCATTTTTTGGGATAAGGTCAATTACGGCTATAAGCAAATTGACGTATCCGATGAACACGATGGCTCAGATATTAGGTTAATAAAGAAAAGAAGACCTATTTTATTTATCTCAGCGGCAGTGGTTGTCGTTGCGCTTGTCATTATTAGTTTCCTTTTGATGGATATTGGCAGCGTCCGTTTTGGCTGGTCTGCAGGCTGGGAGTTTATCTCTGGCTTATTTAAGGCGCCATATAACAAATATTTAGACACTTTCCCATATAATATCGAAGTTAAAGATTGGGCAAGCTGGTGTTATTACATGGAAAAAGCTTGGCTTCCATTCCTTGTCGATCAAGCCTTACCATCTCTTTGGAATACGGTCGAACTTTGCTTTATTGCAACCTTATTTGGCGGACTCTTATCAATTCCTGTTTATTACCTTTGCGCTAGAAACGTCGTTAAGCATGGCTATATTTATGAGCCACTTAGAATCCTTAACGATATCATCAGAACCATTCCTACAATCACTCTTTGTACGATTTTCGTCTTGATATTTGGTGCGACTGATTTTGCTGGTATTGTCATGATGATTATCTTCACTCTTGGTATTATCTACAAAATCATGTACGAATATATCGAAACACTTGATATGTCTCCATTCGAAGCCATTTATAGTGCCGGGGGCATGCGTTTCCAAGCGGTTTCTCTTGGTCTTCGCCCATCAATCAAACCAATGTTCTTAGCAAATATGTTATATGTCTTTGAAATGAATATCCGTGGATCCTTGATTCTTGGCTATGCTGGCATTATCGATTCCCTTGGTTATAAGATTCAAGATTGGGCTAACGACTCTTTAGATTTCTGGAAAATTGGCGTCATGCTTGTTCCTCTTTTCTTGTTAGTCTTTATCCTTCAATTGGCCTCTAACTATATCGGGAGGAAGATGAGATGAGCTTAGCACACATTATTTTAATCGCTGGCGCAGTTTTGCTCGTTCTATTTGTTATTGGAACGATGGTTTATGCCAATACGCGCCCAATTCCTGAAGGCGGAAAAAGAAAACTAACCAAATATACAGATTTCTTCGTTAATTCTAAGAGATTTGTCTTCGGTTCTAGAGGAGCAGCCCATTATGATGATATCGGAGATGCAATGTTCTCCTCGCCTCACAAATGGCTTGTTGATATTTTCCTTGTTTTGGTTGTCGTTATAGTCGTTCTTTATATGAACGCTGATTTAAACCTTATTTCATGGGGAAATAACGGTCTTCAATTCAATATTGGCTTAGCCGCTTCGACTCAATCAATTGGCAGTGATATCTCACGTTTATTCAAGATTGATCCAGCTTACTTCTTTGGCTATGGCGAGTATAAATTCACGGAAGGCGTTATCTATCAATTATTCCAAACATTTGCTATTGCATATGTTGGCACTTTGATTGCTGCCATAATTGGAATCCCATTTGGTTTACTTGCTTCACATCACCTTTTCCATAAAGGCGCATATGTTAGCGAAATCATTCTTATCTTGATTCGTACCTTACCAGAAATCTTGCTTGCCTTATTGATGGTTAATTTCACCGGTATGAACGCTTTAACTGGTGTTTTGGCTCTTTCAATTCACTCTATTGGTATGATTGGTAAATTGTACGCTGAAGAGATTGATGAACTCGATGTTCAACCGATGGAAGCAATCTCTGCTTCAGGCGGTAACTTAATGCAACGTATTCACTTAGGCATCATGCCAAATTTCCGCCCAGCATTGCTTAGCGTTGCCCTTTATAGATTCGATATCAACTTACGTACAACAACCATCATTGGTGTTGTTGTTGGCGGTGGTTGTGGTATCGGTTTCTCCTTAAGAACAGATGCTTCAATCAATAACTGGAGCAGACTTGGCGCTGATGTCCTTGGCGTTGTTATCTTTATCGTTTTGCTTGATGTTTTATCTAGTTGGCTTAGAAAGAAACTTGTCTAATGAAGAATTTGATTCTAATGGCAGGTATTCCTGGAAGTGGCAAATCCACTTGGTGTAAGGAATATCAGAAGACGCATAAAAACGTTTTTATCATCGACACTGATGAAACAAGAAAACAAATAACCGGCTCATACCTCATTTTTCCTGAGCACATGGAAGTCATTTATGACGAAATGATCCGCCAAAGCAATGAGATATTCGCTAAGTATGATGAATGTACTGTAATTGAAGATTCTATCTTTTTAGAAGACTATCGTCGTAGATATTACATGGAACGTCTTAAAGGATATGATCACTCATTGTTATTCATGATCAAGATGCACGATTATTCTATTTGCTACAAGCAAAATAAAATGAGAATAAATGATAAATGGGTTCCAGATGAAGTGATTGATAATATGATAAAGACTTATGTTGATCCATCTGATGAAGTCAGAAAGATGTTCTCGGAAATCAAAGTAGAATATTGGAATTAAAAATAGGCTGGTTTTACAGCCTATTTTTAAAAAAATCGAAAAATGAAAATCGATTTTTTCTATGAATTATCAGTTTTTTAATAAATTCAATGGTATGACGTAAATGCCATCAGGCCTTTTGTAAGCCATACCGTTTGCCACGATGATAGCCATAAATGCAGGCTTAGGATAGCTTTCGTCTAGCCTATCAACAAATAAGCGAAGTTTCTTAGCAGCATCCTCGATTGCTTCTTGGCTCCCTAATTTAACTTCGATAGGCGCCCATCTGCCATTTTCAAGATGAATTACTGCATCACATTCTAAACCGCTCTTATCGCGATAATGCCTTACTTCTCCATCAATAGTGTCGGCATATATTCTTAAATCTCTGATTGCTAAATCTTCAAAAAAGAGCCCAAAGGTATTTGCGTCATTTAACAGATCGGCTGGAGATATGCCTAACGCTCTAGCAGCAATGGACGGATCATAAAAATGTCTTGTCGATGTTGCTCTAACTGCAGTTTTACTTCTTAGGCTTGGGCACCAAGCTTCCATATCTTCAACGATAAATAGCTCTTCAGCGATTTCTAGGTAAGAATCAAAGGTCTTCACATCCATATTCCTATTTTCGCTTTTTTGAACATCTGCCAAGATTGTTTGATAAGCAGCTTCAGAAGAAATATTTCTAGCGTAACTTCTTAGGACCATTTTCAAGAAGTTAGGATTCTTGTTTTTATATTTTGGGTTATCGCTATCTTTAAAATTAAACAATCCGGTGTAATAACTTTTGGTAACATCTAAAGCGACTGTTTCGTCATCGTTTATTGATAATGGCCAACCTCCTCTGCAAATCAAAAAAGCCATTCTATTGAGCGAAAAATCTTTGTTTTCATGGAAAAAGGTTAAATCTTTATTGTCAAAAAGTTCCCTTAAAGAAATGAGACCTAGTGAATCTTCTGATTCAAATAAAGACATTGTTCTCATTTTTAGTGAGAATATTCTTCCAGCTCCAGAGTGATGGATTTTGGAATTGTCAGGGGGCGTAGCGCTTCCTGTTAATATGTATTCGCCAAATGCAGAATCATCATCAACAGCCTTCCTCACCAAATTCCATATTTCAGGAACGGTTTGCCATTCATCAATCAAATGGGGCTTATCGCCAATTAAAGCTACTTTTGGATCTGCCTTAACAACATCGATAATTTCATTGGTTATAAGCTGAATTTGACTTTTTGCGAATAGTTTGCAAGTGGTTGTTTTGCCTGAAAATTTTGGGCCCTCAAGTGCAACGGCACCAGATGATTTAAGTGCTCTTTGAATTCTGCTTTCTATTAATCTTTTGCGGTATACCATAACTTCTTCCTGTGAAAACTATATTTCTTATTTGTCAAAAAATCAATCAAATTCCCAAGATTGGCGACTTTAAATTCCCAAGATTGTCCAAGTTAGATTCCCAAGATTGGCGACTTCAGATTCCCAAGATTGGCGAATATGGATTATTGGAAAAGTATATGCTTATAAAGAAAAAGGCTTATAACAAGCCTTGGTTTAGATTTTTTAGCCCAGAGGGAATTAATAAGTGTCCTCGTGTGTATGAGGTGGTCTCCTTGGTCGGCTATTAGGATTCCTGATTCCAAATAATTGGTCAGGCTTTCAACACCAGCGTCTCCAGTCAGGATACCTTTAATGTAAGTTGTAGGGGAACAATGTTTCCCTCCGGGTGCTAGTTACCTAGCAACTCCATTATATTGTTTTCTTGCGAATTACAAAATACCCTCAAGCAAGATTTTTAGTCCGACAGCGAAGAAAACAATCGCAGCAATAAGGCCTGCCCATTTTTCAAGGTATTTAGCAAGTTGTTTGGCTAATAAGACTGAAATGAAGGTAAGAACGAAGGTAACTACCCCAATGATAGTAAATACGATCATGGCATTGCCGATTGATAATTCCAAATAGACGAAGCCAATGCATAAAGCGTCTATTGCGGTTGCAACATCTTGATAAAGAACTTCAAGGAAGCCAATCTTCTTTTCTTCAATTTGGCCTTCTTCTTTTCTTTCTTTGAATTCCTTGATCCATTCGATTAAAGATTTAATTGCAAGGAGTCCTAAAAGGGCAAAGGCAATCCAAGGGATATATTTTTCGAGGTATTCTTTAAAAGAGAAACCCACAAAATAGCCAATACAAGGCATAATGAACTGAAAGATGCCATAAGAAAGAGAAATTAGAATCATCTTCCATATTGGCATGTTCTTTTCTTTTAAGCCGTTTGTGGCGTTTACTGTCATCGCGTCTATCGACATTGAGACAGATGTAAGTAATGTATTAACCCAATCAATCATAAGTGCAAGAAAGATTATAATTACCAATATTTGAGTTGGTGAATGCTAACAATACAATGGTATTTATTTTCTTTACAGTTGTCATTTTCAATTGTATTTAAATATAAAAACTTTATATTTATACTTGTTGTTTTTTAGAGGGAAAAGATGGATAAGATTGTAGTCAAAGATTTAGCGAAAATATATAACGAAGGACAAGAAAATGAAGTAAGGGCCTTAAATGGAGTTTCTTTCTCTCTTGAAGAAGGAAGCTTCACGATTATTTTAGGTGCATCAGGTGCTGGAAAGTCGACATTATTAAACATTCTTGGTGGAATGGATAATGCGACAAATGGTTCCTATATGATTGGTAATGAAGATATTGCCAAATATGATTTGAAGAAGCTTTCTAAATTCAGAAGAGAAGATATTGGCTTTGTTTTTCAATTCTATAATTTGATGCCCAATCTTACCGCTTTAGAGAATGTTCAATTGGCTGCATCGGTTGCAAAAGATCCATTCGATTCAGAAAAGATATTAGAAGAAGTGGGCCTTAAGAAAAGAGCCCTTAATTTCCCTTCTCAGTTATCTGGTGGAGAGCAACAAAGGGTTGCCATAGCTAGAGCAATTGTTAAAAATCCTCGCCTTCTTTTATGCGATGAGCCAACTGGTGCCCTTGATTCAAAAACAGGTGCGCAGATTTTGAAGCTTCTTAACGATGTTGCAACAAACTATAAAAAGACCGTCATAATTGTCACACACAACCAAAAGATTGCCGAATGCGCTTCAAGAATCATTCGTATTTCTGACGGGAAGATTGTTTCTGATGCGGTAAATGAACATCAAATTAGTCCAGAGGAAGTTGATTGGTAATGAATAAGTCATCGTTCTCTTTGTTAAATAAGATGCTTATCAGGTCTTTTAAAAAGGCCTGGGCTCAATTTATTGCCGTTATTGCCATAGGCGCGATTGCCGTAACTCTTTTTGTTGGCTTACAAGCCAATGCCATATCTTTTGAAAATAGAGTTAATGAAGTCTATAACGAAGGAAATCTTTCTTCTCTTTGGGTCACAACAACAAAATACGAAAAAGAAGATCAAGAAGCTATTTCTTCTCTCCTAGAAGAAGGAGAAGAGATGGAAGGAAGACTTTATCTACCTTGTGAGGCAGGAAGCAAATCCATTTACCTTGTTGTCACTCATTCTTTGCCAAAAATCTCTAAACCTTATGGAGAGTTAGACGCAGAAGAGAGTAATGAATCCGATTTCTTATACTTCGACAAAGAACTCAAAAGCAAATATAACGTTGGAGGTTCATCTCAATACGTTCTAGGGCAGGATATTTCTTTCTCATTGAGCGTTTCCGCATACGGAATAGGAGAGTTCGCTTCATATCTTGATTATTTCCTTAAGCCTTCAAAAACAAATATCTTCAAAGAAGAGAAAATATCTTTCTCCAGTGCGATTACTGGATTTATGTCCTATCCAGAGAATGTGACAAAATCAAGTTACAACACATCAGTTGTTTTGATGTCAGACTCTGTTTTTAAGAAAAGCCTAGTTAACTTAGTTGAAGAGAATTTCAATGAAGTCGGAACGAAGATAATCTTTGCTGCCTTAGAAGACAAACTTGGATTCAACTCTCTTGACGAGGAGTATCTTACCAATCCAAATCAATATTTGATAACTGTTAAAGATCAAAGCAGAGTTTCAGCTCTAAAAGAAAAGATAAACGATTATTTTTCCAAAAAAGAGAGTAACAATCTTTATTTAACAACTTCCCGTAACGAGATGCCCTTCTACGTGACTTTAAATAACGACGTTACTCAAGCAAGACAATTTACCTATGTTTTCCCTTTTGTTTTCTTTGCTGTCGCTATTCTTGTTATCCTTACAACTCTTTCCCAAAGAGTTCTTCAAGAAAGATCGCAAATTGGCACGATGAAAGCCTTAGGGCTTAAGAAATCACAAATCTATTGGCATTATATCCGGCTTACTTGCTTACTTACAGGCATAGGAACCTTAATTGGTGAAATCCTTGGGCCAATTATCATTCCAATGATTTTAGGACAAAAATATTCGATTCTATATTCTTTGCCATCTTTAAGTTATACCTTCCCGGTGTTAGAAGGAATCCTAACAGCTACGGTGTTTTTGGGGATATCAGCTTTAGTAACGTTCCTTATTTGTCATAAAGAGGTTTCTTTAAAGCCTGTTGAATCTATGCGTCCTGAACCACCAAAGATTCGTTACCGTCATATTCATAAAAACAAGAACGAAAAGGTTGCAAGATTATCTTTGAAAATGGCTTTTAGGAATATCCGTATTAATAAAGTTAAATCATTGATGGTTATTATTGGGGTTATGGGCTGCACGGCTTTACTATGCTGTGGCTTTGGAATTGAAGATACGATCAACTACGGAATAGATCATGATTTATCTATGTTTTATAACACGGATATGTCTGTCTCTTTTAAAAACAATCTAACAATCGACCAAATTAAAGAACCATTGCTTAAATATGATGGCGTTAAAGAAGTGGAGCCTTATATCATTTCTACAACAACCGCCTACAAGAAAGATGGTCCTCAAGCAGAAAGTAATATCTATATCATCCAAGAAGACGGGGATACTATGAAACTCAATTTTGACCATGATAAAATTGCTATAACTCAAAAGCTTTCTAGAAAAGCGGGCGTAAATGTAGGGGATATTTTGATTTTTCAATATAATAACATCTCCTATGAAGCGGAAATTGCCTTAGTGCAAGACGCCTTCGTTTATCATGGTGTCTATTGCTATAGCGACGCTTTTTTCTTTAATGGTGCTTCTTTCAAATACAATACGGCTTATGTAAAGGCTAAAGAAAATGTCGATATTGAAGCTTTAGCTGATTCGATCGAAAAAGAAGTACTTGTTTCTTCCGCAACAACATCAAAAGAAAGAAGCAAAGCCATACAAGACGTCATGTCAGGAGTCTCGGTCATGACAAATGCCGTAAAAGTCTTTGCCATCATGCTTGCAATCGTTGTTTTATATAACTTAGCTCTTATGAATTTCAAAGAAAGAACAAGGGACATTGCAACATTAAAAGTTTTAGGTTTCTCTAGAGGGGAGATAACTTTGTCGTTGTTATTCGAAACGATGTCCTTAACGGCAATAGGCGTCTTATTCGGCTTAGCGCTTGGCTACCCATTCATGTTGTTGGTCTTAGGAACGAACATTGTTGAACTTGTTGAATATATGTATTTCATCAAAGTTCTTTCTTATGCTTTGTCTTTCCTTCTTACCTTCGTTGTTGCCTTGGTTGTTAATCTCGTATTAACAAAACGTATCAAGAAGGTAATGATGGTTGAATCATTAAAGAGCGTTGAGTGATTAAGTGTTAAAAAAGCCATTTCGTGATAAACTAGGAAACGAATTGAGTAGGGATGTAGAAATATGGAAGAAGAAAAGAAGATAGCACGCGTAATGTTAACTGGTGATAGACCAACAGGAAGATTACATATTGGCCATTACGTTGGCTCTTTAAAAAGACGCGTTGAATTACAAAATGCCGGTGGATTTGATGAGATGTATATCATGATTGCCGATACTCAAGCAATCACCGATAATGCCGGAAATATACAAAAGGTTGAAGATAACGTAATTGAAGTTGCTCTTGATTATCTTGCTGCGGGCATTGACCCAAGCAAAGTCACGATTTTCGTTCAATCTAGAATTCCTCAATTAAGTGAATTCACCTGTTACTTCATGGATTTAGTAACTCTTTCAAGATTAGAGAGAAATCCTACAGTCAAGAGTGAACTTGCGATGAGAGGATTTGGCGAATCTATCCCAGTAGGTTTTATGACCTATCCTATATCTCAAGCGGCAGACATTCTTCTTTTTGGCACGACCATCGTTCCAGCAGGAGAAGATCAACAGCCTATGGTTGAACAAGCGCAAGAGATTGCCCATAAGTTCAATTCAACATTCAAACCTGTTTTCGAAGAACCAAAAATCATGTTGCCAGAAAATGCTTATGCAAGAAGACTTCCTGGAACTGATGGAAAAGCAAAAATGTCAAAATCCCTTGGAAATTGCATATATTTAACAGATGATGAAGCGACAGTAAATAAGAAAGTCATGTCGATGTTCACCGATCCAACCCACTTAAAACCAACCGATCCAGGACATACAAAAGATAATCCAGTTTTCATTTATCTCGAAGCGTTCTCCACGGATGAGATGTTTGCTAAATACTATCCAGAATTTAAGAACCTTGATGAACTCAAAGCCGCTTATGAACATGGTGGAATTGGCGATGTCGTAGTTAAGAAATTCCTTGCTTCTTGCTTAAACGAAATTCTTTCCCCAATGAGAGAACGTCGCCATGAATTAGAGAAAGATATACCACATGTATACGAAATCCTTAAAGAAGGCAGTGAGAAAGCCTACCAAAAGGCAGAATTCATTGCTCGTCGTGCTAGAAGAGCGATGGGTATAGATTATTTCGAAAACCACAAGCTAATCGAAAAACAACAAAAAGCCTATAAAAAAGCTCATGAGCAACAAAAGGCTTATGAGGAATATTTAGCAAAACAAAAGAAATAAAATTATCCCCATTTATTTCCGGAGCTTTTGCGAGTTTTAGGTGTAGAAAAAGGCCTCCTTCGTTAATCTATAAAAGGTCATTATTAACGAAAGGAGACCATAGAAATTCTAACTTTTACGTATAGAAAAAGCCATCACTAAAGATGGCTTGCTTTTTGATATGTTAAGAAGAAATTATTGGCCTTCGTTTTTCTTAACGAGTTTATAGCCAACACCACGCATGGCTTTGATTCTCACATCGGCACCGATTGAGTCAAGTTTCTTTCTTAATGAGGAGAGATAAGCCCAAACAACGTTTATTTCGACGTCAGCATCATATCCCCAAAGGGCTTCCATGATACGTTCTGTAGAAAGAACAACGTTTTTATTACGCATGAGATATTCCATAAGGCGATACTCAGTATCGGTTAATGTTACGAAAGCTGTAGGAGTCTTTAATTGGAAAAGATTACGATCAAGTTCGACGTTTTCAACTTTATATGGCTCAACATAATCGCCTTTTCTACGTAAAAGGGATCTAACTCTGGCTAAGAATTCTTTCAAGGAGAAAGGCTTTGTGAGATAGTCGTCTGCACCAGCATCTAATCCTTTGACCTTATCGTCTGTTTCTGATTTGGCGGTAAGAATCAAGATAGGGGTGTTGCTTCCTGATTGTCTGATTTTCTTGGTTAATTCGATGCCGTCCATCTTTGGCATCATAATGTCAGTGATGATAAGATCATAGGCTCTTGCTGAAGCTAATTCTAAGCCTTGTTCTCCATCATAAGCTGCATCGACATCATATTTTGCGCCACCAAGAATTCTGCACAAAGCGTTTGAGATGTCTTTTTCGTCTTCTACTAATAGAATTTTCATTTTGTTTTCTCCTTCATATGAGCTTTTTTCCAATCTTTGATCGCCTTTAGGCGTTCAGCGTATTTTGCCTCCAAACCTTGATTGCTAGGTTTATAATACTCCTTATTTTGCAAAGAGTCAGGTAAACATTGCATTGCCGCTACCTTTTCTTTCGTGTCATGAGCATAAATGTAGCCCTTTCCATACCCTAAGTCCTCCATTAAGGAAGTAGGGGCGTTCCTGATATTCATCGGGACTGGCTCATCTAGCATCTTTCTTGCGTCTAAGGCTGCCATATCGTACGAGACTTCCATGGCGTTTGATTTAGGTGCTAAAGAGAGGTAGGTTACAACCTGAGTGAGATTGACGGAACACTCAGGCATTCCAATGAAGTGGCAAGCTTGATAGGCGGCAACCGCAAGCTCAAGGGCTTTCGGGTCGGCCATACCAACGTCTTCTGAAGCGAAACGGATGCAACGCCTAGCAATATATAACGGATCTTCGCCAGCTTCAAGCATTCTTGCTAACCAATATATTGCTGCGTCAGGGTCAGAATTTCTCATCGACTTATGCAAAGCGGAGATAATGTTGTAATGTTCCTCACCCTTTTTATCATATAGGAATGTTTTCTTAGATGTAATCTGTTCCAACATCTCCTTTTTGACAATCACCTTATCGCCTTGCCGATCGGAATTTAGAATCAGCATCTCTAATGTGGATAAGGCGTTTCTTGCATCGCCATTAGAGAAGATGGCAATATTATTCAATATTTCATCAGAAATTTCGACATTTTCTTTTCCAAATCCTTCAGAAGATGATATTGCTCGTTTTAGTAGAGAGACGATATTATCCGGTGTTAAGGCATTTAGGACGAATACTTTGCAGCGTGACAACAACGCGTTATTTATTTCAAATGATGGGTTTTCGGTTGTCGCTCCTATTAAGATTATTGACCCTTTTTCAACATAAGGGAGAAAGGCATCTTGCTGGGCTTTATTGAAACGATGAATTTCATCAACAAATAAAATTGTTCTTTCGCCAAATTTCTTGTTTTTATCCGCTTCTTCCATGACGGATTTTATTTCTTTTATGCCAGATGTTACGGCACTAAAGATAATGAATTTCGATTTGGTTTTATTGGCGATAATTTCGGCAAGTGTCGTTTTGCCCACTCCCGGCGGACCCCAGAATATCATCGAAGAGACCTTATCTTCTTCAATAAGTTTTCTTAAGATTTTGCCTTCGCCAATAAGGTGTTCTTGCCCAACAAATGTATCGAGATTTTTTGGACGCATCCTTTCCGCTAATGGGGCATCTATTGTTTCTTCAAAAAGTAAGGAGCTCTGTTCCATAGTGGATACATTTTAAAGTAGTCGCCCTGAAAATTAAATCAACATATGAAAATTTGTACTGACTTTTGACTGTTTTGTGATTAAAATCAATCCGATGAACAAATTACGCATCGCTTCCATAGAGGATGATGAATCAATCTCCTTAATTATTTCTAAAACCTTGGAAAAACAAGGTTTTGAAGTTCTTTCTTATTATGATGGCGAATCTTTTCTTAACGATGTTAGCAAAAATACCCCAGGGTTGATTCTTCTCGACTTGATGTTGCCAAATATCCAAGGAAGAGAAGTACTTAAAGAAATTAGAAAAATAAGAAAATATGATGACATTCATGTGATTGTTGTTTCTGCTAAATCAATGACTTCAGATAAAGTTGAACTTTTAGATTTAGGCGCTGATGATTATCTAACCAAGCCTTTTGAGATCACCGAACTCATTTCTCGTGTGAAAGCTCAATTTAGAAGAAATCCAAATGCGACAAAGATTAAAAAAGGTCGTTTCTCATATGATGCGGATAGAAATGTTTTCTGCATTAGAAACAAACCTGTGGAACTTACCTCATTCGAACTTTTGATTGCTAGACGTCTTCTTGAAGCGGATGGAAGAATTGTTACTAGAGAAGAGCTTACAGCCAGTTATTCAAATCCCAAACGCGAAGACTCTAAAGCACTAGATATGCTCATTAGATCATTACGTAAAAAGCTAGGGCCGGATTCTATCAAATCGATATATGGCTCTGGTTATCGTCTTGTCTTATGAACAAAAAACGTCTCGTCTTTTTTGACATCCTAGTTTTTGTTTTGCTAGTCGGAGCATATTTAACCGCAGGCTTAACATGGTATTTTTCATCTAAACAATCTATTGAGTTTCAAACGACGTCTTTAGCAAACCAAACATCTTTAGCAATTGAGACTGATTCAACTTTCACTTATGAAACGTCACGTTACCGTGGTCTTAATGATTATCAATTCTCCTACTATAGGTCAGAAGGAGGATGCCCTGAAGAAGATTCGATGGGAATGACAACAGAGGCTCTTTCCGTCGATTATCTTATAAATCATGACAATGTGACTTATTTTGAGTGGAATAAAACCCAAGAAAAAGAATTCTGTTACCGCATATGTTATATGGATAAGTATCTTAAGTACTTCCGTATTGGCATTGCCGTTCCGCCAGATGTTAGCCTAGCTAAGAACTTTTTGATCTATGGAAGTGTAATCATTGTTGCAATATACGGCGTATATTTCGCCTTCTCTATCCATTCTTTCTCTAAATCAATGAACAGTTTAAAGAAACAAGTTGGACGTCTTCGTAAGGTATGCGGAATTTCTAACGATCAAAATTTTTCCGATTCAACGGATTTCTATGCAAAAATCCTAAGAGATTCAAGAAAGAAATTAGAGAAGGAATTTACCGAAGCAAAAAGAAAGGCTAAAGAAACTGATTTCATTCTTTCTTCCTTTACCGAAGGCATCATTTTAATCTCGCCTAATAAGAAATTAAGAATGATCAACAAAAAAGCTGCAGAAATCTTTGGTTTAGATTTGTACGATTCAATTGGAAGACCTTTGTTATGTTTAAGCAAAGCCGCTGTAGCGGAAAGAAAGATATCCACAGTCATAGGAACGGGCATAAGAGAAACGTATTTCGAAACGATTGATTCCCGTATCTATCAATGTGAGATAGAGCCTTTGCGTGAGGAAAATAAGCCTGATGAGATTGGCGCGGCAATGTTGCTTATCGATGTTACTGAGGAATTCAATTCGGCAAAGATGAAACGCGACTTCTTTGCAAACGCTTCGCATGAATTAAAATCTCCGCTTGCTTCGATTCTTGGCTATCAAGAGATGATCCAGCAAGGAATCTTAACTGAAAAAGAAGAGATTGATGATGCGACCGAGAAAACCATTCATGAAGCAAGAAGGATGAATAAAATCATTGGTGACATGCTAGAACTATCTTCGTTAGAAAATGAATCTTTAAGACCTATCGTTCAATTAGAAGTAGGGCAAACTCTTACTTCAATTGTCGAATCAGAGAAACTTAGAGCCAATGAGAGAAAGATTAATCTTCATTTAGAGACAACAAAACTCCTTATAAAAGTAAATGAAGGGGATTTTGACAGGCTTTTTAGGAATTTGATCGAGAATGCCATCCGTTATAACAAAGAAGGTGGAGATGTTTATATCCGTATGAAGGATATGACAGTTACTATTGAAGATACGGGCATTGGCATTAAAGAACAAAATATTTCTCGCATCTTTGAACGCTTCTATCGTGTTGACAAAGCTAGAAGTCGTAAAGACGGGGGTACAGGACTAGGCTTATCCATTGTTAAGTACATATGTGAATACTATGGCTATAAGATAGATGTTAAGTCTACTTTTGGCTCTGGAACAATCTTTGAAATCACCTTAAAAGACAACATCGTTGATAATGAAGATGTTGACTAATAAAACATTGGTAAAAAGTAATAAAAAATAAATAAAGTAAGAAAAAAGTAAAAATTCCTCTTTATTTTTGTAAGGGCTTACATTTATAATAGTGGCAGATTCAAAAAACCAAAATTATCAAGGAGGGTTTTAAAATGAATTACAAAAAATTTATGCTCCCACTTGCTTCTTTGGCAATCATTTCTTGCTTAGGAAGCTGTGCGTCGGATGAGAATCCACAAAAGAAGGTTGTAGAAGCGGCCGTTGAAGCAGCCCAAAAGATGACTCGTGATGAGCTAATGCAAAAAGCTGCCGATGAAATCCAAGACGGTGATTTAAAATTTACCGGTACTTCTTCCCGTCTACACAAGGCAGAAGACAAATTCAAGGCACTTTTAGCAACGAAAAACGCAAAATGCGCAAATATGACCTTTTCTGGTGATAAATCCATCGATGATGGCCATATCTACCAAACGCTTGCAAACGATATCAAAGCAAACAAAACGGATTGCTATGATGGTTTCCTTCTCCAAGATGGTTATCAGCTTCAAAAATACGCCATCGACACTGGATACATGGTTAACTATGTTCCAAAGGAGTGGAATGATGATTCTGCAACCGATAAGAATAAGAACAAGAATCCATTCTCCTTACAATACAACTTCAAGACGTGGTTAGTTAATGACGCCAATGGCGATGGCACAGGCGTTGATAACGTTTGGGATTTCACAAAGACCGGACAAAAACTCGCTGCCATGAATCCAAACAACGAAAACGTTAACCGTGACTTCCTTATCATGTTAACAAAGGATGAAAATTGCAAGATGCTTAAAGAAGCATATGAAGACAGCACAAACTCTTCTGACATCAAAGTTGATGACTATGCTTCGTATGGCGAATTAAAGAAATACGCTTATGCATTCATTGCAGGTTTCATCAAGAATGCATCGTTTGCAAAAGATGATGGCGATATCATCAACCCATTATCTAAGAAGTCCGCTGATGGATCTGCAGCTTGGATTGTCTATTCCAAGATGAACAACATCGAAGAAACGGAAGATGTTTCCAAGAAATTCCTTGTTTCTCCAGCGCTTGGCACCAATAACACCGATGGAGCGACAGCAACTATGAACATGAAAGGCTTCTCTGGCTTCATGTATAAACATTACTTAATGGTTTCCTCCATCACAAAACATCCATATACAACATGTGCCTTCATTAACTATCTTGCGACAACCGCTGATGGTTTCAAGGCATGGGGTAATGATATTGGTGACTATCCATCAATGCCTTCAGTAGATGTTAACCGCCGCAAATTCGGCCATGGCTCATTCGTTGATGGCAAATGGGTACAAAACGATGAAGGAGAAAATGTCTTCCCAGTCATGAATGACCCAAGTGGTGATTGGTGGACTTCAACTGGTAAAGCAATCGTCGAAGATCCTGAATTCTTGGGACAAAATTACGCAACAGTTAACGAATTCATTGTTAATACGACAGCTAAGAAAACTTCCTAATTAGCAAAACCATTACCGGGGTTAGGAAAAAACTAACTCCGGTAATTTTATGAAAACTATTAGAAAGGAGAAAAACATGGATTCCTACACAGAAAGTAATGGAGAACAAAAGAATTTCCTAAAGGATGTCAAAAAAGGTTTAAACAAAACGCTAACCTTTTTTGGCGTTCCCGCAAATACGATTCTTGTTTTCTTTGGAATTGTTCTTTTGCTTCTAACACTAATTCCTACCATCTCAATTGCAATCACAACTCTTACAGTAAAGGATCCTATTCTTGGAACCATCTCTGGTTTTACTTGGGCCAACTATTACAACACCTTTGCTGGCGCTAATGCAGTTGGCTTCTTCTGGAAACCTTTATTAAGAAGCCTTTTGGTTTCTGTGTTGGCTTGTGCTTTTGCCCTTGTTTTTGGCGGAATAACAGCTTATTTAATCACTAGAACAGACTTAAAATTCAAAAAATTCATCTCATCAGTATTCATCTTCCCTTATGTTATGCCTCAATGGACGTTGGCTCTTTTCTGGCGTAACCTCTTTGTTAATACCGAGACAAACTGGGCTTTGGCCTATAAAGGAGAATTCCAAGCCATAACGGGTTTATGCGTGCCTAACTGGATGGTATTCGGCGTTTTCCCAATCGCGTTGGTCTTAGGGCTACACTATGCTCCATTTGCCTACATTCTTCTTGGTGGTGTTCTAAGAAACATGGACTCCAACCTTGAAGAAGCCGCAGTTATCTTAAACATTCCTAAGTGGAAGGTTTTCTTCAAAGTAACCATTCCAATGTTAAAACCGGCAATTCTTTCAACGGTCTTACTGGTTTTCTCGTCTGCATTATCTTCTTATGCAGTTCCTGTTACTTTGGGTGACCCTATCGGCTATGGCCTTCTTTCCACCCAAATGGAATGGATGATCAATAGCTCGACCACAACAGAAAGCGGTATGGGTAACGTTATCTCCATTGTCTTGATTTTCATTGGCATGTTGATTCTTCTTATCAACCAATATCAAACTGGTTCAAGAAAACAATTCACGACTGTTTCAGGAAAATCCGGACAAGCCGAAACGAAGACTCTTGGAAAAGTCGGAAGATGGGTCATCTCGATTATTCTTGTTATCATCGTTACTTTCTTCTGCATCGGACCAATGATTTCCTTTGCAATTGAATCTGTCCTTCCAAACCAAGGTGACTATTCTTCAGGCATCACTTGGAAATGGTGGATCACAAACGATAAATCCCTTAGAAACGGAAATAACGGATTACTTTATTCCACCGACGTTTGGGGAGCACTTGGAAATTCCATCTTATTGAGCGTCATTTGTTCCTTGCTTGCTGGCACGATTGGCCTTCTTATTGGCTATGCTGTTGCTAAGAAACGTAAATCTAAATTAGCTCAATTCGTTAATGGCTTGGCTTTCTTGCCTTACTTATTGCCATCAATTTCAATGTCGGTTATCTTCTATACCCTAGCAAGCGATATGGCGGGCATGGGTATGACATTGCTTGCAAAGAATTGGATGTTACTTGCAGTTATTGTTGGAACAATTAAGTACATACCATTCGCTTCAAGAAGTTCTCTTAACGCGATGCTACAGCTTTCTAACGAGATTGAAGAAGCGGCAGTCATACAAAACGTTAATTGGGGAAAACGTATGTTACACGTCATCTTCCCAATTCAGAAGAGCTCATTCCTTTCTGGATATCTCTTACCATTCATTTCCTGCATGAGAGAGCTTTCCCTCTTCGTCTTCATCGTTCCTGCTTCTGGCGTTTTGACAAGGCAACTTTTCTTGTTCGAAGCAGACGGTATTCCTGCACTTGAAAATGGTGCAAACTTAATGCTTATCATCGTCATCCTCGTATTCAATTGGCTCATCAACAAGATCACTGGAGCCAGCTTAGACAAAGGCATCGGAGGTTAGTTTTATGCCAGAAATAGTATTAGAAAATGTATGTAAGAGATGGAAAGGTTTCTATGCCGTAGATAACCTAAATATGACAATCAAAGATAATGGATTCATCACTCTTCTTGGCCCATCTGGATGCGGTAAGACAACCACATTACGTATGATTGCTGGTCTAGAGACTCCAACAAGTGGAAAAATAACCATTGGTGGAGAAACTGTCTTTGATAGCGATTCTGGAATAAATATCCCCGCAAACGAAAGACATGTAGGCTTCCTTTTCCAGAACTATGCCCTTTGGCCACATATGACAGTTTATAAGAATATCACCTTTGGTCTTCATGAATTGAAGGGGGAAATGCCAGTGATTTCTTCAGAATACAAAAAATATAAACGTCTTTCTGAAGTGGTTACAAAGATTTCTGAAATCAAAAAATTCGTTAATTATTCTTATGACAAAAACGGCAAGATCGTTGAAGGAAAAGCTCTCTTATTCATCATTGATGGTTTCAAGATTTCCATGTCTTCAGCAAAAGAATTGTTCTCTTTGAAACTACACGAAAAGAGCGATGAGGAAGCTCTTGATATTGCCAATAGAAAGAGAGAAGAATATTTAGAAAAAGTCGATCAAGAGGCAAGAAAAGTCGAAGATAAAGGCTACACTCTTGATGAAGAAGGTCGCTATACAAAAGATGGTGAAATCGTTAAAAAGGTTCGTAAGCTAGATTCCGAAGAAATCGATTTACGTGTCCGCCATGTCGCACGTATTGTTCATATTGGCGAATTCATGGATAGATATCCAGCAGAACTCTCTGGTGGCCAACAACAACGTGTCGCAATTGCTAGAACCCTTGCACCAGAGCCAAAAGTCATCTTCATGGATGAGCCTCTTTCTAACCTTGATGCCAAGCTTAGACTTGAGATGCGTTCTGAGTTAAAAAGACTTCATAAAGAAACCGGTTCAACCTTTGTTTATGTCACTCACGATCAACAAGAGGCTATGACCCTTGCTACAAAGATTTGTTTAATAAACAACGGTGTCCTTCAACAATATGAAGCGCCTCTTGATGTCTATAAGCAGCCAAATAACTTATTTGTCGCAGATTTCATTGGTTCTCCATCAATTAACTTTGTTGAAGTTGACGCAGAACAATCCGGAGAAAATATTGCGATCAATATGTTTGATGGCGTCAAAGCGACATTTAAGCCAAATACCTATGTCGATTTAGAAGCCTTCAAAGCCAAACGCGACAAAGATATGGCAGAAGAAAAAGCCCGTAAAGCAGAAGAGGCCTCCAAGAAAGGCCACGTCGAGAAAGAAAATGCTGACCGTGACTTCAACTACCGTATTCCAAAGGTTAATGGAACAATCATGAGAGAAGAAGAACACGAAGAAGCGGAAAACAAACTCATTATTGGTATTCGTCCTGAATTCATTAAGCTTTCTAACAAAAAAGGCTTGGATGGAGAAATCTACAGTGCTCTTCCAACAGGTATGGAAACAACCGCTAGACTTAGAATTGGCGAGTATCTTCTAACCGCCGTTATCTTTGGTGGAGTCGACTATATGATTGGTGCAAAAACCAAACTAGACTTCACGGGAAATGAGATTCTCTTATTTGACCGCAAGAGTGGACAGCTCATTGCTTCAGGGCAATTAAGCGTAGACTAAAACAATAGAGGTGGAGAAATCCGCCTCTTTTGCAAACAAACCTTAGGGAAAAATTGTAAATTGATTTATGGATATTTAGTAATAAAATATCCCTAGTTGTCGGAGGAAAGATATTTTTTATGGCAAAAGCAAAAAGAGAAAAAGGAAAACTCTGGAAAGAATTTAAAGAGTTCATCAACAAAGGTAACGCCTTAATGTTGGCCGTCGGTGTCGTCATTGGTGGTGCCTTTAGCGCAATAACTAACGCATTCGTCAACATCTTATTAAGTGTTTGCACCTGGGCAGTTCCAGGAGGTTTAAAAGGACTTGTCACAGTTCTTCCAGCCTTAAACGATACCCAAAGAGGTGTTGAAGGCATCGGACAAAAATTCACCGATATTACTGAAGCCACAATCCTATATGCCAAGTCTCAAGGTGTTACGATCACAAAAGATTCTGATACCTTTGTTCAATGGCAAACAGCTCTCAAAGGACTTTATACTCTCCATGGATCAACCTGGACATATAACATGTCTGCTGTTATCGATTGGGGCACATTAATCAATGCTGCTATCTCTTTCGTCATCATTGCTTTGGTCTTATTCATTGTTGTCAAAGTTGCTAACACAATTGCAGCCAAGAAGAAAGAACTCGATGCAGAACTTCTCGAAGCATATTATCAAAAGCATCCAGAAGAAAGACCTGCACCAGTTGAACCAGGACTTCCTGAACCAACAGAAAAAGAACTTCTTGGTCAAATTCTCCTTGAATTAAAGAAGAGCAACGGCAGTGCGCCAAAAGCTCCTGAAAACAACTAATAAAAGGAAAAATCGACAACTAAAAATTAAAACGGGTTCTTGCCCGTTTTATTTTTATCTTCAGATGGATTCGGTTATATGCTTTGCGTATTTTTCGGCAATATTGATTCCCGTTGTTTCTTCGATGCCTTTTAAGAAAGCGTTCGAATTTACCTCACATAGGACTGCTTCTCCATCTTTTCCTTTTAAGAGGTCGATACCACAGTAATCTAATTTTAAAATTTGCGCGGCTTTTTCTGCCAAAGCGATATAGGAAGATGGAATTTCTGTTAGTATTCCTTTTCCTCCAACGGCAATATTGCTCCTGAAATCACCATTTTCATTTAGACGTTGCATGCCGGCGACAAATTTGCCACCAATAAGAATCAAACGATAATCAAAACCAAACGACGATTTGATAAACTCTTGGTATAAATGAGGCTCACTTTGATATTTCTTTTCGAACTCAATCAATTGTTCTTTATTTTCTAAGAGGAAGACTCCTTTTCCTAAAGAACCGTAGTTACGTTTTGCAATAAGTGGGAACTCTAATTCTTTCTCAACGTTATTTAGGAACTTATCGTCGAAGTTATTTGAATAATTAAGTGGAGCGGATATGGTCTTAGGCATCCTTATGCCGTTGTTTGCTAGATATATATGAGTGATCATCTTATCGTCACAAAGATAGATTGCTTCAGAAGAATTAAATAAACGTAACCCGGATAGTTCTAGCATCTTAGAAATATATCCATCTTTATCTAGATATAAGCAAAACTCATATTTAGGAAGGCTATTACGGATCGATCCATCAGAATCGATAAGAACGCTTAATTCTTGATTTGTTTTCATTTCCAAATCGATATCAAGTTTAGATAGTTCCTCTTTCATTCTTTGATAGAAATGCAATGGTCCACCTTGTTGAACATATCCATTTAGCAAACATAACGCTTTTTTCATAGAGAGTAGTTTATCTTATTTTTCTCCTAAAGGTAATTGTCATAATAAGACATAATTATGCTAAAATAATGACATGAATAAGAAAATCCAGCCTATTACTGCTCTAAGAGATACAAACAAACTCGAAAAAGACTTAAATGAAAACAACGGTCTTATCTATATCACGAAGAACGGATATTCATCTTTTGTGATTTTATCTCCTGATAGATATGAGCAATTATCAGAAAAGAATATCAACCTTCCAAGGAAAGAAGGCAAAAACCAGCCATTATGCCTTGAAGGAAAAGAACAATCAGATCCTATGGGGTTTGTTAATGTTCGCTCGGCGACAATCGAAGTGGAAGTCGGTGGCATTAAGCATAACGAAGAAGAAATCATCAAGAAAGTTCATGAAGCGAATAATGATAAAGTCTCCATTCTTGTTTTAAACGAACTATGTTTAACTGGATATACGTGTAATGACATCTTCCTTTTCCAAAGCATTCTTTCTAAAGCAGAGTCTTCTCTCCTAAATATCGTTAAAGAGACAAAAAACGACGATGTTTTATTTGTTGTCGGTCTTCCTTTAGCAAAAGGCAATGACCTCTATAACTGTGCGGCCATCATTCATAAAGGAAAAATCTTAGGCTTCGTTCCTAAGACATATATTCCAAATTATGGCGAATTCTATGAAGCAAGATGGTTTAAAGGGTATGACGAAGAAAACTCAACGATTTTGCTTGATGGAAAGACTTATCCATTTGGCAAAAAACTAATTTTCATCGATGAAAGTTACCCGAAATTGAAAATTGGCGTGGAAATCTGCGAAGATTTATGGGTGCCAAATACCTCATCAACGAATCTAGCTTTAGCTGGTGCAAACGTTATTTTGAATCTATCCGCGTCAAACGAAACGGTTGGTAAAGCTGAATATAGACGTGACCTTGTTAGAATGACATCCGCAAGATTACATGCGGCATATATTTATTCCGATGCAGGGGATGGAGAATCTACGACAGATTTAGTTTTCTCCTCACATAATATCATCGCAGAAAACGGAACAATCCTTTCAGAGACCGAACCATTCAAGATGGAAGAGGCAACCTCAACAATAGATATCGAGAAACTTGAATCAGGACGTCTAAAGGCAAACACCTTTGATACAAATACAAACTCTTTCTTATACATTCCTTTTGAGATGAAATTAGAAACCCCAAATAGCCTTCTAAGGCATTATTCAAGGAATCCATTCATTCCTGAAGGAAAAGAAATTGATTTAAAACGTGTTCAAACGATTTTGGATATTCAATCTATGGGTCTTGTTAAGAGATTACATACAGTTAGACAAAATAAGGCGATAATCGGTTTAAGTGGCGGTCTTGATTCCACTCTTGCCTTATTAGTCACAGTTGAAGCATTTAAGAAAGCCAACTTTGATCTTAAGGGCATAACGGCAATAACCTTACCTGCCTTTGGCACAAGCAAACGTACTCACGATAATGCAAAGTTACTTGCTGAAGAACTTGGCGTTTCTTTTGAAGAAATAAACATCAAAGAGACTTTGGTTTCACATTTCAAAGATATAAATCATGATATTGATAATCACAATGTCGTATATGAAAACGCTCAAGCTAGAGAAAGAACGCAAGTCTTGATGGATATTGCCAACGATCGTAATTCCTTAATGATTGGAACAGGAGATTTATCTGAACTTTGTTTAGGCTGGTGCACGTATAATGGCGATCATATGTCGATGTATGGCGTTAACGCGTCTATTCCTAAGACCTTGGTTAGATATCTTTGCGAAGGCTATGCAATCCTTCATCCAGAAGCAGCAGTAGCCTTAAATGATATCATCGACACTCCAATTAGCCCAGAACTCTTACCAACCGATAAAAATGGGAATATAGCTCAAATGACTGAAGATAAGGTCGGACCATATGAACTCAATGATTTCTTTATCTATCATTTCCTGCGTTTTGGATATAGGCCAGCAAAGTTATTAAAAATAGCAATGGTGGCATATGAAGGAAAATATGACAAAGAGTTCATTAAGAAATGGCTTAGAGCTTTCTTCTCACGTTTCTACCATAACCAATTTAAACGTTCTTGTCTTCCTGATGGAGCAAAAGTTGGTAGCGTAGCAATCTCCCCAAGAGGTGACCTAAGAATGCCTTCAGACGCCTCAGTTGATGATTTATTGCAAGAGATTGATGAACTTTGATAGTTTTCGTTCAATAAAAAAGGTAATATAAAGACTATGGAAGAAATAAGAAAAGAAAATGAGACATTAGAGTCTATCGATTTAAAGAAAATCGAAAAAAGAGAAAAACGTAAAAAATCCCGTGTAAGAGAGATTATACGTTTCATCATCACCGGCTTAATCGCCACAGCCATTGACGCGGTTGTTTTCTTCGTTTTAATGAAATATGTTTTTAACGGCCTTGCTACACAAGGTGGAGATGGCGGCTGGGGAGGATATGTTGCTTGGGGCGTTTCCACAACAATTTCTTTCTTCGTCTCATGCGTCGTTAATTTCTTTATTTCCCGTCTTTGGGTTTATCAAAACGTTGATAAGAACATCAACACCAAAACTCAAAAGGCTTTCTGGAGTTATGTTGGTCTTGCTGCCTTTGGCTGGTTAATTGGCCTTGCCGTTCAAGAAGGTGGAGTTGTACTTTGTAACTTCCTTTGGCCAGAACTAAAACTTTCCACAGACTTCGTTAAGGTTTCCTGGAGCGATTTATGGAATGAAGCAGGATTAGCTTTCTGGGCTTTTGCCACAATCTTTGTTGTTAAAACTTGCGTCACACTTATCTATAACTACCTAACAAGAAAGAACCTTATCTTCAAGGCTCCTAAGAAAGAAAATGAAGGCTTTGGTAAACCAGACGCTGATAAAACCATGGTTGTCACGATGGTTCCTCAACAAGAAAGCCAAGGAAAGAAGAAAAAAGGCAAAGGCAACAAAGAAGAGCCTAAGCCAGTTAAGAGCAATCTTACGACTGCATCATCATTCAAGAAGATCTTCCATGAGGAAGTTCAAACCTCTCTTGGAGATGGGCAAAAACGTGTTTCTTCTCTTGATGCGACAAAAATCGTTCGTGAAGAAATCGATAGATATAACGAAATCCACGGAAGAAGCAAAGGCAACTAGAAATAGTGCCTTTTTGCTAAATATTTTTGAAAAATAAGTAGGTTTTAGCGATGAATATTGCAATTATTGGTTCAGGACCTGCTGGTTTATATTCCTCAATCATTCTCAAAAAAGAACATCCTTCATATGAGATATACGTTTTTGAGAAAGAAGAGAAATTAGCCAAGAAACTTTATGCGACAGGCAATGGACATTGCAATCTTTTAAACAAGAAACTCTTGCCAAATAGATTTAACAATCCGAATTTCCTAAAGACCGTTTTAAGAGATTTCCCATATCCAGAGTTAAAGAAAGAATTAAACAATCTAGGCGTCGCCTTATATGAAGACGGAGACTATGTTTATCCTCTCTCTTTTCATGCTGGAAGCTATATTAAGTATCTACTCACTCTTGCAACATCATTAGGTGTTAAATTCCAAAATGTTACAAAAATATCCGATTATCAAAAAGATAATGATGGATATAAGATTGGCAACTTTGGACATTTTGATGCCGTGCTTATTGCTACAGGAGGAAAATCTTCTCCAAATTTAGGCTCAGATGGCTCATTTTTTGAAACATTAAAGAAACATGGTTACAAGATAAATGAACTTAGGTCTGGTTTAGCGCCAATCAAGGTCAAGCAAAACGTTAAATGTCTCCAAGGTTTTAGACATCATGCCTTAGTTAAAGCAACTCTAGATAACAAACAAATTTTTCTAGAAGAAGGAGAGGTTTTATTCAAGAAAGATGGACTTTCTGGAATTGTTATTTTCAATGCAGAAAGTACAATCTACCGTAATAAGGTCGTTAAAAATCCTAAAGTTTCCTTAGATTTATTCCCAGAATATTCTTACTATGCGTTATGTGATCTTTTAAACAATGCAAAGAATCAAAATAAAGATTCTTTCTTATCGACGATTGTTCCTTTGCCTTTAGAAACTTATTTAAAAGAAGTTTGTAAGAACAAAGACATCTCATCTTTAGCAACAAACCTCAAACATATGAGTTTCGATATTCTCTCTCCATATCCATTCGAAGATTCTCAAGTTAGCATCGGTGGAGTTGACCTAGGCGAGGTTTCTTCTTTCCTTGAATCTAAAAAAGAAAGAAACGTCTTTTTCCTAGGTGAAGTCCTAGATATTGATGGCAATTGTGGGGGATTCAATCTCTCCTGGGCTCTAATAAGTGCATTATTAGTGAGCAAACGACTTTAAATTAGCGAAAAATCATTTGACTATCTATCATAGATAGACTTAAATTTATACGTTGTAACCAAGTGATCTTTTGTATGCTTGTTTACCTTCTGTGAGGTGCTTTATGAAATATACGTCAACATCTAGAACGTTATCTCTCATGGCTCATGCCCTTATTTTCTTGGCATTTGGCTTTATGGGAATTTGGTTTGGTTTCTTTGTCGTTCCACAATATTTAGGCGGAACACCAGACTATTTCTATCGTGATTCTGGTCTTAGCTTCAATACCAACGGATCATTCTTCCTTTGGTTTGAATTAGCTGTTGTTGGCTTGGTCTTTATGGTCATTTCAACATTAGGATTCATCGATGCTTTAAAGGCTATTCAAAATCCTCATGATGATGAACCAGCAGTTCGTTCCTTCTCCGCTTTAATTTGCGAGGGTTGGATTGCTGCAATCTTCTTCTTGCTTCAAGCTTGCCTTTTATGGGATTTAACAGCTAACGGTAACTTAGTCTTCGTTATCGTTATGGCATTATTAATTTCTATCGTTCTCTTAATTGCTACAAATATTCCAATGGTTAAGATCTTCGATCAAAGAGATCAAACTCCATTACTTTGTGATTTTATTGGAAGTGCCGCTCTTACTTGCTTAGTCGTTGGCGTTGAAGCTGCTCTTGCCTTAATTGGCGCAGCCACCTGGGCCAACCAAAGAGTTCAAGTTTCCCATCTTCTTTACGTCATCATTGTCGTTTCTATTGTTTCTGCTATCCTTGCCTTCGTCGGTTGGTTACGTTTAAAGAAAGAAAAGAGCGATAAATCCTTAAAGTTCGCCTCATTCATGAGTGCTGGCGCAATCGCCGTAACTGGTGCTGGCTTATTAATCTATGGCATCATGGATATTGTCTATCAATATGCTCCAGGTTCAACAAGTGTTGCTCTTCCAGTTCACTTATATATGAAAGACCTCTCCTTTGATCTTGGCTTTGGCATCATGGCCATTGTCTTAGGCTCCCTCCTTCTTATTGGTGCCTTCGCAGTCGCATACTTTGCCAATAACGATTCCATCAAAGGAAAGAAATTCGATTATTAATTTCTAAAACAAAAAAATAAGAGCTCATTGAATTGGGCTCTTTTTTAGTTCTTATTGAATTGTTTCTTTGCTTCGCTAGAAATCTCTCTAATGTATTGGATTTCATCATACATTTCTTCGATTTCTTTTGAAGGAGCCTCATATTCTTTTCTAAGTTTCTCCATCGCTTCAAGAGGAACTTTTCTCTCTCTTAATGAGTTTTGGTAGAGAGACACTTCATAAGGAATATCAAAAATGACGAGGATATGGCGATCAAAATTAGGTGTTAAATCAAAATAGACTTTTCTTAAGCGGTTGCTTAGATGGGTCGCATCAGCAATAACTGTTAAATCATCCATATCATTAACATGCTCATTCAAACGTTGTTCAAATGTTTTCCAAACTAGCCTTTCATTAACAAAACAACTTTCTGAACCAAAAAGTTCTTTTCTTATTGAATCACTAGAAACAATGAAAACATTATTATGTTCCGCTTTATATTTATTCGCCCAAGTAGACTTACCACTTCCAGGAATGGCAGATAAGAGAATCAGGGTTCGCATAACGATAATTAGTTTAGTGGTTTTCTTTACAAAGTTAAATGAATTCTTAAATCTTCGGATAAAAGATTTAGAATATATCCATGAAGTCTATTAGCAAGTTATTCCGTTATGGCCCAGGACCATCATCCTCACACACAATTGCCCCATCGAATGCGGCATTTGCCTTCAAAGAACTATTGGTTGATTTGCCTGTAAGCAAGATCGTTGTTACTTTATTTGGCTCTTTGTCTTTTACTGCCGTAGGGCACCATAGCGATCTTGCGATAATCAAAGCATTATCCCCATACAAAGTCGAAATAAAGTTAGATCATATAACAGAAGTTGAACATCCCTTAACGATGGCTTTTGCAGCATATGATCAAGATAAGAAAATCTTAGAGAAACATTACGCTTCGCTTGGCGGGGGAGAAATAACCTCACCCGATGATCAACGAGTCATAGAAAACGATATCTATCCATTTAGAAACTTTGAAGAAATCAAAGAATATATGAAGAAAAACAATCTTTCTTCACTAAAAGAATTTGCATTAAGATTTGAAGATCCATCCATAATTCAATATCTTTCCTTAACCTTAGATAGAATGTTTTATTCAATTGAGAACGGATTAAAGAAAGATTCTTTGATTCCGGCAAACAATAATCCACGTCTGGTGTGGAAAAGAGTTGCGGGCAAAATAAACGATGAAGCAAATAAAATCCCTGATCTCGAAGCAAAACGAGAGATGTTACTTACTTCCTATGCTTATGCAGTTGGAGAATCCTCTGCTTCAGGAGAAGAAGTAATTACCTCCCCAACGTGTGGTTCTAGTGGGGTTTTACCGGCGATTCTTTATTATGAATATAAAAATGATGGGGTTAGCAAAGATAAATTAGTGGATGCCTTATTTGTTGCGGGTATATTTGGCAATATCGTTAAGCAAAATGCGTCTATTGCTGGAGCTATAGGTGGTTGTCAGGCAGAGATAGGAACTGCATCAAGTATGGCTGCAGCCGCTCTTTGCTATATAAAAGGTCTTTCTTTATTTGCTCAAGAATATGCCGCAGAATGTGCTATGGAACATTTCCTTGGCCTTTCTTGCGATCCAGTTGATGGCTATGTAATTATCCCTTGCATCGAACGTAATGGCATGGGCGTACTTCGTTCATACGATTCTTATTTATATGCTAGATATGTTGCGCCTATTCGTAAGAATGAAGTGTCTTTTGATAACGTTGTTTCAGCGATGAAACTAACTGGAGATGCTCTCGAAGAAGCATATAAAGAAACTGCTTTAGGCGGTTTGGCGAAGATTTTAAAGTAGTATCTATTCTTTTAAAGTAGTGGAGACCACCCTCTTTTTGATATATACTTCCTCCTAGCGTGTTCTATCCTCTGAACCACGCCTAAAAAACAAGGAGGTCAAGATCATGACCAATAATGATCAAAACGAAGTCTTTTCAAAGACCCCATCTGAGGAGGGAAATCCTCAAGAAAAAAAGAAGAGCAAAAGACATATCGATACGCATATGTTGATAATCTACATCACGCAAAACGCTCTTGTCGCAGCGGTGTATTTTGTCTTAACTTCTTTTACCCAACCAATTTCCTTTGGGATGTTTCAAATGAGAATTGCCGAAGCACTTGGTTTACTCTGCTTCTGGCGTCCAGACTTTGCTATTGGAATGACAATCGGATGCTTATTATCTAACGTCTATTCATTCTCTCCATGGGACATGTTATTCGGTAGCTTAGCAACTCTCGTCTCTTGCTTATTAATCAGCTACGCTTCAAGATGGCTTTGGATGGCAATTATCTATCCAGTCGTCATCAATGGACTTGTCGTTGGAGCAGAACTTACTTGGATATTCATGAGTCCATCAGGCACAGTTACTGATTTTGCAATCCAAGGAGGATGGGTTGCTCTTGGAGAACTTGGCGCGATGTGCATCGGCTACGCCATTTGGATGATTATTTGTAGGCTCAAAGTCTTTGATAAGGTTTTCAAACCAATATTGCACGCAAAAGTAAAATTCTAAGAGTTTTGAAAAATACTCTTAATCGATATAAAATTTCTTCGCTATGAATTCATCTCTTTTTTATTTGGAAATAAAACACATCGATAAGCAAACTGGCGCTAGATACGGAATCCTTCATACCCCACATGGTGATGTAGAAGTTCCGATGTTTATGCCAGTTGGTACAAACGCCACGGTTAAGTGCCTCTCGCCTGAGGAAATCAAGTCTTTAGGATCAGGAGTCATCTTAGCTAATACCTACCATCTTCACCTTAGACCAGGAGAAGATATCGTTAAGCAAGCAGGCGGAGTTCATAAATTCATGAACTATGATGGCCCAATGCTTACAGATTCTGGTGGTTTCCAAGTATTTTCTCTTCAAAAAACGAGAAAAATCACCGAAGAAGGTGTCGAATTTAGAAATATATATAACGGTGACAAGGATATGTTCACGCCAGAAAAAGTCATTCAGATCGAAGAAGACATTGGCGCGGATATCATCATGTCTTTTGATGAATGCATCCCATATCCTGTTACTCATGAATATGCAAAAAAATCCACCGAAAGAACGATTCGCTGGGCTAAAAGAGGATTAGCCGCGCATAAGAGGGAAGATCAAGCTCTCTTTGGAATCGTTCAAGGTGGTGAATTCACTGATTTACGTGAGATGTGCGCTAAAGAGTTAGCCGCTCTCGATTTCCCGGGATATTCAATTGGCGGAACTTCAATTGGCGAGCCAAAAGACGTTTGTTTCAAAATGATTGAAGACGCTATTAGATATCTGCCAGATAATAAGCCAAGATATCTTATGGGTGTAGGTTCGCTTGATTACATTCTTGGTGGCATTGAAAGAGGAGTGGACATGATGGATTGTGTCCTTCCAACAAGAATTGCCCGTCATGGCGCTTTAATGACTTCACAAGGTAGAATAAATATCCGCAAAGCTCAATATAAAGATGACTTTACAACCCTAGATCCAGAATGTGATTGCTATACTTGCAAAAACTACACCAAGGCGTATCTTCATCACCTATATCTTTGTAATGAAGAATTCGGCAAGCGCTTAAATTCCATTCATAATATCCGTTTCCTAATTAAGGTCGTTGAAGGAGCAAGAAAAGCCATCCAAGAAGACCGTTTCAAGGAATATGAAGAAGAAATCCTCCGTAAATACGGAGACGAAAGGGGATTCTAATGGATATAAATTTATTTGATTACGAATTACCAGAGAGACTTATCGCTCAATCTCCAAAAGAGAAGAGAGATACATGCAAACTTATGGTCATTGACCGTGAGCATAAAACTTTTGAGCATAAGATCTTTCACGATATCATCGATTATCTAAAACCAGGGGACGTGCTTGTAAGAAATAACACCAAAGTTATCCCTGCACGTTTATTAGGTACAAAGGTTGAAACAAAAGGAGCAGTAGAAGTTCTTCTTTTGAAACAATTAGAAAACGATACTTGGGAATGCTTAGTTGGCAATGCTAAATCCGTAAAGGTTGGCTCACATTGCTCTTTTGGTAATGGCGAGTTAACTTGCGAATGCATAGGCGTCAAAGACGAAGGCATCCGTGATATGAAGTTCTCGTATAAAGGAATCTTCATGGAGGTATTAGAAGAGTTAGGACAAATGCCTCTCCCTCCATATATTAAGAAACAATGCGCGAATAACGACGATTATCAAACGGTATATGCTAAGGTTCCTGGATCAGCTGCCGCTCCAACGGCAGGCTTCCATTTCACAAAAGAACTTTTCGAAGAAATCAAAGCCAAAGGAATAACTGTTGAAGATATCACCTTGAACATCGGTTTAGGTACTTTCCGTCCAGTTAAGGTTCAAGACACAAAAGACCACATCATGCATTCCGAAGTCATTGAAATGTCGGAAGAGGTGGCATCACGCTTAAACCAAGCCAAAAAAGAAGGAAGACGTATCATTGCAATAGGTACGACCTCGATAAGAACATTAGAGAGCATCTATGCCAAATATGGCGAATTCAAAGCCACAAGAGAACCAACAAGACTTTATATTGAGCCAGGCTATAAATATCAAGCTGTTGACGCCATAATCACTAACTTCCATTTACCAAAATCAACATTGGTTGAACTTGTTGCTGCTTTCACTGGCAGAAGTTTCATTCTTTCTTGTTATAAAGAGGCGGTCAAAGAAGAATATCGTTTCTTCTCATTTGGCGATGCAATGTTTATATATGGGGATAATTTCGATTATTCCAAGGCAATGGAATGAAATCACACATCAACCAGCATAACTACTACCTAGAGAGTTTAGAGGAAATCAAAAAGTTTTCCTCTTTAGATAAGAAACCAACCTTACTTCTGCATGATTGCTGCGGCCCATGCGCTTGTTTTCCTTTGCTTTTCCTTTGCAAATATTTTGACGTGACCATTTATTTTACGAACTCAAATATCTATCCTGAAGCAGAGTTCGACAAACGCCTAGGAGAAGTTAAAAAACTCATTGAATATCTCAAAGATAAGTGGGGGTATGAAGTTAAACTAATCGTTTCTCCATATGATCATGAAAAATATATGGAAGATTTAAGACCTTTTTCTTCTTTGCCCGAATGCGGATATCGTTGTGAGCTTTGTTACCGTAAAAGAATGGAAGAAACCTTTAATTATGCAGACGAGCATAATTTCGACTATATGTGCACTGTAATGACCATATCTAGGCAAAAATCATCAAGAATTCTCAATATGATAGGGGAAGAGTTATCAACCCACCATAAAACGAAGTACTTTTTCTCCGATTTCAAAAAAGATAACGGCATAAATAAAGGCGTTGCTTTACGAAATGAGATCGGTCTTTATTGTCAGAACTATTGTGGGTGTGAATATAGCCTCCGATAAGGGGCTTTTTCTTTAAAAACTGCATTTTAAAAGGCTGAAAATATCAAAAATCTATCAATAATTGTTTCATTATTTTGTGCATTGTGCATAAATTTTTATCAGTATTTTTTGCCTAATTTTTTAAAAAATTCGATAAATAGTGGATTTTTTCCAAAACAATAGATACCACCTACATTTTTTGTTAACGAAAGTTGTTGACTACATACACGCGTAGGGGGATAATTTCAAACGCTAGCGCAAGCGATGAAGTGCGATGTTGCTGACACACCGAGACACGTTGTAGTGTAACGGCTTAGTCAGGGAACTCGCATCGAGCTTATGCGGCAAGCCTGATGAAACAAGGAGGAAAAATCATGGCGAAACAACAAGTCCTGCGCATTAGATTGCAGGCTTACGACCACAAGATTATCGACGTTGCAGCCGAGAAGATTGTTGAAGTCGCAGATAAGACCGGCGCCAAAGTTATTGGCCCAGTGCCTCTCCCAACAGAGAAGCAAGTGTACACGATCTTAAGAGCTACCTTCAAATATAAGGATAGCCGTGAACAATTCGAGATCCGTACCCACAAGAGATTGATTGATATCGTCAATCCAACAAAAGAAACAGTCGAAGCCATCCGTAAGCTTGACTTACCAAATGGCGTTGACATCGATGTCACCGCGAAGTAAGGAGGTAAACATTCATGAAATCCATTATCGGAAGAAAAATTGGAATGACCGAAGTCTTCGCAACTGACGGAACAATGTATCCAGTCACTGTCATCGAGGTTCTTCCAAACGTTGTCGTTGCAAAGAGAACGACAGAGAAAGATGGCTATGAAGCATTACAAGTTGGCTATGAACCAACAGCAGAGCGCCATCTCAATAAATGCGAATTAGGCGTTTATAAGAAAGCTAACGTTGAAACACATGCCCACTTATTTGAATTAAAGGGCGACGAAATCTATGGAAAGAACGTTGGCGAGACACTCACAGCTGATTTATTCCAAGCTGGTGAAGTTGTCGACGTAATCGGTACAACCAAAGGTCATGGTTATACTGGCACAATCAAGAGATACCACAACCACATCGGTCCTAAGGGCCATGGATCTGGATATCACAGACAAATCGGTTCTCTTGCAAATAACGGACGTGATAACAACCGTGTTATCCCAGGCAAGACCATGTCAGGTCACTGGGCCCCACATCAAGCAACTATCGAAAACATCACAGTTATCGCTAGCAACGCTGAAAAAGGCTACATCCTTGTCAAAGGCGGAGTTCCTGGACCAAAGAAATCGCTCGTTATGATCAGAAGCGCGATCTTAGCACAATTCGGAAAACCAGAAGTTAAAGAATTAATTGATCGCAGCAAGAAAGGAGAATAAGGATTATGGCAAATAAAGCAATTACTCTCCCAGTCGTTTCCCTAGCAGGCGAAAAGGTCGGCGAAGTCAAGCTCTCTAACGAAGTCTTCGGCATCACCGAGAAGAATGAACAAGTCGTTCATGATGCTGCTGTTGCTGAATTAGCAAACGCTCGCCAAGCAACTGCCAAAACAAAGAAACGCCACGAAGTTAGTGGTGGTGGCAAGAAGCCTTGGAGACAAAAAGGAACCGGCCGTGCTCGTGCAGGTTCTAGCCGTTCCCCAATCTGGGTTGGCGGCGGAACGGTCTTCGGACCAGATGGAAACCAAAACTACAAGGTTTCCCAAAACAAGAAAGCTCACGCTCTTGCTTTAAGAACAGTTCTCTCACAAAAAGTTTCTAATGGCTTAATTGTTGTTGATGAACTCTCAGTTAGCAAGATCTCCACAAAGGAAATCAAAGCCAACTTAGCAAACGTCAAAGCTGAAGGCAAGGTTCTTCTCGTCGCAAGCGATGAGAATGTCGTCAAGAGTGCCAAAAACCTTGATCGCTTAGAGATCCGTGCCGTTAACAACATTAGCGTCTATGATGTTCTTAACTGCCACACCATCGTGATTAGCAAGAAAGACATCGAAACCCTTGAAGGAGGACTTAAGTAATGGCAAAAGAAAAGAAAGAAACAGTTGCAACAGAAGTGAAGAAAACCTTCAAATCTGCCAACAACCATGACTACGAAGTCATCCTTGAACCTGTTATCACCGAAAAGAGCATGGCTCTTCTCCAAAATGAAAACAAGGTCACTGTCAAAGTTAGCAAAAAAGCCAACAAGATTTCCATCAAGGACAGCTTCCAACGCTTATATCAAGTTTCTGTTGATGATGTCAAAGTCGTTAACGTTCTTGCTAAGAGCACAACCAGAGGTGGACGTTATCAAGGAACCATCCCTGGATACAAGAAGGCCATCATCACCATTCATGAAGGTGAAGCGATCGACCTCTTCAAAGAGTAAGGAATCACCGTTAAGTCTTATATATCCTTATATATAGATTTATAAAGCATCCACTATAGGAGAAAAAAAGAAAATGGCAATCAAATCATATAGGCCATATACGAAATCGAGACGCGAAATGCTCTCCCTCTCGTATGAAGAAGTCACAAAAACAACTCCTGAAAAATCATTACTTGCCCCTAAGAAACACACTGGTGGCCGTAACAATCAAGGAGTCATCACCTGCCGTCATCGCGGTGGTGGAAACAAAAACCGTTACAGAATCATCGACTTCCGCCGTAACAAAGACGGAATCCCAGCAAAGGTTCAAGCAATCGAATACGATCCAAACCGTACCGCATTCATCGCTCTTCTTGCCTATGCTGATGGCGAAAAACGCTACATCATCAGACCAAAGGATCTCAATGTTGGCGCAACCATCGTTTCTGGAGCAACAACCGATATTAAAACAGGTAACAACCTTGAGTTAAGAAACATTCCTGAAGGTACATTCATCCATAACATTGAACTTATGCCTGGCAAGGGTGGACAACTCTGCCGTGCCGCAGGAACAAGTGCTCAGGTTCTCGGATCTGACGGAAAATACGTCATCCTCCGTTTAGCCTCTGGCGAAGTTAGAAAAGTCTTAGGCGTCTGCCGTGCCACAATTGGTATCGTCGGCAACGAAGACTACAACCTCGTTAACAAAGGCAAAGCTGGTAAAACACGCTACAAAGGCATTCGCCCAACAGTTCGTGGCTCTGTCATGAACCCAGTCGATCACCCTCATGGTGGTGGTGAAGGTAAGTGCCCTGTCGGTCGTGATGCACCACGTACCCCATGGGGTAAGAAAGCAATGGGTGTCAAGACTCGTCGCGTCAAGAAGAATTCCACTCGTCTCATCGTAAGACGTAGAAATGGTAAATAAGGAAAGGAGATCAAAATATGTCCCGTTCAGCTAAAAAAGGACCATTTGTTGACGAATACCTTCTCAAAAAGGTTGAAGCCATCAAAAAATCCGGCAAAAAAGAGGTCATCAAAACTTGGTCTCGCCGTTCAACAATCTATCCAGCATTCGTTGAACAAACCTTCGCTGTTTATAACGGCAAGGAACACATCACAGTTTATGTCACCGAAGATATGGTAGGACACAAACTTGGTGAATTCGCCCCAACACGTAACTTCAGCGGTCACCACGGTAATAACGTTGGCGATCAAGCCGCACAAGGTAAGAAATAAGGAGTAGATTATGGCAGAAGAAAAGAAAACCGTAAAGAAAGCTCCAGCCAAGAAAGCTGCGGCTCCAAAAGCTAAGAAAGAAGCCAAAAAGGCCGAAGTCAAAGCAGAAGAAGTAAAAGTTGAAAAGACCGAAAAAGTCGAAAAGAAAGCAAAGAAAGTTGTCAAGGCCGAACCTGTTAAAGAGGAAAAGCCAGCTGTCACTGAAGCTCTTGCTGTCGCAAAAGACGTTCGTGTCACCCCACGTAAGGTTCGCTTAGTTATCGACCTTGTTCGTGGAAAAGATGTTGACGAAGCACTCGCAATTCTCGCAAATGTCAATCGTGCTGCTAGCTTACCAGTCTCCAAACTTGTAAAGTCTGCTGCTGCTAATGCTACCAACAACTTCGGAATGGACAAAGACAAACTCTATATTGCCGAAATCCAAGCATCCGATGGTATCAAGATGAAGAGATTCATGCCACGTGGCAAAGGTTCTTCCTCTGGACTTGTCAAGAGAACTGCAAATATCCGTTGCATCGTAAAAGAAAGAAACTAAGGAGAGTAAACTAATGGGTCAAAAAGTTAACGCTAACGGTCTCCGTGTTGGAATTAACCGTGGCTGGGAAGCCAATTGGTTTGCTTCCAAAAAAGACTATGCGACATTCTTAGGCGAAGACATCGCCATCCGTAATTACTTAGAACCTCTTCTCAAAGAAGCGGTTGTAAGCCACATTGATATCGCACGTAGCAAAAATGACAAAGGCGCAACTGTCATCATCAACGCCTTCGTCGCTCGTCCAGGTGTCGTTCTTGGACAAGACAATACAAAGATCACTGCTATCCGTAATGGCTTAAAGAAAGTTGTCAAATCTGGAAGCGCAACTATCAACCTTGTTGAAGTTAAGAATCCTGACTTAGACGCAACCTTAATTGCCAAATGGATCGCATCCGAAATCGAGAATCGTCAATCTTTCCGTTCTACACAAAAGAAAGCGATTCAAAGAATGAAGAAGGCTGGCGCAATCGGTTGCAGAACCCAATGCCAAGGCCGTCTTGCTGGCGCTGAAATCGCCCGCCGTGAAGGATATAAAGTTGGTGTCGTACCACTTGAAACCCTTCGTGCTGACATCGACTTCGCATCTGTTACCGCCAATACCGCCTATGGTGATATCGGCATCAAAGTTTGGATCTGCCGCTCTACTAACAAAGTTAGCGCAGTAGAATCCGAAGAAAAGAAAGAAGGAGGACATGACAATGTTGCAACCAAAGCGCGTTAAGTATCGTCGTCCACATAGACTCTCATACGAAGGTGTTGCCTCTAAAGGAAACACAGTCGAATTCGGAGAATATGGACTTGTTGCTACTGAAGGTGGATACCTTGACAACCACCAAATCGAAGCTGCTCGTATCGTTCTCGCAAGATACACCGATAGAGCTGGTAAGGTTTGGATCAGAGTCTTCCCTCACTTAGCAAGAACTAAGAAACCAGCCGAAGTCCGTATGGGTTCCGGTAAAGGTTCACCAGAGTCTTGGGCAGCCGTCGTTAAGAAAGGCAAAGTCATCTTCGAGATTGGTGGTATCAATCCTGAAATCATGACAAACGCTCTTCACCAAGCTGGCTTCAAGCTTCCTCTCAAAACAAAGATTGTTAAGAGAACAAAGACCCTTTCCGAGGCAGAACTCGAAAAGATGGAAGCACAACATGATTCCGCTCTTGAATCAATCGAAGCTGAAGATCAAATCGAAACAGTATCTGATACTGGAAACGATACTCCAGCAACAACAGAAGGGGGAAATGAATAATGACCATTAAAGAGTTAAGGGCCTTGTCCCCAAAAGAACTTGATGAAAAGATTGCTGAGTTGAAACAACATCAATTCGAATTACGTCGTCAAGCAGCCGTCGGACAAATTGAACATCCAGACGAATTACACTATGTCCGTAAAGACATTGCCAGAGCTGAAACCGTCAAACGTGAGCGCGAACTCCAAATCAAGGTTCCAGAAGGCAAATAATGAAAGGAGATTGAAACATGGAAAGAAATACTAGAAGCAAATTCCAAGGTGTCGTTACTTCAATCAAAATGGACAAAACCATCACTGTTACAGTTTCGACAAAACAAAACGATCCCCTTTATCAAAAGAGAGTCGGTTACTCAAAGAAATACCACGCTCATGATGCCAATAACGAAGCCAAAGTCGGCGACGTTGTAACCATCATGTCTTGCCGTCCTATCTCCAAAACCAAGAAATTTATCTTAGTTTCCATCGATAAGAAAGCAAGAAGCGGCGAAAACGCTAATAACGTTGAAGCAGATCTCGAAAAGAGTGAAGGCTCCGACGAAATCGTTAATAAAGCAGAAGAGGAGAAATAAGCATGATCCACAATGAAACTAATCTTGTAGTCGCTGATAACTCCGGTGCTCGTGCTGTCCGTGTCTTCCGTCAATTCGGCGGATCCCACCGCAAAATGAGCTCCATCGGAGATGTCGTCCTCTGCGCTGTTAAAGACGTTACCCCAAACGGCAAGATTAAAAAAGGTCAAGTCGTCAAAGGTGTCATCGTGAGAGTCAAACGCGCTGTCATCCGTAAAGATGGTTCTTCCATCTCCTTCGATGATAATGCTGTCGTTCTCATTGATAATGACGGAAACCCACTTGGAACACGTGTCTTCGGACCTGTTGCTCGTGAGCTTCGTGACAAAGGCTATATGAAGATTATCTCTTTAGCCCCAGAAGTCTTATAAGGAGAAAACAACATGAACATCAAATCAGGTGATAAAGTTATCATTCTCTCGGGCGATGATAAAGGCAAAGTCGGTGTTGTCCAAAAGGTTTATCCAAAGCTCAACAAAGTCGTTGTCGAAGGTGTCAACGTCCACAAGAAACACAAAAAACCAACTCAATCAACTCCAGAAGGATCCATCCTTGATATCTATGTACCACTAGATGCTTCCAAGGTTGCCTTGATTGATCCAAAAACAAAGAAAGCCACCCGCGTTCACCACAAGATCGTTGATGGCAAAAAGATTCGCGTCAATGCGAAAGGCGAAAGCTTAGAAAAGAAATAAGGGAGGAATGAAAAATGGCTGAAGAAAAGAAAACTGTTAAGAAAGCTTCCCCTAAGAAAGCTTCCGCTAAAAAAGAAGGCTATGTTAACCGCTTAGCTGCCAAATACACAAATGAAGTTGTCCCAACTCTTGTCAAAGAATTCGGCTACACAACTCCAATGCAAGCTCCTAAATTCGAGAAAATCGTTATCAACATCGGTGTTGGTGATGCTACCACAAATAGCAAAGCACTCGACGACGCTGTTGCTGAGCTTGCAACCATCACTGGTCAAAAACCAGTCGTCACAAAAGCCAAAAAGTCCATCGCTACCTTCAAGGTTCGTCAAGGACAGGCAATCGGCTGCAAAGTTACACTCCGTGGAACAAGAATGTATGAATTCTTCGATAAGTTAGTTTCCATCTCTCTTCCACGTGTCCGTGACTTCCGCGGCGTTTCCAAGAACGCTTTCGATGGCCATGGTAACTACACCCTCGGTGTCAAGGAACAATTAATCTTCCCTGAAATCGATTACGATAAGGTCTCCAAGATTCGTGGTATGGATGTCGTTATCGTTACAACGGCAAATACCGACGCAGAAGCTTTCGCGCTTCTTCGCGAAATGGGAATGCCATTCAAAAAATAACGAGGTAAGCACATGGCAAAGAAAAGTTTAATTAATAAGTGCAATCGCCCACAAAAGTTCTCAACCCGTGAATATACACGTTGCCAACGTTGTGGACGTCCACACGGCGTCATCCGTAAATTCGGACTCTGCCGTATCTGCCTTAGAGAAATGGCCTACAAAGGCGAAATCCCAGGCATGAAGAAAGCATCTTGGTAAGGAAAGGAGAACACTAACATGAACGCAGACCCAATTGCAGACATGCTCACTCGCATCAGAAACGCTAATGCTCTTCGCTACGAAAGTGTTTCCATGCCTTATAGCAAAATGAAAGGCGAAATTGCCAAAATTCTTCTCGACGAAGGATTCATCTCCGGATTCGTTGCAGAAGGAGAAAAAGCAAGCAAAACCCTTCACATCACTCTTAAATACGGTGCAAATGGCGAAAGAGTCATCACCGGCTTAAAGAGAATCAGCAAACCTGGACTTCGTGTCACAGTCGAAGCTGATAAGATCCCAAGCGTCTTAAAGGGACTTGGTATCGCAATCGTTTCTACTTCCAAAGGCGTCTTAACCGATAAGGAAGCAAGAAAGAACAACGTCGGCGGAGAAATCCTCTGCTACGTTTGGTAATTTAGAATTACAGAAAGAAGAGAAAAACATTTATGTCACGTATTGGATTTAAACCCATCGCTCTTCCAGAAGGCGTTACCTACGAAATCGTCGATAGCGTCTTGACCGCCAAAGGCCCTAAAGGCGAAGTAAGCGTTAGAATTCCTTCTAGCGTCAGCGTCGAAGAAGCAGACGGTCATCTCCACGTTAAACCACTTGCTGCTCACACAAAGCAAGGTAGCGCGGATCATGGAACCACAGCAGCCCTTTTACATGCTGCTATCAAAGGTGTCCACGAAGGCTGGAAGAAAGAATTAGAGATCAATGGTACAGGTTACCGTGCTTCCATCAAAAATGGAGCAGTCACAATGTTCTTAGGCTACAGCCACGAAGTTACAGTTGCCCCAGTTGGTAAATACACAAAGCTTAGCTGCCCAGATGAAACACATATCATCGTTGAAGGCTGCAATAAGCAAGAAGTTGGTCAAACTGCCGCTCTCATCTATGACAAGCATAGACCAGACGTTTATGGCCAAAAAGGTGTTCACTACAAAGGTCAACAACTCATTAAGAAAGTTGGTAAGCGTGCTGCTGCCGGCGGTAAGAAATAAGGAGGTTAATAGAATATGATCAAAAAAGAATCTAGATCAGTAGTTCGTGAACGTCGTCATTTACGTGTTCGTGAAAAGATCTCCGGTACTGCTGAGTGCCCACGTTTAGTCGTTTTCCGTTCCAATAAGAACATCGAAGCTCAAATCATCGATGACGTTAAAGGAACAACTCTTGTTAGCTCTGGCTCCGTCCAATTAAAGTTAGAACATGGCTCCAATTGTGAAGCTGCTGCTAAGGTTGGCGCTGACATTGCTAAGAAAGCCGTTGCTGCTGGTATCACCAAAGTCGTCTTCGACCGTGGTGGTTATCAATACCATGGCCGCGTCGAAGCTCTTGCTGACGCTGCTAGAGAAGGAGGCTTAGTCTTCTAAGGAGTTAATTATGGAAGAAAATAAAACTGTTAATGCTGCTGTAGAAGAAAAGCCAGCTGAACAAAAGAATCCAACAGGCAACCCACAATACGAACCACGTGGTTCCCGTGGATCCGAACGTCCAGGAAGCCGTAAATTCGGCAATCACCGTGGCAAACCAGGTGAAAGACGTGGTGGACGTGGTGGTTTCCGCCGTATCGAAGATGATTTCCAAGACAGAGTCGTCACCATCAACCGTGTTACACGTGTTGAGCAAGGTGGTAAGACCATGCGTTTCGACGCTCTTGTTGTCGTCGGCGATCAAAAAGGACACTACGGATTTGCCATGCGTAAATCCGGTGAAGTACCGGATGCAATGAAGAAAGCTCTTACTGCTGCTAAGAAAGAGCTTCACTACGTTAAAATTGTTAAGGGTGGAACAATTGCTCACGAAGTCAGTGGTTCCCACACCGCAACAAAAGTTGTCTTAAAACCAGCTCCAGCAGGCACTGGTATCGTTGCTGGCGGCGCAGTCCGTGCCGTTCTCGAACTCGCAGGCGTCAAGAACATCGTTTCTAAAGTCTATGGTTCCCGTACAGCCATCAACGTTATCCGCGCAACTGATGCAGCTTTACAACAACTTAAAGAATATGACAAGGTTATGGTTCTCCGTGGCTTAAAGACCCCAGAAGAAATCAAAGCCTCTCATGCAGCCCCAAAGGCAAACAAAGGAGATAAGTAATTATGGCAGAAAATTTACATACTCTCGTTGTCACCCCAGGTTCTAAAACAAAACACTTCCGTAAAGGACAAGGTCTTGGATCTGGAAACGGCAAAACAGCCGGTAAAGGTCAAAAGGGACAAGGTGCACACGCCCATACAAAGAAACGTGGATTCGAAGGCGGACAAATGCCTTTGGCAAGACGTCTTCCAAAATATGGTTTCAAGAACCTTGCTAGAGTCGAAAAAGCCACAGTTAATGTTGGTCTTCTCGAGAGATTTAATGACGGAAGCGTCATTGATAGCAAAGTTTTAGTCGAAAATGGCTTAGTTAAGAGCGATATCAATGGAATTAAAATCCTTGGTAGTGGTAAACTATCAAAGAAGCTTACCGTTAAAGCTAATGCTTTCTCCGCTGCCGCTAAAGCAGCAATTGAAGCTGCTGGTGGTGTAGCTGAGGAAATTAAGTAATGAAAAAGTTCGTCTCAATCTTTAAAAACAAAGACATCGTTAATCGTATTTTCTTCACGATTATGATTCTCTTTGTCCTCCGGATTGGGGCGGTAATTACTGTTCCGGGGGTTAAGGTCTCGGACGAACTCACCAACATCATGAATAGCGGAAACTCTTTCGCTCTCATGGATTTGCTTGGTGGAGGAGCTCTTTCTAACTTCTCAGTCTTCGCCCTTGGCGTTTCGCCTTATATCACAGCTCAGATTATTATCCAACTTCTGTCGAAAGACGTTCTTCCAGCCCTTACCGAGTTATCAAAACAAGGTGAGTACGGAAGAAAGAAGATGGAAATGGCAACCCGTTATTTAACCCTTCTTCTTGGAGCTGTCCAAGGTTACGGTATGATTCGTACCATGATTAACCAAGGATACATCTCCTTGACGTTGGCTGATAATTTCTGGACATATGCTTATATCGTTACCATTCTCCTTGCTGGCTCAATGCTTACAATGTGGCTTGGTGACCAAATCACAGAGAAAGGCCTCGGGAACGGAATTTCCGTCATCATCTTCGCTGGATGTGTTAGAAGCCTTCCAACCCAAATATCTACAGCCTGGAGCAAATGGATCTCTGGCAATGTTGATTATGGTTCAACCCAAATGATCAAAGGTGCCTTCCAATTCGCTCTATATATCTTGGCAATGTTCGCGATCTGTGCGTTCGTTGTCTTCACAGAGTTGGCTCAAAGACGTATTCCAGTTCAACACGCTGGAAAGGGTGGCTCAAATCCTTCAATGGCTAGAGCTTCCTTCTTGCCGATTAAAATTAACTCGGCTGGCGTCATTCCTGTCATCTTTGCCTCTTCGATTCTCACTGCACCAAGTATCATCGCCTCATTTATCTCAAGTGACGCGTCAAATGCTGCTTGGTTAAAGATCTTCAACTACAATTCCACGATGACCATGACTAACTTCGATGGTACGACATGGAATATGAACTGGGGATTATTCATCTATCTCGCATTGATCATTGCCTTCACATTCTTCTATGCTGAAATGCAAATCGATCCAGAGAAACTTGCTGACAACTTCCAAAAATCTGGTTCTTATATCCCGGGCATCCGTCCAGGAAAGGAAACAGAAAGATATGTTGGAAAGGTCTTAAACCGTGTTACCTTCATTGGTGCCGCAGCCCTCTCCATCATTGCCGCTCTTCCAATTGTCCTTGTTTGGGCAAATGCATTCGGAACTGATACTTCCCTTGCAATCGGCGGAACTGGCTTAATCATTATCGTTGGCGTTGCTATCGAGTTAAGTAGCCAAATCGATGGCTTAATCGCAGGAAAATCGTACGACCAAGTTAAGGAGGCATAAAAATATGCTTAATATCATTCTCATGGGCCCGCCAGGAGCGGGAAAAGGCACTCACGCCACATGGATGGCTGAGGATTGTAACATTCCTCATATTTCCACCGGCGACATGTTCCGAGAAGCCATGAAATCTGGTTCTGAACTTGGAAACAAAATTAAAGACATCGTTAATCGCGGGGACCTAGTAAGTGATGAACTTACCTGCGCCCTCGTGAAAGAACGTTTATCCAAACCTGATTGTGCAAACGGATACATCCTTGATGGATTCCCACGTACAATCGCGCAAGCCGAAGCCTTTGATAGCATCGGCAAAGAAATTGGCCGTGCTCCAAACTTAGTGATTAATGTCTCTTGCCCAGACGACCTTCTTATTGGTCGTATTGTCACAAGACGCGTTTGTCCAAAGTGTGGCGCAAGCTTCAACGTCGTTACTCTTAAACCAAAGAAAGAAGGAATCTGCGATCATTGCGGTTCTGAATTGGTTCAAAGAAAAGACGACAACGAGGAATCATTCAAGATCCGCCTCGTTAATTACTACAAGAGCACCGCTCCTCTTCTTAATTTCTATAAGGAGAAGGGCTTACTCCACGAGTTCGATTCTTCGTCCGGACTCGAAACCACTAAGAAAAACATTAAGGATTTCTTAGGGGGATTAAAATAAAATGATCATCATCAAATCACCTCGAGAAATAGAACTAATGAGAAAGGCTGGAGCCTTAACGGCAAAAGTCTTCGAAGTTGTTGGACCTCTCGTGAAGCCTGGCGTTACGACCGAATACCTTGCGAATATGGCTGAAAAAGTCATCATCGAAGGTGGTGGCGTATCAGCCGAAAAAGGCTATTGTGGTTTCCCAGGCGCCATTTGCACAAGCGTGAACGAAGTGCTTGTGCATGGCATCCCATCTCCAAAACGTGTTCTTAGAGATGGTGACATAATTTCTCTTGATGTCGTCTCATTACTTAATGGGTATAACGGCGACGCTTGTAGAACTTACGCTGTTGGTATTTGCCCAGAAAGCAAGCTTCGCCTAATCAAGGTTACCGAAGAATGCTTCTGGAACGCAGTGAAAAAAGTCAAAGAAGGCGCCCATCTAGGCGATATATCTCACGAAATTCAAGTCACAGCAGAATCTAACGGATATTCTGTTCCGCTCGAGTTTACTGGGCATGGTATCGGAAGGGAGATGCATGAAGATCCTTACATTCCTGACTATGGCGAGGCCGGGACTGGACCAATTCTTCGCGCAGGTATGACTCTTGCGATCGAACCAATGGTTCTAGAAGGTTCTAATAAGCTTAGAACTATGAAGGATGGCTGGACTACTGTTTCTAAAGACGGTAAGCCTAGCGCACATTATGAGAACACAATCCTCGTAACCAAAGATGGCTTCGAGGTATTGACTTTAGAGCAAGGAGGAAAAACCATTGAGTAAAGAAGATTGCATTGAAGTTGAAGCTAAGGTATTAGAATGCCTTCCAAACGCCAACTTTAAAGTCCAATTAACAAATGGTGCGGTCGTTCAGGCCTGCGTTTCTGGAAAAATTCGCATGAATTACATCCGAATTCTTCCGGGTGATAGAGTTACCGTCCAATTCTCTCCTTACGATTTAACACGTGGGCGCATCACATTCCGTTTTAAAAATTGACGTGGGGCTACAGTTCCCCAAAAAGGAGTTTAATAACTATGAAAGTCAGACCATCCGTCAAACCGATCTGCGATAAATGCAAAATTATTCGCCGTCATGGCGTGGTTATGTGCATCTGCCCTAACCCAAAGCATAAGCAGAGACAAGGTTAATTTAAGGAGTATAACACAATATGGCACGTATTGATGGGGTTGATATCCCAAGTGAAAAACGCGTTGTAATCTCCCTTACCTATATCTATGGTATCGGCAATACAACCGCAAAGAAAATCTGCAAAGATGCAGGCGTAAGCGAAGATATCCGTGTTAAGAATTTAACCGATGATCAACTCGTCGCTTTAAGAACAGAAGTCGCCAAATATAAGACAGAAGGCGATCTTCGTCGTGAAGTCGCTTTAAATATTAAGCGTCTCACCGAAATTGGCTGCTATCGTGGCATTCGTCATAAGAGAGGTCTTCCATGCCGTGGACAACGCACAAAGACCAATGCTCGTACCCGTAAAGGTAAGAGAAAGACAATTGCTAACAAGAAACAAGCAACTAAATAATGAGGGAGGAGAATTAAAATGGCTGCAAAGAAATCTACTAAAACTTCAGTTCGTAAGAAAAAAGTTAAGAGAAGCTTTACTGTTGGAACCGTCCACGTTCATGCCTCTTTCAACAATACCATCGTTAACATCACCGATCTTCAAGGTAATGTCATCGCATGGTCTAGCGCTGGTGCATTAGGTTACAAAGGCGCTAAAAAAGCCACTCCATTTGCCGCTCAATTAGCAGCAGAAGCCGCTGGCAAATCAGCATTTGACCAAGGTTTAAGACAAGTTAATGTTGAAGTCAAAGGCCCAGGCCCAGGCAGAGAAAGTGCTGTCAGAGCTCTCGCCAATGTCGGTTTACAAGTTTTATCCATTTCCGATACGACTCCAATTCCACACAACGGCTGCCGTCCACCAAAGAGACCACGTGGCTAGTTTGTAGCATTCTCGGCTAATAGGGAAATATAGGAGGAAATACATAATGGCTAATACTAATATCGATCAAACAAACGAAGAACTTGTTTTACCAAAGCCATTCATTCCATTCGATTTCAATGTCGAAGTAAATGATGAACAAGAACATTATGCTCGTTTTGCGATCAAACCTCTCGAGAGAGGATTCGGAATCACTCTCGGGAACGCACTCCGTAGAGTCTTAATGAGCGCCCTTCCTGGCGCCAGTGTCTATGCTGTGCAAATCGAAGGTGTTCGTCACGAATTCTCTTCTCTTCCAGGAGTTGAAGAAGACGTCACCGCTATCATTCTTAACCTCAAAGATTTAATCTTAAAAATTGATTCTGAGAATCCAAAGGAAACCAAAGAATTAGACGTTGATTTCCAAGGACCTGGTGTCTTAACGGCAGGGGATATTGTTTGCCCTTCACTCGTTGAAGTCGTTAACAAAGATCTTGAGATCGCCCATGTTGAAAAAGAAGGCCACATCAAGATGAGAATCTTTGCTGGCAAAGGAAGAGGATACTACACCGCCGATGCAAATAAGACCGAACGTAATGTTAACCAATTAGGTTACATTGCCACCGATTCTAACTACTCACCAGTAGTTAAGGTTGCATATAGCGTTGAACCAACTCGTGTTGAGCACGATTCCCACTTCGACAAATTAACTCTCGAAGTCACAACAAATGGTTCAGTTAGACCTCATGAAGCTGTAGCTATGGCAGCTCAACTCTTAGTCGTTCACTTCCAAAAGTTTGCTGAGCTCGACGAAAAAGTCAGAAACTTCAAACTTGAAAAAGAAGAAGTCAAACCAGAAGAGAATAAATATCAAGGAATGCTTATCGAAGAACTCGATCTTAGCGTTCGTAGCAACAACTGCCTTAAGAGAGCGGGCATCTCAACAGTCTTAGAACTCACACAAAAGAGTGAAGATGAAATGATGAAAGTTCGTAATCTTGGTAAGAAATCGCTTAAAGAAGTCAAAGAGAAGCTTGCCCAAATGGGATTACACTTCCGTGACTATGTAGGAGAATAATTATGCCAGCACAAGGAAGAAAAAACGTTCATGGTAAAACAGGCGTCCGTTTCAAGGCCGCTTATACCGCTTCGAAAAACTATTCGATGCTTCGTAATGTCGTCTCTGAATTAATCGTCAATGGCCACGTCAACGTGACCTCTGGCGTTACTCCAGAACTCGTTACACTTGCCGCTAAGATGGTTACTTATGCAAAACAAGGCGATCTCTCTGCTCGTAGAGAATGTGAGAGAGTCCTTCGCAAAGGAATCAAAGACGCAAATGGTGTCGATAGCTTGACAAAGCTCTTCAATGAAATTGGCCCTAAATTCAAAGACCGCAATGGCGGTTATACCAAAGTCTACAAACTTGGTGCCCGTAAAGGCGACAATGCTGAAGTAGAAATGGTTACATGGGCTGACTAATCCATTAAACGCTTATTAGAGATCAAGGAAACTTGGTCTCTTTTTTCTATGAAAATGACTTATTCATTTTAGATTTTTCAATTTTTGATTTATCCTTATCTAGGTGATTATTTATGAAGAATTATATTTTTGATTTAGACGGAACAACGCTTGATACGATTGAAGGAATTCGTATCGCGATAAATACTGCATTAAAGAATGTGGGATATCCTTATTCTTTTGATGTAGAAGGCACAAAGACTTTAATAGGAGAAGGAGCAGACACTCTTATCCACCGCGCATTAAAGGAAAATGATAATCCAGCTAACTTTGCCAAACTTAAAGATGCCTATCTCCCTTTATACCACGACAAACAAGAAGATAATACCTATCTTTTCCCTGGCTTAAAGGAAACTCTAGAGAGAATGAAAAAGAATGGCGCACGTTTATTTATTTGCACGAATAAACCTGATTCTTTTGCTAAACGTATTGTCTATAAAATGTATGGCGACGATCTTTTTGAAGAAGTTTGTGGTCAAATTGAAGGCTTGCCAGTTAAACCAGATCCAAGAATCCCTAACTATTTAATCGAAAAATACCATTTAGACCCTAAGGAAACCCTCTTTGTTGGAGACTCTAAGACCGATGTTGCAACAGCCCTAAATTCATCTCTAAGTGCGGCAATTTGCCTCTGGGGCTATGGCTTTTATACGGATGAACTGCTTGCTAAATGCAAATACGTCCTCAAAAAGAATGAAGATTTAGAAAACACCTACCATGAATAACATTTTCAAGAACAAAAAATTAATATCCCTAAGACTTTTGCCGCCGATATTTTTAACATTGGCAACTTTAGGATATTCTTTTGTTTATCTTGATTCCCGTTACTCAACAAGATTTAACTTTCTCCAAGCAGGAGGATATTTTGGTATAGCCTTGTTATTATTGTTCGTTGATGTTGCTTTGGAATATTTTTATAAGAGCAAGAAACCTATTTATCACGGCTTATCAATCTTTATATCCGCGGTAACTATGACTTATTTTGGCATAGCTGCAATAACATATTTCAAACAATTAGATTCATCAGCAGAACCAAGATTTCGCATTTTCCCCTGTGTTTTGCTCTTAATTTTGCTTTTTACGAATGTTTTGTATCGTGTTTTGACTTTCTTAGGTAAATGGGACACAGAAGAAAGAAAGGGAAACGACTTATTTGCTGCATATATTGGCTTATTGGGCTTAGGAATTGCTTTTTTAAATTCTTTCCCATTCAGTGCAATATTGATTTATGGAAAGAATATTGAGCTTTCTTATATCGGGATTTTTGCAGATTTGGCTCTTGGGGTCTCGATTCTCGAAGCACTTATTGGCCTTCTTTGGCTGTCGTTTGAAAAGGTGAGATCAACAATCAAATCAAATATCATGTTTTATGTGACGATATTTAGCTTTTTTGCCACGTTAGCCGCCTTAATCGTTGCTGCCTTTGGCTATAGTTACGAGATGATTGATCTAGTAACTGGCAATTGGTGCTTTGCAATGTTTAGCATTTCTATTGTCTCTACGGGTGCTGGTTTATTTTACTTATCTTACCTAACAAAAAAGTAAGGTGATAATAATAGTCATTATTATTGCTTGAAAGAAAGTGGAGGACTAAAATTTACCTACCTAGAAAGGATGGAGACTTTATGCATGATTTAAAATTGTTTAATTCATTAGGTATGAAAGAAGAGACTTTCAAACCTCTTGTTGAAGGGAAGGTGTCCATCTATTGTTGCGGCCCAACAGTTTATAATGACCCACATATTGGTAATTTTCGCCCTGTTATTACCTTTGACGTTCTTAGAAGACTTTTAATTCATCTTGGATATGATGTTACTTTCGTTTCTAATTACACCGATGTTGATGACAAAATCATCAATAGAGCAAAAGAGTTAGGAATTAGTGAGAAAGAACTAACGACAAGTGTTATCGAAGAATATCGTCGTCTAGTAACAGAGGTTGGCGCTCTTCAACCAGACATCACTCCAACTCCAACCGTATATATGCCTCAAATCATTTCCTATGTTGAAGATTTAGTAAATAATGGCTCAGCATATGTCGCCGATGGTGATGTCTATTTAAGCGTTAAAGACATTCCTCAATATGGTGAGCTTTCAGGAAACTCCGTTGAAGATTTAGAGAATGGAGCCCGTATTGCCGTAGGTGATAAAAAGAGAGACCCAGTTGATTTCGCCTTATGGAAGAAAACCACCGAAGGTATCAAATGGAGCACGCCTTGGAGCGAAGGACGCCCAGGATGGCATACGGAGTGTTGCGTCATGATTCGCTCGATTTTCGCCGATCAAAAAGGCTATATCGATATTCATGGTGGAGGATTCGATCTTAAATTCCCTCATCATGAAAATGAAATTGCCCAAGCTAAAGCCCATGATGGTCATAAGCTTGCCCATTTTTGGATGCATAATGGCTTTATCAACATCAACAACGAAAAGATGTCTAAATCCTTAGGCAATGTTATTTTGATGAAAGATGTTGTCAAAGAATATGGCGGCATCCCATTCAGATTGATGTTACTTGCCTCACATTACCGTGCACCTGCAGCTTTTAGTGCAGATACCATCAAAGAGGCGCAAACGAAATATAACCAAATCGAAACGGCAATGAGAAAGGTTGCCATTCTTCTTGAGAGAGCAAATATTGATATCAATGTTTTAAAACCATCAGATGAGTCTAAGTTCTTAGATGCAATTTGTGATGATTTGAATACGCCTAACGCTTTAACAGTTCTTTATGAAGAAGTTAAGACGCTAAATAGCCTTTGGCGAGTTAGAGAGATCAATTACGATGCCCTAAAAGACTCGTTTGCCAAAATAAAAACTTATTGCGAGATTTTAGGCTTAACTTTGTCTCTTCCCTTGCTAAATGAAGAAGACAAAAAACTATATGAGGAGTATGATATAGCCAAGAAAAATAAAGATTTTGCCAAATCTGATGAGATAAGACAAATTTTAGTTGCTAAAGATTTATTCTAAGGAGGAAAAATAGATGATATTGGACGCAGTTCAAACATCCTCAAGTTGGAGTACTTGGGATTCAAAAATCATTGATTTTTTCAACTCGGGATTCAATGGGGCAATATCTCAAGAAGGCGGCAATTTAATTCTTATCGTTTTATCTTTGCTTCTTGGTGCTCTCTTTTCTGGCTTTATTGGCTTTGAAAGAGAATTCAAAGGACATGATGCAGGACTTAGAACGCACCTTTTAGTCGGTGTTGGCTCAGACCTAGTCATGATCATCTCCATTTATGGATTTGGCAATTGGGTTGGAACACGTGACCCAGCGCGTTTAGCGGCTCAGGTTGTCACTGGCGTAGGTTTCCTTGGCGCAGGTGCTATTTTAAATAATGGCTTAGATGTCAAAGGACTTACAACAGCCGCGACTATATGGGTGGCAATGGCTATAGGCCTTGCGTGTGGCAGTGGTAATTTCATCATTGCTTCATTAGGCTTCTTCCTTGCTTTCGTTTCACTTGTCGTCCTACATAAGGTCGATAAATGGATTGCTGGAAAGAATCCAACGGTTATGATTATCTTGCCATCTGATAAACCTTCTTTGAAGGAAATTATCATGATTGCTAATAGATATAACATTTCGATCAGGGATACTCATACGGAACTTGTCTCTTACCAAGAGAACTCCGCTATAAGAATCACTCTTCGTTGTGCTTTCGCTTCCAAAGAGACAGTTACCTCTTTTTCAGATGAGATTCGTTTCAGTCTGAAACCACTAGAATTAAAAGTAACAGCATAATATTGCAAATTGACAAGGTGTTAGATATAATGAGTATACAAGTTTACGGCAAGAATGCCGTCCGAGCGACCCTTGAGGCCGATAACGCAAAAACACTTTTTACCTTAAAACGTCTTGAGAAGGATGAACTTGTGGCGATTGCTCGGAAAAAAGGAGTGCCAGTTAAGTTCGTTAATGATGGCGACTTGACTAGCATGGCCAAGAGCTCTTCCCACCAGGGCTTTGTGGTCATAAGCGAAGGTATAAGGAACTATTCTTTAGAAGAAGTCCTTCAAAGTATTCCGAAAGACAAAAAGAATCCTTTGATAGTCATTCTTGATGGAATTGAAGATCCTCATAACCTCGGAGCCATAATTCGTACCTGCGACGCTTTTAGCGTAGACGGTATCATCATGAAGAAATACGGCGAAGTTCAACTAAATGGAACGGTAGCCAAAGTTTCAACAGGGGCAATAAACTACGTTAAAGTAGCAGTTGTCACCAACTTAAACCAAGCAATCGAGAAACTTAAAGACAACGGTTACTGGGTTGTTTCTTCTGATGGAAGTGCCAAACAAAGTTACTTCGATATCAATTATGACTCTCCTATCGCGCTTGTGGTGGGAAGTGAAGGTTTTGGAATCTCTAAGCTTGTCCTGAAAAATTCGGATTTCATTGTTAAAATCCCGATGACTGGACATGTTAATTCTCTGAATGCATCTGTTGCTGCCGCTATTCTTATTTCCGGTGTAGTTGCTTTACGCTCGAAGTAATTATAGGGGTCTTTATGAACTATGAAAACTGCTCCGACGAGAGCCTTTTGCTAATGGCTAGGAGCCAAAACGCCGATGCGTATTACACATTGACAAAACGTTATTTCGACAAAAGAAAACTAATCTGCAATCAAGCATCTAGCGCACTTGCTAGCATGTTTGACGCCTGGGATCTGAATCACGCTTTCTACCAAGCTTACAATTCTTGCGTGAAAAGCTATACTCTCGGCGATGGTGGTAGTTTTCATTCTTATTTGGTGCGGGCACTAAAAAACGGAATGATCAGAGAAGCCGAAAAGCTACATTTATTCCGTAACGTAAAAACAATATCTTTGGATTATGAAGTATCCGATGGAGCTACTCTTCATGACGTAATTCCAGCAAGCGGAGAAGAAGATCCAAGAATGTATGTTAATTATCTTGAAGAAGCAAAAAGATTTTGCCAAACAAAGCAGGACATTGATGATGAAGTCCTTCAAGTTGCTAGGCTAAAAATCGACGGTTGCAAATTTACCGAAATTGCCGAGATTCTTTCCATAACCCCGAAAAAAGCCAGTAGGGACTATGAAAAGTATGAGGAACTAGTCAAAGGCATCGTCTTCGGTGAATAGTATTTCTAAAGAAATAGTTTGCTAAGTTTGCTTCAAGGCTTTATATTAATTAAGCGAAGCAAGTAATCTTCGCTTTTTTCTTAGTGAATAAAATCACAAAGAAAACATGAGGTTAAGATGTATGGGAAGAGAAAAGATATCCTTGGTTTGCTCAGATTGTTTATCAAGAAACTATCAAGTAACTAAGCGTAGCGATGATCCTAGACGCCTCGAAGTTAAAAAATATTGCCCTCATTGTGGAAAATACACAATCCACAAAGAAAGCAAATAGTTTCGAAAGGAGAAGACAATGGAAAACCCAGTCAAATACATGAAAGAGGTTGTCCGTGAAGGCAAACGTGTTCGTTGGCCTAAACGCGATAAACTTTGGCCAACAATTGCGGTTGTTGTCTGTATCGCTCTTTTTGCTGCTATCTTCCTTTCACTTGAAGATTTAGCAGCCGCAAAAATCATTGAACAATTGAAAGCAGCCTTTGGAGGATAAATAAATGGCAAACGAATTAGCTGAAAAACATTGGTATATTGTTAACACCTATTCTGGTCACGAAGCAAAAACAGCTGAGAACCTTAAGAATCGTATCAAAACAATGAACATGGAAGAATACATCTTCCGTGTCTTGGTTGCTGAATACGAAGAAAAATGCATCGATAAATCAACAGGACTTCCTAATGGAAAGGTCAAAGTCAAAAACCTTTATCCAGGATATATGTTCGTTGAAATGATCATGACAACCCAATCTTGGTTTGTCGTTCGTAACACTCCAGGAGTCACTGGTATCACCGGTTCATCCGGTGGAGGTAAGATGCCTACACCAATCTCTCGTGAAGAGATCGAACCAGTTTTAAAGAGAATGGGCCTTGTCGATGAATCTATGTATGATCGTTACAATGTTGGTGACAACGTTAAGATCATCTCCGGGCCACTCGAAGGAACAGAAGGAAAGATCATGTCTATCGACAAAGAGACAGGTGCTTGCAGAGTCAATACCGTCTTCTTCGGACGTAGCACACCAGTTGATGTCGAGTTCTCCGAAATCGAAAAGATCTAATCGTATCTATCACAAGAATGTAGCTGCCAATTGGTGGCTACTTTTTATTTTTAAGGATTGATAATTCGTTTCTTTTCATTGAGTATTTAGTTAAAAGGAAGCTGAAAAAAAATAAATTGGTATGATACCATTTGTTTGTCAAGAGGATCATAAAAATGGAACGAATTTTGGCTGTACCTTTATTCTTTGTTTCTTTGATGTCTTTGCGTTTATGCTCAAACGTAACAAAAAGGACGAATTTTATCGTCCCTGGTATTTTTATTGGAACTAATGAGTATGAAGATGGTACAAACAAGGAAGAATACTGCCTTAAAATAGCGAAAATAAGCGAAGACGTTTATGCAGGTTCAAATGGGAAAAACGTTATTAAGGATGAAGTTAGGTCTGGATACTATAGCATCGTTTTCTTTAAAGTCGGTGTCAAAGATGAGCCGACTTATTTTGATTTCTTTAATTTTAAAGATGCATATAACGGTGCGACAGGAACACCAATTTGTTATGTAGATGATAATGGTTGGAGACTAGTGCCTTTTACGAATAATTATCAAGATGATGAGCAACCGACATACATGATAAGTATGACAAAAAACGAACCAAAAATATTTTCATATTGTTATTTAAAGGAGGAAAAAGCATGACAAATCTGTTATTGTTCGCCAACGTTATTTCGCTTTTTGATAATGATACAGTGCTATTGAATTTTCGAAAAAATCTCTTTTAATGCTTTCTCGAATAACCCATGAGCCAACCACGGAATATGCAAAATATATTCCAACTAGGTTTCATAGGCTTTCTTATTTTTAAACATATGAAAATTTGTTCATATTTTTTATTGATATATGAATGGACATTCATTATAATCAATGTCGTTAAATATGAAAGGAAATTCATATGTCAGATTTACCAAACGAACAAATACTCGATGCCATGGAAGATTTGCTTAGCGTTGCAAGTGATTCAACAAGGCTAAAAATCATGTTATCCATTTCCGATGAAGAACATAATGTTTCTGAAATAATGGAAATGGTAGGGGCATCTCAATCCCTTGTCTCTCATCAGTTAGATGTTTTAAAGAAACACCGCCTCGTAAGTGTTAGAAAAGACGGAAGAAAGGCTTACTACATTCTTTCCGATCATCACATTAACGAACTTATCAAAGTAGTCTACGAGCACGTTAGCGAGAAGGAAGGGGAATAGGTATGAACGAAGAAAAGAAGGAGATTATCGTTAATTCAATCCGTTTGGTGATTGGATTAACGCTTGCATTGTTAGGCTTATTTGTCTTTAGCGAGGATAAGTTTGGCGTGTGGGTTAATTTCGCCGTAATGGTATGTGCATGGCTAGTTGTTGGATACGATATCATCTACAAAGCCTTTGAATCACTCATCAAAGAAAAGAATCCGTTCGATGAAAACGCGTTAATGCTTATCGCCTCTATTGGCGCCTTCTGCCTAAGAATATTTGGCAAAGATGAAAACGAAATATTCGGAAATGAATTCTTTGAAGCATTTATGGTGGCCTTCCTTTTCCAACTTGGCGACATCTTCGAAGACTTAGCTACGGATAAAAGCCATGAAGCAATCACAAACGCCGTTGGACTTAGAGCAAAAAACGCTAGCCGTTTAGTTGATGGAACAATCCAACTAGTCAAACCAGAAGAACTTCAAATCAATGATGAAATCTTAGTAAAAGTCGGAGAAATCATTCCTGCAGACGGAGAGATCATCTCCGGATCGGGTGATATTGATATGTCTTCTTTAACTGGCGAATTCAATCCAGTAAATAGAAAAGAAGGAGATTTTGTTAACTCTGGCACGATCCTTAAAACTGGGTCGATAAAAGTAAAAGTCACTAAGTCATACGAAGACTCTACAGTAAGTAAAATTATCTCCTTGGTCGAAGAAAGTGCTGAGCAGAAATCTAAAGCGGATAAATTCATCACCAAATTCGCAAGAATCTATACCCCAATTGTTGTTGGAATAGCTCTCTTACTGGCAATAGTTCCTCCTCTTTGTCTAGGAATGAGCAATGGTGAAATTTGGAAACAATGGATCAAAATTGCCGTGTCTATCTTAGTTATCTCTTGCCCATGTGCCGTAGTTGTATCGGTTCCTCTTGCCTATTTTGCTGGAATTGGCCTTGCTTCCAAACACGGAATCATTGTCAAAGGTGGCTCATATTTCGATGAACTCAATCGTCTTGGAATCTTAGTTACTGATAAGACTGGCACTTTAACATATGGCAAATTCGTTGTCGAAGAAATCCATCCAGAAGGCATTGGTGAAGAAGAATTCAAAGAATACATCTTTGCCGCGGAATCGCGCTCTAATCACCCAATTGCCAAAGCAATTCTTTCTGATAAAGACCCAGCAATATATTCTCCTAAAATCAGCGAATATTCCGAAAAAGCCGGATATGGCGAAATCCTCACATATGATGGTCATAAACTTCTAGCCGGTAATAAAAAATTACTCGATGAAAACAATGTTTCCTTTGAACAGCCAAACGTTGTTGGAACTCTTGTCTATCTTGCTCTAGATGGTAAATATTGCGGATATGTTCTCCTTAACGATCAAGTTAAAGAAAACTCTGCAGAGACAATAAAGAATCTCCATTCGATGAACGTAAAAACACTTATGTTAACCGGTGATAAGAAAGAAGCCGCCTCAAAGGTTGCATTAGAACTTGGAATTGATGAGGTAAGAGCGGAACTTCTTCCAGAAGAGAAGACTTCAATCCTCAAAGAAAAACTTAACGACAAATGCGCGGTTGCATATATTGGTGATGGAATTAACGATGCACCAAGCATTACCTTAGCCGACGTTGGCTTTGCAATGGGTGGCGCAGGAAGCGATTTAGCAGTGGAGAACGCCAATATCGTTATCATGAATGATGACATATCAAAGGTCGTTACTGCCACTAAGATTGCTAAAACCACAAGAAATAGAGCAATATTCAATGTTGTCGCATCATTGCTTATCAAACTTGGTGTTGCTCTTTGCTCAATATTCATTCCTAACTTCCCTCTTATGATCGCCGTCTTTGCCGATACTGGTGTAACCCTCATAATGGTCGCAAGTTCCATCTCCCTCTTAATTCACAAAGTTAAGTAAGTTTAGGGCTCCATTAATTTGGAACTCTTTTCTTTCTAAATGTGCATGTTGCACAAAAAGAAGCCAAGCAAAAATTCGTTCTTGTAACGCGTAACGCACGCACGTATAATACTTCAGCACGTATTTTTCGTGCGGCGTGGAAGAGCCTTTTAGACGAGGGCCCGAAAAAACCACTGCATATCGTCAAATTTAAGGAGGACAATATGGCAAAGAAAATCGTCAAAGTCCTTAAGATGGAACTCCCAGGTGGAGACGCCCATCCAGGACCAAAGCTTGCTTCCGCAGGCGTTCAAATGGCTAAGTTCTGCACTGACTTCAATGCAAAAACAGCCGACAGAAAAGGACAAACAGTCCCAGTCATCATCACAGCTTATGAAGACAAATCCTATGACTTCGTTATCAAAACAACACCAGTCACAGATTTACTCTTAAAGGCTGCAGGAATCTCCAAAGGTTCCGGTGTTCCAAACAAGACAAAAGTTGGACACATCTCTCAAGCTCAACTTGAGGAAATCGCACAATACAAGATGCCAGACCTTAACGCAAATGACATCGAAGCTGCGAAAAACATCGTTGCTGGCAGTGCTCGCCAAATGGGCATCACTGTCGATGCAAAGTAATTAGGGAGAAACAACAATGAAACAAGGAAAGAAATACATTGCTGCCAAGAAACTTGTTGATGAAAACAAGGAGTACACTCTCGAAGAAGCCGCTGTTCTTCTTAAGAAAACCAGCACCACAAAATTCGATTCAACAATCGATATCAGCTTTGCGTTAAATGTTAATCCAACATTAGCTGATCAATTAATCCGTGGAACCTTAGTCCTTCCTCATGGAAATGGCAAAACCAAGAAGATCCTTGCTGTTACAAACGTCAAACAAGACGAAGCAAAAGCAGCAGGCGCTGACTTCGTTGGCGGCAAAGAAATGCTCGAAAAGATCCAAACTCAAAACTGGTTCGGATTCGACATCATCGTTGCAACCCCAGACATGATGGGTGAACTTGGTAAAATGGGCCGTCTCTTAGGACCTAAAGGCTTAATGCCAAACCCAAAGACTGGTACAGTCTCTATGGAAATCGGCAAAGCCATTACCGAAATCAAGAAAGGTAAGATTTCCTACCGTGTTGACAAAGATGGCAACCTTAACATCTCTATCGCACGTGTCTCCTTCTCTGAAGCTGACATCGTTGATAACCTTCAATCCGTTATCGATGCAATCGTGAAATCCCGCCCATCCACAGTTAAAGGTGTCTACATCAAGACCGCAGTTGTCCACACAACCATGGGTCCTGGCATGAAGATCACCTTCCCATCCAGAAACTAATTCGTTTCTGGCACCAATTTGGTGAATTGCTTGTTATTCCTAAGATAGCAACGGACACATGTCTTAATAATCCACGTTGCTGAGGTTACGAAATTCACAATAACTCACTAGTTATATCAAGCTTCACATATATAAGAAAGGAGGAACACAGTATGAATGCATCTGCACTTCAAGCTAAGAAAGATTCCGTTAAGGAAATCACAGAAGGCTTAAAATCCAGCAAGACCGTCGCTATTGTTTGCTATCAAGGCTTAACAGTCGCTGAAACACAAGAACTCCGTCGTACTTTAGCCGAAAAGAACGCAAAGATGGGTGTTTACAAGAATACCTTAGTCCGTCGCGCTTTATCCGGTGAAGGAATCAGCGGATTAGACGAATTCCTTGAAGGACCAAACGCCTTAGTCTTCTCTGAAGACACAACTAGCGCTGCAAAAATCCTCTACAAATTCTCCCGTTTCCACGAGCACCTCGTTTTACGTGGTGGCCTCGTCGAAGGACAAGTTGTAGACGCAAAGGGATTAAAAGAAGTTGCCAAACTTCCAACAAAAGAAGCATTACTCTCTATGTTCTGCATGGTTCTCAACGAACCAATCGCTGGCTTTGCCAGAGTCGTTAATTCCGTTAACGAAAAGGCTGGAGCGGAAGCCCCAGCAGCCAACTAATTTCTAGGAGGAAAAAACAATGGCTGAAAAATTAACAAATGAACAAATCCTTGACACTCTTGGACAAATGACTGCCCTCGAACTCAAGTCACTCGTTGATGCCGTCTGCGAAAAGTTCGGTGTCACCGCTGCTGCCCCAACTGCAGCTGCTGCTCCTGCTGAAGAAGAAGGACCAGTCGCAAAAGGACCAACCGAAGTCTCCTTATTCTTAAAGGGACTTGGAACTGCTGGCAAAGTCGCAGTTATCAAAGCTGTCCAAACCATCACTGGCTTAGGACTTATGGAAGCTAAGAAACTCGTTGACTCCGCCCCAGTCGCCATCAAAGAAAAGATCTCTCCTGTTGAAGCTGAAGCTTACAAGAAGACCCTTACAGACGCTGGCGCTGAAGCTGAAGTTAAATAAGTTTCAACCCAATTTTGAACTTTACCCTGCCCATGGACTACTCGTCGCCCGTGGGTAGGGTTTTGGCGCTTAAAGGAGGAAAGAAAAAATGCCCCAATACTTCGACAATATTGAAGGAATGGAACATAAAGATATCACCGTAGAATTTGACCTTCTTGGTGAGCATTACCACTTTAAGAGCGATAAAGGAGTATTCTCCAAAACCAAGCTTGATTTCGGAACGGAATTGCTATTAAAAACAATTCTTACTTCCGATATCGACCTAGGCAAAAGAATACTAGACCTTGGGTGTGGAGCGGGACCGATAGGACTAATCCTCGCTCACCTCGACCCGGAGAAGCAAGTTACCCTTGCCGATGTTAATGACCGGGCCCTCGAGCTTACAAGAAGAAATGCTGATTTACTCAACGTTTCTAAGCAAGTAGAGATCGTTCATAGCGACGTTTACCTCAACCTACACTCCACCTATGATTCAATAATCTCAAACCCACCTATTAGAGCTGGGAAACGTGTTACTTATCGGATTTATGATGAAGCAGCCTCTCACCTTAATGACAATGGTTCCTTAATCATCGTCATAAGAAAAGAGCAGGGTGCCTTATCTACCAAAGAACATCTTGAAACGTTATTTGAATCCGTAAATGTATTAGCACGTAAAAAAGGTTATTACATCATTCAATCGATTAAGAAAAAAGGAGCAGTATAATGCCAAACGAAAACAAATTCCTAACCGAATTCCCTGGGCCAAGCGGAAAGAATTATCCTGTTGGTCTAAACAATCGTGTCAATTTCGGAAAGATTTCTGGATCCCTTGAGCTTCCATACTTGGTTGCCGTCCAAACAAAATCTTTCAAATGGTTCAAAGAAACCGGAATTGACGAAGTATTCAGAGAAGTTTTCCCAATCACAAATAACAACGAAACAATTTCTCTTGAATATGAAAGCTGCCATTTCGAAGAGCCAGAATATAAGCCTCTCGAATGCAAAGAAGAAGATTTAACCTATTGCAGCAAATTAAAAGCAACCCTTCTTTTAAGAAGCAAAGACACAAATCAAATCAAGAAATCTGAAGTCTACATGGGTGATGTCCCAATGATGACAAATAGTGGTACCTTCATCATCAACGGTACTGAAAAAGTCGTCGTCTCTCAGATTATCCGTTCCGCTGGTGCCTACTTTGAGAACCCAAACGAAAAAGGCATTGAATACCATGCAGAACTTATTCCTACAAGAGGAACCTGGATCGAATTCGAAAACACCAACAAAGGCTTGATCTATGTTGATATCGACCACTCCCAAAATGCCTCGCACAAATTACCTGCGACCATCATTTTTAAAGCCCTTGGTTTCTCTGAGGAAGATATCACCAAATTATTTGGCGATTCCGAAGCTTTGGTCAACACAATCAATAAAGACAAGGCAAGAGACAATGCCAACAAAGCTTTAATTGAAATCTTTAAGAAATTAAAACCAGGCGAACCTGTCACAAAAGAAGGAACAATCAACTTCCTTATCCAACGTTTCTTTGATGAAAAACGTTATGACTTAGGCCGTGCAGGTCGTTTCAAATTAACACAAAAACTCGGTATCTATAACCGTTTAGCCGGACGTGTTCTTGCCGAACCTCTTATCTCAGTTGACGGCGAAATTGCCACAAACAAAGACGGTGAAGCAATGATTGCTGGCTATACCTTAACCAAAGAAGACGTTGAAATGCTTCGCGATGCCGAATTCTTCGAACAAGGCGCGATGGAATTAGATCTTGCTGATAAGATCAATCCTGACTTCGCCATCGGTTCAACAAAAGTCAACATCGTTAAAGTCCACGCAAGAGACAAAGTTAGCGAAAAAGTCGTTAATGTCATCGGTACCTCCTTTGAGTTATCAGGCGTTATCGAAGGAACAAGACCTCTTCTTTGCCTTGCAGTACCAGATATCATCGCTTGCTTCTCCTATTTTGAGAACGTTCGTGATGGCATCGGTTCATTAGACGATATCGATAATCTTGGCAACCGTCGTGTACGTTGCGTTGGCGAACTCTTACAAAATCAATTCCGTATGGGTCTTACAAAGATGAGCAAGACCATCATTCAAAGAATGAACACAACGGTTGATTTCTCTGAAGCAAAACCACAAGGATTTGTTTCTATTCGCCCATTGACCTCCTCAATTCATGAGTTCTTCAATACTTCGCAACTTTCTCAACTTATGGACCAAGTTAACCCACTCTCCGAGTTGGCTAACAAACGTCGTCTTTCCGCTTTAGGCCCTGGTGGTTTAACACGTGAAAGAACAACAATGGCCGTCCGTGACGTTCACTATACTCACTATGGCCGTATCTGTCCTATTGAAACTCCAGAAGGTCAAAACGTCGGTTTAATCAACAACTTATCAACCTACGCTAAGATCAATAAATTAGGATTCATCGAGACTCCTTATCGCAAAGTCTTCAAGATCACCGATAAAGATGGCATCAGCCACGTTTATGTCTCTGATGAAGCTGAATACTTATCCGCAGACGATGAAAGAGGCTTATATATCGCTGAAGCGAATATGAATACCTCTGAGCCAATGGAATTAACCATTGATGGAAAGAAAGAAATCGTTAAGGAAATCCTTGATAACGAAGTCGTCACCAGACACGATGATGATAACCTCATTGTTAGCAAGGAGCTTATCTCCTATGTCGACGTTTCTCCAAAACAAATCGTCTCTGTTGCTGCATCTTGTATTCCATTCCTCGAACACGATGACTCTACTCGTGCTTTGATGGGTGCAAACATGCAACGTCAGGCTCTTCCATTACTTCAACCAGAACTCCCATATGTCGCAACCGGTATGGAACATGCTGTTGCCCATGACTCTGGCTTAGCGGTTGTTGCTAGAGAAGATGGTGAAGTCACCTATGTCGATAGCTCTGAAATCACCGTTAAAGAAGAAGCTGGCGAACACACATATTTCTTACGTAAGTTCGAAAGAACCAACCAAGGCACATGCATTAACCAAACCCCAATCGTCCATGAAGGCGATCATATCAAAGCAGGTGACGTTATTGCTGATGGTCCATCTATGAAGAATGGTGAACTTGCCTTAGGTCATAACCTCTTAATCGCTTATATGACTTGGAACGGCTATAACTATGAAGACGCCGTCATCATGTCCGAAAAGATGATTAAGAACGATACTTACACCTCAATCCACATTGAAGTCTATGATGTCGAATGCCGTGAAATCAAAGGAGGAGACTCCGAAGAAATCACTCGTGATATTCCAAACGTCGGTGAAGATGCTAAGAAATATCTCGATGAAAGAGGCATTATCATTCCTGGTGCAGAAGTCAAAGAAGGAGACATCCTCGTTGGCAAAACCACACCAAAAGGCCGTATTGATCCAACTCCAGAAGAGAAACTTCTTATGTCGATCTTCGCTGAAAAGGTCAATGAAGCTAAAGACACCTCCTTACGTGTTCCACATGGTGGACAAGGTATTGTCTTAAAAGTTAAATGTTTCTCACGCCGTCATAAAGACCCTCTCGCTCCAGGAGTTATCGAAAAAATTAGAGTCTATATCATCCAAAAGAGAAAGATCTCCGAAGGTGATAAGATGTCTGGACGTCACGGTAACAAAGGTGTTATCTCCAAGATTCTTCCAGTCGAGGATATGCCATTCTTACCAGATGGTACACCAATCGATATGATGCTTTCTCCAATGGGCGTTCCTTCCCGTATGAACATTGGTCAGGTATTCGAGGTTCAACTTGGTTTAGCATGCCGTAAACTTAATATGCGCGTTGCCACCCCAGTCTTCGACGGTTTGACAAGTGATGAAATCTCTCAATTGATGGTCAAAGCTGGCTTATCAAGCGATGGCAAGACCGTCTTATACGATGGACAAACTGGTGAGCGTTATCCTGAACGTATCGCAGTCGGTGTCCAGTACATGATTAAACTTAACCACATGGTCGATGATAAGTTACACGCACGTAGCGTCGGACCATATAGCTTAATCACCTTGCAACCTCTTGGTGGTAAGGCACAAAATGGTGGTCAGCGTTTCGGCGAAATGGAAGTCTGGGCCCTCGAAGCTTATGGCGCAGCTCATACCCTCCAAGAGATGATGACCGTCAAATCTGACGACCGTGTCGGAAGAAGAAAGACATACGAAGCCATCATCAAAGGCAACCCACTTCCAAAATCTGGTATGCCTGAAGCTTTCAAGGTCTTCACAAAAGAACTTAAAGGACTTTGTATGGATGTCACCTTATTCGACAAGTCTGGCGAGAGCATCAACATGGATAACCTCGTCAAAGACGCTTTGATCGAAGAAAGAAAGATCAACTCTGCAATCCGTAACCTCTCTAGCAATCGCGGTAACGTGAGCGAAGATGAGACTCCAGAAGAGGAAAATTCCTTAGAAGAAGTCTTAGAAGCTGCTACAGAAGAAGGATTAAGCACAACAAGCGATCTTTCTCATAACGAATAATTAGGAGGAATAAAGAATTATGTTTGATGTTAATAATTTAGCCGCGATGCAAGTCGGACTTGCCTCCCCAGATACTATTCGTTCTTGGTCTCATGGTGAAGTTATCAATTCCGAAACCATTAACTATCGTTCCCATAAGCCAGAATTCGGTGGCTTATTCTGCGAGCAAATATTCGGTCCTGTGAAGGATTATGAATGTTCTTGCGGAAAATATAAGAAGATGCGTTTCCAAGGCACAACTTGTGAGAAGTGCCATGTCGAAGTCATCTCCAAAGAGTGGAGAAGAGAAAGATTCGGTCATATCGAATTAGTCTCTCCTTGCACCCACATCTGGTACTTAAAAGGCATTCCTTCCCGTATTGGCTTACTTCTTGATATGTCTCCAAAAGAGCTTGAAGAAGTTGTCTATTTCGCTGGACACGTTTGCCTTAATCCAGGTAGCTCAACTGTCTTAAAGAAGAAAGAATTCTTCAATGATTCAGAAGAGAGCAGAAATACATTCGTCAATGCAATCTTAGCCTTCAAAGATCAAATCCCTGAAGGCAGTGCAGATTCCCTCAAGGCTGAGGAAATCATTGCCCGTTTACAAAATAGAATGGAAACATTCGACTTCCTTTCCACAACGGCATTCGTTGCAAAATACACCGGTGCTGAATTTGGTGAGGGAGCTTCATCCGTCAAACGTCTTCTTTCTGAAGTTGATTTGGAAGAAGAATATAAGACGTTAACAGCCAAAATTCACGATGCAACAGGCCAAGCCCGTTTGAAATTAGCCAAGAGACTCGAAGTTGTCGAAGCCTTCCGCAATTCCAATCAAAAGCCTGAATGGATGGTACTTGACGTAATTCCAGTAATTCCACCAGAGCTCCGTCCTATGCTTCAGCTTGATGGTGGACGTTTCACTGATTCTGATATCAATGATTTATATCGTCGTGTCATCATCCGTAACAATCGTTTAAAGAAACTTATCGAAAACAATTCTCCAAGCGTCATTCTCATGAATGAGAAACGTATGCTTCAAGAAGCGGTTGACGCTTTAATCGATAACGGTCGTCGTGGAAAACCAACCCCAGGAAAGAATGGCCGTCCTCTTAAGTCCTTATCAAGCGGCTTAAAAGGTAAGCAAGGTCGTTTCAGACAAAACTTACTTGGTAAGCGTGTCGATTACTCTGGTCGTTCGGTTATCGCCGTTGGTCCATCATTAAAGATGTATCAATGTGGACTTCCACGCGAAATGGCCGTCCAACTCTTACGTCCATTTATCTCTGCAATCCTTCTTAAGAGAGGTATTGTCACTGCTCATAGACAAGCTGATAAATTAATTGATGCCTATGATCCAAAGGTCTACGACATTGTTGAAGAAATAATTGGCCAACACCCAGTTCTTCTTAACCGTGCTCCAACCCTTCATAGACTTTCAATCCAAGCCTTCCAACCAGTCTTAGTTGATGGACACGCAATCCGTTTACACCCACTCGTTTGCCCTGGCTTCAACGCCGACTTCGATGGTGACCAGATGGCTGTTCACGTCCCTCTTGGAAAGGCCGCTCAAGAAGAAGCTCTTGATTTGATGCTTGCTTCTAATAACATCCTTGGTCCAAAAGATGGAAAAGCAATCGTTATTCCTTCTCAGGACATGGTCCTTGGCAACTACTATCTTACCGAAGAAGAATCACGCGTTGACATGTTTAACCGTGCAAGAGATATTCGTAAGGTCACAGTATATGATGAAGCTGAAAAGGCTGCTAACGAAAAGGCCGCTCTTCAACAAGAAGAATATGCCAAAGAAGAAGGCAGAATCTTCGGTTCCGTCCAAGCAGTTATGCAAGCCTACGAGAATGGCTCAATTCAAATCCATACCCGTATCGTCATTCCTGCAAAAGCTTTACACAAGACATTTGGCGATGATTTAACAGTTTATGCCTTACCAGCAGACGTTGAGAATAAATATCTCATCACCACAGTTGGTAAGATCATCTTCAACGAACTCTTCCCAGATGACTTCGTATATATCAACTCTAGCAAACCTGCTTCCATCAATCGTGACACCATCGAATCTTGGTTCGTCTCACCAAAAGATCTCCAAGAGAAACATGATGCCCTTGAAGCAAAGATTGCTGGACTTAGCGATGAAGATGCTTGCAAATACATCATCGATACCTACTACAAGGCTCCAAAAGAGAAAGGCTCTTCTGAACTTGTCTTCATCGATGAACACTATAAAGAAGCAGACTTCGACGAACTTGCCAAGATCGCTCTCGCCCTCCATAAAGACGGCGACAACCTTGGCGAACATATCTGCTTAACCAATATCCGTAAGGCTATTGCTAAGAAAGATATCGGTGCAATCATCGATATGGTCTTCCATAAATACGATATGAAAGACGAAAATGTCGCTGAATTCAAACCTTCAAAGACATCTGCAATCTTAGATAAGATCAAAGACCAAGGTTTCAAATATTCAACAATTTCCTCTGTTACCATCGCTCTCTCTGATATCAAAGATATTAAGAACAAAGATGGATTCGTTAACGAAGGACAAGCTAAAGTTGAAAAGGTCAATGAAGCATATGATGAAGGTTACATCACAAACGATGAACGTTACCATCAAGTAATCGATATCTGGAACAAAGTCACCGACAGAGTTGCAGATGAGGTTGCTGCATACATGAAGAAGGATAATCGTAATCCTTTGATCATCATGGCCGATTCTGGCGCTCGTGGATCTATCGCGAACTTCAAACAGTTAATCGGTATGAAAGGCCTTGTTTCTAACCCTAAGAACGAAGCTATCGAACTTCCTATTATTTCCTCCTACCGTACTGGTGTTAAGGTTAACGAATTCTTCATTAACACACACGGTGCTCGTAAAGGTGGAGCTGATACAGCTTTAAAGACAGCCGACTCTGGTTACTTAACAAGACGTCTTGTCGACGTTTCTCAAGACGTTATCGTCCGTGAGGATGATTGCCATTGCGATCATGGCTATAAAGTTAGAAAGATCGAAAAGAAGACAGCCGCTGGCAATATGGAAACAATTGCTACCCTCTCTTCCCGTATCAATGGCCGTTATTCGATGCACGATATCGTTAACCCAACAACAGGTGAAATCATCGTTCCAGAAAATACACTCATCAGCGAAGCACAAGCTCTTGAAGTTGAAAAAGCTGGAGTTGAAGAAGTGGAAATCCGTTCCATCTTCACTTGCCAAACAAAAGAAGGCGTTTGCCGTCATTGTTATGGTCTTAACATGGCCACTGGTCACCTTGTCCAACTTGGTGAAGCGGTTGGTATCATGGCCGCTCAATCCATTGGTGAACCTGGTACGCAGTTAACAATGCGTGTCTTCCACACTGGTGGTATGGCTGGCGAAGATATTACTTCCGGTCTTCCACGTGTCCAAGAACTTGTCGAAGCTCGTAATCCAAAAGGACAAGCTATCATCTCCAAGTTCGATGGCACAGTCACAAAACTTGAGCATAGAGACGATGGAACACATCTCGTTACAATCACCTCAACTGCCAAACACACAGTTGAAAGCAACGAAGCTGAAGTCGAAACCTATGAAATCCCACGTAATGCTAAACTTGCAGACGACCTCAAAGTCGGCTCCTTCGTTGAAGCGGGTGGATTCATCACTAAAGGTTCGAAGAAACTTCAAGATCTCCTTGATTACACGGATGTTCCAACAGTTGAAAGCTACCTCTTAAAAGAAATTAAGATGGTCTATGCCGCTCAGGGTATCGAACTTTCCGATAAACACCTTGAAATCATCATCCGTCAAATGTTACGTAAGATGTTCATCACCGATTCTGGTGATACCAGCCTCTTACCAGGCGTTAGAGTCGATATCGATCGTTACACCGAAAGTAACCAAAATGCCCTTGTCAATGGCTTACGTCCAGCAATTGGCCGTCCATTGATCTTAGGTATCACAAAGGCTGCTTTGGAAACCGAATCCTTCCTCTCTGCCGCCTCTTTCCAGGAAACAACCCGTGTCCTTACCGACGCTGCAATTAAAGCAAAACGCGATAACCTCCATGGTTTGAAAGAGAATGTCATCACTGGCAAACTCATTCCTACAGGTTCAGGCTTATTGACTGAAGAAGAAGAGAAAGAACGTCTCTCTCGCTTCGATGTCTTAAGCAAGATGAAAGATGTCAAGGCTCAATACGTTGAAGCTCATGACCGCAAGGATAATCTTGTTGACTAATACTTTCAAAAGGTAATAAATGAAAGGTCGCACTAGTTGCGGCCTTTTTTCTTATGTATAATACCAAAGGAATTTTAGTTATTTATTATGAATGAGTTTTGGGGAAAAATATGGAAATACATTGATGCATCCTTTGGCATCGATTTAATTAAGCAGGGGAACCCTCAAGGGTACGTCAACTGTATCTTTACAAGCCTTACATTGATTTTTGGTCTCTTATTAATATATAGGACTTTATATTTGATTCTTGGCTTATTTGGCAAATCAAGGAAATTTGCCAGTAAGAAAGATGATAAGAAATACGCTTTTGTTTTTTCTGCTCGTAACGAGGAAAAGGTCATCGGCAATCTTATCGATTCTGTAAGAGAATTAGACTATAACCAAGATAACATCGATATCATCGTTGTCGCGGATAATTGCGATGATAGAACGGCAGAGATTGCCAAAGAAAAAGGTTGCATCGTCTATGAAAGACATGATCTTTCTAAATGCCGAAAAGGCTACGCCATCCAATATCTCTTCAATCATTTAAAGAATGATTTACCTAATGGGATCGAGTCTTACTATGCCTATGTCTTTATGGATAGCGATAACGTCATGGCCAAAGATTTCTTGAATAAGCTTAATGATGTTTTCCAATCTGGATACGATATTGCCACAGGTTACCGCAACGTTAAGAATGCGGATGAAAACTGGATAACCGCTTTAAGCGCAATTAACTGGTATAGAGCGATTATTGTTTCTACTCGCGCTCGTTCCATTCTTAATTCCTGCGCCCAAATCTCTGGCACGGGTTATGGCGTTAGATCTTACCTTCTTAAAGATGGATGGGATTATACAATGATCACGGAAGATGGCGAAATGACCACACGCTTAATGGGGAATGAACCTGCTTTCAGAATCTTCTTCGACGAAGAAAACTATTCTAAGTACAAAAAAGAAAAATTCTTCCTTCTTTTGCCTAATGGCAAGAAAAAGAAACTCAAAGTCGTCAAAGGCAATAAGATGGATTTAGAAATTCCTTCAAAAGCCCTTAGCAAATTCGGAGTTGAAACGGAAACAAATGAATATGGCGATACATGCTTAAAAGGAAACCTTAAAGTCTTGCATGGCGATGAGGAATTAACATTCGATAACACAAATTCTCATATTTCTCATTACATCCGTTTAGGTTATCAAGAAGAAGCACAGTTCTTCGATGAACAACCAACAACCATTAAAATCACCCTCCGTCAAAGACTTCGTTGGTGTAAGGGTGGCATTATCAACTGGTTCTTTAACGATTGGAGATTGATGTTATCTTTCTTCAAACGTCCACGTTGGTCTAAATATGATATCTATTGGGAAATGTTCCCTTATGGCCTTTGGACCTTCTTTATGGGTTTCTTCCAACTCTTGATAACGACAATTCTTTGGGCTACTGGGGCTTCAGGAGATGCAGTGGATGGATGGTGGAATATTTGGAACTACATCATTAACCTAACTCTTGTTCAATATCTTGGTGGCTTTATCACTGGTATTGCCGTTATTGTGAAGGAGTGGGATAAGGTTCATTTCACCTTTGCTGAAGCTTGTGCCTACGTTTTCCTCTGGCCATTCTACGATATGATTGGCACGCCAGTATCGATCGTTTCTCTCTTTATGAGGGTCACTTGGAAACCAATTCCTCACCATGTTGTCAAAAATGGCGAAGAATTAATGGATGTTCATCACAAAAACAAATAATTATTCAAAAAATATTTTTAGGGAAAAACAAGTAAGTTTAAAGTCCACTTAACCTTGTGTGTCAAAATTGCTATAAATTCGATGTTGACAATCATTTTTGGGAAGGTAAAATTCTCCTTGCATGTGAGAAGGGTATCTTCCCTTTTTTCACGAATGCGTTAACTCGTAAAGGAGAATAGGACAAAATGCCTACAATTAATCAGCTTGTCCGTTCTGGCAGAAAGAGCAACGTTAAGAAATCTAAGTCACCAGCCTTAGGCAAACGTTACAACTCTCTTACCAAGACGACAACAAATCAACCAAGTGCTCAAAAGCGTGGTGTTTGCACCCGTGTTGGCACAATGACTCCTAAGAAGCCTAACTCAGCTCTTAGAAAATACGCCCGTGTCCGTCTTTCTAATGGTTATGAAGTCACCGCTTATATCGGTGGTGAAGGACATAACTTACAAGAACACTCCACCGTTATGATTCGTGGTGGCCGTGTTAAAGACCTTCCAGGTGTCCGTTACCACATCATCCGTGGTACACTCGACTGCGCCGGTATCGAAGCGCGTCGCCAGGGCCGTAGCCTTTATGGCACGAAGAAACCAGCCCCTGCTAAATAATAGAAAGGATTAGAAGATTTTATGTCACGTAAAGGAAAAACTGAAAAGCGCGATGTCTTGCCAGATCCAATCTATAACAGCAAGCTCGTTACCCGTTTGATCAACCGTGTTATGTATGACGGCAAGAGAGGAACTGCTCAAACCATCATCTATAACTCCTTCAAGATCATCGAAGAAAAAACCCAAAAACCTGCCATTGATGTCTTTGCAACCGCAATCAACAACATCATGCCAGAAGTTGAACTCAAAGTTCGCCGTATTGGTGCTGCAAACTATCAAGTTCCAGTCGAAGTCAGCCCAGAGAGAAAACAAACTCTTGGCCTTCGTTGGTTAGTTACCTACTCCCGTCTTCGTAACGAAAAGACAATGGAACAAAAATTAGCTGCTGAAATCATTGATGCCGCTAATGGAAGTGGCGCTTCCGTCAAGAAGAAGGAAGATGTCCATAAGATGGCAGAAGCCAATAAGGCATATGCTCATTATCGCTGGTAATAAGGAGAATACCCATGGCTGTTGATGAAAACGAAATAGTTGAGAGCTCGACCTACGATCTCCCACACACCCGCAACATTGGTATTATGGCTCACATCGATGCTGGTAAAACAACAACGACTGAGCGTATCCTCTATTACACTGGACGTACCCACAAGATCGGCGAAGTTCACGAAGGAACCGCCGTTATGGACTGGATGGTCCAAGAGCAAGAACGTGGTGTTACAATCACCGCATCTGCAACCACCGCCTTCTGGAAAGGCTATCGTGTCAACATCATCGATACCCCAGGGCACGTTGACTTCACAGTCGAAGTCGAACGTTCTCTTCGTGTTCTCGATGGCGCTGTCACAGTCCTCGACTCCAAGAACGGTGTTGAACCACAAACCGAAACAGTTTGGAGACAAGCTGATAAGTATGGTGTTCCAAGAATCGTCTTCTGTAACAAAATGGACGCTATCGGTGCTGACTTCTATATGTGCTTAGACACATTAAAAGAAAGACTTGGCGTCAAATATGCTGCATTCCAACTTCCTATTGGCAAAGAAAGCCAATTCAAAGGCGAAGTTGACCTTGTCACCATGACCGCTTGGATCTTCGGTGATAATAAAGATGATGTCCCACAACACGTCGATATCCCAGAAGACCTCAAAGATAAGGCTGCCGAATATCACCAAAAACTCGTCGAAGCCCTTGCTGACTATGATGAGGACTTAATGATGATGGTCCTTGATGGACAAGAGCCAAGCGTTGATCAAATCAAAGCCGCTGCTCGTAAAGCCGTCTTAACTTCCCAATTCTTCCCAGTATTCTGCGGAACCGCCTTCAAGAACAAAGGTGTTCAACTTTTACTTGATGCCGTTCTTGATTACCTTCCATCACCTCTTGATATCCATGGTGAAAAAGGAACACTCAATGGTGAAGAATATACTTGTAAGGTTACAGACAATGCTCCATTTGTTGGTCTTGCCTTCAAGATTGCTACCGATCCATTCGTTGGCCGTTTAGCCTATGTCCGTGTCTATCAAGGCGTTCTTAAGAGCGGAACCTATGTTCTTAACTCTTCTAACGGCAAACAAGAACGTATTGCTCGTTTAGTCTTGATGCACGCTAACCACCGTCAAGAAGTTGATTGCTTGCACGCTGGTGAAATCGGTGCCGTCGTCGGCTTAAAGAACACCACAACCGGTGATACACTTGCTGATCCATCCGAACCAGTAGTTCTCGAATCACTTGAATTCCCTGAACCAGTCTTGGAACAAGCCGTTGAGCCAAAGACCAAAGCTGACTTAGAGAAGATGAACGTGGCTATCCAAAAATTAGCCGAAGAAGATCCTACATTCAAAGCTCATACAAATACTGAAACTGGCCAAACAATCATTGGCGGTGTCGGCGAACTTCAACTTGATATCATCGTCGACCGTATGAGAAGAGAATTCGGCGTCGAAGTTAACGTTGGAAGACCTCAAGTCAACTATCGTGAAACAATCCGTAAAACCGGTGAAGCCCAAGGACGTTATGTCAAACAGAGTGGTGGTCACGGTCAATATGGTGACGTTTGGATCCGTTTCGAACCAAACCCAGGCAAAGGCTTCGAGTTCGTCGATGCCATCGTTGGTGGAGCCGTTCCAAAAGAATTTATTAAACCAACACAACAAGGTCTTGAAGATGCCCTTACACGTGGCTTAGTCGCTGGCTATCCAGCAATCGACATCAAAGCAACACTCTTTGATGGTTCCTACCACGATGTTGACTCTTCAGAAGCCGCTTATAAGATTGCCGCTTCCATGGCTCTTAAAGCAGCAGCTGGAAAATGTGATCCAGTTATCCTTGAACCTGTTATGAAAGTCGAAATCACCGTTCCTGAAAAGTACTATGGCGATGTCATTGGTGACGTCACTCGTAGACGTGGCGAAATCACAGGAGAAATCCAACGCGGTAACGCAAAGGAAATCGACTGCTTCGTCCCACTTGCAGAAATGTTCGGCTACGTAACCGATCTTCGTTCGATGACCCAAGGACGTGGTAACTTCATGATGGCCTTTGACCACTATGGAGAATGTCCTCGTTACGTTCAAGATCAAATTATTGCAAATAGCAATATGTCTAACCGCTAATTTTATTGATTATTCACGAAGTGAGATTTACAATACATTAGCAATTTGTTTAAACCATTATTGGAGGAATAAAAACAATGGCAAAAGAGAAATTCAACCGTGACCGCACCCACGTTAACGTTGGCACAATCGGCCACATCGACCATGGTAAGACAACCTTATCAGCTGCTATCATGCACGTTCTTAGCTTAGTTGGCAAAGAGACCAACGGCGTCGAAGGAAATGCAAAAGACGTCGGCTATGCTGGCATTGACTCTACACCAGAAGAGAGAGCCCGTGGTATCACCATCAACTCTGCTCACGAAGAATACGAAACAAAGACACGTCACTATGCCCACGTTGACTGCCCAGGGCACGCTGACTACATCAAGAACATGATTACCGGTGCCGCTCAAATGGATGCCGCTATCCTTGTTGTTGCTGCAACCGATGGCGTTATGCCTCAAACCCGTGAACACGTCCTTCTTGCTCGTCAAGTCGGTGTTCCAGCAATCATCGTCTTCCTTAACAAATGTGATATGGTCGACGATCCAGAATTAGTCGACTTAGTCGAAATGGACGTTCGCGACCTTCTCACATCCTATGGATTCCCAGGAGATACTCTCCCAGTCGTCCGTGGTTCCGCTTTAAAAGCTGGCCAAGTCACCTCTTCTAAAGATCCTGACGCAGCTTGCATCCTTGAGTTACTCCACGAACTCGATACCTATATCCCAGATCCAGTCCGTTCTGATGATAAGCCATTCTTAATGCCTATCGAAGACGTTATGACAATCTCTGGCCGTGGTACAGTCGTTACTGGCCGTGTCGAACGTGGTGTTGCAAAGATGAACGACGAAGCTGAAATCGTCGGTATCCGTCCAACAATCAAGACAGTTATCACTGGTCTTGAAATGTTCCGTAAGACCCTTGATTTCGTTGAAGCTGGCGACAACGCTGGTGTTCTTCTCCGTGGTGTTACCCGTGATCAAGTCGAACGTGGCCAAGTTCTTGCTAAACCAGGATCTATCGTTCCACACGACAAATTCACCGCTACCGTCTACGTCCTTACAAAAGAAGAAGGCGGCCGTCACACAGGCTTCTTAAAAGGCTATCGTCCACAATTCTTCTTCCGTACAACCGATATCACCGGTACAATCGACCTCCCAGCCGATGTCGAAATGGTTATGCCTGGTGATCACGTTACCTTCACAGTTAGCTTAATCCACCCAGTTGCTCTTGAAGCTGGTACTAAGTTCTCCATCCGTGAAGGCGGCAAGACCGTTGGTTCCGGACAGGTTGTTGACATCATTCACTAATTTTAATTAGTAACTCTAAGCCCTGGTTTTACTGGGGCTTTTTGCGTTTTTATGGTTTTTCGCCGGCAAAATAACATAGACTTTCCAAATATTTCACTTCACTACTATCCGTTGGACTATAATGGTGAAAGAAGGAGGACTTTAACACATGAAAAGTCTGATATTGTTGTCACTTGTTTCATCTGTGACAACCAGCCTTTTCCCTACATCTTCTGAAAAGACAAAAAACAGAGTTGATAATTATGAATATGAATTCTGTTCCGAAAAAAAGTTCGACAAAACGAATGGAGATGAATTTGAAATTCTTGATTTTGGGTCTGGAGGAAGGTCTGGTTCTAGTTCTACTGACATTCATGGCAACACTAAAATCGAAAAAGAAAGTTCGCTTGATCAAACGTTAATTCCGGATAATGTTGGATCATCAAATTGTGAAGCAATCTCTTACAATGACTCAAGGGAAAATAACGATGACTTCGAGACGGCGACAAACGTTTATTCTGTAGGTCACTGGGAAGAGGGAATTTACCAACATTCCGCGTGGCTTGATGCAACCATTAGTCAAAAAACTAAGGGTTGGTGGCTTTGGGAAGAAAAATACATAGATAAAGATGTTTATTCGTTCGATGCTTGCACATATGGTACTTTGACTGTTACGCTTTCTAATATACCTACGAATTGTGATTATGATTTACGTGCTTATCGTTTAGAGGATGGGACTGATGCTAAAGCGTCGAGCTTAAGTTTTGATAAATACATTGCGATAAGTAACAATTCTTCTAACACATCAGAAAAAATAATTTTGTCCGTAAAACCGGGAACCTATTATTTTTATGTATATTCTTATCAAGAAAAAACATATGATAACGACAATCCTTATCATCTTCTTTTTGAAGAGCTTGTAGACGAATCAAGGGCAAACACACATTACAATATCACCGAAGGAAAGTCTAAAGGCGATATTGGCGCAATATGGGTTTCAGACTACAAACCTTTGGGATATACACCGGTAACGTTAAAAAATAGCGACGCTAAGGTATCATTTAGTAATTACAATGATTATCCATATATTCGTGATTTAGCCAACAAATATAACGGCGATGATTATATAAACTACGCTGTCATTTATGTTTGGGATTTGCAATTGAAAGCTGCGATATCAGCAATGGCCGGATTGCTTGTTCAACAAATTGAGAAAACTACTGATTGGGAGGATTATACTCAAAGAAACGTATCAATATGGATAAATGGGCTGCCCTTGCTTTATCTGTGGCTGGAGTTATCATTGGATTAATTGCGTTTCCTGAAGGCGAGGCTGCAGCTCTTACTTTACTTGCAACGGCTGGCATTGAAGTTGGGGTGGACTCTTCGGTTATCTCGTTCGCTTCTTTTATAGCATCGTTTCAGACTTCTCCTGAATTTAATATCAGCAAAAAAGATCTTCTTTCCTATTTAATTTCTGTGCAACAGTCTTTTGCCGTTGGAAAGGGAAGCAATACTGATGAAGTTAAAATTCTAAGATACAGATATCGTTTTGAAAATTCTGGTAGTGATCATTACTTGAACTGGCCACCATTTTATTTGGCTTCTGACTATAATTTTTATAACGATGATAACATTTCGTTCCAAATAAAACATTCCGGAATTGATGGAACAGTTAAAGGATTCAAAAAATATGACGATGTCAAAGATTTTTTTGAACAATAATGAATATCTATGGAACAATTCGAATACTATTTGAGCAATGGCAAACACCTTAAACTATGGCATTTGAAAAATTGGTGGTTTTTTAGTGGAATTATTGTTTTAATGATTCTCGCCGCAGTTGACGTTTTGTATTTTGTTCTTTTTAAAAAGCTAGAATTAACGTTCTTCTTGTTTTTTCTTATTACGATTTTGCTTTGCCTACAATTGATACTTTTCTTTGCTGCCCGCGTAGGCGGAAATCGAATTTATGGTAATGTTAGGGTAATAAAACAAGACGATGGGAGAATTAAATTCGAATCAGAATACAAAGGAAATATGATTGGAAAGACAATGAATCCAAAGAGAATATCGAATTTTCACAGTGCAATCCTTGTTTATGAAAGTTGGAGAAATTATCTTTTTGTACCCAAAGAGGCGGAATCAAAATTAAAGGAGATGCTTAGTGATAAGGGGGGAATAATAGGATCCATGTAAATCTTTTCTTAAGCCTCGCCAAATACGGGGCTTTTTGTATTCCTTTGAATTTATTTCTTTCAATTTTTGGTGAATAAAGTATATTAATTTCTATGGAAAATGAAGAATTATTAAAAACAACGCCAGTATCTAAGAGAGCATTCGCTTTTATCATCGATTTCTTACTGGCCTTTATCTTAGGAACAATCCTAAATTCGTTTGTAACTGGCGTTTATTGCTTTGACGCTTTCGGAGGAAATACGATTCAACAAGAATACTATTCCTTTGCTAAAGCTTCAGGACTTGTAAACACCACTGAGGATAATGGAAAAATCACCTCAATCTATTTATATGGCTATAAGCCAAATGGATCATCTGATTCCTCTAACTCTAATTATGTTCCAACTCCTACAGGAGAATTGGCATACATTGCTTATTTAGATAAGGTTTGGAACTATTACACGGTTTTCTTCCCAACAGATTCCCGCATGGTTCAACCTGAAGGATATACATATTCTGCAAACGAATTAGATTCCTATAAGACTTACGTTTATCAAACGGTCTTTGCCTTGCCAAATCCTAGCGAAGTTCAAGAAAAAACTGATGTTACCTTATATTCATCTGATTCTAACCATCCATATTTCCAATATGCGACAAATGAAGATGGAACGCCTAACTTAACTGTTAAGCCAGTCTTAAGAAGCGAGATTCAAGCAAAAGTGGATCTTAAGGAAGAGACAACTCTTACAAACCTCCGTAACTATTTCTTGAATATCAGCGATTCAGGAACGGTCTCTGGTGGAATCTATTACAATGCCGCCTTACATATGGAGGGGCAAAATAATTCCGGGCAAACATATTTTTCCTCTCATTACCGCCAAGTTTCCACAATCTCTTGGGAATGCTCGCTTATCGCGATGATGCCTACCTTCTTTGTTTTCTTCTATTTGATCCCTGCTTGCGATAAGAAAGGAAGAACTATTGGTAAATATGCCTTCGGACTTATTACGGTTCATCAAGATGGCTTATATATGTCTCCAACACAAAGATTCCTTAGACCTCTATATATGTTCGTTCTTTCTTGCCTAACCTTAATTCCAAATTCTTCAATTAGTTTGATTATCTTTGGTGCTGTAGCCTTAGTGGACTTTGGTTTCTATGCCTTATCTAGAAATGGCCAAGGTTGTTTACATGATAGACTCTTTAAGACCACGGTAGTCCTAAGAAAGGGTAGCAAACTCTTCCACGATTACGATGAGAAAGAAATCTATCTTGCTAAGAACGTCAAAACAACTTATACAAAGAAAGAAGAAAGCTTTGGAGTGGATTCAGTCGTAGATTTATCAACGATTTCTAAAGCGCAAGAAGAGGCAAAACAAATCACCTCATTCGATGAATTCGAAAAAGAAAAGACTCTTGAGCAACATAAGATTGAATCGGAAACACCTGAAAATCAGGTTAACCTCACTAAAGAAGAATAAGCTCTACGGAGCTTTTTTCTTTGAAACATTCTTTTTCAAAAGATACAGATCATGTTTTCGATCATATTCAATTACATAGATAGAATTGGTTTCTTTGAGATATTTCCTAATGTCTTTAACGTATCTTTTGAATGTTTGCTCCGTTATCAATAATTCATCTAAAACGTCTACTTTCTTAATGGTCGTTTCTTTTAGAAATTTATCATACAAGTAGAGAATCACGAATGATTTAGAGAAAGTTCTTTTCATTAGGGATATTCTACAACTTATGAACTTATGAGGACAAAATGATTCTTTTAAACGAAATGTTTACATTTTCCATCTTCCTAAATTTTTACAATTGCTTACAATATTAACGGAAGAACACTCTTCCGATACATACATAAGCAAATGACACCCCCGTTTCTTAACTGAAATGAAAAATTAAAACATTTCTTTTCTGTTTAGTATACGCTGGGTGTTTTTTATTTTTGTTGGAATTAGAAAGGAACATTATGAAAACAAAAAAACTCTGTTTGCTTGCCTTAGGTAGCATTCTTATGCTCACTGGTTGTAATATCGATAACAACCAAAGCTCCTCATCATCTTCAAGCGAGACTACGACAAGCAGCTCCTCAAGCGAATTTGGTGAGCAATACGAATCCATCACCGTTGCTAAGGCCATTGAAATTGCCACAGCCCACTCTGAGGCGACAACCGAACGTTATTACATCGTTGGTACAATTACCGAAATTAAGGACTACACCTATGGTTCTATGACTGTTACCGATTCAACCGGTAGCATTTATGTCTATGGCGCTTATTCTTCTGATGGCGTCAAACGTTATGGCGAGATGAGTGAGAAACCTCAAGCAGGGGACAAAGTTGTTTTGTATGCTACCCTTGTTAACTTTAAAGGCACTCCAGAAGTCAAATCTGGCTGGATCATTGAATATCTCCATGAAGAACAAGAATTCGATGAATCAGACTATGCCGCAAAAACAATCGCCCAAGCTAGAGACCTTGCAAAAGGCAGTAAAGTAAAAGTCGAAGGCGTTGTCACTAGAATCACCTATGCAAACGGAAAAGTTCCAAATGGTTTCTATGTTGTTGATAACACCTCCTCAATCTATATCCACTCTGATTCAGCCACCTCCCAAGTCAAAGAAGGCAATAAGATCAAAGTCTGTGGTGCTCTTGATTTTTGGATTCTCGAAAGCGAGCAAACAAACGCCGCAAAATTAGGCTACAAAGGCTCTTGCCAATTAACGGACGTCACAATCGTTTCTAACGATAAATCCACAACAAACGCCTACGATAAGAGTTGGATCACCTCAACAAGCATCAAAGATATCATGGAGACTGCTCCAACTGAGAATATCACCAATAAAATCTATAAGGTGAACTCTTATGTTAAGAAAGTTCCTGGCAGTGGTTTCACCAATTATTATTTCAATGATATCGATGGAGTTACAGGTTCCTACACATACACTCAATGTAATGGTGGAGACTTCACCTGGATCGATGAATTTGATGGTAAGATTTGCACAGTCTACTTAACTGCAATAAATGCTAAGAGCACAGCCTCTGGCGCAGTCTGGCGCTTCATTCCAATTGAAATCATCAACGAGAACTATAAGTTCAATACAGCCGATACAAACGAATACGTTTGGAAATATCATGTTAAGGATTTATTCGAAAGCGAATATAACGGCGATCCTGTCACAGAAGTTCCAACAAGCGTTTCTTCTGAATTATTAGGTTTTAGCGGAGCAACTGTCTCCTATTCTTCAAGCAATACAAGCATTGCTGATTTTGAAACAGAAGATGGCAAAACATATTTCCGTATCAAAGAAGTTGAAGGAACATCCAAACTTACAATCAAGATTGATTATTCCACAAACCAAACCTTAACAAAGACACTTGATGTTACTTACAAGAAACCAAATTTTGGCGAAACACATAACGTCAAAGAAGCAATCGACGCAGCTAATAAGACCGATATCACAGTCTTAGGCATTGTTGGACCTTCCTTAGTTAACCAAGATGGTTTCTATTTAATCGATGAAACTGGCGTTATTGCCGTTAAGACCTCAACTGAAGTCTTAGCTGGTTTAGCTCTTGGTAACAAGGTTGTTATGAAGGGAACCAAGACAACTGGATATGGCTTAAAGAGTGAAACTGCAACTGCCTCTGGCCAATCTTGCTTACTTGACTCCACGCTCGTTGCTAACCTTATGGGTAAACACGAATATTCTAGAGCAACATTTATCACCGGAAAGACTCTCAAAGACTTACATGAATTAGATGATGAAGTCGATCACAGCATGGAAGTCTATACCGTCAAAGCAAAGATGACCAAAGTTGAGAACCAATATTCTACGAATATTTACTTATCTTCTGACGATTGCGAGAAATTCGAGTTATACACTTCAAGCGGAAGCCAATATAACTGGTTATATAACGCCTTCGGTGGAGATAAAGAAATCACACTCGATGTTGCACCATGTAACTGGAATGGCAAAACTTTCTGGAAAGGCTGCGTTCTTTCTGCAACAGACGGCACGACCAGAGTCGATAACACCTTAAACTTTGGTAAATAAGCCAACTCAAATACTAACGGGGCTAGCAATAGCTCCGTTTTCTTTTTGAGTATTGCTTGTTTTTATTTATAATAAAACTCATGCCAAAAGACTATGTTGAGAAAAAAGAAAAAGAAATCAAGAATGATAACGGGATATTGATCGTTAGAGGAGGAAACACAAGAAGAATCCTTGCTGAAATTGCCGATATTCTTACTGTTTTCATTTTAACCGTCACTATCTATGGTGTTGGTTTTCAAAAACTCTTTGGCTACGATCATTACACGAATGAGATGAATAACGTCTCCTCAAAGATGACCTCATATATTGTTGATAGGAAACTCTACCAGAGAAAAGATGATGGAACTTTATTACTTAAGTCTGATTTAGAATACCCGTTCTGCTATTACTACCTCTCTAAGCAAACTGATTCATTTGAAGGAAAAGATACGAGTGAACCAATTAAGGATTACTACATCTTAGGTAGAGAAGAAAGCCATAGCAAACTAAGCCAATACCAATATAACACTGAGATATTGAAACTTCCTCAAACAATTGACGGCTCTTATTCAGAAAGTTTGTTTGTCTATGACTCAAACTCTTTAGATCCGCTAAATTCTGAACCACTTTTCAATACGGAAATTCAAGAAAACCTCACTAAATATTTCTTAGGGAACACAGACGCATATGAGCCAAAGAAAGCCTATGAATCAGTAACATCTTTCTTCGAAAACGCCTATGAAACTGCCTTTTCTGAAGCAATCAAAGATGAAACGTATAAGAATTATGTTTTAGAGTTTGCCTCAAAGATGTGGACACGCTCCTACCTTCAAAGTGCAGCCATCCTATCCGCATATCTTCTAAGTTCAATTATTGTTTTCATGCTTATCCCATTGATTCAACTATCTGGATTGACGTTAGGGAAGAGAGTCGCAAAACTTCAAGTTAACGATATTAGAGGCAATAAGCCTCGCTGGTATTCCTTTGCCATAAGGGGACTTGTCCAAACGATCTGTTATTGTTTCATCATTCCTTTTGTAGGAATCATGTCTTATGGATTTGGGGCTTTTGAGATGCCTCTGATGGAGATTGGCTCATTTACCGTTAATTTATCCGTATTTGCTATTATTGGCTTCTTATTAAGCCTAGCATCGTTGATACTTATGCTTGTCACTCCTGAAAAACAATCTCTACACGATTTAGCCTCTTTGACATACGTGAATACGTCCGATATTGTTAAAATCCGTTTGGAAGAAGCCAAATTAGAAAGCAAGGAAAAAGATGGAAGAAACTAAAGAGAAGACGATCGAATATTTCAAAGCGCCATTTGGCAAAAGAATGGTCTCAATTGTTTTAGAGATTCTTTTGCTTGCCTTTGGCACGTTTGGCTTTCTTTTTACTTCAAGACTAGTTGTTGAACAAATGCCTCTATATATTGATTCTTTCAACACCTATGTTCAAATATCCAAAGATTCAGGACTTTATGTTTGTAACGAAAAGACCGAAAACAACCTCGTTACCTTAACGGAATATTATGGGAAAGAGACCTACGAAAAACAAAATAACGTTATCGAAGAAGCCCTTACTAATTTCTACACATTACCAACCTTTTTTTCTCAAGACTCATCATCAGATGATTTCGGACCAAACATCTATTTGAAACAAAAAGTAGGGGAAAACGCCTATAAAACAAGCGATGGAACATCATATTTCTTACTTGATGCAAATAGCATTCCTCAGAAGAATCCTTCCTTCACCGAAGAAAAGATGAATGAATTCTATCTTACCGCCTATGATCGAGCGGTAAGCTATATTCAAAATAACGAAACATATCTTCAAGCAAGAAACGTATTAACAATCTATATCAATCTTGTGCTTATACCTTTATCAATCTTTCTCTCTTTTATGATATTTGAATTTTTAATTCCCTTGACCATCGGAAGAAGAGGAAAACAAACCCTTGGCATGAAGATGATGAAGCTCTCCCTTTTAAGCGCGAATGGATTATCTTGTGGTGTTAAACGTTACATTGCTAGACAAGCCATTCAATTATTTCTCATTATCTTCCTTTCTTTGGTTTCTTTTGGCATTCCTCTTATTGTTTCATTTTCCATGATGATTTTCAGAAAAGACGGACAAAGTTTACATGATTATCTTGCTGGCACATATATGGTAGATTCATCGGAACAATCGGTTTATTACACCTATGAGGAAATGAAAAAGCTCAAGGAAAAAGCCGATAATCGCGATAGCAATCCTCTCTTGCCACCAAGAAAAGATGATGAAAATAAGCCACTAGGAGACTCCTCGATTTGGAGAAACCTAAGAGATAAGTGAAAATATTTTTGCTTATAAGCAAGATATTATCGAGTATCGAAAAATGGCTATCTTGAAAAAATATGATTTATCTCTTACAATCGGGTATGAGATAAAATGATTGGAGACGCTCATGGAGATTAGACTCAAGAATCTGACCAAATGCTTCCCAGGAAACCCAAAAAAGGGAATTCCTGATACTTATGCCGTGAATGCTTTGGACGTAACCATTCCTGATGGTAAATTGGTTGGCCTTTTAGGCCCATCTGGATGTGGTAAATCAACAACCCTTTATATGGTTGCTGGTCTTTTAGAACCTACTGAAGGAGAAATTTGGTTTGGCGATGAAGATGTCACCGACCTTGAGCCAGAGAAAAGAGGTATTGGCTTAGTTTTCCAAAACTACGCTCTTTATCCTCACATGACCGTTTATAAAAACGTTGCTTTCCCTCTTACCAATCTTCGTATTGAAGAAAAAGTCCTTGATAAGGATGGCAAAGAAGTTTTAGACGAAACAGGAAAGCCATATATCAAAAAGAGAAAACTCACAAAAGACGAAATTGATAAGATCGTCCGTGAAACTGCAAAGATCGTTCAAATCGAAGAATATCTTGAAAGAAAGCCAAATCAACTTTCTGGTGGTCAACAACAGCGTGTTGCCATTGCTAGAGCCTTAGTCAAGAAACCAAAAGTTCTTCTTCTTGATGAGCCTCTTTCGAACTTAGACGCACGTTTAAGACTTCAAACACGTGAAGAAATTAGAAGAATTCAACAATCTACTGGTATTACCACAATATTTGTTACACACGACCAAGAAGAAGCAATGTCCATTTCCGATGAAATCGTTGTCATGAAACTTGGTGTTGAGCAACAAAGAGGTGTTCCACAAGATGTATATAACAACCCATGCAATAAATTCGTTGCAAACTTCTTAGGAACTCCACCAATCAATCTTTTCAAAGGTAAAATCAAAGACAATAAGGTCTATGTTGGTGACCAAGTTGTCCGTGAGATAACCGAAAAAGACGTTCCAGATCAAGAATGCACAGTTGGAATTCGTCCAGAAGGCATTGTCGTTGATGAAAAAGGAACATTTACCTTCAATTGTGAACGCATCCTTACAATGGGACGTGATATCATGCTTGTTGCAGAGCATCCTGAAGCAACATCCAATACAAAATTTGTCGTTGACGCTTTCGTCAAGGTTTCTACAGGGGAAGTTCATTGCTCTGTCAAACCTCATAAGTGCTTTGCTTTCTCTCTTGAAGGCAACGAGGAGAGGATTATCTAATAATGGGAAGTTCAGTTTCTAGTGTTAAAAAACCGAATTTCTTCTCCAAGATATTCAAAAGAAAGGAAAGAGTCTCTGCCGATGCCGGTGAGAGAAATAACTGGAAAGCATGGCTATATCTTGCTCCAGTAATCATTCTTTTGGCGGTTTTTACTTTCTATCCATTGATTAACACAATTGTCATTGCCTTCTTAAAGGACTATGACTATACAACCCAACAAAGTGCTGGTTTCACCTTTGATAACTTCCTTACCGTTCTTACTTTAGCCGGTAAGGATCCTGCACAAAACCTTGTTTATCGCTGGAATTGTTTCTATAGCGAAGAAGCAGGGGGCCTTGCCTATATTGATGCAGCTGGTGCCTTAACCCGTGTTTATTTCCAAACAGACGTCTTAACCTACGCTCTTCCAAACACTTTGCTTATCACCTTTGTTACAGTTCCTGTATCAATCATCATCGCTTTGCTGATATCCGTTTGTTTGAACTCAATCAAAGCTTTCAAGAAGATTTTCCAAACAATTTTCTTCGTTCCTTATGTTACTAACGCCATCGCCGTCGGTATGGTCTTCGCCGTTTTATTCGATTCTCAAGGTATTTTGAACTTTATCTTTGGCTTAGGAAACCATAAATGGATTGATGGTGGCGCAAGCTGGGGAAGTGGTATGACAGCCTTATGTATCTATATCGTCTGGCACGCTCTTCCATATAAGATTCTTATCTTCTTATCTGCTCTTCAAAATATTGATAAACAATATTACGATGCTGCAAAAATCGACTGCGCAGGCAAATGGAAAACATTCTGGCACGTCACAGTTCCTATGCTTTCCCCACAAATTCTTTATATCATGATCACTTCCTTTATTGGATCATTCAAAGAATACACCTCAGTCGTCGGCTTATTTGGCTCACCTTCAACAGATGGTGGTTCAACTAAGAACATGTACACGATTGTTTACTATATCTACGAATGCTTAGGCGCCCCAACGACAGTTTCTAGAGGTGCTGCAGCTGCTGTCTTGCTCTTTATCATCATTATGATTTTCACAGCGATTCAGTTCCAGGTTTCAAAGAGGAGGGTTCACTATTAATATGGGATACGATTCAAGAAATTTCCTTCAACGCCTCTTCAAAATGAAGTCTCGTGAACAAAAACAAGCTGAAAGAGAAGCAACTCCTTCTTATCGAGCCATCAAGACTGACTCTATGACTCTTGTTATCAAAGAGGGTAGAGCAAACGCAGAACAACTTGCTAAGGTTCAAAAAGTCGGAAGAATCATTACTTCTGTTGTTACATATGCCTTCCTTCTCTTTATGAGCGTTATCATCCTTTTCCCTTTCTATTGGATGATCATCACTTCCTTAAAAAGCACAACGGAAATCCGTTCAAACACTCAGACCTTCTTCCCTGCGACCGTTCTTTGGACAAACTACATCACTGTTTTCAATACATTTGACTTTATCACATATGTTGGAAACACCTTGGTTGTAGGCGTCATTTCTACGATTGGTACAATCATCACGACAATTCTTGCGGCATTTGCTTTTGCAAGATTGAACTTCAAGGGTAAAGATCTTATCTTCTCAATTCTCCTTGCTACAATGATGATTCCTGGCGAAATGATGGTTATTACAAACTACATCACTGTTGCTAAACTCCCTTGGTACGAATTTGGAGTAGGGCAAGTCACAGGTTGGCTTACCTATAAAGACTCGGTCTTTGCTTCAATGATCGTCCCATTCTGGGTTTCTGTCTTCTATATCTACTTGTTAAGACAAAATTTCAAGCAGATTCCAAATGAACTCTATTTAGCTGCTAAGGTTGATGGAAAGTCTGATTGGCAATTCCTATGGCACGTTATGGTACCTCTTGCAATGCCAACCTTGATTTCAATCTTCATCCTTAAGCTTATGGGTACTTGGAACTCATATGTTTGGCCTCAACTTGTTACAGCAGGAAACGAATCCTGGCGTTTGGTCACAAACGGTCTTCGTTCTTCCTTCTCGACCTCTTCAGGCGAACCGCAATACGGCATCCAGATGGCTGCGACAATCCTTGTAACAGTTCCGTTACTTCTATTGTTCATCTTCTTCCGTAAGTATATTATGAAAGGCGTTGGCCGCGCCGGTATTAAGGGATAGGCCTAAAAATGGTTACAACTCTTACGAGTGTAATATAGAAATTGAATGGAGAAATAAATGTCTAAGAAAAAAGTATTAACATGCGCTCTTGCTTTATTGTCTGCTGGTATCATTGCAACCAGCTGTGGCGAAAAAACAGAGTCTAGCTCATCAGCCGATAATGAAGCAGTCAAGAAATTTGACGCTCAAGTCGCAGCACTCGGAGATTTAAAACAACTTTCCTGTGAGATCACTTTCTGGCACACAATTGGCAAAACCAACCAAGAAACCTTGGATGCCATGATCACGGAATTTAACAAAATCTATCCAAACATCAGAATCACTCACTCCCAACAAGGTGGATATGATGACGTCAAATCTGCTGTTTCCAATGCTATTCCAGCTGGAACAACACCAACAATGACTTATTGTTATCCTGACCACGTTGCCGATTATCTCCCATCAGATTCAGTCGTCAAACTCGATAACTATATGAATTCCACCCTTATCGGTTTAGGCGTTGATAATGGCCTTGACGATAAAGAAGCTTCTGATTATATCCAAACCTACCTTAATGAAGGTAACAACTATACCAAGAGTGGTGTCAAGGTTGAAGGTTACTATTCCATGCCTTTCTCCAAATCCACCGAAGTTCTTTTCTACAACAAAACTATGTTTGACGCGAACGGTTGGAAGGTTCCTGAAACTTGGGATCAAATGTGGGATCTTTGCAAAACCATCAAAGAAGCAGATGATGCCCTTATCCCATTAGGATACGACTCCGATGCAAACTTCTTCATCACCTATTGCGAACAAGCTGGTATCCCTTATACAACCGGTGAAGGAAGCAATCACTTCTTATTCAATAACGACAAAGCAAAAGCTTTCGTTAACACTATCAAAGGCTATTCTTGTGCTGAAGGCGGAAAAGGCTATTGGACTTCCCAAGCTCAACTCGGCTCTGGAACATATACCTCCACAAAATTCACAACACAAGAACTCATGATGTCTATTGGTTCAACGGGTGGCACAACATATAACGTTTCTAAAGATTTCGAAACTGGTGTTGCCGCTTTACCACAAGCCGATAAGAACAATGGCAAAGTCATCATGCAAGGACCTTCTATCTGCTTTATGTCAGATTCTAGCCTTTCTCAAAGAGTTGGTGCTTGGTTATTCTATAAATACGTCACCAACACCCATAACAGCGCTGTCTGGTCTTCAATGACAGGTTATAACCCAGTTAGAACCTCCTCTTTCAGCGATTCTGCTTATGCTAGCTCTTCTAGTACACTCGTTAATACCGTTTTAAGATTTGCCGCTACAGGCTCTGATTATGCAAAATGGTATTACACCTCCCCATCCTTCAAAGGATCTTCTGCCGCACGTGAACAAATCACCAACCTTATGTCTGGTGTTCTCACAGGCACAAAGACAATTGATCAAGCTTTTGACGACGCATATCAAAACTGCTTATTCGCAGCTTAATTTCATCCATTAGATAGGCGGGGGATTTTCTCTTCCGCCTATCTTCAAATTTTAGAGGTAGAACATCATCATGAATTTTAAAAAGAAAAGCATATGCCTAATGGCCTTAACTACTCTATTCTCTCTTGCTTCATGCGGAGAAAAGACAGATAGTGACAAAGTTGAAGTTATCTTTTGGCACACCATGGGTAAATCAAACCAAGATTTGCTTCAATCAATGATCAAGTCTTTCAATAAGGTCTATCCAAATATTGAAATCAAGGAAAGTTGCGCTACTGGTTCTTATGAAGATTTACAAAATACCATCTTAAAGAACGTTTCAACTGGCGGAATACCAACGATGGCGTTTTGCTATCCTGACCACGTTGCTGAGTATTTAGCTAGTGGAGGAACAGGCATTGTTCAAGATGTTTCTTCTTTCATTGATGATTCTGAAATTGGTTTCACAAAAGAAGAAGGCTCCCATAAAGACGAAGATGGTAAAGAAGTCTATGGTAAAGATGATTATGTAAAAACATTCTGGGATGAAGGATCCAATTACACAAAAGAAGGCGTTTATAGCGTTCCTTTTGCAAAATCTACCGAAGCTCTTTTCTACAACAAAAATATGTTTGATGCGAACGGATGGAGCGTTCCTCAAACTTGGGATCAGATGTGGTCCCTTTGTAAAGAAATCAAAGAAACTTATCCTGATGTAATACCTTTGGGATACGATTCTGACTCAAACTTATTCATTTCTATGTGCCAGCAAATGAATATTCCTTATACAAGTGCGACTGGCAATCATTATTTATTTGATAATGACAAAGCCAAAGCTATGGTCTCTGATTTAAAGAGCAAATATGATGAAGGACTTTTCATCACAAAAGGCACCAGCGGAAACGGCACATATACTTCAACGAAATTTACAGGTGTAGAACTAATGATGAGCATCGGTTCAACAGGCGGAACGACATATAATCAAACGACGAATTTTGAAGTTGGCGTTGCTGAACCACCAGCGGTTGATATAAATAACAAAGGGGTTATTTCCCAAGGCCCATCAATCTGTTTCTTTAATTCCAAAGGAAAGAATTCCAGCAAGTCTCAACTTAGAGCTGCTTGGCAATTCTATAAGTTTATTTCCACAGCGGAGAATAGCACCCTTTATTCTGTTTCAACTGGTTATCAACCAGTAAGAACCTCTTCATACGAAACAGAAACTTATAAACAATACTCAAGCGATACAACAAGCCTTTTGAACAAAGTCGCCAAGGTTTCTTCCGACATGCTTGATTCATATTTCAATTCCCCGGTCTTCGTTGGCTCTGCTAAAGCTAGAACGGAAGTTGGTTCTTTGATAACTGCAACCCTTATGGGTTCTAAAACGATAGATCAAGCCTTTACAGATGCTCTATCAAATTGCGTTAACTCAAATTAAGCGAGGTACAAAATGAAAAACAAAAACAAATTAATCGCTAACTTACTATCAGGTTTATTCCTTGTTAGCCTTGCTTCCTGTAATCAACAAACGAATTCTTCTGAAGTGGAATTCATAGACTATGCCGCTCAAACAAAACTCACCTATAACTATACTGGCAAGGATTTCCTTACAGATGGCATTGGTGAAGTAAGCCTTGTTACAAAGGTTGATGGCGATACAGCCCATTTCAAATCAACTGTCAGCAATTCTGGCACGATTAAAGGTAGATATAACTGCATCGATACCCCGGAATCAACCGGTATGATCGAGCCATGGGGACATGGTGCATCAGAATATAATGGCAAACTTCTAAATGAGGCAAAGCACATCGTTCTTTCTACTGATAAAGCAGATTCAACCTCTGGCCCAGCACTTGATTCAACTGGTGGAAGATATCTTGTTTATGTTTGGGTTGCAAATGTTGATAACCCAACATTAGATGATTTCATCAATGTTAACCTTTCTATTTGCCAACAAGGTTGGTCAAAGGCTAAAGGTGTTTCTGGCAAAGAATATGCGGATGCATTCACAAACGCTGATATTCAAGCTAAGAACTTGAAACTCCATCTTTGGAGTGATGATGCCGATCCGGATTTTAACTATTCCGATCCAACAAAGATCGATCTTCGTATGATCGTCGAAGGATATGATTCCAAAGGCGAGAAATACGATTGGGTTGGCTCCAAAGTTACTTTTGACGCCTATGTTGCTGGTGTTGGTCCTGATCAAGGTGCAGCATATGTCTGTAACGATATCTCTTGGACTGATGCAAGTGGAGAACATACTCAAAGATATGGCATGTATATCTTCACTCAATATATTGTCTACGAACCATTAACAACGATTGGCAACTACCTTGAAATCAGTGGAACAGTTACTGAATATAATGGAACAATGCAAGTTGTTGACGTTTCCTATTCTAGATTCTATGAAGATGACTACGATATCAAATATATCGACAAGGAAACTCACTTAGATAAGGTAACTCCTGCAACAGGATCTGCCGGAACATTTGCTAACGATAAATACGTTAACACCATGGTTACAGTTGATTTAGTCTGCACTGGAGGTTATGCTACAGTTAATACCGCAACTAAGAGTGCTTACGCCTTCACTTTGTATTGTCACGATAAGAACAATCCATCTGAATCGCTTAATATCCGTATTGCAGACTCTATCGCTATCTATTACCCAGGCGTAACAATCAAGACGCCTTCGAATCGTATTCAAGATTGTATTCCTTTCTGGAAAGGTGAAAAGAGCATTGCTGAAGCTATCAACAATGGCAAAAACACCGACGAAAGAAAGTTACAATACATTACCATCACTGGTGCTGTTGTTAAATACATCACCACAACTGGTAAAACCACATACCAGGTCAATCTTACAAATGCTAACGATTTGACCCTCCACATGAGTGGAGAAAATTAATTTAGGTTGTTTTATCTTCAGGAAGGAGAAATTATAAATGAAGAAAAAAATAAACGTCTTAGTATTGGCATCCGCCTTTGCGATGGTCGGCTTAACAGCTTGTTCAAACGACACAACAAGCTCTAGCTCAGTCGATATCTGCGCTGTTACGGAAGATGTCAAGAGCATTGCTGAAAAAGCATGGAACGGAGTTGCCACAACATATGCAGATTGGTCTTCAACTGGTGTTACAGGCGATAAAGAATTAACCACAACAGCAAAGAAGAATAGCGAGGATGGCACAACAACATATAACTTTGTCATTACCTATTCCGTCGATAGCCAATATGCTTCTAGCCTCAAACTTAGCTCCGATGGAAAAAAGATCGAAGTTACTTGCCAAGATTCACTTTCTGGCGGAAAGGATGTTCAAACAAAACTCCACGCCAAAGTCTCTCTCAAGGATTGCCCAACTGTTGCTTATGAAACAGATGTCAACGTTCTTGTTAAAGCAGTCGCCAAAGTCAAGAGCCTTGCCGACCTTTATAAGACCGACGCAAAAGGCAACGCATTAGTTGCTAATAAATCTGCCGTTTCCTTCAATGCCTACTATATTGGCATGTATCCAGGACAAGGTGCAATCTTCGGCGATGGTGATTATGCTATCTTAGCTTATAAGACAACAACCCTCCCTGAAGGAACCCAAGTTGGCGATGCCTTCTCAATCAGCGGTGTCCTTTCCGATTATAGTGGACTTCGTGAATTATCTTCCTCTGGAACCACAGTTACAAAACTTGCAACCGCCCCAGAAGGATTAACCAAACCAACAACACTCACCTTAACAGGCGATGCAGCAAGAGCGTTTAAGTTCGGTGATGACAATAGACCAGTTGACGTTAAAGGTGCAACAGTCGTTAGCGTCAGTGGCGATGGCAGCACATCCAATCTTACAGTTAACGTCAAAGTCGGAGATCAAACGTTTGCTGTCTTTATGAATTATGACTATTCTAAAGATGTTATTCCAACATGGAAACAAACAAGAGATGGTCAAAAATCAGCAGAATTAGTCAAACCTGGCGATACAGTTAGCTTCACTGGATATGTCTCTGCTTACAGTGGAACTTATCAAGTTGTTTATGGCAAAGTTTATGAGTGGACTGAAGCCGACCATAGTATTACAGCTCCTTCACAATTAATAAAAGGCAACTCCGATACTATCACTCTTTCTTTCAAAGGAAAGGATAACAAAGCAACTGCATTAACAGCTGTTTCCTCTGATGAAACTGTTGTTACCGCTACTGTAAACAAAGACAAAAACGGCTTTACTAACACCATTACACTCAATGCTCTTAAAGTCGGAAATGCTAAGATTACAGTTACAAGCACCGCTAAGATTGGCGATGAAGAAAAAACGTTTACCGATGAAATCAATATCAATGTCTTTGAAGTAACTCCAGAAGATACGACTATTGAAGCTTTAATCAATAAAGCGGACTCCGATTCAACTGTTGAAACTTGGGATTCCGAAACTATTTACAAGGTAAGTGGTATTTTAGAAGGAGTAGATTCTACTGATTCTTACGGAAAAGGATATTTAACTGATGCCGAAACTGGAAAGACCATTAGAATTTACGGATTATCTGGTGTTGCCAATAACGGATTCTCTAAGTCTGGAGATAAGTATGTTTACACAAATCCAAAAGATGCAAAAACATCATTAAAGAATGTTAAAAATGGCGAAAAAGTCACCTTACACGTCATGTTTGAGGATTATAAAGGAACACCTGAAATTTATGGTAGCGTAATCTCTCACGAAACTTCTACTGCGACATATGCTTCAACTATTTCAGCTGGCGAAAATGGCACAGCCACTTTGAGCACAACTGAAAAACAAGCCTATGGAACAGAAGTCAAAGTCACTGTTATACCTGCAGAAGGATATGCCGTCGATAAGGTGATTCTTGAAACAAACAGTGGCGAACAATATCTAGAAAAAGGAGCTGATGGAACGTATGCATATAATGTCACTTGCAAAAACGTTGTTAAAGTAACCTTCAGATCTGATAAAGTCGTTTCTGGAACTTGGACTGCTGAAACTTCTTCGAGCGCTCTTCCAACAAGCGCCGGAGCTATTGATTTTAACGCAAATTTTGATGGAATTGGTGATGTAGCCTTAAAAGGAAGCAATGGATATTACTTTGCGAATGGCAAGGCGTTATTCCTTAAACAAGGCTCTGGCTATATTTACAACACGACCGCTCTTTCTGGCAAAATCTATGGCATTAAATTGGTGACCGCTTCAACAGCATCTGGTAGTGCAAAATATGCCGTCACATTCGGCACAAGCGCATTATCTACATACGACAGTACTGGTGCTGTCAACATTAGCAATGGAAAATTTGAGTATTTCTATCCTACTAGCACAGATACTACATTCTTCCAAATTTCCGTTGACAACACAAAGAACGGACAACTTACTTCCGTCGAACTTCTTTACACTCCAGCAGAGTAATCGAAACTAACGAAAGCTTTGCACTAAGACCCCTCCATTACGGAAGGGTCTTTTCATATATAAATATATGAATTCTTACCCATAAGGCATTCTTATTATTGAAAAATCCTTTGTATTTCATTATCCTTTTCTTATGAACAAGATAACTAAATTATTTCTATTACCGCTAGCCTCTCTTACTTTAGTTGGCTGCAACGATCAAACCTCCTCCTCTAGCTCTGCATCTAGTAGCAGTGATATTCTTGGAGGACAAACCCTTAGCCAAGTGCTTGACTATTTCGATCAAAGCGTTTCTGTTAACGCGACATATAAGTTCTTTGAAGAAACCTCTTCTCCACGTGCTACAACAATCTATACGACAAACGGTACTTTCACAACATATCGTAATTTTGGAGACGATATGGAAAGTAACGGTTTCATCAATATCGATTCAACACTAGCTACAAAGAAAAGCGTTGATGCAGGTGTCTACAGATGGACAAAATCTACAAATCCATCCGCTCTTGTTCTTGGAAATAAGGTTGGAGAAGGAACATATCAAGCCCTTTATCACAACCCAACAGAAATAAAAGAAAATAAAACAAGTTATCTTCATAATCTTCATCACGAATCTGAATCTGAGGCTACAAGTGGAACCTCTTCCTCCTCAGGTAAGGCTGAAGTTAAACTATCTGATACAGAAAAAGCCACAAAGAATGGTAATTTCACATTAAATAAAATCTTTAAAGATGAAAACTCCGAAAAGTTACTTGTTAGCTTTGCAAAGTCTTTAGGAGTTTACGAAACAATCACCGGTGTTGAAGGAATGGAACTTAACTACGCTAACATCTATTTCGGACCTATTACGGCATCCTTAAATATTACTTTCTATTCTCAATACAAAGGTGGATATTCTTTATTTGAAACATCTTTAACCGTTAGTTCATTTGGCACAGCTAAAATCAACGAATTAACTTCCTATATCGGAGACTAAGATGAAAAAAAGAGCTGTCTTATTTCTTTCTTTAAGCTCAACTCTTCTTTTTTCCTGTGGTGAAAAAGAAGATTCTTCTAAAGAGAAAACGTTATCTTTCAAAGAAGGATCGTCTTTAATATTTACAGAGTTCTTTAAAGGAAGCTTTACTTCTGATCGCGCAATAGAGATTGGGAATATTGGAACTTCCAGCATCGATTTAAGCAAATATTCGATTATCATCTATAAATCTGGCTCATATGATATGCCATATGAGATAAAACTAAGTGGAACATTAGAATCTAAAAAGGCATATGTTATTGCCTATAAAGATGCGAATGAATCAATAAGAAATGTTGCCAATCAATTAGATGATGAACTACCTAACGTTGGTTCATATCCAATGGTTCTAACAGATGGGACTTATATCTATGATACGTTAGGTACATTAGGATATAACCTCTCTTGGTGCGATAATCTAGACTTAGTCAGAAAAAATGAATACATGGTTGGCCAAGAGAAATTCCAACCGTATGACTGGATTGGATATTCAAATACCGAATATTCCCGTTTAGGCGTTCTTGAATGCCCTCTTAGCGAAGAAGAAATCCTCAAAGGCCCAAGAATTGCCGATCCATATAAAGATGCGTCATTCTTCAAAGAAGGATCAAGAACCCTTGGTGGAGGAGGATTTGCCGATGTCACCATCAATAAACTCATTGATGGAGATACGACCAAATTCAACTACCCAAGCTTTGTTCATGATGCCGGATATTTCGATGGCACAAGCGTTCGTTATGAAAATATCGATACACCTGAAATATATCATGGTGGAGACTCACCTGCAGATCCTTGGGGTGATGCGGCAAAAGACTATACCGGGTCGCTCTTAACGGCTGCTAAACGCATAAGAGTTCAATCCTTGCCAAATGTCTCGGTTACTGAAACATATGGAAGATTATTGCTCTACGTTTGGGCAAGTAACGAAGAAAGTGGAGACGATTCCTTCTATATGGTTAACCATTCAATCGTCTTAAACGGATATTCAAATGTCGCCTTCTCTGGCGATACCTCGTCAAAGATGCTCTACAAAGGAATCTCTTATTATCAATTCCTTGTTGATGCAAACAATAAAGCCGAAAAAGAAGGATTAAGAGTTCATGGACAAAAAGATCCGAATTATAATTACTAGTGAAGGAGAAGAGAATGAAAACAATTTGTAAAGAATGTTTAGGAAAAAACAATGTTTCTGATACAACCTGCAAACATTGTGGGAATGAGATTGTAACTACGTTAAATGGTGATGGAGAGATTAGACCAATAGTTCAAAAGCTCCATAAGAAAACAAATGATTTAAGACATTATATGAGCCATGCTTTATCGGCACTCGTTATTGGCGCAATCCTTTTAATCATTGCATTCTTCTTCTATTACCTTTCTTTCTCTTCCTCCGTTGATCCTGATACAGCAGAGAAGATCTATGTCGTAAATACATCTTGCTCCGAGTTCTGGGTTTCGATGGTTGCTTTAATTGTTGGCGGAGTTCTTTTCCTTGGTGGACTTGTTTGTTCTTTGGTTATTTCTCGTAATAAGAGACAAGTCTTAGCAGATGTTGAGCATATCCGTGAAACCGGAAAACTTGAATCAATCCCAGTAAAACCTTTAATTGTCATTTGGTTCAACAAAATCGTTGCAAAAACAAAGCATCTTATTTGGGTGATCAAATATAACAAAGCAAATAAAGTCAAAAAGGAGGGCAAATAAGATGGCAAAAAACTTAGTAGCCTCATTAGAAGAAGACAATCTTCCTAAAGAAAAAGAAAGATTCTTCGCTTTCGATAAGGAAACCTTGAAAAGGCCAGGCGTTATCCTCCGTCTTTTAGGCATATTCTTCTGTTTATTGGCAATCGTCTTAACCGTCGTTCTTCCAACAGTTGTTATTGAATATAAGTGGTATTCATCTTCTTCGGAATTTGACGTTACAAGGTCAGGGTTGTTCCCGTCTGAAACCATTTACGGTCCTAATGCCTTATTTGGTGGCGGATATTTCGCGATGTATTTTAAGAGCACCGTCATTAAGAGTGTTCATATTCTTTCTTCCGTAAAAGCTCAATTCAACTGGATATTATTCATCTTACTCATCTGCATGTTTGCCTTTATTGTTCTTGGTTTCTTTGTTACTTTCACAAAGAAAATGGAAAAATATTCCAAATTAACCATTCTTGGCTTTGCAATTGGTGCATTTGCAGCAATAGCAAGCCCAATCTGGTTTATGGTTACAAATGGTATTGGTAACCAATATGCGGTTGCTACAACCACCCTTTCAAGATATTGGACATATGATTCCTTCTATTGTCATTGCTCTTGGGGAGCGATTGTTGCTGCTATAACGTTTATTGTTGCTGCCGCTTTATTTGGCATTGGCAGTGGTATCGAAAATAAGGGCGGAGAGAGAGGACAATAAGTATGAAAAAAAGTTTATTATTAGGTTTATCATCACTGATGCTTCTTTCTTCTTGTGGATTGAATTCCTTTGCTAAGGAAATCACCTCCGAAGATGAATTTGTCACCATTTCTAAGAATAGCGATTCAAATTTCAACGTCATAAAAGCCAATCGTGTTTTCAAAAAATCCGATACAGGAACAGATACTTCTCTTTCTTCTGTAAACCATAATGCGGAAATCTATTCAGGTGATGATTTCGTTTATGAAGTCTCCACAAAAATGACAGGTTTTACCATCAAATACGATGTTGACACATATTTCCTCCTTGAAGGGGATAAGAGTGGAATCGTTTCCGAAGATGCATCGATCTTAACTGAGTACCGCACCTTAACACGTAGTTTGATTGATACAGACTACAATGATGTCTTGAAGGTATATGCCAATATGAAGAATTTTATTGGTAAGAGTGGAAATGCTGAAGTTGGTGGAATTTCTTATACAAACGTTTCTTTAACCTTTGCTGATGCAAATACAACATTAGGATACACTCTTAAATATACATACGAAAATAATGGTGGTTTACGTACAGAAGACCATTACATCACATTAGATAGCGTTGGGGATTTATGGGGGATTTCTTATTATTCTCGCCGTATAACAGATGTTATTGATGGAACGGAATTCTATTATGTCACCGAATATGAATTCTCTTGCAAAAACGATGCGGATTTCAATAAGAGCGTCTTAAACGCTAAGAATAACGTTAGTTCATATTCCTTTACTGCAAAAGGCGTAAAAAAAGAAGCGGTTGATCTAGAAGACGATAACTCTCTATCAAAGAAATAACTCGTAATTATATTTTCTTGCATGACGTCTCTACTTGTTGTAAGATACTTCATGCGTTGGTCCCTTAGCTCAGTTGGTAGAGCAGCTGACTCTTAATCAGCGGGTCGCGGGTTCAAGTCCCTCAGGGATCACCAAATTAAAGAATTACTCCCAAAATAGGGAGTTTTTTCTTTTTCTTTGTATGCAAGCAAAATTAACTAAAATTCACTCGGAAAATTCCGACTCGGATAAAACCGAGTGAAAAATAATGAAATTTTTCTTCCAATAAGCTGAAAAAGATAATTATGGATTTTTTTGTTTTCCTGCATATAATTTTAGTAGAAACCAAAAAGAGGGGATTAATATAATGAAAAATAATCGCGAAAGGAAAATTAGAAAGACAATTTTATTTTTTTGTTGTTCTTTTTTGCTGTCTAGTTCACTTAAATATACGGCCGTAATTAATGAAACATCAAAAATTGATGTGGCAATGAGTAAAAAAAACCACACAATTAGTAATGAATTCTATAAACAGCAATGAAAATGCGGACGATCCTGAAGAAATTTTTAGCAGAGCAATTGACGGATACAAAGATCAATTTGCTGATTATATAGATATAACTGGTCTAAATGTATATGAAAAAGAATCAATAACATTAATAAATTACAATAGAAATTACGTTGCTCCTTCATATGCAGAGGTGATGCAAAACTATCAATTAAAGCTGGAAGAGTCTTTGACACCGCTTGACCTTGATAGATATGGAGACTTAAGAAAAAAGAATCCGTCTTTTAATGACTATGTTGTTTTGAATAAAAATGGCTACAAAGATCTTACGATAACTTCTAAAGACAATCGAGCGATGTCGGTTGCTGTTACAAGCACTTTAGTTGCTCTTTTGGGCGGGGCAGGCTTAACCGAAACCGCTATAAGCGCTTTTACTGGCGCTGTTGGAACTCTTTCTACGGCGCTCTCTACTTCGTGGATTCCGATTGTTGGGTGGGCACTTGCAGTAGGATTGGCGATTGGGGCCTTAATAGCGTTAACTGTTATCATAGTTCAATATTGGGACGAAATCTGCTCTATATATGAGAAAATTAAAGATTGGTTTTTAGAAGAATTTGAAACTTTCTCTAATTTAATTAATTCATATTTCAATGATGCAAAGGCAAAAGTTAATGAATCTGCCAATGTTGGAACCGTTTCCGTCGGAGCAAAAAAATTCAATTTTCAACAGGTAAATTCAAAAGACGTCGTTACGCAAGCTGCAATGGTTAAAAAAGTTAGATGGACCGGCGATGTTTTGCTAATGCAATACGTGGATAGTAAAGGCTTTCAAGTTTCTACCGAAACAACGACTTATGAATACTGTGTGAGCACACAAACTCATAAACAAGGATATAGTTCTTATACTTGGTATCAAAACAAAGCTAGAGCCTTGATTATAAATGCTGGAAGTGGGTTGACAAAGAAAGAACCGGAGATAGATCAAAGTGACGATTCAGAACTCATTTTTATGAAACATTTTCACAATTGTCGCAAAGGAGCGGATGGGCAACCAGAAAGAATTAAAGAACAACCAATGCACAGAACTCATAGTTTTTTTGGACAATTGTATCATTACACGTCAAGCAAAGAACTCCAAATACATCCTTTAAGCCCAAATCCAAATCCACATGCCTTATAACACAAATAAACACAAATTCAAATACAACGATATAGTATATGTTAAAGCCTTGATTGCTTTTGACCATGATCTTGGAAAGATAATCAAATTCGATGAAGAACGCGGAATGTATTTAATGATACATATATTAGATAATCAAAGTCCGAACTCTTTTTGGTGCTGGTGCTATGTAAAAGAAGAGGACATAGAATTCGCAGAAAATGTAATTGGTGATGTCACATTCTACCAGCATTGCTTTGAAGAGCCAATTAAGCTTGATAAAAAGGATTTTTACGAATTTTATAATGAAAATTTTCTTCTTTATAAAAGTCTATATGATGGTGAAATTACAAAAGACGAGCTATTTAAGGAACTTGATAGACGTTTTGATATATTCATGGAAGAACAAAAGGAAATCGCCAAAAAGTCCAGGGAAGGGCGTAGATGGTTAAAAAAGAGGGAAAAAGCAGAAGAAGAAAGAAAGAAAATTCTTGATGACGCCAAAGAAAAAGGCATCATTTACAAAGACCCAAGTGACTTATAATCTTCCAAAAACGTGACAAACATCACATTTCTTGATATAACTAATTTGCAAATGGAAAACAAACCATCGATCTCTAGATTACGGAGAATAAAAGCAGTTTTAGAAAAGAAACAAAAGAAATACGTTACTTTAGACATGCTCTCAAGATACGTAGGTCTTTATCAAGATGTCGTCGCAGATGAACTTGTTAATTTTGAACCAATGATCAAAATGGACACGACACTAAATATGATGGATGTTTTACCAGCAGTAAATGAATATTTAGCTGGCATTGATTCGCAAAACAAAGCCATAAGAGAAACTAAGCCAAAAAGACAAATCGTTAGAAAGAAAGAACTTCTTGAATATAAATCTATTGGTGATTTTGTTTATCATAAGATGGCTGGAGCAGGAGGACTTGTATCTCCTTCAGCAGAACTAAACGATCATGACTTACGAGTTTTAGAACTTCTAGTTAAGAAAGAAATAGCAACTCGCAAGAAGAAAAAGAAATAGTAGGGCAAGTCAATTGCCCTTTTTAAAAACCAAAAAGTGCAAAAAATGCACTTTCAAAAACCATAAGTGCAGAATTAAATACCTTGAATGGGAGCCAATAAAGTTCAACAAATATTTTTATGTGATTAGCATGGCTAACTTTATTTTTGAAATTTAACTTTTCTTTTATTTATTCTTTCTTAACAATAGTTAATTCGGCACTTTTTTAATCTTTTTAAAAATTTAAAAAAGTTAGGTCAAACTAACAAAGAAATTTACTAAAAATATTAGATAATTTCTAACAAATCTTTGATTTGAGAAAGCCTTCCAAAAAGTCTATACTTAACCCGTATAAGGAGATATTTTTTTAAATGTCTGAAATAAAGAAAACTTTTAAATCCGTTGATGGCAACACAGCTGCCTCAATAGAGAGTTACTATTTCACAGAAGTAGCAGCTATTTATCCTATTACTCCATCTTCTCCTATGGCCGAAAACGTTGATGTTATGGCTTCAAAAGGGGAAAAGAACTTCTTTGATTCAACAGTCAAGGTAGTGGAGATGCAATCCGAAGCAGGTGCTTCTGGTGCGGTTCACGGCGCTTTACAAGGTGGTGCTTTAGCAACCACCTATACCGCTTCCCAAGGTTTGCTCTTAATGATTCCAAACCTCTACAAGTGGTGTGGCGAACTCTTACCAGCAGTTCTTCATGTTTCTGCCCGTTCTTTAGCAACAAGAGCTCTTTCCATCTTTGGTGATCAAGCCGATATCTATGCTTGCCGTCAAACTGGCGTCACAATGATTTGCTCTGGCTCAGTCCAAGAAATCGCTGACCTTGCCCCAATTGCTCACTTAACCGCAATCGATGCATCAACTCCAGTTATGCATTTCTTTGATGGTTTCCGCACTTCCCACGAAGTTCAACACGTTGAATTCGTTGATAAGGAAGAATGGAAGAAACTTCTTCCTATGGATAAGGTTGAAGCCTTCCGCGCCCGTGCTCTTAACCCACATACTCATCCAGTTACACGTGGTGGAGCAGAAAACGATGATATTTACTTCCAAGCTCGTGAAGCACAAAACTCCCACTGGGATTCAATCCTTCCAGTCGTTGAGAAATACTTTGCCGAAGCAACTCGCTTAACTGGCAGAGAATATGCACCATTCGTTTACTATGGCGATCCAAATGCTGATCGTATCATCATCGCTATGGGTTCAGTTACTGAAACTGCATCCGAAGTTGTCGATGCGTTAAATGCCAAAGGAGAACATGTTGGTCTTGTTAAAGTTCATCTTTACCGCCCATTCTCCGCTGAATGCTTATCCAAAGTCATCCCAGCAAGTGTTAAAAAGATCGCCGTTCTTGACAGAACGAAAGAAAATGGCGCTGAAGGAGAACCTCTCTATTTAGACGTTGTTTCCGCAATGTTCAAACTCGGCCGTCAATTCGACAGAATCATCGGTGGACGTTATGGTCTTTCTAGCAAAGATACCCAACCAAAAGATGTTAAATCTGTCTATGATTTCTTAAATGCTGAAAAGAATTGGACTGGATTCACCGTTGGTATCACTGATGACGTTACCCATCTTTCCATCCCAGTTGATCAAGATTTCAAGATTCCTGCTTATTATACTTCCTGCTTATTCTATGGTTTAGGAAGCGATGGCACGGTTTCTGCTAATAAATCCTCCGTTAAGATCATCGGTGACGCAACCGGACAATATGCTCAAGCCTATTTCCAATACGACTCCCGTAAATCTGGCGGAACAACACGTTCACACTTACGTTTTGGTAAATCCCCAATCCGTTCTGAATACTATGTCAAGAATGCAGACTTCATTTCCTGTTCCCTTGATACCTATATCTTAAAATACGATATCATTGCTAACCTCAAAGATGGCGGAACCTTCTTACTCAACACCAATATGAGCGATGAAGAATTAGCCAAGGCAATGCCAAACCGCATGAAACATCTCTTAGCTGAGAAACATGTTAAATTCTACGCTATCGATGCTAATAAACTTGCTGAAGAATGCCACATGGGTCGTCACACCAACACAACCTTACAAGCAGCCTTCTTCAAACTTAATCCACAAATCATGCCTTATGAGCAAGCAGAAGAATGGATGAAGAAATTCGTCAAGAAGACATATGAAAGAAAAGGCATGGACATTGTTCAAAATAACTACGATGCCATTGATGCTGGCCCAGCTGGACTTCGTGAAGTCAAGATTGACCCAGAATGGATCAAACTCCCAACAAACAAAGTCTTAGAAGATACTGGTGATACATATTATGACGAATATGTTGGAACAATCGATCGCCTTGATGGTGATGAACTTCCAACATCCGAATTCCTCAAATACGAACTTGCCGATGGCACAATGGAAGAAAATATCGTCTTCCGTCAAAAGAGAGCCATTGCAGATCGTGTTCCAGTTTGGAATCCGCAATACTGTATTGAATGTAACCAATGTGCCTTTGTTTGCCCTCACGCAACCATTCGCCCATATCTTTTAGATGAAGAAGAATTAGCCAAAGCTCCCGAACTTGTTAAGAACTCTGTTAAACCAGTCGCAGGATCACCAAAGGCTGCAAATCTTAAATACCGTATCACAGTTGCTACAGAAAACTGCGTCGGTTGCGGACTTTGCGTCTCTGAATGTATGGCTAATCAAACAGCCAAGAAACTTGGCAATGATCATCTAGCTCTCGTTATGAAAGATGCTAAAGGCGAATTCGGTGAGCAAGTTGCCGCTGATTATTGCTATTACAACGTCACAAGCAAGACCGACATCTTCCCATTAACAACAGTTAAAGGTGTTGGATTCTTACGCCCATATATGGAAGTCTCCGGCGCTTGTGCAGGATGTGGAGAAGCTCCTTACTATCGCTTACTCTCACAATTATTCGGACACGACCTCTTAATTGCCAATGCCACAGGTTGTTCCTCGATCTATTGCGGTTCAACCCCACTTACCCCATTCATCAAAGATAAGAATGGCGAAGGTGTTGCTTGGGCAAACTCCTTATTCGAAGATAACGCTGAATATGGATTCGGTATGAGAATTGCGACCGACTATAAGATGTCACAAATCACCCGTATCTTAAATGCTGCCTTAGCAGATGATGGCGTTGAAGCAAGCTTAAAAGATGCTGCTAGCAAGTATCTTGAAGCTCTTTCTAAGAAAGATAGGGAGACTGAGCGCTTAGTCGTTCCAACTCTTGAAAAAGAAGTGGATGCCTCTAAGAACGAAGCCGTTAAAGAATTAAAGAATTATTACCGTGACTTAATTGAGAAATCAGTTTGGATCATCGGTGGTGATGGCTGGTCTTATGATATTGGCTACGGCGGACTTGATCATGTCCTCGCCAATGAAGCAGACGTCAATGTTCTTGTTCTCGATACAGAAGTTTATTCCAACACTGGTGGACAAGCTTCCAAATCTTCACAAACTGGTTCTATCAACAAGTTCACAGCCTCTGGTAAGAAAGAAGCCAAGAAGAACCTTGCCTTAATGGCAATGTCTTATGGCCATGTCTATGTCGCTCAAATTGCTCTTGGCGCAAACCCAATGAAAGCAATTCAAGCTCTCAAAGATGCTGAAAGTTACAATGGTCCATCCCTTGTTATCTGCTATTGCCCATGCTTAGAGCAACATATCAAAGGCGGTCTTGTTAACTCTATCCAAGAAGAAAAGAAAGCAGTCGAATGCGGCTACTTCACTTGCTTCAGATATGATCCAAGGCTTGTTGCAGAAGGAAAGGCTGGACTTACAATCGATTGTAAGGAACCAGATTGGAGCAAGTTCAGAGACTTCTTAATGCTTGAAACAAGATTCTCTCAACTTCCAGTCATTAATCCAGAACATTCTGAAGAACTTCTCACGAAGTGTGAAAAATACGCAAAAGATCGTTGGGAAGCAATTAAGAAATTTGGCTTATAATCCTAAATATGAAAATCAGGCTTCGTAGTAATACGGAGCCTTTTTCATACGTCTTATTTAATTAGCCAAAGAGGCTTAATGAAGAAACGTTTCACCTTGATCGGTGTGTTTTCTGGAAATATCAATTCATATGCATTTAGGTACATTCTTTTTGCAGGTGTGTTGGAATATTTATTATCCCCAAGAAGATGGAAACCTAGGGAAGATATAGCCATTCTTATTTGAGCGCGACGCCCTGTTTCAATTGATATGTCTAAGACTGTTCCTATTTGGATCTGATTCTTGCTTACTAGGTGAGTGATTGCTTCTTTACCTTCATTTTCATTTGAGATGAATACCCTTCCGCCTTTGCCATTTGAGGAAAGAAATTGTTTGACGTCATATTTCATATTTGGCTCAATCATCTCTTTTATGACTGACTCATAATGACGTGTGACTTTTCTCTCTTCAAATTCCTTCTGGAGAGCCTCTTTCAATTCCTCGTTTTTAGCAAAGATGATAAGACCTGATGTCTCATAGTCTAAACGGTGCACAATAAATGGTCTTTCGCCTTTTTTCTTCAAATATTCATATATGTAGTGGTAGAGATTATGAGCATAAGTTCGCTTATCCGTTGTTCTTATCGTAAACACGTCACGTTCCTTATAAATAACGATAATTTCTTTATCTTCGTATATGATTGAGTAAGGCGTTCTCTTCATGAAAATAGTATAAACTTTACAATCTCTAATGAACAAAAGAATTAGTCGAAACTTCGTTAACAATTGTAAAGATAAAAAATGCATTAATGGAAAATTATTTAAAAATAACGCTTTACTTTTAATTTAATTGGTGTATAACAAAGTCATAAGTTACTGAAGGAGGAAAGAAAATGTTATCAGTAATAATGACCGCATTTCTGTCATTTTCAATTATAAGTGGCACCTGTACCTCTAATGATCCATATGGGACTTCAGAGGCCTCGGAACTTCACGACGTGAGCATCTATGGCCCAAACGGAGAAAGCTCTTCTAGCGAAAAACCAAGCCCTAATGTAGAATTGGGCGAATTTGAGGTTAGTTGGTGGCGTAATGGTTTTATAGGAAGACATCAAATGGTGTCTTTAGATTCTTATGCCTATGTAGATTATCTTCCAATTGAAATTTTGACATATTATTACGAAGGCTCTATTACAGATGACTTTGAATTTAGTCAAACTGTAACATCTATTACTAGTAATACAATTTCCACTTCGGTAGAGGTAAGTTCTACGTTTGCGGAAAAGATAGGCGCAAAAATATCGGTTGATGGTATTGGAATAGAACTTGGCGCATCCAGTTCAAAAGAAATAACTTTGAATCAAACTGTCACTTACTCATTCTCTAAAGAAGTAAGCTACACAGTAACAGCAAAAATTAGTAAGGATGTTGTTGGTGGCAAAAAGTTTGCCATGTGCCTTTGTTGCTATGTGTACAAAGTATCTTGTACTATGTGGCAATACGATAATTATGCGTGGGGTAACTATGAGGTTAGCGGAAGCCGTTCCAGCTTTGATACTTATTTATTGCTAACTCCTACGGTTAGTGTCATATTTTCAAACGGAGAATACATAAAATGAAAAAACGTCTATTTTTAATGGGTGGTGCAGTTCTACTTTCCGTTTGTGGAATGGCGTCTTGTCAAAGCGAAAATCAAGAAAGCATTGATCAATATGAAATTACAGAGATTGGAAAAAAGGAAAACCAGATAGTAAAGTATGAATCAGCTCCGTTTATGATCGAAGGATTTGATACTAGCAAGCTCGTTGTCGAGAATGCTACTTTTATAGGAACGCCTATTTTATTTGAAGGCAAAAACCGTTTCACAAAAAAACAAACAGAACTTTTTGCTGATAAATACTCCTATAGTGTAGCCGATCTTCAAGATGAAGCTTCAACTTGTATCGGAACGAATTATCATTACTATAATAAGGTTGATAGCTCATTTACTTTCACTCTATCTTTAGCCCATCCAGAAAATTATTCCGGTAGATGCGCTTTTGTTTCTACTGGTGAGTTTACGGATTACCTTGTTAAACCAAAAGATACATCTAAGGAAAGCTTTACGATTCACGCTGTAACTGGACCAGTTTCTTTGGATTTTATTCAACTTTGATTCAATTTTTTGCAGCAATGTCTACAAGAGCGGTAAACTGCCGCTCTTTTCTCTTATTTTAACTTGGTCTTTTTCTCTTATAATATTGGCATGGAAGAAAGACTGCATCATCGTTTAAAGACAAAAATGAAGGAATGCGGAATTTCAGCACGCCAACTTTCCATAAGAACAGGAATAACAGAGGCCGCTCTTTCTAAATACCTTAGTGGCGCTCGAACCCCACACGCAGAAGTGATTGGAATTCTTGCTAAAGAGCTTAACACTACGGCCGATTATCTCTTAGGTATTGAGAAAAAAGATGGCCCATATGAAGAAATTGCTAAGAAAATAAGGGAAAATAAACAAAAACTTACTGCAGAAGAAAAAATGTCCCTTATTCTATTAATAAGTGAGAAATAGGAGGTAGTTATGAAAGCAACCAATATTGATCTCTATAAATACTTTGGATGGGAAAAACCAAATAAAGCAGCCAAAGGCATTCTTCATGGAATCTTTTTTGATAAAGAAAATGATGGAGATTTAGAAATAAACAAGAAACGTTTAAGACCAATAATGCTTATATTTCCTGGTGGAGGATATCTTTCTATTTCTCAAAGAGAGGGAACTCCAGCTTGCGTTTCTTTTCTAAAATATGGATACAATTCCTTCTATCTAGAATATTCATCTGCACCGAAGAATGCATATCCTACAATGTTAATTGAAGCAATGATGGCTTTAACATATCTATATAAGAAAGCCAAAGACTTTAACTCTGATCCAAATAAGATAACCGTTTGTGGTTTCTCTGCTGGTGGACATCTAGCAGGATTACTTGCTAGCGCAAGCAAAGAAGAAAGAGAACTATTCTATCCGTTAGATAAATGTGGTGCTCATCTAAAAGCGGCCATCTTCGCCTATCCAGCATTAAATGAAGAAAATAATGCTGGAACTTTAGATAACCTTCTAGGAAAAACATTCCCAAATAAGAAAGCGTTCTCGATTTTAAACCGCGTTGATTCTTCCTTCCCTCCATCCTATATTTGGGCGACTTCTGATGATGAAATTGTGAATCCTAAGACAAATGCCGAAGCGCTTAAAAAACTATTGGATTCCAAACATATTGAAAACGAATGCCATATATATCCACATGGAAAGCATGGGCTTTCTACAGGGGATATTAATACTTTCTCTACAAAAGAGAAGGATATCGAAGAACGTGATTCCGTTTCTTCTTGGGTGAAAGAAGCTAGCGCCTTCTTAGTAAAAGTTGATGCAGGATTAAAAGACTAACTTCTAGGTGCAAACCTATAACAAATGGTTATAATTATATGGCTTCGGGACGTAGCACAGCTTGGTAGTGCACTTGGTTAGGGACCAAGGGGTCGAGGGTTCAAATCCCTCCGTTCCGACCATTTGATCATCACCCTTTCGACTGCTCTAATACTTAGAGCAATCAAAAGGTTTTTTATTTACGCGAAGTTTTGTTTGGCTATATCGAATTCGCCTTTTTTAACAAGCCATTTCATGCGTTTATGCCAAACTGTATATTTATTTCCAGCCATTTTGTATATTTAAATCGTGCCAAATTGTATATTTTAAATTTGCCAAATTGTATATTTTGTCCAAAAAGTACCGATAAAACCTTATGAATTTAAGTATGTGATTTTTCAATGTTTAACGCCTTGTAATATATACTTACAAAAATTATCGATTTTCGAAAATAAAATAGCGAAAGATGTAAACGCTTAGCCTCACTCCATTAAGCGTTATCCTTTAAAAAAGCTCCCTTTTAGAATAAAATTCTAACGTTATGGACAGCAGAAAATACATTATCGTCAAAGGGGCTAGAGAAAATAACCTCAAAAACATTGACGTCTCAATACCAAAAGATACCCTAACAGTCTTCACAGGACTTAGCGGCTCAGGAAAGTCAACCCTTGCCTTTGATACAATTTACGCGGAAGGACAAAGAAGGTATGTCGAATCTCTTTCGCCATACGCTAGACAGTTCCTTGGTGGAGTCGATAAACCAGATGTCGATTCCATAGACGGATTATCTCCTGCCATATCAATTGATCAAAAAACAACTTCTCATAACCCACGTTCAACCGTTGGAACAGTAACTGAAATTTATGATTTCCTCCGTCTATTATTCGGTAGAATTGGTGTTCCATATTGCCCAGAGCATAATGAACCAATTATCGCATTTTCCCCAGCAAAAATGGTGGATATTGTTCTTTCCTACCCTTTAGGAAGCAAACTTCAAATCCTTGCTCCTGTGGTTAAACATGAAAAAGGTTGGCATAAAGACGTCCTTGAAACAATCAAAAAAGCGGGTTTTTCACGTGTAAGAATTGATGGAGAATTTCTTCTTTTAGAAGATGTAAAAGAACTAGACAAAAACAAAAGACATGATATCGATATTGTTATCGATCGTTTAGTAATCAAGGAAGAAATTCGTTCCCGTGTAGCGGAAGATATCGACTTAGCTCTTAACTATGGCCATGGGTATGTTCTCATATATACCGAAAATGGTGAGAAACTTATTTCTAGCAATCACACTTGTCCAATATGTGGTTTTTCCGTTCCTAAACTTGAGCCGCGTTTATTTTCTTTTAATGCCCCGCAAGGTTCATGCCCAACATGCCACGGTTTAGGCATATCTCGTGTCGTTAGCGAGGACCTTTTAGTTCCAGATCCTTCAAAAACAATCGAGGAAGGAGCAATCCGTTACTACAAAAACACCGTTAATACAGCAAATCTCGAATGGCAAGAATTTAAATACCTTCTTGACGCTTACAAGATTCCGCTGGATGTTCCATATGAGAAACTAACTTCAAAACAAAAACAGATAATTCTTTATGGCTCAGATAAACCTCTAGATCACACCTTAACCTCTGTTAATGGCAATATCATGCATAAGAGAGGCTATATCGAAGGAGTTAAAACATTCATCGAAAGAAGATATAGAGAATCCACCTCAAAATGGATGTTGCCATATTATGAATCTTTCATGCGTGATGACGTATGTGAAACTTGTCATGGGGCACGTCTTGGTAAAGAAGCGCTTGCCGTCCGAGTAAATGGTTTAAATATCTATCAAGTCACCCAACTAACAATCGATAAACTCATCCTTTGGGTCAAAGAAACAAGAAACATTCTTTCAGAAAACGAGATGGCAATTGCTAGACTTGTCTTGCAAGAAATTGAAAATAGAGCCCAATTCTTAGCTGATGTTGGAATTGATTATCTAACGCTTGATCGTTTAGCAATGACTCTTTCTGGAGGAGAGGCCCAACGTATACGCTTAGCCACCCAAATCGGATCAAAGCTTTCCGGTGTTTTATACGTTTTAGATGAACCGTCCATCGGCCTCCATCAAAGAGATAACGACAAACTCATTAAAACAATGAAAGAGATGAGAGACTTAGGAAACACTCTCATTGTCGTTGAACACGATGAAGATACGATGAGACAAGCCGATTTTCTTGTTGATATTGGCCCGGGAGCAGGGGTGCATGGTGGAAATGTTGTTGCAGCCGGCTCTCCAAAAGAAGTAATGGAAAATCAAAACTCAATTACCGGAGATTATCTTTCTGGAAGAAAATTCATTCCAATCCCTAAAGAAAGAAGAAAAGGCAATGGCAAAAAGATTTCCTTAAAAGGATGCTCATGCCATAACCTCAAGAATATTGACGTGGATTTCCCTTTAGGAAAACTCATCCTTGTAACTGGAGTTTCTGGTTCTGGCAAATCGTCTTTAATCAATGAAACGTTAGAAAAAATATTAGCAAAGAAAATCAACAAAGAAGATTGCGCACCTGGTGCATATAAATCGGTAAGTGGTCTTCAATATGTCGATAAAGTCGTTAACGTTGATCAACAGCCAATCGGTAGAACTCCACGTTCAAATCCAGCGACGTATATCAAACTATTTGATGATATCCGTGCTCTTTTTGCTGAAACTAACGAAGCAAAAGAAAGAGGATTTGATAAAGGAAGATTCTCTTTTAACGTACCTGGAGGGCGTTGCGAGAAATGCCAAGGAGCAGGGGTTACTTGCGTTTCGATGAATTTCTTGCCTGATGTCTATGTCAAATGCGACGAGTGTGATGGCAAACGTTATAACCAAGAAACGCTATCCTGCTATTACAAAGGCAAAAACATTTATGACATTCTTGAAATGAGGGTCGAGGAGGCTATGCATTTCTTTGAAAATAGACAGGTTATTTACCGCAGAATCAAAGCCTTATATGACGTTGGTTTAGGCTACGTGAAACTAGGGCAACCTGCTACAACTCTTTCTGGCGGAGAGGCTCAACGTGTTAAATTAGCCAACGAACTTCAAAAGAAACCTACTGGTAAAACAGTCTATATCCTTGATGAGCCTACAACAGGTTTACACACGGATGATGTTAAGCGCTTGATCCGTGTTTTGGAGAATCTCGTTGATCATGGAGATACGGTCATTGTTATCGAACACAATCTCGATATGATCAAAGTTGCCGATTATATAATTGACATCGGTCCAGAAGGCGGATATCGTGGTGGAGAGATTGTTGCTAAAGGAAGCCCGGAAGAGGTTAGCGAGAATCCTAATAGCTATACTGGCAAATATCTAAAGCCTTTATTAGAAAAAGCTAAAAAGAATAATGAATATGAATGAGGTAAGAATATGACAACAATTGGAATGGTAACGTTAATAATTGGTCTTCTATGCATAGTTGGATCTTTTGGCTTTTTGATTAAAGATACATATTCTTTTACTAAGAACTCCATTCGTTTACGTTTAGAGAAAAAAGAACAATTAATTTATCTTGCCTATATTGGAGGAGCGGCAGTTGGTTTCCTCCTTCTTTTATGGTCTGCCTTCCTTTGCCATCCAGAATGGGCAAGTATAACTACTCATTCGACTGGCGTATATCAAGGTGAATCAATTAACTATGCTGGAAATTACGCCTTAACAGTTATTGGCTCGTTCGTTTTTGGTGGGGCACTTGCCATGTTTGTTGCCTCTTTTTGGATCCATCTTGCCAAAGAAAAAATCGATGAGAAACAAAAGAAGCTCGTAAGGATTCTTTATTATGTTTCCGTTCCTTTGATGCTTTTCTCTTTCTGGATGTGGTCAGAGGGATTGGCTGATTATATTTATTATCCATTGCCAAATGGTCTTAGTATTACAGGAAATGGCTTTGAAATTTCGACCTCTCAAAACAATCCAGGCGGGTTTCACGTTGCATTTTACGGAATTGTGATTTTGCTCGGTGCTCTTTTATGCCTTTTTCTTTCTGACCAAAGAATGTATAAGAGATATCATAAACATGGTCTTTTAGAGATTATTTTCGTTGTTGCTTTCCCTGCCGGAATTATTGGCGCACGTGTTTGGTATGTCGTTGGCAACTGGGCTCGTGAATTTGCTCATCGTGATTTCTACCATGTTTTTGAAATTTGGAATGGTGGCTTAACAATTCTTGGCGGAGCTTTCTTTGGGATCTTAGTTGGCGCGATAATGGCTAAACATTCTAAGAAAGGCTTAGATGCTAGATGGACGGTTGATGAAGTTGTTCCTACGGTTTTGATTGGTCAAGCTGTTGGAAGATGGGGAAACTTCTTTAACAATGAAGTCTATGGACGTCCGGTCTCAGTTAATTATTTCAGATGGCTTCCTACATGGTTAGTTGAGCAAATGCATATCTCAACTCCTGGCGCAAATTCAGCAACCGCTGGAGCAGGAATGATATACGCGCCTCTTTTCCTTATTGAAAGTGTGCTTTCCATCGCTGGATATTTCATCATTCAATATGTTGTTGGTATCCTCTTGAAGAAATGGACTTCTAAAGGCGATAGAGTTGGTTGCTATTTCTTATGGTACGGCATTGTTCGTGTCATCATGGAGCCATTCCGCGATACCAACTTCAATATGGGAACTGATAACGCTTGGAGTATCTGTAACTCTTTAATCTATATTTTGATTGGCGTTGTAATTATTGCTTCCATGCATTTACATGACTATTACGTAAAGAACAAGAAAGGCAATTTCTTCCCTCTTATTTCTGCTGGAACATTAGTATTCACCTTCATATTTCCATTATTACCGTCATTAACGACATCATCCTTAAAGGATGGCGCAGGGGATATCGTTTCTTATCAAGGATATGAACTCTTGTTTGATGGAAAGACTCCGTTATTATTAACGGCATTCATCATTCTTGCTTTAGCCGCTCTTGCTTTTGTCACATCTTATTTTGTACTCATCAAAAATAAAAAGATTGGTTATTACGTTTTAATTGGTGCGTGTGTCCTCTCTTTCTTAGGAACGTTCTTCTATTTATTTGGCAAGAATGTTAACTCCTTGCCGGATAATTTGTATATCAATCTTTCCTATGGTTTTATCTTATCTAGCACTTTTGGCTTGATGGCCTCGGTAATCTCCTTGATTTATCTTTATGATACAAAACAATTCGAAAGGAAAGGAAACGAAGTCCATGCGTGAAACTAACCTTGTGATAATTGGCGCGGGTCCTGCGGGAATAACTGCCGCCTTATATTTAAAAAGAGCAAATCTTCCTTTCGTTTGGCTAGAAAAAAGCATGCCAGGAGGAAAGATCATTAACATCGCTGAAATAGATAACTATCCTGGTTTGTTGCACCAAGATGGTTTTTCTTTGGCAACCTCTTTATTACAATCCGCATATGATGCCGGAGCAAGTATTGAAACCTCGGAAGTGGTTGAAGTCTTAAAAGAAGGAGATTCTTTCCTTATAAAGACGAATAAGGATGAAATTTCTTCGAAAACAGTTTTAGTCGCGACAGGACTAGCAAACATTCCTTCAATCAAAGGAGAAAAAGAATTCTTTGGCAAAGGCGTTTCCTATTGTGCAACATGCGATGGACCTCTTTTAAGAAAGAAGAAAGCCGCAATATATGGAAATGGCAATCGTGTCATTGAAGAAAGCCTTTATCTTTCTAATATCGTTGAAACTTTATATTTAATCGTCCCATCTAATGAACTTGAAGGAGATGTCAACTTAGTTGAAAATCTAAAAGGCAAAAGCAATGTAGAGATAATCTATGACGCCAAAGTATCTTTAATCAAAGGCGAATCTAGAGTTGATTCTATCCTTTATTCTGATAAAGATGATGAACATTCTTTAGATATCAGCATGATTTTCCCGTTTGCTGGAGAAAGAAGTGCGACGCAATTCCTCTCTTCCTTAAACATTGAAACGGAACGTAATTTCCTCATTGTCGATGATAACATGATGACCTCTGTCCCAGGATTATTTGCCGCAGGGGATATTGTTAAGAAACGCTTAAGACAAGTAGTGACTGCAACTAGCGATGGTGCAGTGGCCTCTTCAGGAATCATTTCGTATCTAAACAAACTAAAGAAAGCAGCAAAATGAAAAAAGCCACAGGCATTTCCTTTGCCGAAAAAGTAAAAGAAGAAAGTGCGAAAGCGGAAAGAGACGATGAAGAAAAACGCTCATTGTTGTCCGCTTTTATAAGATTAAATGGTTACCTTTCAATCAAAGAAGGAAACAAGAGGCTAGATATTTCTAGCGAATCTTCTTCAATTGCCAAAGCAATCTATCAATATCTTCACGATTTATATGGTGTGAACGTTCGTTTTGCTTATACCCGTTCAGCCGGTTTCCTTAAAAGAATCGTTTATCACGTTCTTCTTGAAGAAGAAGCGGAGGATATCCTTAATGATTTAGGCATCGATTTCTTCTCAATCGAAAACCCAAAGAACTTAATTGCCTCCCAAAATCAAATTTCCGCCTATCTTTCTGGGGCCTTTTTAGCTAAAGGCTCATTGAATAGCCCTAAATCTTCCTCATATCATTTAGAACTATCTTTCTCTGATTTAGCATATGCGAAATGGATACAAAAGCTTTTACAACATTTTCCATTCCATTCCTTTAATGCCAAAGTTATCCAAAGAAGAAATCGTTATGTCGTCTATTTAAAACGTTCTGATGAGATTTCAGATTTCCTTATTCTTCTTAGGGCAAAAGAATGTTGCCTTGAATTTGAGAATGTTCGCGTGGAAAGAGATTTTGCTAACGTAACTAATAGACTTAGTAATCTCGATACGGCAAACTATGGGAAAACCTTAAAGTCCTCTGAGAAACAAATCGAAGAAATAAACTATTTTGTTCAAAAAATGGGCTGGGATGGAATTGAGAACGAAAAACTTAGAACCCTAATGAAACTTAGGCTTGAACATCCTGATTCATCTTTAAATGAATTGGCTCATCTTTTGTCTAGCGAATTAAACACGACAATATCTCGTAGCAATATCAATCACCTTTTCCGCCATTTAGACGAAGAATACAAAAAAGAAATGGAAGAAAAATAATCTTTTCCACCCATTTTCACCAAGAGTATTTTGTTTTACCTAAATATCGATTCATTATCGTGTTGAATTTCTTTTATTTTCTCGGCTAGCTTTGCTATAATACAGCCGCAGTTTAAATAAGGAGGACATAAAGTAACATGTCAATTAAACTAGCTATTAACGGATTCGGCAGAATCGGCCGTCTCGCATTCCGTCGCGCTTATGAAAGCGGCGAATTTGAAGTTGTCGCAATCAACGACTTAGTTGATGCAAAGACTCTTGCTTATCTTTTAAAATACGATTCCACACACCGTTCCTGGCACAAAGATGAAATCTCCGCTGACGAGAACAACATCATCTTCCAAGGACACAAGATCCCAGTTCTCGGAAAGAAAGATCCAAAAGAACTCGAATGGGGCAAATATGGCGTCGATATCGTCTTAGAATGCACTGGACGTCTTAAGAGCCACGAAGATGGTGATGTCCATCTTCACAATGGTGCAAAAGGTGTTATCATCTCTGCTCCATCCTCTTCCAAAGACATCCCAACATATGTCTATGGCGTCAACACCAATAAACTCACAGCTGATCAAACCATCATCTCTGGCGCTTCTTGCACAACCAACTGCTTAGCCCCAGTTATGAAAGTTCTTAACGATACCTTTGGTGTCGTCGGTGGAACTATGACAACTGTCCACGCTTACACCAACGATCAAAGAATTCTTGATCTTGCTGGAAGCAACCTCCGTAGAGCACGTGCTGCTGCTGCAAACATCGTTCCAACAACAACAGGCGCCGCAAAAGCTATCGGCAAAGTCATCCCTGAACTCAATGGCTGCTTAAACGGCAACGCCATCCGTGTTCCAGTTCAAGATGGTTCCCTTTGCGATTGCACAGTCGAACTCAAAGATCCAAATGTCACAGTTGAAGCTATCAACGCTGCAATGAAGAAAGCTGCTGAAGGCGAACTCAAAGGCGTTCTTGGATATAACGAAGACGAAATCGTCTCCAGCGATATCCTTGGCAATACCTATGGCTCAATCTTCGATGCCACAATGACAATGATCGTTGAGACACCAGAAGGCAAGAAGTTTGTCAAAGTTGTCGCTTGGTATGACAACGAATACAGCTTCACCTCCCAATATGTCCGCCTTGCTGGCTTATATGGCCACATCCTTGGTGCAAAATAAGAGCATAGCCAACTAAAAAATGAGACTTCGAGGTAACTCGGAGTCTTTTTTTCTTACTTTTATCTCCTTATAATCTTTACTTATGAAAAAGAAAGTCCTCCTCATTCCATTACTCTTGCTAACTTCTTGTGCAGAGGAAAAAACAAGCTTATATAGCAAAACCAACGAAACAATCTACAAAGAAAGCTGGCTTTTTGGCACGCTTATGGGAGTTACGCTTACGGGCGCTTCAAATTCCATTATGGACGGTGTCTTTAAAATCTTTGAAGAGTATAACGACTTGACTGATGCTTATAATCAGAAAGTTGATGAAGAACTTAAACCCATCGTTAATATCGCCTACATAAATAGCAGTGCGAACGAAGGAAAAGAGATCGAAGTAGATTCTCGTCTCGCCTCTCTTCTTTCCTTTGGCTTAGAGATGCAAGAAAAGACTTCTTACATGGAGAACGACAAGAAAGAATACCTTTTTAATCCTCTTGTTGGGAAACTATCTACGTTATGGAAAAGTTTTGTTGAAAGCAAAGATTCGCCCTTGCCAAGCGATGAAACTATTAACACATTATTAGATGAAGTTGATTCATCTTCATTAACAGTTAATGGAAATATCGTAAAAAGAACTGGCAAGGCAACAATCGATGTGGGGGCTTTTGCTAAAGGATATGCCGTAAAATTAGCCCAAGATTATTTGAAAGAAAATGGTGTTAAAGATTATTTCATCAATGGCGGTTCTTCCTCACTAGGCATTGGCTCGTATGGCGATAACAAACCATATAAGATTACGATGAAAAGCCTTGTAAACAATGGATATAGTAAAGCGTATTTTCTCGCTCAAGATGAGGCTGTTACTACCTCAGGAAGCGATGAACAAGGTAGGAAATACAGGGGAAATATGTATTCTCATATCGTTGATCCAAGGAATGGCAGTGGTCTAGCAAATCTCGATACCGTATGCATAAGGAATGATGATGCGGCAGTCGCGGATATTTTAAGCACGATTATTTTCATTGGAGGAGAAGAGGTTGCCAAATCCTTACAAGAGAAATTTACTTTTGAATACATGATTTTTGACGGGGAAAATGTGATTTCTTCCCCTAATATGGAATTTGTCGCGGAGAAATGATGAAGGTAAAAGAATTCTTCAAAAAGCATTTAGGAGACCTCATTGTAGGCGTTCTTTTGCTTGCCTCTTCCTGCGCTCTTCTAACTTATTACCTTTATCCCAGAAGCAACGATGGGGAGGTGTACGCTAACGTATATTGGAGAAACGAAACGATATACGAAAAGATTTCTCTTAATGGGGAGGATAAAGAATATCCTGTCAAACTAGAGAAAGATAATGTTACGGTTGATATGATCGTTGAACTTAAAGACCATAAGATCGGCATCAAAGAAAGCAATTGTGCGAACCAATACTGCGTCCATCAAGGATATACGAATTCCCCAAAGCAAACCCTTATTTGCGCGCCAAATGAGGTTAGAGTAAGTTTGTATACCTTAAAAGTCGAGCATAATTCGGAGATAGAAATATGAAGAAAAGATACTCGATTCATAAAATAGCCTTCCTTTCAATCATGCTCGCTTTAGCGATAGTTTTAGGATATGTTGAATCCTTTATTCCTTCCTGGATTCCAGGCGTAAAACCAGGTTTAGCCAACCTTGTTATCATTATTCTTCTGTATTCTTGCCCATTCTATGAAGCCTTGCTTGTTTCATTGCTTAGAGTTTTTATTGTTGCTTTATTAAGAGGAACAATCTTTCAGATGCCTTTCTATATGTCCCTTGCTGGGGCTATAGCATCATTTGCCATAATGTGTTTTGCCTATTTTCTGCTCGAGAAGAAAATACATGTTCTTACAATCTATGGCGTTTCTCTTTTAGGAGCTTATTTCCATTCTTTAGCGCAAGTGGGGGTCGCGGCAATCTTTGTTGAGCATGGCTTTACGACTTTCTTCTATTTTCCATTTATTTCCTTGCTTTCTCTTTTGGCTGGTTTATTAACGGCATTTTTGGCTGATCACATCCTAAAAACTCAGCCAATTCGTAAGCTTAAGGAATAGATTTTCTTTCAATCGAAAGTTTGCTTTAACTAATATTTAATTTTTTTCGCATTTGCAATTGTAAATTGAAAATTTTGATACTAGAATCTTAGCGATAGAAAAGGAGCGATTCATAATGAACGCAAAAATCAAATCAACATTACTCGTTTTAGCAAGTGTTGGAATGCTTGCTAGCTGCAACAGCGGTACCAATTTATCCCGTGCTGAAGCAGAAACAGAATTAGATTCTTATTCCAAACACATCCCTACACAAAGCAAGGTTACTTACAACGACAAGACTGTCAAAGACGGTAAGGCTGCTAGCTCTGCCATCATCGACACAACAGAAGTTTATGCTTATCGTCAATTCGATGTCGAAACAGGCACATTCAAAGCTGGAAGCAAATATTATGCCTATAAGAATGGCGATAAATATTATTTCGCTTCTATCGTTGGCAGCACCAAGAGCTATTTAGAAAGCACAGAAACGGTTGTCAAAGCAGCCGTCACAGCAGCTCTTACCGCTGTAACAGGTTATGCCAACTATCAAGCATCTGGCACAAGCGCTTGGTTAAAAGGCTTTGACAAGTCCGAATCTTGGATGAGCTCCAACAGCAAAGACAAAGATGCTACTGCAACCTATGGCGAAGGCTACGGCGGTGGATCCGTTAAAGGCTATGTTAAAGCTGAATCTTACAAGAAATATTCTGATGGCGCTATGAAAGCCGACATCACAGCTATCTATCCATTCCAATCCGATATGGTTTCCATGGGTGGAGAAAACTGCATCTATGAGTGGAAAGATTATCAACTCACAAGACTTTATAACAACTATCAAAATTATGAAGAGACATTAGACTGGACAAAAGCTTCCACAAATGACAAGCCAGTCGATGCCAATACTTGGACAAAAGATTTAACTCTTGCCCTTACTGCAACAGCTGCTATTGCAACCTTTGCACACGCTTGGTCCGACTAATTTAGATTAGCTAAAAATCACAGGTCACCTATAAGGTGGCCTTTTTAAATTCAAGTAAATCGGTATTTTATTATTAATTAGCGAAGTACACATGTAAAAGTGTTATGATAAAAGAGCATAAGGAGATTAATAATAAATTTATGCTTACAGTTGAAGACTTAAAAGATTTAACCGGAAAGAAAGTTTACGTTCGCGTTGACTTTAACGTTCCACAAAAAAACGGTGTCATTCGTGACAATAACCGTATCAAAGCCGCTCTTCCTACAATCAATTATTTAGCAGATAAGGGCGCACGTCTTATTTTGATGTCGCACCTTGGCAAAATTAAATGGAAAGAGCCAGATCCAGCAAAGATCGAAGAAATGAAGAAAGCCAATGATATGGCTCCAGTTGCAAATGCTCTTCAAGAATTAGTTCCTGGAAGAAAGGTTTCTTTCTGCCCAGCCACACGTGGTGAAGAATTAAAGGCTGCAGTTGCTGCTCTTAAAGATGGCGATATTCTTCTTGTTCAAAATACCCGTTATGAAAAGGGCGAAGAAAAGAATGATCCTGAATTAGCCAAAGAATGGGCATCCTTAGCAGATGTCTTTGTTATGGACGCTTTCGGAAGCGCACACCGTGCGCATGCTTCCACAGTTGGTGTTCCTTCTATCTTAAAAGCAGAAGGCAAACAAGTCGCTGAAGGCTATTTAATGATTAAAGAAGTCGATAACCTCACACGCTGTGTCGAAGTTAAAGACGAAGATCGTCCATATGTTGCTATCCTTGGTGGTTTCAAAGTTTCCGATAAGATCAAAGTCATCGATTCTTTACTTAAGAAATGCGATTATGTCTTAATCGGCGGAGCTATGACCTATACCTTCAAAAAGGCTATGGGAATGAACGTTGGCAATTCTCCAGTCGAAGAAGATCAATTAGATTATGCCCGTAAGTGCATTGCCACAGCCAAAGGCCGCTTACTCTTACCTACAGACGCCGTTGTTACAACCTCCTTCGATCCAAGTGTCAAAGACCGCGAAATCAAGATCGTTGATACAATCATTGAAAAAGGTGGATGCATCCCAGATGGCTATGAAGGATGCGATATCGGCCCTAAGACAGCTGCCTTCTATCAAGAAATCATCTCCAAAGCAAAAATGGTTTTCTGGAATGGCCCAGTCGGTGTCTTTGAACAAGATGAATTCCAAGCCGGAACAAAGGCCATTTGCGAAGCAATTGCTGGCTTAGAAGGAAAAGCTTTCACAGTTTGTGGTGGAGGAGATTCCGCTTCAGCTGTTAAGGTCTTCGGATATAAAGAAACATTCTCTCACGTTTCTACAGGTGGCGGAGCATCCCTCGAAATGATCGAAAACGATGGTCACCTTCCAGGCGTTGATGTTCTCCGTTAATTGTTGGTATTTAAAATGAGAAAGAAATTATTACTTGGCAACTGGAAAATGAATAAAACCCCATCTGAGGCTAAGGAATTCGCTTTAGCCGCTACAGAGATGGTTGATTACGCAGTTGCTAATAACATCGATGTTGGTGTTGCTCCTACATTTGTTTGTTTACAAACTGTTAAAGAAAACATCAATCCAAAATGCATTGTCGCTGCCCAAAACGTCAATGAGAACGATCATGGTGCATTTACGGGCGAAGTTTCTATCCCAATGCTTAAAGAAATCGGAATTTCCTGGGTTATCTTAGGACATTCTGAGAGAAGAGCGTATAATGGCGAAACTTCTGAAAAATGTAACGAAAAGATCAAAGCCCTTCTTGCTAATGATATGGTACCAGTCTATTGCTGTGGCGAATCTCTTGAAACCTTCGAAAAAGGTGAAACAAAGAAATTTGTCGCTGAGCAAATCCGTACTGGCTTAGCCGGATTAAGCGCAGAAGAAGCTAAGAAAGTCGTTATCGCATATGAACCAATTTGGGCAATTGGAACAGGAAAGAGTGCAACTAAGGAAACGGCCGAGGATACAATCGGATTTATCCGTCGCACTTTGAAAGAAATGTTCGGACCTGCCGCAGTTGATATGCGTATTCTCTATGGTGGTTCAGTTAAACCAAATAACGTTGCTGAATATATGTCAGAAGAAGACATCGATGGAGCACTTGTCGGAGGAGCGTCCCTTGATCCTCTTTCCTTCAAAGGCTTAATTGATGGAATGTTAAAATAACAACTTAAACATTTACCTCCCTTTGCTATAATAAGCGAAAGGAGGTTTTTCTTATGGAATTTAGATTTAAAAACCAAAACGCCCAACAACAAGAAGTTGTCTTTGACGAAGAGAAGCAAAAAGAAGTATCTAGCTCGAAATTTTTAGCAAAAGTTTTCGGCTATATGTTTATCGGCTTGGCAATTACAGCCGTTGTTGCATTGGTATGGGCATTAATTGTTGCAAAAGTTTACGCAGGAACAGATGGAACGCTGTCAGAGGAGGGGGCAACTATAGCAGTTGTAACTGGTATTGCTTGCCTAATTGGCTGTCTCATCGTTTCACTTGTTAATACGTTTGTTTCCTTAGCCACAGGAAAAGCCCCATGGGTTGGATTCATCCTATATGCAATATTTGTTGGTGGAGCATTCTCTTTAATCTTACTAGCCGGCGTGAGTTTAGCGGTTGTCGCCGAGGCTTTTGGCATTACCGCTTTGGCGTTTGGCTCAATGTTCTTGGTTGGATATTTCTCCAAAAAGAATCTTAATTGGCTTACTTTGGTTGCCATGGGTTTAGGCATTTCCATTCTTATGACTTCGCTTTTCTGGGGAATTTTCTATCTTGTTTCTCCAAAAGCAGGAATCATTGTTGATTATCTTATTTCTTTAGGAATCATTGCCATCGCGATGATCTTTGTAGCGGTTGATACCTACAATATGAAGAGAATTGCCGAAAAAGGACAAGCAAATAACAATCTTGCCTTATATTGCGCATTCAATATGTACTCCGATTTCTTAATGATCTTCATCAGAGTTCTCTACATAATTCTTAAACACAAAGACTAATAAAGAAGAATCTATGAGAGGCGGGATTTCCGCCTCTTTTTTTCTTTACGCGTGCGTGTAGAATTATAGTAACTATCTATACAATATGCTTATTAAAAAACTATAGATTTCTACTATCTAGAAATATTTTAGAAAATTTTTAAAAAAACGCTTGCCAAATCCTCCCGGGAGAGTAGAATATTCATCGCTGACCACTGAAGCGTCGCTTCTACGGTCAGGGGATGCGTGCCCATCGGGCAGGACCCGGGCTCGACGAGCCGGGGCGCGCGCTG
>CAVKLJ010000003.1:0-151414 GCA_963657245.1 Lachnospiraceae bacterium
TTCGCTAAAGGTAAGAGATGAATGCTCTTGGAGAAATTTGGCTAACTCAGGATCCTTTTTATGACGTCCTTGCTTTTCCAGCATAAAATCCTCTAGTTTGGCAAAAACGTCTGGTCTATCATGTTCGATTGTCAAAGCTAAAAAGAATGAAAGTTCGATAAGATGTTGAATCAAATGACATGTTGCATAGTTTGGATGCCCTATTTTTTCCAATTCTATCGAGCATTCTCCACCACAATAACATTTAAATTCGCAGCCTTCACACTCATGCGCCTGTTTAGTAAGTTCTTTAAATGAAAATTCTTTTAGATCTTCTTCTATCTTCATTTTTGAAACACATGTTGCGGCAGAACACGGATAAATATTGCCATCAATATCAATTGAAAACCTGCTTATCCCTCCATCACATCTATTTAATGTTCTTTGTTTTGTGATCGCTCTAGAAAGGAATCTTCCAAAATAATCCTCTCCATTCATTAGACATAGCCAATGGTCAATGTTTCCATTTAACGCCTCCTCTAACATAGATTTAGCAAGAATGTCATATTGTTTTATCCATAGCAACGAAGACTCTTCGTTTAAAGAATAGCCATCGCCTCTAGCAAACCGAAAGCTCAAGGTCTTAAACACTTTCGAAAGAGAAAACACGGCTTCTTTCAAATCGAAAACTTCATTAGTTAACGTTGATGAACAACCTATAAATTCTCTATTCTCAATTGACTCAACATTCTTAATGATGGTATCGAAGGTTCCACTACCATTTATATTCTTTCTATGCATGTCATGGATGAGTTTGTTTCCATCTAGGCTAACTCAAAAAAACGCCGTGTTTTTGGAGAATTTTAGCAATTTCTGACGTTAACAACGTTCCGTTGCTAACGAACATAAGCAACACCTCTACATTAAGTTCGTCGCTTTTTCCTTTGCAATAATCGGCTAAGCCGATAATCGTTTTTAAATTGAGCAAAGGCTCCCCTTTTCCAGAAAGATCGACAAAGTATTTCTCTCCATTAGGAAACTTTCCGAACAAATAGTCGAGTTGAGATATCGCTTTTTCCAAAGTCAAAGTTTTTCCGCTCTTGTGCGAATTGAAGCAATAATCGCACGTTAGGTTGCAAACATCGGAAATTTCCAAGCAAAAAGAATAAGCCAACGGCTTAATGGAGGGTATTATTTCATCTACATCAGGCTTTTCTAAACTAGTCTCCTTGAAATCTTTGGGCGATAAAGCAAATTCTCCGGTTGAAGGCTCATAATATAACGCTTTATCAATTATTTTTATATTTCTCATTTTCTATGCTTTTCTTTGCGATATCGTATATTGTCTTTCCAACGTCTTCTTTTATAAGATAATAACGTGTATAAGCCTCCCCAAAAGCGAATCTTGCGTCATTTCTCGCGGTAAGACAACAACACGCGTAATTGTAAAGAACATTTAGGCGGCTTATTGAATCTTTCCTAACTGTAACTCCATTTAAATCTTGGTCGAAATTTGATGACTGTTTGATTCTCTCGTGATATTCGTCATTGCTGAGCTCGGACGGTAAATTGTTTTTTAAAAGATAGATTATTCTTCCATCTAAATCATCGAAGTATACGAGCTCACTTTTCTCGCCTCGAGCAGCGTAGAAACGATAACTATCTGAGTTGAGATTAAGGAAATTCTCAATTTTACTAATTTCCTTATATTTTTCGCGCATAGTGTCTTCTGAATAGCAAGACGATAAGACAACTGACGTAAAAATGAAAAATATGTGGAACGTTTTAGGGCTTAGCATAGTGAAAAAATGTATTTGCAGAACTTCTCTGCAACAGCCTTTCTAACTTCTTTTGTAGGTGTAACGTTATTGCTCTTCATTATCTTGAATTTCATATCACAAATAGCATTAGATGTGTAATAGGCTGTTGATTCAGTAACTGTGCCATCAGAGTAAACCAAGCCTAAAGCATCATAGATCTCTTTGACGAATCTTTGATTTTTTGTTCCTGTCCATAATCCATCTTTCCCTCTCATGACCGCATCAACAAAATAGTTTATTCGCTGCGTATCATTGTGAACTGAACCATAATAATCTCTTAAGGAATCCGAAGTTCTTCCTGGACCAGTCAAATATAAGTCTGTAATGTTGACTGCATCAATGTCAGCATATATATCTGATTCTGAGCAACCATAATCTCCACTCATGATATCTTCAAAAGAACATTTACTTAATTCGGCCAAATCAAATGTATCTTCGTTGTTGTCAATCTTGCTTTGAATGGCATTTGCAGCCTGTTGCAAATCTCCAGCCCACGATACCAATTCATGAGTTAAACTAGGAAAAATAGTTGGAGCATACAATCCTTTTTTCGCATCAAATAAAGTCCAGTCATAGCATCCGTCCATAGAGGCAAACATGTGGATCAAATCGATTTTATGCCTGTTTGTCACAGGATCCCTAAAATAAGAAAAATAGTTACTATCGTTGCCACGTTCATCAGCATGCGGATTCATTAGCGAAGTCGTTGGATGCATCACAGAACAATAGTTCCTGTTTGAAACAAAATTTGAAAAATACCCTCTACAATCTTTCATGTTATCAATTAATGCGGTAAGCCTAGGATCAACAGTTCCTGCAGTTGCTACCCAGGCCAAATCTACCGATGCGCCATCTGTAACATAATTCGAATTAAAGCTACGAACGTAGCCCAATACTGCATTATTCATATAAAGCGGATCGGGATTAACTTTATAGGTTTGGTAAGTTATTGCTGTATTCTCAGCTGCAATAAGTTTTTCCCTTAGCTCGCTAAGGTCGCTGTGGAAGGTGGACACGCCAACTATCTTCTGTTTCCCTTTCGTCACTCTGTAGAAATAGCCTGATTCGTCCTGCTCAACGCCCCAGCCCATCGCCTCGACCGCCTCGGCAGATCCGGCGTCGACATAGCATTTAGTTCCTAAAGGCGCCTCCTCCGTCCTCACGAAATATTTGGAGCCAGTATCGGAAACGACGCATTCGTTTGCCGTAGGTTTCGTGTCGGCACCCAAAATCGCCGAAATGGCGGCGGCGCCTAAAACCAACAGATCAGTCATGTATAGCCCTCTTTTCTCTACAAATCAAATTATAGTTAAGTCTTATCTTTTGTCAACTTAAATATTTTTTAACGTCAATTAGTAAAAAATATCAAGAAAGCTCACAACAAGAAAAATACATTTATCGGCAAAAAAACGGCTTTTTACAGCCGTTATTTCGTTTTTAGAAACATTAAATTACGTAGAAGTATATCGAGAAGAACATCAGTATCGATCCAAGCAATACAAACAAATGGAAGACAAAATGGAACCATTGATTCTTCTTACCACCAATGCCATATAGGACTGCGCCAATCGTATATGAGATGCCGCCCATCAACAGGAGGAAAGTTCCGTTCATAAATCCGATTGACATTGTTAATGGATAGAAGGAAATGATTATTGCCCAACCGGTGAATAAATAATCAATCATTGAGAATACAGCAAATTTCTTTAAATCGATGAAGTTTAAGATGATGCCAATAATGCCAAATAGAATTACAACACCATAAATCGACCAAGCCCATGTAGCAGAATAATTTCTAAGAGCCACTAAGCAATATGGTGAATACGTTCCGATAATAAGAGTAAAGATATTGCAATGATCCAACACTCTCCAAACACGTTTGGTATCAGATTTTGGAAGACCGTGGTAGATAGCTGATCCTAAATAAGTAATCATCGCTCCAAGGAAGAATAAAGAGCATCCGACTATTGCCCAAGGATCATGCGACCTTGCAGCCTTCACGATCATAAATGGGAATCCTAAGAGGCAAAGAAACACCCCGAAGGCGTGAGAGAGCGAATTCGCGATCTCTTGATTTTCTGTGTATTGTGGTAATGTAACTTCTCTTGCTTTCATGCCATTATGATAATCACTTCTCGTTTCTATTGCAAGCACATCTTGTTTTAAATACTAGATAATTTTTAAACGTTTGTATTTTTAATCAAATTTTATTCTGTATATAATAGGTATATGAAAGCATTGGTTTTATGTGGCGGAGGATCATTAGGATCCTATGAAGTGGGAGTCTGGAAATACTTCGAAGAAAAAGGAATTCATTTCGATTTAGTAACAGGAACATCGATTGGCGCATTGATAGGTGCGATGTATGTTTCTGGAGATTATGAGAAATGCGTTAGCCTTTGGGAAAAGGTTTCTGTCGATGATGTGATGGCAAATGGCATTAACATCGGAAAGAAAGTCTTTAAAAACATGACTCCGTCAAAAGTCATGGCTTTTGCTGGTTCGTATATTAAGAATGCTGGTGCTGATATTGGCCCATTCAAAAAACTTTTAAGAGAAAACGTCGATCCTAAAAAAGTGAAGGAAAGCAAAATACCTCTTGGTATTGTCACCACCGCTTATCCATCAATGAAACAAATCAATAAAACTTCCGATAAAATGAAGGAAGAGGAGATTTTAACTTTCTTAGAAGCGTCAGCTTCATGTTGGCCAATCTTCCCAGTGCTAAAGGTTGGCAAAAACAAATATGTTGATGGAGGAATGTCTGATAACCTTCCAATAGATTTAGCCATAAAGATGGGCGCAACGCAAATTGTTGCCGTTAAGTTAAAGTCATATCCACCTGTTCCGCAACATCAAGAATTAATGGAATTACCATTCGTAACTACCATTTCATCGATTCATGACTTAGGTGGAATCATGGATTTCGACCATGACGTGTTGATGAGAAACATGCAACTCGGTTATTTAGATACAAAAAAGAAATTTGGTGACGCATTAGGAAAATACTACACGTTCTCCTCTTTAGAACCATTCAAAGGAATGGCAGAAGATTTCATAAGAGAATGCGTCGAAGACGATCCTCTCCTCTGGAAGAAAATACAGAAGTCCCTTGAAAAAGAAGGATATAAATGTAAAACATCTGAACACACCTTCATCGCAACAATGGAAATCATCGGAAAGATTTTAAAAATCTCTCCTTATGAAGAATATACGATCGAAACTTTCTATAAAGCCTGTGTGAATAGCTGCATAGAACTTTTAAAAGATAAACCTGCAACAAACGAATTTAAGAAGATCAAAACCAATAGAGCTTTGCCAAAAAATCTTGAACCAGCATTCCTCTCTTATTTATATAACTGTTATATCAATGGACACAAACCAACGAATGCCAAATTCTATTTCCAAAGCTCTCCAAATACAGTTTTAATTACAGTCTTGATGAAGAACTTAATTGGTAAGATACATTAATGAAGTTGCCAATAGCCAAACAGCAATCAACAACAACCATATTTTTCAATATTAAAATGACTTAATTGAATTTTCACGTAATTAAGAATCGTTTTAACTTTGCAGCCAATGGCCACCAGCTTGTAGCCATTCGTTTTTGTAGAATTTAAGGAATGTTCCATCAATGCTATCTAGTTTGTCCCGCAATCTAAAAGCAAAAACATATTTTGTTTTTATCAAAAAACGAGCAGTAAATAAACTATAGATAAAATTCCAACGTTCTTATTAAGAAAATTATATTGACGTATTAAATCTTTTACGCATATATTTTTGCTTGCTTATTTTGAAATTTTATAAACGACTATTACATAGAGTTATTAATACCAAATAATAATCGTTTAGTGCGTAATTTGTATATATTGTGTTAAATTTTGTATATATAAGTTCCATTCGGTTAAAAATGAAAATAATTGGTGAGCAATTGCTCGCCAATTACGGTTGACTTTTTCATTTGATCTATTTTAAAGTCTTAAACTTATATCAGCAAAGAAGACTAATCGCGCTATCTCTTTTAATGTGTCAGCAAAGACTTTTTGACGTCTATATATAATTGGAGGCATCAAAAATGGATAGAGAAAATATCAAGAGAAGGGCATATTTAAACGATTTGGAGAAAATAAGGCAAACGATTGATAATTATCAAAACGAAGCGATATTATCAGTTTACAGTGCAATGATAATGACTTATCACGGAATCGGAACAATAATAAACAAAAGGAAAAATTGGGGTAACAAATATATAAACGATTTGTCAAACGATTTAAGAAAATATGGCAAGGGATATTCAACAACAAATTTGAAGTTAATGTGCCAATTTGCAAATGAGTTTAATAAAGAGGAACTAGCTAGAGGTGTGTGCCAAAAAATACCTTGGTTTACTATCGTAGAGATAATGCGAAAATCTCATTCGCACGAGGAAATGTTGTGGTACATTCAAGAAACGAAAAGAAACGGTTGGTCTAGAGTTTTTGTTCTGAACCAAATGGCCATGAAAGCTTATGAAGGAAGCCTTATTTCTCCATCAACCACCGAAATTGCAAAAGCAAACGATCTCGCAAATGAATTGTTTAAAGACACATATGTTTTTGATTTTTTAGATAAAGAAAAAATCAAAACGGAAAAAGATCTTAAAAATCAACTAGTCAATTACATATTAAAATTTTTAAGTGAGTTAGGTCCTGGGTTTTCGCTTGTCGGTAAAGAATACAAATTAGAAACGCCAAGTAAAAAAGACTTTTATATAGACCTACTCATGTACCACACAAAAATTCACGCTTATGTCGTAATCGAAGTAAAGCTTGGAGAGTTTGTTCCATCAGATTTAGGACAATTAGTTTTCTATGTAAATGCAATAGATGATTTGGAAAGAACGGAGTTAGATGAGGAAACAATAGGTTTGTTGCTTTGCAAAGAAGCGGATGCATATGTAGCTAAGACATCCCTTTCGAAGTCTAGCGCTAAACTTGGAATCTCAAAATACAAATTAATAGATGAATTACCTGATTATTTGATCAGAAGACTAAATGAAAAAATGTAGCGAAAAAGCCACCATTTCTGGTGGCTAGCATTTATATTCTTAATCTAAATATCAGAATATCAATGGTATTTCTCGCTTATTTTTATAAATAATACTTATTTAAGACTTTGAGATCTTTTTCGTCTAATTCATAAACAAGTGGTTTACCTGTTGGGATTTCGACGGAAATGATTTGTTCTGGTGTTAAATGTTCAAGCATCATAACAATAGAACGTAAGGAGTTACCGTGAGCAGCGATTAAGACTTTCTTACCGGCTTTGATTTCTGGAGCAATCTTGGCATCGAAATATGGCTTAACACGGTTTGCAGTATCAATTAAGCACTCGGTTAATGGGCAATCTTCGATTGTCATTTCACCTTTGGCAATTAATTCTTTGTACTTCTCTTGGTTTCCTGGCCATCTTTCATCATCTTTTGTTAATGGAAGAGGTGGTACGTCAGCGCTTCTTCTCCAGATATGGACTTGTTCAGCACCCCATTTTTCTGCAGATTCAGCTTTGTTTAATCCTTGAAGAGCGCCATAATGACGTTCATTTAATCTCCATGTGTAGAACTTTGGGATAGAGGTTTCACCCATTTCTTCAAGAGCGTATTCCATTGTGTGGTTTGCTCTCTTTAAAACTGAGGAGAAAGCAAGATCGAAACTATAGCCTTTTTCTTTTAAAAGTTTTCCTGCTTCGTGAGCTTCTTTAACTCCTTGCTCACTAAGTTCAACGTCTGTCCAACCAGTGAAAAGGTTCTTTAAGTTCCACTCAGATTGGCCGTGTCTAATTAATACTAATTTAATCATTTATAAATTAATCCTTTCCTGACGATGCTTATTATAAAGCATAATGAAGTTGATTATCATTTCTTTTCTTTAGTTATCGAAGTTTCGTTATAATAAGCCCATGGAAAAGAAGTTATTTATCGCATCAGCAAACAAGGATGAAAGCCAATTCAAGCGTTTCATCAGCAATTTAAAAGACGGAGGATTTGACGTTCTCCGAGCAGGAAAAGAAATCAACGATACTGATTTGTATTTTCTTGATTTATCAAACACCACTCTTCCCGAGTTGGAAGAAAAATACCCTTGGTTAGAAAGTGAGCTAAAACGTAGCAACGTTCTTCATCTACGTGTCTTACCATTATTGATCTATGATTCAAAAAAAGAAGATCCATTCGACAAATTCGATGATGGACCTTCAGAAATTTACGAAGAAGTTTTCTCAGAAGAATTCAAGCCTTACGCTTATGATATAAGTAATCCTGATTCTTCTAATTCAGAGTTGAAACATGTTCTCTCGTTATATTACGTCCGTTAACGTTTAACGGACTTTTTAAATAAGACTCCTTTTGTGTGCTCGAGATATTCCTCTTCTTTTTCGGCACGATAGATTCCATATTTGTTTTCATTAGCCGCAATATCATTTTCAAATGGTGCCACAAATGATGGGATTCTTGGCATGAAGTAAAGGAATATCCATAAGACAAAATACAAAGCAAGAAAAGCCAATAAGGCAAATAATGTAACCTGAGATCTAAGATATTTGAAAGCGAAATACGTTCCTTCAACGATAATTCCAAATACAACATAATTTCCAAATAATGTGTATATCGAGAAGAATTTCTTTTCGTAGGCCCCACACATAGAAAGAATGAGCAATGCGATGAATAAAGGTGCAATCTCAGGAATCAAGCACATCACGCTATCGCTAAATGTAGGCATGATTAATATCAAGCCAACATGAACAAAATAAAGAATTAATGCCCATGCAGCGTGTCCTGTTTTCCCTTTCTTAAAAGCGCTAAGCACTCCACCAAGAATAAAAGGCGAAGCAGCAAAGAAAACAATTCCTCCATAGCGGAGCATTATATTTTGCATATATTCAATTCCGGTGATGTATCCCATTCTTCTTGCAAGACAAACCAGGAAAAGGGCTGGCAGGAACGAGATAGCAAAGGCCTTGCTAAGAAATAAAGAAGGATCGTAATGTGGCTTCTCAAGTTCAACAGGTCTTTCAAGCGGATTAACCTTTAATGCCGCTTCTTCTACTAACATAGGCAAGAAACAAACAGAGAAATAAGTAACGCCAGCAAAATCAAGATAATGTAAGCTGTCGTTTTCTGTCATTGTTCTTCCTAAGATGCAAAGATACGTAAATAAATAGAACCAAGAGTAATTGCTCTTTCTAAGGAATGCTCTAACAATAAGATAAATTCCAAACCCCCAAATAAGCGCTTCATAAGCAATGCCTACAAAGCCGTTTTGAGCAAGTACTAAACCCCATGAATTATCAATGATCGAATAATATGAAGCGTTGCCGCATTTAATAAAGCTAAGCGCTCTATATTCATTACCATAGCCAAAGCCAAAGATTAGAGACCAAATGCCATTTTCTTTAATGGCATCAAAAGGGATTGTGACTGAAATGAATCTAATTTCAAAAGACCACTTAGACGCTTTATAGAAGTTGGCTTTAAAAAATTCCCAATATCTAGAAGCAAAAGCAAATACTCCAGTATCATGTCTAAACATGACGATAAAAATAAAACCTGCAAATATGAGCAAAGCAAAGAATATGAGATAAATACCCCTACCAACTTTGTTATATTTAAAAGCTCTAAATGTCGCAAAAATCCAAAAAGCCCCAAAGAAACACGCCCCAATTATCATGCAAGTCTTAGAGAAAAGGAAGAGTTGATTAAGCAAGAAGAAAAGCATTACTGGCCATCTCCACCAGTGAGGACGCTCAACCTCAAAATAGGCTTCACCTATTAAGGCCATAAAAAGAATAATTGCGTAAACATTACGATGAGGAGTAAAGGAAACAGGAACAGTATTTGTATTTCCATCAAATTTCATGCTTCCATCAAAAAGACTTCTATAAAGGTTTGCTTCAAAGATATATGAATAAGCAACTGCCACTAATCCAGATAATATGGCAACAAAGAACACCAAGCCTATCGTTCGCTTTCCACTGATCAGTTTTGGAACAATTGCAATAATCTCATAGAGAGATGTAAAGAGAAGGATTGCCAAAAGAATATATCTAACTCTCAAGGCAAAGGTGAATTGTCCTACAAGTTCTCCGTTGTACAAAACACCATTAAAAAGAGCGATTGGCACTATCGCCAAAATCATAAAGAGCAGACAGAAGCCAAACACTGGCCAATTGATTCTTACCTTGAAACTACGCCAGGCAAAAAAGAACACCGCTCCTTCTAAGACAAACATGGCTATTGCCGAAATCAAAAATTCAAAATTTGTGAAATTAAAATCTGTTTTCCAATTTGTAAATGCTTTTCCTTCAAAAAAGAAAGAAATTGCGCACAACAAAAAAGCCGACAATAAAAATCCTAATATATATCGTTTATTCGTCTTACTACTATTCATTACTCAGTTAAAAAGTCAGAAAGGACTTTGTATACGAGATGATTGTCTTTTTCATTATGGATTTCATGGCGCATGTGACTAAACATATGAATTCTCACGTCCTTGACTCCAAGCTTTGTATACATTTCCTTTAAGCGTCTTGGTCCTTTCCCCATCTCACCAACCGGGTCTTCCTCTCCGGCGACAATAAGAATTGTTTCTTCTTTAGATATATTTTTCAAGTTTTTCTTTTTATAGAGTTCGTTCATTCCACGTAAAAACTCTTTCCAGAAGCCATGAGTATTCTCTGCTCCACAATAAGGATCGTCATTGTATTGCTTAATATTATCTTCATTATATGAAAGCCAATCTAAGTCACTCTTACGGTTTTTAACGGACTTGCTATATGCACCAAGGCTGGCGTTAGAAATAAATTTAGAAGGTTTGTCCCAATTCTTTTTGTTTGTAAGCAAAGAAGCCAAATGGAAAGCAAAGAACATTTTTGCTCTTGCAGGGCCATTGGAACTCCAAATGACAACTTTATCTGCCGTATGAGGGAAAAGTTCCAAATAACGTTGCGTCATGAATGACCCCATTGAATGGCCCATGATATAGGTAGGAAGTTTCGTTGTCTCTTTTAATTCTGCAACTTTCTCGTGAGCTGCAGTTACGTTGATGTCAAACGCATTTTCAAACCATTTTTGTTGGTCCTCAACTTTAGGAGCATTTAACCCTTGTCCAACAGCATCGAGGACATATATATTGATGCCAAACGTATTCAAATACTTAGCAAGATCGTCATAACGCTCAGAATGCTCTTGCATACCTGTCATCATGACCAAATTTGATTTTGGATTTTCAACTTCCCAGCAATTGCCCTTTTGCGTCCAATTACCGACTTTGACCTCAAAAACTTTCATGTTTAATACCTCTTATATTTATTAATAAGAATTATAACCTATTTACCGAAATAATGGGATGAAGGTTAATTTTTCTTATATGTATAGCATTTGTATTGTTTTTATATTGTTTTATTATTGTTTGTAAAGCATTTTGCTAGTATATTTATATATGCAAAGGAAAAATATGGATAAAGTTATAATCACAGTACGCATAGATGAGAGCCTTAAAGACGATGCACAAAAGCTTTTTAATGACATCGGTATATCGATGAGCAGCGCCATAAACGTCTTCTTAAAACAATGCGTAAAAGAAGGAAAGATACCTTTTGAGCTTGCAGGAAAGCCAAAAACCTCGAATGCAGGCAGAAAAATAAAGCCTCTACATAGTTAATAGAGGCTTTTTAAAGGTTCTTTGCTAAATAATCTACGTTATCTAAGCGTATATTCTCTGTATTCATTAGATTTTTCGATGAATCCGTATTTTGAATTAATTTTGTATATGTAAGACAAATATCTTTGAGATCTTTTATAGTTTTTCTCATCGAATTTGTCTAATGAAAATATATTGATGTTATCTTGTAAATCTAACATTTTACATAGAGCGGATATAGGATTTCCTAAGCAAACATCGATATATGAAGCGTAATCCACGCTTTTATCATGTGTGATCCTTATTAATGGGTCTTTTATATACTCTCTAAAATAGTCTCCTTGACCACATTCCTCAAAATTCTTTTCTACATCCTCGATAGTCCAACTACTATCTTCAATTACATCATGAAGAAGGCATACTTCAGATACTCCTTCAAAAGGAATGCCCAATTCTTTAAGCCTAATCTTATCTATTGGCATTCCTATTCCTAATTGAATCAAATCAAGATACCTTTTATTGCATCTTAACGGATGGTTCATATAAGGCTCTCCATTTATCCTTCTTTGGCCTTTATGGGCATAAATCATAATCCTTAAACTTATACTTATAGGATTATTATCTTGCCTCATTATATTTCGCGTTTCATCAGATATCATCATCATTTTTCCATCTCCTTACAACACCATTATTCTATTAATGGAGGAACGAAAAATGGTCAAACGCGATTTGACATTTTAAGATTGTTAAAGCAAGGAAAAATCTTCGCAACCATTATTGATTAAAAGTTCATTTACCTCGTAAATGTCATATATTTGGTTCTCAATCGCATATCTTATGATTAAGGCAAACTTATTCGCGCTAGACAAAGTAAAACCAGCTTTCTTCAGAAGATATTTACATTCGTGATTGTTTAAATGCATCCCTAACGCAATTTTCACACATGCATTTAATGATGGTGATGACTTTCCGGATATTATTGATGACCAAAGCTGTCTAGAAATGTTTACTTTGCTATATATTTCCGAAGGATTTGATATCCCGTGTTTATCCATAAGAAAATAGATATAATCGACAAATGATTGGGATTTTTCATCATTCTTTTGATGTTCTTGGATAAACTCTTCTAAGGTCATATTACACAAAAATCTTATAAGCTAATATATTTTATAGCAAAAAGCAGGCACTAAGCCTGCTTTCATAGATTACATAAATCTTATTTAATGCCTTCTGGATTCTTCTTTTGGAAATTATAGGCATCTCTACACGCATCTTCGATGGTGTATTTAGCTTTCCAATGTAATTCTTCAGAGGCTTTTGTGCAATCGGCATAGTTTTCCGCAACGTCTCCTGCACGTCTTCCAACGATTTCATAAGGAATCTTCACGTCATTAGCTTTTTCATAGGCGTGGACTAACTCTAATACCGATGTGCCTCTTCCTGTTCCAAGGTTATAAACGACATAACCTGGTTTTTCCTCAAGTTTCTTAAGGGCTGCAACGTGTCCATCAGCAAGATCAACAACGTGAATATAGTCACGAACACCAGTTCCATCAACTGTTGGATAATCATCGCCGAATATACGAAGGCATTTTAATTTTCCAATGGCAACCTGGGAAACGTATGGTAATAAGTTATTTGGAATGCCGTTTGGATCTTCGCCAAGAAGGCCTGATGGATGTCCGCCAATTGGATTGAAATAACGTAAGATTCCCATGTTGAAGGATGGCTCAGCAATTTGAACGTCTTTTAAAATTCTTTCGATCATTACTTTTGTTTCGCCATATGGGTTTGTGGCTTCAGCAACTGGATCGGATTCATAAAGAGGGACTCTTTTTGGAACGCCATAAACTGTTGCAGACGAAGAGAAGATAATATTCTTAACGTCATATTTCTTCATCATTTTAACGATAACGAGTAATGTTTCGAGGTTGTTTTCGTAATATTCGATTGGCTTAGCAACTGATTCCCCAACTGCCTTATAACCGGCAAAATGGATGATGGCGTCAATCTTATTTTCCTTGAAGATTTTTTCTGTTTGTTCCTCTTCTTTAACGTCTACTTTATAGAACTGAGGACGTTTTCCGGTGATTGTTTCGATACGATCGAGAACCGCCTCTTTAGCGTTATAGAGATTATCTACAACGATAGGTTCATAGCCGTTTTCAATGAGCCTAATGACAGTCTCGCTTCCGATGAAGCCAAGACCTCCAGTAACTAAAATGTTTTTCATCTATTATTTCTCCTTTTTATTATGAGTTTTCTTTGCTTGTTCTGATGCTAGACGTTGAGCTTTCTTCGCTTCTTTTTTCTCACGTCTAACTTCTTTTCTTGTTGGAGTTTCTTCTTTTTTAGCATTCTCCAAATAACGATATAAAGCCTGAGCTACAAGTTGATAAACTGTAGCTTGCACAGACATTCTTAAAGCAATTAATCCAATCGAATCATCAAGATATTTCTTAGCTTTTTCAGGATCTTCGTCTTTTTGGGATTCATAGGTTTCGGAAAACCTATCAACTCTAGTTTTAGCTTTTCCAACTACATCCCTAAAGACATCCGAAGACATTGTGCGGAAAAAACGATAAAGAACAGCTTTATCGCTTGTAGCATCCTTATCCATAGAGATAATAAGTCCGATATCTCCCATGCTTATAACATTTTTAAGGAGAGATATGGCTAATAAATATCCTAAATGATCGACGTTATATTTCTTTTTATCTGGTTCTTCAATTATTTTGGCTTTAACGTAATTGTTTACCATGTAAGAGGTGAGCAATTGTTTGTCATCAACACTTAACGGTTCAAGGATAGAATTAACATAGGAAACAACCTGTTCCATGTATAAAGGAACAGCTGGTAGATGATCATAAGAAGGTAGTTCAAAAGAGACTGCCTTATCAAGAAAATCTTTTAGTTTTTCTAATTCTTCCTCGTTCATCTCTTATCAATTTCCTCACGTAAAATCTTTGAAACTTCAGCTGGATTAACCTTACCATGGCTTGCTTTCATAATTTGTCCAACTAAGAATCCAAGGACTCTTTGGTTACCCGCTTTGAAGTCGTTTATTGATTGTGGATTATCATCCAATACCTTAGTTACAAAGCCAAGAATTGTCGATGAATCCGACACTTGAGCAACGATATGTAAGCTTTCCTTTGCCTCAGTTGGAGAGCAAGAATCGCTTAAAACCTTATTGAGGATATCCACACATTGTTTATGTGAAAGTCCACCTTTTTCTTGGTAAGAAACAATTTCTCCTAATGTTTCAGGGGATAAGCTAAACTCATCGATGCCAATACCATTCTTATTCAAATAAGAGTTAATTTCAACAATTAAAAAGTTAGCGAGGTTCTTAGCATTTGTTACTTTTCCTAATCCTTTTTCGAAATAAGCAGCCATTTTTGGGTTAGAAAGAATGACGGCTGCGTCACTTTCAGAAAGCCCTGCTTTAAGGTATCTTTCTTTCTTCGAATCATATAATTCAGGGCATGTATCGATAGCATTTTTCACAAATTCATCGGATAAATGAATAGGCGTGATATTAGGTTCGCAGAAATATTTGTAATCAACCGCATCGGTTTTGACACGCATCAAAACCGTACGTCCACTTGCTTCATCCCAACGTCTTGTTTCTTGTTGAATCTTAATTCCTTGTAAAAGGAGTTCAGATTGACGTTTCATCTCATATTCGATGGCAAGTTCGATATTCTTAAAGGAGTTGATATTCTTAATTTCAACCTTGGTTCCAAATTCTTTTTGACCATATGGACGGAGGGAAATGTTCGTATCACAACGCATTGAGCCTTCTTCCATCTTTCCATCACTTGTTCCGGAATAAACAACGATATTTCTTATTGCTTCGGCATATTCTCTTGCTTCAACACCGTTAGAAATTTCTGGTAAAGAGACAATTTCACAAAGAGGGACGCCAGCACGGTTATAGTCTAAGAGAGAATAATCCATGAAGTGTTCTTGCTTACAAGTGTCTTCTTCCATATGAATTCTTTCGATACCAATACGTTTTGGTCCATTTGGCGTAGCAACGATTACATAGCCATTTTTACCAATAGGTCTTCTTTGTTGGGTAATTTGGAATCCCTTTGGAAGATCGGAATAGAAATAGTTTTTACGGTCAAAATAAAGGGTGTGATCGATTTCCATATGTAAAGCGTTTGCAACACGAATAGCATTGATAACAGCTTGTTTATTTACAACTGGCATTGTGCCTGGAAAGCCCATATCAAGAGGGGCAGTTTGAGTATTTGGGTCACGAGAGAATGAGTTTGGGGCAGCAGAAAACATCTTAGATTTTGTTTTTTGCTGAACGTGGATCTCTAAGCCAATAATTGCTTCAAAGTTCATAAATTTCCCTCCTTCATATTACTAACACTTAAATCTTTTAAGCCGCTTGCTTTTTCATACGCTCTAGCGACTTGGAATAATTTCTTTTCTTCAAAAGCTCTACCCATGAAATTAACACCGATTGGTAGTTTGTTTTGGAAGAAAAGAGGTAAGGTAATTGATGGAAGACCAGCAAAGTTACCTAAGCAGAGATGGTTATCGGCGATTAAATATTCATCGGATAAACGATCGCTTGAAGCATCGAATTTATGTGCGGTAGATGGAGCGGCTGGAAGATAGATGAAATCGTAATCTTTTAAGACATTATTAACCGTTTCTACAACCTTTGATCTATTCCTTTGAGCACGTAGGAAGAGTTCTTCTTGATTCTCGCTCATCAAGCAATAAGAGCCGATAACAAAACGACGTTTGATCAATTCTGAGAAGCCTTCGTTTCTAGCGTTAAACATAACTTCTTGATATGTTTTTCCACCTTTATATTCACCAAACTTAATGCCGTCAAGATTGGCGTCGTTTGATGTTGCTTCAGAACAAGAAATAACCATGTATGTTGCATATAAAGACTCTAGCAATTTAACATCAAAATTTACAAAATCAACGCTAATTCCCATTTCTTTTAAGGCTTTGATTGAATTGTCGAAATGTTTCTTTAATTCTTCATTTGAGATTGAATCATAGATTTCTTTTATGACTGCAATCTTCAATCCTTTAACATCTTTATCAAGGTCTTCGAGATAGTTATCTACAACTTTCGTAGAAGAGGTCGAATCGTGATCGTCTCTGCCAGCAAGGCAATTAAGTAAGGCCGCAGAAGAATAAACGTCACGAGTGAAATATCCAACATGATCAAGGGATGGAGCGAATGGGAATAGTCCATAACGAGAGATTCTTCCCCAAGTTGGTTTTAAACCGACAAGTCCGGCATAAGAAGCAGGTTTACGAACTGAGTCGCCTGTATCTGAGCCTAAGGCAAACGGAACGATATTTGCAGCAACCGCAGCTGCACTTCCGCAAGATGATCCACCAATTCCATAGGTATGTGTTGGATCATATGGGTTGTATGTTTTTCCTAAGTGACCAGTAGTTCCTGTGCCGCCCATTGCTAGCTCATCAAGCGTTGACTTAGCAATCATGATGGCTTTCGCATCTCTTAATTTTGTAATTACTGTCGCGTCATACACCGGAACATATCCATTAAGAATGTTGCTAGATGCGGTCGTAGGCACACCTTTTGTCGAGAAATTATCTTTTGCAACATATGGAATTCCCCACAATGGATTATCTATTTCTGGTTCGGTTAACGTTGAAGCAAAGGCAATAGCCCCCTCATCATCGATATATTCGAACGCGTTGTCTTTATTTTCATGTGCTCTCTTTAAGGCCTCTTTTGTAAGCTCGAGAGGAGTTACTTTTTTCGTAACTAAGGCCTGGTGTAACTCTTCGATTGATAAATCTAAATAACTCATAAAACCACCTTTGGCAATTTGATTTGATTGTCTTGTTTGTTGCCCGCATTCTTTAACGCTTCTTCTCTGGATAAAGCCTCATCTGGCGTATCTTCACGAAGGAAGGAAGTTTCGCAGTCAAAAGGGAAAGTCATTGGCTCATATTTGTCCAAATCAGGAATTTCACCAATCATGCCCATTTGTTTAATAAGTGTTTTGAATTCGTCTTGCAGGGTATCGTATTGCTCATCGGACATAGTAAAAAGCAAACGATTTGCTGCATCAACTAATACTTCTTTTGTAATTTTTTTCATAACTTTTTACCCTAAAAAGGTTACCACTTTAAGGCAATAATAGAAAGTATAACAACTAAAAAAGCTCTCCTTAGGAGAGCAAATGTCATTTTTGTTTATTTTCGATATCGGAGATTTTCTTAACTCTTTCGGTATGTCTGCCACCTTCAAATGGGGTTGTTAGGAAGAGATCGACCCTTGGAAGAACTTCTTCAACCGTCATGAATCTTCCTGCGAAAGCAATAACGTTGCCATCATTATGTTGTCTTAAAAGTTTTGAGACTTCATCGTTATATCCGATTCCACAACGAACCCCTTTAACCTTATTCGCAGAGATAGAAATTCCTTCAGCTGAGCCGCAACATAAGATACCATAATCGGCTTCTTTTTTTACCACTGCTTCACCAACTTTTTCTCCAAAATCAGGATAGTCAACTCTTTCTGGCGAATAGCATCCTTCATCAAGAACTTCATAACCTTTGCTAAGAAGATATTTCCTTATTTCTTCTTTGAGTTCAAATCCAGCGTGATCACTACCTAAGGCGATTTTCATAATTATTCCTCCCAAACCTTTAAGATATCCTCATATTTAATAGGTCCTTCACGAACCAATTTAATTTCATTTGGTTTTGATAAATCAATAATTGTTGATGCTTCTTTGGAGATGCATTCACCTTTAACAATGCCGCCAATTTGATTATCAAAATAAGAAAGAACTTCAGAATACTCTCTAGACGTTGGTTGTCCTGAGATGTTTGCAGACGTTAATAAGATTGGCTTACCTAAAGCAGTTAAGAGATCTTGGATAAATTTATAGGCAGGGATTCTTATGCCAATAACGTTAGTTCCTAAAGTAACGTGCCATGGCAAATCTTTCTTTGCATTGACTAGAACAGTTAACTCTCCAGGAAGAAATTTCTCCATAATTCTTTTTGCGCGAGAATCCACATCGATATAATTAAGGGAATATTCAACACTCTTACACGCTAAAGCAAATGGTTTATCAGGCGAGCGTCTTTTAAGTTTCACCATTTCATCAAAGGCTTTTTTGGAGTCGTAAATTACTGCAACACCATATACAGTTTCAGTTGGTAAAGCTAATACTTCTTCATTTTGAAGGACTTTTACAGCATCTTTTACGTTTTTTTGATTTAAGTATTCCATTTTCTTACTCCTCATAGACAAATAAGAAACGAGTAAATCCATTAAGATCTTTTTCAAAATAGAACTCAGGTTTATCCATATATTTGTTTATCAACGACCTAAGATAATCTTCAAGATCTGGAGAGATTTCAAATACCATTAAAATATCTCCTTTTTTAACCTTCTTGTAGTCTCTAAATATTGACTCATAAACTGAATGATTTTTATCAAGCCATAAAGCACTTGCTGGTTCATATCTTTTTACAGAAGATTGTGCATCTTCTTCATTAAGAATATAAGGTGGGTTTGAGATGATAATGTCTAGGTTTATCTTATTCTCAATATAAGGTTCTAAGGCATCTCCTAATAATGTTTGTACGTTAATGTTATTCGCATGGAAATTCTTTTTTGCAACTTCTAACGCTTTAGGAGAAATATCGCTTGCAACCGTTAGCCAATTCGGAAAATATGACTTAATCGCGATAGGAATACAACCACTGCCCGTGCCAACGTCTCCACAAACAAGATACATTCTTGGATCATAGAATTTATTTATGTTTTCTGATAGTTTTGCAATCATCTCCTCCGTTTCTCCGCGAGGAATTAAAACATTCTCATCAACATATAATTTTTGTCCTAAAAAATCAGCTTCATGAAGAATATATTCAACTGGCATATCATCGTCAATTAATTGATGATATTGCTTTTGAAAAAGAGAATAGTTTTTCATCTCTTTTTCTTTGTTTATCAAAACTTCTATTTGCTCAGTGTAGCCTTCATCTTTCATGATTAAAAGACGTAAGTCAATTGGCTCAACCCCTTTATCTTTGCCATAATCCCACGCTTCTTTTAAAGCATCATTTATTTTCGGCATCTTTATTACCGCTTTCTAAGAGTTTTTGCTCTTGATCGAAGTGAATTAAAGCGTCGATAACTGGCTCTAATTCTCCTTCCATAACACGATCGAGTGTATTGGTCGTAAATCCAATACGATGGTCTGTAACTCTATTTTGAGGGTAGTTATAGGTTCTAATCTTCTCACTTCTTTCACCAGTGCCAACCTTTAGTTTTCTTTCACTGTCTCTAGCTGTATCTTCGAGCGATTGATAATAGTCTTTAACCTTGGCTCTAATCATACGCATACAAATTTCTTTGTTTTGTAATTGGGCTTTTTCTGTTTGGCAAGAAACAACGATGCCTGTCGGAATGTGTGTAACTCTAACGGCAGATTCTGTTTTATTAACGTTCTGTCCACCTGCACCTTGTGAACGATACGTATCAACTTTCAAATCTGCAGGGTTAATTTTGACATCAACTTCTTCTGCTTCAGGCATAACGAGGACTGTCGCGGTTGACGTGTGTATACGGCCTGAGGCTTCAGTTCTAGGAACGCGTTGGACGCGGTGTGCGCCACTTTCAAATTTAAGCTTTGAGTAAACATTCTCGCCTTTGACCATGAAAGAAACGTAGGAATATCCGCCAGAGCTTCCTTCTTCTCCATCGATGAATTGAATTTTCCAGCCCTGTTCTTCGCTATAACGAGCGTACATTCTTAAAAGATCGCCAGCAAAAATATTTGCCTCGTCTCCTCCGACTGCTCCACGAATTTCAACAATGATGTTCTTAGAATCGTTAGGATCGACAGGGATAAGTTCAACACGAAGCTGCTCTTCCATTTTTTCCATCTCTTGCAACATTGCTTTTCTTTCTTCTTTAAGGACTTCGACCAGATCCTTATCTTCGCCAGCAGAAATGAGTTCCAAAGCGTCTTTTGCATCGCTTTCTAGCTTTTCGTATTTTAAAAAGGCTTCATAAGGCCCTTCTAAAGAGGCTCTCTCTTTGGAAAGACTCGTTAATTTTGCAATATTATCCGAAATGGAAGGATCGGCTAATTCTTCATCGATCTCCTCATGTCTTTTCTTGATGACTTCAAGTCGTTTACGCATGCTTTCTTCCATAAAACTTCTCCAAAACCAAACTATTTTAGCATAATTTCTACTCTATCTAATAGCAAAGAAAAGCCCATCTTCTAACTAGTTAGAATAGGAAGAAAAATGTATAATAAGAAACGGTAACAAAATATGTCATATAAAGCTCTGTATTTAAAGTATCGCCCGCAAACATTTGATGAGGTTGCTGGGCAAAGCGTTATAGTTCGCACATTAAAAAACGCATTAGCCAACGATAAAATGGCTCATGCTTATCTTTTTGCCGGTCCAAGAGGCACTGGCAAAACGACAATGGCTAGACTTTTAGCCAAAGCGCTTGACTGTGATGAAGGCGTTGGTCATCAATGCAATCATTGCTCTAACTGCCAAGCAATTTCCGATGGATCACATCCGGACGTTATTGAAATCGACGCCGCATCAAATAATGGTGTTGATCAAGTTCGTGAATTAATCGAGAAGGTATCTTATGCTCCAATCAAGGGAAGATACAAGGTCTATATCATCGATGAAGTTCATATGATGACGGACGCCGCCTTCAATGCCTTACTTAAGACTATCGAAGAACCACCGGAGAGGGTTATTTTCATCCTCTGCACGACCGAACCATATAAAGTTCTTCCAACGATTCTTTCCCGTTGTCAAAGATTCGACTTCGGAAAAATTCCTGAAGATGACATGGAAAAGAAACTCATTGAAATCTTACAAAAAGAAAATGCCTCATTCGATAAAAAAGGCCTTCGTCTTGTAATGAAGCTTTCCGATGGAGGCATGCGTGATGCTCTCTCTATCCTTGATCAAGTTTTGGCTTATTCAACCTCTTCCTTACGCGAAGAAGATGTCCTTGCAATATTCGGTCTTGCATCTGATGCTGAGAAAGTAGACTTGTTACTTTCTTTACGTGATGGAGATGTGGCTAGAGTTGTTGGAAAAACCGAGGCATACCTTGCTGGTGGTATCGATATTAGAAGACTCGTCTCAGAACTCATCACTTTCTTAAAAGATCTTCTTGTTTATGAAAAAACACAAGATCAAAGCTTGATGGAAGAGTTATCTCTTGAAGATGCAAAGGAACTTTCAAAAAGAATCGGTCCGAAAGACTGCAACTCAATGTTGCTGGAATTTATCAATGCCCAAAACGATTTCAAAAACGTTTCTGACGTCCGTTCTCTCTTTGAATTAACCTTGATTAGAATTGCATCAAAGAGTGGCAATGATGAACCACAAGTTTCTGCTCCAGTTAAGAAGGAAACTCCTAGAGTTGTTGAAGCAAAACCTCAGCCAATTCAAAAGCCAACTCCTGCGCCAGAACCAGTAAAAATCCAAAAACCAGTGGAAGAACCCCCATCAAATGATGGAGCGCCTGATTGGTTATTTGAAGAAGATAAACCAATTTCTTCTACGCCTGTCGCCCCAAAGCCAAAACCAGCACCGGCTCCAAAACCTGTTGCTCCACTTGATACATCGGGCATATCTAGGCCTAATATTGCAAGTGAAGGAGTTCAATTCAACATTGAAGATAAGCAACTAATCAACATCATGATTCTTGCAGATAAAGCTGAAAGAACCTCCCTTGTAAACTCATGGAAGAGATTAGAGCCTTTACGTTTAGATCCAAAGCTTGGGCCTTTAGCAAACCTTCTTTCGGAAGGAAAACCTTATGCCCTTTGTCACGATGCCCTGATTCTCTCATACAGACTTCAAAGCAAGGCTAAGAAGGCAAATATCGTTGCCAATCAACAACCATTGCAAGAGCTTTTAGCAACAATACTAGGAAGAAAAGTCTTCATCTATGCCGTTGACCCAGAAGTTCAAATGAGAATTCAAACAACCTTCTTCTCGATGCAACAACTTTCATCCTTGCCAAAGAAAGAAGAAGTCGAGCTCATATTACCAAAGTAAATTTTTAAGGAGAAAAACCAATGAACCAAATGCAACAAATGATCATGCAAGCTCAAAAAATGCAACGCCAACTTCAAAAAGCAATGGCTGAGCTTGAATCAAAAGAATTCGTCGTTGAAAAAGCAGGACTTGTCACAGTTACTTTAACTGGTGATAAGAAAGTTAAATCAATCGTTATCGATAAAGACGCTTTAAATCCCGACGATGCTGATATGATCCAAGATACAATCGTCTCCGCTCTTAACGAAGCGCTCGAAAAAATCAGTGATGAAACAAATAGAATCAACGAAGAAATCACTGGACGTGGAACAGGATTGTTCTAATGAAAGAATTAGCCTCATTACAAGCTTTAATAGATTCTTTTAGCAAACTTCCTGGCGTCGGAGTCAAATCCGCAGAAAGAATGGCTTATGCCGTTTTGAATTTTAGCAATGAAGATCGTGATGAATTTGTAAAATCCATCAAAGACATCTCCAACAAAATTCATAAATGTCCTAAATGCGGAATGTACACCGAAAACCCATCTGAATGTGATATTTGCCTAGACCAAGAAAGAGATCATCACCTCATTTGCGTAGTCAGTGAAGTAAAAGACGTTTTCGCCATTGAGAAAATGAATTCCTTTAAAGGGGTTTATCACATTCTTGGCGGATCGATAAATCTCGCCAAAGGAATTGGCGCGGAAGAGTTAAGAATCGGCTCTCTTTTAAAAAGAGTCCCCGAAGAAGAAATTAATGAGGTCATCCTTGCTACAAACTCAACGATGGAAGGAGAAACAACAGCCCTTTTTATCGCTAAGTTACTAGAAGGAAAAGTTACAGTCACAAGATTAGGCTACGGCCTCCCTATGGGACTCGCCCTAGACTATGCAGACCCTATGACCTTAAATAAGGCTTTTGAGGGCAGAAAGAAGATTTAGTTATGTTTATTACATTTGAAGGCGGAGAAGGTTCAGGTAAAACAACTTGCATAAAACATGTTGTCGAAACCCTCGAAAAAGAAGGAAAGACAGTCATTTTAACTAGAGAACCCGGCGGAACACCTATTTCCGAAGAAATAAGAAACGTCATTCTCGATAAAAAGAACACGGATATGGATCCTCGCACCGAAGCATTACTTTACGCCGCTTCGAGAAGACAACATATTGTTCAAAAAATCATTCCTTCGCTTAAAGAAGGCAAAATCGTCATAAGCGATCGTTTCCTTGACTCTTCTTTAGCCTATCAAGGTGGAGCAAGAGGACTTGGAATCGAAGGAATATACAATATAAATCAATACGCTACAGAAGGATTAGAACCTGATGTAACCTTCTTTTTTGATATTGAGCCAGAAGAAGGGTTAAATCGAATTGCCGCAAACGCCGGAAGAGAGGTAAACCGTCTTGATGTTGAGAAATTATCTTTCCATCATGCCGTAAGAAACGCTTTCTTAGAATTAGCAAAACGTAATCCAAAACGTATTGTTGTTATCGACGCTTCAAAAGACAGAGAAAGCGTATATCAAGCGGTTATAACAGAAATCGAAAAGAGGTTAGCCAATTAATGAAGTTTGAAGACTATTTGCAAACATATCAGCCATTAGTTTATAGAACTTTTAGAAACGCCTTAGAAAGCGGAAAGATTGCTCACGCTTATCTTCTTTCCGGAGAAGGAGGCATTCCTCTTTTAGAGACCGCTAAATTCATTGCCAAGTCTCTTCTTTGCGATAATCCTTCCCCTCTTGCATGTAATTCCTGCCTCTCTTGCAAAAGAGTTGACCACGGAACATATGCAGACTTCATCATCTTAGATGGCAGAGAAGGCCAAATCAAAAAAGGCGATGTTCAAGAAATAGTCGGGGATTTTTCCAAGACCCCAATTGAGGCAAAAGGCATCATGATTTATATCATCAACCTCGTTGAGAATATGAATCTTCAAGCCATCAACTCTTTGCTTAAATTTCTTGAGGAGCCACCGGATAAAACCTATGCGATATTAACAACGGAAAACGAAACAAAAGTCTTACCAACAATCATTTCCCGTTGTGAGAAATTAAGAATGACCCTTGTTCCAAAGGAAACAATTAAAAACGAAGCAATAAGTCTAGGCGTAAAAGAGGAAGACGCAGAATTGCTCGTTAACTTCTATAACAATGCCGAAATCCTAAAAGAAAAAAGCCTAGATGATGGTTATCTTCTCCTAAAAGATCTTTGGTTAAAAACACTAGATACATTAGGAAACGATTTGTCTTTAGCTGTATTCACCTTTGAGAATCAAATAATACCAGCCTTAGCAAATTCGAAAAAAGCTTCGAACATGTTGAATGCATATTCATATCTAGATATGTTGGCTCTTGCCTTTAAAGATGCTATATCCAAAAAAGAAGGGCAAGCGATTTTCCTTAAAGGATATGACTCCTATATCGATAAAATTGCTTATCGTCTTCCACATTTAGAAACATCTTTAACCGAAATCCTAAAAATTCGTAGTATTCTTACTACTAACATCAACTCCTCATTGGCTTTGATGCATCTCATCTTGTTTATCACAGAGGAAAATATATGATCACAAATTTCACTCACTTTGTCTCCGTCCGTTTCCCTAACGGTGAAAAATCCTACTACTTTGGAACAAACGATCCAGATTTAGAAGTAGGCACATATGTCATTGTCGATACCGTTTCAGGTTTTGAAATGGGAATCGTCACGGCCGCTCCAATAAGCATGAAGCTTTATAATTCCAAATTAGAGCTTAAAGCCGTTATTCGTAAGGCCAATAGTGAAGATTTAGAAGACTACGAAATGGCTAAGAAACAAGCTAGGGTTTCTCTTCAAATTGCTGATCGTGAAGCCAAGAAACTTAACCTTGGCATGACCTTTGTTGACGCTGGCTACACCCTTGATGGTTCAAAGATAACCATCACTTATACTGCCGATGGTCGCGTTGACTTCCGTGAATTATTAAGAGTATTGGCTGCTCAGCTTAAATGTAGAATCGAATTACATCAAATTGCCCCAAGAGATAAAGCCAAAGCCGTTGGTGGCTTAGGCATTTGTGGCCTTCCATTATGCTGTTCTACCTTCCTTAAATCGTTTGATGGCATCTCTATTTCGCGTGCTAAAAATCAGATGCTTACATTGAACATCCCTAAGCTTTCTGGCCAATGCGGAAGATTAAAATGCTGCCTTCTTTTTGAAGATGATATGTATACCGAAGCTAAGAAATCTTTTCCCCGCATCGGAGATAAAATTCATCTTCCTACAGGTGATTATACGGTAAGTTCATATAACATCATGTCTAGTTCAATCAAAGTCCAAAGTGAGGATGACGTGCAATTTCTTACCTTAGAGGAATATAACAAGATCTTGCATCCAAACCTTGTAAAGCCTCAGCAAAAGAAAGATCAAAATAACAAGCAATCTTTCCAAAAGAAGGACAATCAACAACCTCAAAGAAAAGACAACCAACAGCAAAAGAGGGACAACCAACAAAATAACAAGCCTCAAAATAGAAACAACAATCAGCAAAGAAGAAATAATAACCGTCATCCAAATAACAAAAACAAAGGAAATCCTAATAATGCTTAAACGTGAGCTTAACTTTCAAGGAGACACTCCTTTACTTTATCTAATTGCCACGCCGATTGGCAATCTTGAAGAATTCACTCCTCGAGCAATAAATATTCTCAAAGAAACGGATTATGTCGCCTGTGAAGATACACGTAACTCAGGTCTTTTGCTCAAGAGATTTGGTTTTGATTTGCCTCTAATTTCTTGTCACGAACATAACGAAGAAAAAGCTACAGAGAAAATTCTTTCCCTAATGAAAGAAGGAAAAAGGATCGCCTACATGTCTGATGCAGGCTATCCAATAATTTCTGATCCAGGAGAAAGGCTTGCAAGGAGAGTTCTCGAAGAAGGATACAAAGTCTCCGTAATAAATGGTCCTAATGCAGGATTATGCGCTTTGGTAGGTTCAGGAATTCCTAGCAAGCATTTCTACTTCTTTGGCTTCTTAGAAAGCAAACCATCGACAAGAAAGAAACAATTAGAATCCTTAAAAGATTTCCGCGATACAATCATCTTCTATGAATCTCCACATAGAATTGAAGACACATTAAAAGATATGGCAGCAATCCTTGGAGAGGATAGACAAGCCTCTCTAGCAAGAGAGTTAACAAAAACTCACGAAGAATATATACGTGGAACGTTAGGTGAATTAAAAGGCGTTGCTCCAGAAACAATCATTGGCGAAATTGTCATCGTTGTTGAAGGTGCAAAAACCATCGAAAAAGAACTTAGTGATGAAGAAATAGTCGGGCTTTTGCAGGGAAAATTGGAAAATTTGAAAAGCAAAGATGCAATAAAAGAAATTGCAAACGAGTATTCTATCCCTAAGAACAGAGTTTACGATATTTATTTAAAGAATTGGAAAAATTAATCGAATGAATAATGGTCGTCATATTGGTGACCATTTTTCTTTACGGTTTTTCCTAATACATTCCCTGATATTTTTGTCTCTTAAACGAAAAATGATGTCACATGCTCTATAATTAAGAAAAGCAAAAGATTGGCGGTGAATGGCATATGTCTATTAAATTAGATGATCTTGAAACATTTAAAAAACATAGAAATAAAATATCCGAGTCCTTGACAAGCGAATTTGTTGGTAGGCAAAAAGAAATAAATGACATTTGCAACCTGTTATCACAAAAAGATTTCGTCGCCATAACTGGTTCTGCAGGAATAGGTAAAAGCAGGTTAGCGGTGGCTGCAATAGAAAAATATGTTTCCGAAAACAAAAACATTACGGTATTATGTGTCAAAAGCTTTGGCGATTATATATCAGCAATCGAAGACTCCATAGAAGATTCTAAAAAATATCTTTTCTTTATCGATGACGCAAATGACTACAAAAAACTTGGAGAGTTGATTGAGTGTTTGAACTATTGTAAACAAGACAATGTGAAAGCCGTTTTTACTGTTAGAGATTACCTAAAAGATTGCATTGATGATGAATCGATCGTTTTTTATGAAGTTCGTCCTCTTAATAACAAAGAAATCAAAGAAGTTATAAAAGAAAACACTCCTATTAAAAGTGATAAATGGTTGAATAAGATCGCAGATATTTCAAAAGGTAATGTAAGGCTTGCTTCTATAATTGCTGACGTTGCATTAAAAGATGAAAAGGACTTTGCTAGTCTCTTTAATGTCCAAAACATAATGAATTCTTTCTATAAAGAACAAATCGCTAAAATGAATGGTTCTAGCAATTTGTTAATTACGGCTGGAATAATTTCTTTCTTTAGAACCACCTATCTAAATCAGTTATTTTATATCTCGCCAATCTTAAAACTTGCTGGCATCACCAAACAAGAATTTTTACATTATGTTGATACCTTGATATCGATGGAATTAGTTGATGAATGCGTTGGCGTTGTCAAAATATCAGATCAATGCTTTGCCGACTATTTGCTCAATTACGTTTTCATCGAGAAAAAATACATAAAAATCAAAGATTTGATCGTGAGCACGTACAAATACTACGAAAAAAGAATAGTCGAATCATTGAATGCAATTTTAAGCACATGTTTAACCGATGACTCAGTGTCTTATCTTAAAAATGAACTTCTCAATTCTTATTCTTCGATAGAAGATATTGAGTTAAAAAACAAGATTGAAGTTGCTTTCGCACCGCTTACACTTGACCACGCTGCTATGGAATTTAAAAACGGGGTCGAAAGCTATTCTGACAAAAAAGATATCGGATGGCTTCTTGAATTATTTAAAACTCTCGCAAAAACGGAATATCAATCGGTAGCAAATGAAGGAATCATGCGTCTTTTAAAAAAGACGGGCACAAATAAAATACACGTGTTCAAAGCGATTGATGATGCATATTCGCTTGATTATGATAGCGTTAGATCATCTTTCGTGTATCTCGATTCTTTTGTTTGTTATTTAATCGATCACCGTATCAATGATGAGCCTTTATTGTTATTAGTTTCATCTTATCTTAAATATTCGTTTAGAGATTCCAGGTTTATCGGCAATAAAAGACTCGAATTTTGCGCGTTTAATGTAAGAGACGATATGAGCAAAATCATACCTTTCAGAAGAAAATGTTGGGATTACATCTTTGAATATGGAAAGGATAAGTCGCTTGATGCAATCATTGATTTTGCCAAGTATCATATCGCGGAAGATAATCAAAAAATAATGCAATCTGATCTCGAAGCAATAAACAAACATTTAGAAAATCTAGAAAATAAAGATCTGATCTATGCAGTCTTATGTGAAGAGTTCAAAGATGATGCCAAAAATTATAACTTTGAGAATATGCTTTATTCGAGCGCAAAACATAGCGACATTCTCAAAATTATTTTGGAAAAACCTACGAACGGCCAAAATTATGAAACATTTGAAAAGTCACACGAAGAAAACGTGAAAAGTTTTTATGTGGCAAACAAGTCAAACATCTTTGAAAAAATAAGAAATATCGATCTAATCTCCAATTATTATGCACAAGATATCAAAAATTTCCTTTCGATACTTATTCATTATCTAGATGAATTCTCTTCATCCATCTTAAGTGTCTTCGTAAGATACAAGGTTCATCCACTTTCTGTTGTAGAAAAAGCCTCATCTATTGTTGAATTGGAAACTTTATATAATGAAATAAAATCAATAGATGACTCAACTATGAGAGAAGAATATTTGTATGCTTTTTATTCATACATTAACAGCCAAAATAATGAAAATCTTTTTGGGTTTGAAACTTGGATAAAATCAAAGCAAGATTTGGATACGAAGCCTATTTTTGGAAGAAATTTGCTTTCTTTAAGACAAATATCAGAAAATTCAGGTATTTCGTACGTTAAGTTAGTGAAAATCATCTTGAAAAAGAGACAATATAACGACGTTATTGCAAAGGAATATCTATCATGCATGTTTTTCAAAGAAAACGCATTCAAAGAACTACTTAATTTAGATAGAGATTTAGCAATAGCCATATATGAATTTCTAATAGACCACGCAGAAAATGATTATAAGAATAAAGCGCTTAAAGAAATTATCAGCCTCAAGAGAAACTATATCAAAACCTTTGCCATAAGATATCTAGATGCCGAAACGATCGATGAAAACGGCTTAGATGAAATCATTTTCGATGACGATAACTATAAGTTATTCTTTGACACATGTATAAATGCAGGCAAGGAAAAACTTCCTTACTTCTTCCCCTTAAACTTGCAACGGTTTGTCTCACATCATTTAGGAAACCAAAAAATGCTCGATTGGATTGAAGGCTATATAGATAAAAATCGAAATGATAACAAAGCCATGGAATCACTGTTTTCTGTCCTGGCTAGAATTGATGATAAATACAAGAATGGCTTTATTATTAAATATTATGAGAGAGGCAAGGACGAAGAAGTTTTAAAATGCGCTTTATCCAACGTATGTGTATCTTATTCGCTGAATTCTGCTGAATCTTATTTGACAATTAAGATAAAAAACCTAGCGTCCTTAAAAGCGAGTTTAATCAAATGGGACAATCTAAATCTGGTTTCTTTCATTAATGAGCTAATAGAGGGGTACAAAGAAGATATAAAAAACAGCAAAGTTAGTAAACTAATCGAATACGTTGATCCGAGTTTGCTAAACGAGCTTCAAGAAATTGATGTGAAGACAGAAATCTCGCTCGTTGATGCCTTTAGACTATATTCTGAAGATGAGAATTTCCGCAGGCTTCTCTCTTCCGGATATGTCGCATATAAAGATGGATGCTTCGTGACGAAATCGAACGTTCCTTTGAAGTTTGTCGATGTTTTAAAAGATAAAAAGATATTAGGGATAAAAACAATTCAAGCAAACGGAAGCGAGAAGGAGAAATATGAGAAATATTTATCTTCTTTAAGAATAATCGAAAAGATATTTAATGACAAAAAAATAGCAACTTTAGATGAGTGCCTTGCTAAACTTTTTGATGAACGAGGGTGGAGTGTAGAGGACTTTGAAAGAAAAACTTTTTTAAGCAGAGACATTTTTAGCAAAATCAAGAATAACAAAAGAAATAATCTACAAAAAATCACAATTATAAAGATATTAATAGGGCTGAAACTGTCAAAAACCGAAAGAGACTTCTTGTTAGAACTTAATAACACTCAGCTCTCGGAATTTGATAAGAATGATGTTCAATATAGTTTTATTCTTGATTCCAAAATCGATATAGGGATGGCTGACGAATTGCTAAAAAAATTAGGAAAAGATGGTTTTTAGAAGAAAAATAAAAAAATATATTTCTAAAAAATACAAAATGACCATATAGGAGGACGAATTTATGAAAAACTGTTCAAAAAGCCCATAAACTCTGTATTTTGATAAAATACGGGCATTTTTAAATCCTCTTTAGAATTTGGATAAGAACGCACTTAGATACGTTCAAATCTAAATATTACAGGAGGAAATAAAATGTCTAAGACAATAATTGATGACGGTTATTCGTCATACCTAGTTGAAGGTGCTACCTTTGTAGGCAAGTACCAGATACCATCCATCCCCAAACATGATGTGATTCTCATCCCAAAGGACATGATTCCGTTCGACAAGAGGAATGTCGTGAAAGAAAGAGATCTAGCGATAGATTTCTACATGCACGATGTGACCTTCAGACAAGTTCTCACATCGACAAGTAAATACCTTGACGAACTATCAAGGTTTGCAGCCGTGATCTCACCAGACTGTTCCTTATATAGGGACATGCCGCTATGCTTACAGATAACCAACACCTATATGAATAGAGCTGTCGGCTTCTATCTTCAAAAGAATGGCTTGTATGTAATTCCGAACGTCAGATGGGGAGATGAAAGAAGCTTTGAATTCTGCTTCCAAGGACTTCCTACAAACGACATCGTATGTGTCAGCACGCATGGCTGCATCAAAGGCAAGGAAAACAAGTATTATTTCAGGCTAGGCTTAGAAGTAATGCTTAACATCTTGAAACCTCAGGTCGTGCTAGTGCATGGCTCAATGCCGGATGAAGTGTTCTCTAATTTCCTGAGCGAAACGAAGTTCGTCCATTACGAGAGCTATATCTCCAAGATGAGAGGAGGTAAGCACAATGGGTAGCGGAATATCTGGAAGTTATAGCGGAACAAAACCGACCGAAGCCTCTCAACAATACGCAAAAAGTTATGGCGTGACTCCCGAAATGCTTAAATTTGACATCGACAGAGGAGTTTACAATGGATCGTACGAGAAGAATCCAACCGCGAAAAATATATATGATGTTATAAACGGCGAATATATAATTTCCGCAAAACGCGACAGATATTTAACGTATGTTATTGATATGAATGACAACATAATCGTTGCTGAGAGAAATGGTAATGGTTTTGGAGGCAAAGCCACACCACATCCGACTTTAATTGGTGGAAAAAATCCAAGGGTTAAGTTCGCAGGAATATTGCATCTAGAGGGAGGAAAAATCACTTCATATGATCATATGAGCGGCCATTATAAGCCAAACATTAAATCTATGAGTGTAGCTAAAAAAGCATTCGATAAATTGCCAAACTATGTGTTTAAGGGAGGAAAGAAAAAATGATAAAAATTGAAAATAAAATTTTAAAAAAAATGTTTAATTCTGATTATTGGAAAATGAGTAATGACGAGTTGGCGAAACTTGAGGAACAAGCTAATTCCATTTTGCAGAAAAACTCATGGAGTGATGTTTACGAAAACCTTGACTTCTTTTTGAGAAATGAATGTAAGACAGAGGACGATGTGATTAACTTTGTTCATTTTTTCGTGCATTATTACGGATTAAAATTTCAAATCCCTAGTCAATACGATCCATATGACCTAATAGGATATATCCTATCGATGGTCAATTTGGAAAAAAGATGGGACGATTGTGGAGGCTTGTTTGATGACTTTGCTAATCAAGCCTTAAGAATTGATTTATATAATGACCCTTATTATCAATTTTGGAGAGATCCAAAAATTCTAGCCATTGCAGAAAAGTATAAGGAGAAAAAGAATGGACTACATTAGATTATCAAAGGAAATCTCATATGCATTAAGACATGCACCATGGGAATACGAGCTTGAGCTCGATGAGAATGGTTTCGTTTCCATCAAGCAATTGCTCCATTCTCTGAACTCATCAAACGAGTATGACAGAGAAATAACAAAAGAAGATTTAGAATACATTATCTCTTGCTCAGATAAGAAGAGGCACGAAATAGTCGGAGATAAAATTAGAGCGCTTTACGGCCATTCTATTCCAACAAAAATCGAGAAAACTACTGCAATTCCACCGGATATTCTATATCACGGTACAGCAAAGAGATTCCTTGATTCCATAATGAAAGATGGATTACTTCCAATGAAGAGACAATACGTTCATCTAAGCGTAGATACGGATATGGCAACACTTGTCGGAAAAAGGAGAGATCATAATCCAATAATTCTTGTGATTGATGCTAAAACTGCATCAAAGGACGGAATAAAATTCTATATTGGAAACGACAAAGTCTGGCTTTGCGATAAGATGCCTGCAAAATATATCAAGATCCTAGAGAACGACTAATTTAAAATCCTGAGCAAAAAAATTAATCCAGTTCTTTTTTCTTTTTGTGAATATGATAAACGAATCTACCAATCGTATATGTGGCAATCGAAACGGTTGCAACACTTGCAAGAATACATCCTTCTTTTAAATAAGGAGTCTCATATTTCATAACGTAGGTTTGTTCACCTTCTGGAGCTAAGAAGCCAACAAATCCACCATCGAGTTTATAAGTCTTACAAGCCTTGGTAACACCATCTTTTGAAGTTGCAGTAACTTTCCATCCTGCATCATATCCTAAAGCAGTTACAACAAGCTTCTTTGAAGAGAAGTTAGATGAAAATGTTGCTTTATTTGTAGAGTAGGTCGCATTGGTTAATGCGTATTCCTCGCTTTGATATTTATGATAGAAAGCTTCGATATCGCTACGATTTGCAACATACACTCCATATGTTCCAGGAATAGTCGCAACCGCATCATTAATTCCAGGATTGCTAAAATCACTTGGTTTAGCGTTTAAACAGATATATTTAACTTTGCCTTTTGGATAGAAACCAAATACATCCGCGGAGGTTGATCCACCAACTCTCTTTGAAGAATATGTGCTTAACGTATTGTAATCATAAGATAAGAGTTGATCTTGATGAATTACGCCATTCTCATCGGTATAGTCTCCAATCAAATAAACACGAGTTTTATAAGAAGAAGATGAAGCAACGTTAAACATCAAAGAAATATAAGCGCCGCTCCAATCTGAATTGAAATAGGTATCTCCATTTGCTGGAGTAAAGACAACCGTTTCATAATCAGGAACATAATCATTTCCATTTGTACGGATAGAATCGTAATGTTTCAAGAAATATGTAACGCCATATGTTTTCTTATCTGATTCAGAATAACCAATGAAGTTTGTGTTGGTGTGTCTATAGATCTTTTTCTTCAAGGATATTTGTTTTAAAAGAGTAGACGCATCAGGGGCTGAAGAAACCACAAATCCTTCATCTTTTAAAGAATCAATATCTTCATCTTTAACTATCGCTCCAGAGGTATAAACCTCCTCGTTACGATTGATTTCATTGAAAACTCCACTGGCGGATAAATTCACTTTATAGAAATCATCTTTATAGGAATTGCTTCCGTCTTTGTTTTCTTTGTAAATGTAATCAACGGCATGTCCAAAACTATTTTCGTTAACAAGTGAAGAAGAATAGAAACGTAAAGCACTCTTTTCATCTCCATAAACTAACTTGGAATCCCATGGGACGTTGTCGCTATTGAGATATTTATCGTTTTCTTCGTTAACGATGCAGCTTTCCCAATCGCCATATCCTTCATTCTTGATGCCGTAATATTTGATATTGAAGGCAACGTCTGCCCCCACGCGTTTATTGCCATAATATGCCGACCAAGATTTGTTGTAATAGGTCTGTCCATAAGCGGTCCCTTCATATTCGTGTCTATTCATATGCGAATATAAGGCGAGTTGGTTTACATCGTAATTAAACAATGAGTGGAAATTGCTTGTTCCATTGAAATCAAACACTTCCTGAGCGTTATTCTCTGGCATACCTTCAATGAAAGCGCGGTAATAAGTATTTCCGTCAAAAGAGTTAATTTCTTTAAACGCGTTTGTCACGCAGTTTCTATAGGAAATTCCACCATTCCAATTGTTGTAATTCCAAGTGCCCATATAGGCAAAGGACGCATTGCCCCAAATAATGGTTTCAACCATGACTATGCCGCCAAGGATCTTAAGCAACAATTCTTTCTTTTTCACGAAAAGAATGATCAATCCAACAACGAAGTCCATTCCAAGTTGGAAATAAACAATCCATAGAGTCGAATATCCACTTACGACCGAAGGAACACTATATCTAGTAACCCAATATGTCGTTAATGATGTCTCAAATGTTTTATCTTTAAGAACGACAATACAAAGAATCCAAGTAAGAGTTGCTAAGAATAAAGAAAGGGCAGCCCCACTAATTGGAACCCATTTAGGTTCATCTTTTAATCTATCTAACTCCTGGCAAGCGTAATAGATGATGATTGGAACAAGAACGATATACCATCTTCCATATCCATCACCTGTAAAGGCATAGAAGAAATAATAAGCGAAATCAGTAAAGACCAAATAGGCGACCAATATAAAAGCAATTATGTGTGAAACTTTCTTTCTTCTGATTGAAGAAACAAAGGCAATCCAGAACATAACAACCATTGGGGTATAGCAGAAAAGGGACGCAACCCAAGCATCATATTGAATGCCACCACTAGAAGTCATACCACTTGCAACAGGTAAGGCTAAATAACCATATGTAGGATAGAAAAATCCAATTAACCCCTGTAATTCCCTGCCAGGATGTTGCCCAACTAATTCAAATAGACGAGCAAATAGAGTTTTTCCATCCAATGTTTTTATGGCAGTAAGTAAAGAGTTTAAGTAAGCCGCACCAATCGAAGTTGTTCTTCCTGTAAGAGATGATTCCCTTAACGAAGGGAAAAGACTCCAGGAGCATAACATGATTCCACATGCGAAAGACATAACCCCTAAAAGAATTACAAAAATATTATCTTTCCAATTGCGTTTCTTGATTGTCCAAAGGTATCTCCAAATGGCATATATAACACCGAAGATGCAAATAACCACAAGGAAGAAGAAAGACATAAGTCCAAGCAAAGCTAAGGAAATCGATAAGGTGATTATTTTCTTTTCTTTGATAACTTTCTCGATGCCTAAAAGAACAAGCGGAACCATTGAACAAACGGAAACAACCGAAGGGAAACCAACCATAAAGTTCAAATATCCATTGAAAGCAAAAGCAAGGCCACCAACTCTAGCTGATCCTTCGCTAACACCAAGATACTTAAGATAGGCTCTTGTTGCTAACGCTCCGACAACTCCTTTAAAGAAGGTTGCAATGACAAAAGTCTGAGGAATTATTGAGCGTGGAAAAATATAACAAATAATCAAGAATGGATCGAATAAGCCATAGTAGGAATTCGAACCAATATTATCCGTTCCTAAATATGTGTCCGTGCCATAAAGTTCAAAAACGCCTGTTCTAAAGAATTTATGCCAAGCATCCCAAAACGAATATGTAAATGTGACGTATTGTCCTGTATAGTCAGTCCAAGGATAGAACTGGGTGAAATGGTTTGTCACTAAGGAATAGGCACACCAAAGCATGCCTAAAACAAAGACCATCACTCCATAATAGAAGAGAGATTTGTTATCGAAAAGAAAAGGAAGATGCTTATGCATCCAGGAAGAAAAGCTTCCTTTTTCTTTTCTTAATTCCGAGAGGGAAACGTTTTTACTTTCGCTTACTTCTGCTTCCATATTTTCTCGCCTTAACTTGCTTATGAGGCTTCCCTTGTCCTTTATTTACACGATCTTTTGCTTGTTTCTTTGAGCCACGTGTCTTGCTCTGATTCTTTCCTAAGGCATGGCCTTTTGCTTGTCTCTTATTTTCTTTGACAACAAAGTCTCCATCGGAAGCCATAAGTTTCTTGAAATTAGGTGGAATAGGACAATTAAGCTTATATTCCTTGCCATTTAAAGGATTTGTGAAATCTAATTCATAAGCGTGTAAGCCTAAACGACGTAATGGGTTAGAAGGTTCTCCATAACGATCATCGCCAATGATGTAATATCCCTTATGTCCTAATTGAACACGGATCTGGTTTTTCCTGCCTGTCGAAATATTTACATCAAGTAAGGCATATTTCTTATTTGTCGCAATTTTCTTATAGTCGGTAATGCAAAGCTTGCCTTTTCTCTTATCTTTCGTGACGTAAACATTGAAAGTTACTTCATCTGTCGCAAGGTAGTTTTCTAAATGCCCTTTTTCTGGAATATCATTAGGTTCAACAATCGCGTAATATCCACGTTTCTTAACAATATCTGACCAGTTATCTTGTAAGGCTTCTTTTGTTTCGTAATTCTTTGCAAAAATCAAAACGCCCGATGTGTCTTCATCAAGGCGGTGAACAACAAAAATACGGGCATTACGATCTTTTTGAGTGATGTAATCGCTAATCAAACGATAAGCCGTTCTTCCTTTTTCCCTATCTGAGGCAATCGAAAGAAGGCCACTAGGTTTATTGATGGCAATGATATCTTTGTCTTCGTAAATAATTGGAAGATCTTTTCTTTGATGCTTGGCAATTCTGTTATAAGAAAGAATAACCTCATCATCAGGATATAGTTTGTATTTGAAAAGAGAGACTGGAGCCCCACCTACCGCTACTTGGTGATTGGCGATAATGCGACAAATATTATGTTGGGATTGGTTAGGTATTTTTTCTTTAAGGAAATCCAAAAGACAAGTTTCTTCAGTAACAAGGAATGTTTTTGTCTTATTTGGATCGATTAATCCTTTTTTTGATCTATTAAATTGTTTTTTATCGTTCTTATTCATAATAACGGTATTCTATCAAAGTTTTACTTTGAAAGGTATTCATTTAAGGCCGTTATTACCTCTCTTGTATCTTTTTCCGCTGCTTCAAAAAGATCTTGGAGTTTCTTTTTGTTTTGTGTTGTAACTTTGACGGTTGGAGGAACACTTGGATAGATGACAAAAATTCTTCCTTCTTCAGCAAGTTTGTCCATGAGATCCATCTGTTCATTATAGAGCTTATAGGCGTTTAGCAAAGATTTTAAGAAAACTGGATTGTCACGATATTGCTTTTTGTAAAGTGCTTTATAGGCTTTCTTTGGAGCTTTCTTACGATAGCCTTTTGCTCTTGTAGCGACAACAACAATCTTAGAAATGTTATCTTCTAAAGCCTTTTCAAATGGTGCTGCGGCAAATATTCCTCCATCAACGTAGCCTTTATCGCCTATTTTTACAGGTTTACAAAATGGCGGAAGAGAGGCAGAAGATTCAATGCCCTTAAGGAAGTTCTCATCATGCTGGGAAAAATAGGCAACCTTATTATCTTCAACACATGATGAAACCGCATAAAATTCTGTCTTTGAGTCGTAAAATTCTTCTTTTTTAAAAGGCATTTTCATCTTAGGAAGTTCTTTAAATAAATAATCAAAGTCAAAGATAGAACCCTTTGTAAAATAATTCTGAACCTTAACAAAGCCCTTTGCAGAAGACAATTCTGTAACAAGTCTTTTTAAACGTTCAGGGTCTCTTGTAACAAATTCTGCACCAAGAATAGCACCTGCTGAAGTTCCATAGACTTCATCAAAATAAAAACCATTCTCGATAAGAACTTTTAAGGCTCCGGCCGCGTAAGTTCCTCTAGCCCCTCCGCCTTGAACAATAAGTGCACTTTTCTCTTTCATAAGATCCCCCGATAACGCTCATCTACTCTATTTTTGATGGATAAACTAATTTTCATTTTTAAATAGGAGTTATGAGATATTTCTATGAAAGATTTTATCATTAAAGCAGGAAATTAGTCATCATTATCTGCTAATTTTAGCAAGGGAGAATATAGGTCCACCCTCCTATCACGGAAGACACCCCAAGAATAACGTTCTTCAGCAATCTTTCCTAAATCAAATTCGGCAATACATAAGCCTTCTTCTTCACGATTCATTTCAGCAACGAACTCACCATGTTGATCGGCAATAAAAGATGAGCCAAAGAATTGCATCGAGGAGTTTTTATCTTCTTCAACACCTACGCGATTAGATGCTAAAAGAGGCATGATATTTGCTGCAGCATGACCTTTCATAACATTTTGCCAATGGTCTTTGCTGTCTTTAGGAAGAACTGGCTCTGATCCAATGGCGGTTGGGAAAAGAAGAATCTCTGCACCTTTTAAAGCAAGAATTCTTGCGGTCTCTGGGAACCATTGATCCCAACAAATGCCTACGCCAATTGAACCAATGCTTGTCTTGAAAACTTTGAATCCTGTATCTCCTGGAGTGAAATAGAATTTCTCTTCATAACATTCACCTGTAGGAATATGAGACTTGCGGTATGTTCCAACAATGTTTCCATCATTATCGATCATCGCTAAAGAATTAAAGAAACAGTTTCCATCTCTTTCAAAGAATGAAATTGGTAAAACCATATGGGTTTCACGAGCGATTTCTTGAAAATGTTTTAATGTTTTCGAGGATTTAAACTCTTCAGCAAACTTAAAATAATCGTAGTTTTCAATTTGGCAGAAATAATGTCTTTCAAATAATTCAGGTAGCAAAAGAAGATCAACTTTTTCTTTTGCGGCTTGATAAATTAAATCATCTGCTTTCTTGATGTTCTCATCATAGTTTTCTGACATTGAGAATTGAGTGATTGCTACTTTCATATTATTTCTCCCTTGGAAGTTGCATTGTTATGCAGTGTATATTTCCCCCACCAAGCAATATCTCATAAGTATTGATTTGATGGATCTTTTTATTTGGGTATAGTTCTTTCATTACGGCATACGCTTCTTTATCTTCTTTAACCCCAAAAGCAGGCATGATGATAAAGTCTTTGCCTTGATAATAATTCACATATGATGCAGCAAGTCTTCTTCCGCCAGAACGCTTATCAAGCGTGGTTTCGTTTATTTGAAGTTCATTTGCTTCTTCATCGCTAAGATATAAAGGTTTAGGCAGAGGAAGCTTATGAATTACTAGTTTCCTTCCTTTTGCATCTGTCACTTCTTCTAGGGCTTTATATGTCTGTTCACAATAACGATACTGAGGATCTTTTTTGTTGTTGCACCAAGCCATTACTACTTCTCCAGGTTTGATGAAAGAAACCATATTATCAATATGCTCATTTGTTTCATCTTGATAGATTCCATGTGGCACCCAAATTATCTTTTCAACGGCTAGATAATCACGAAGGATTTCTTCAATTTCTTCTTTGCGGTAATATGGGTTTCTTCCTTTAGAAAGAAGGCACGCTTCGGTAGTTATAAGAGTTCCTTCTCCATCGATGGCAATTGATCCTCCTTCTAGGACAAAAAAAGGCAAATAATACGATAATAGCTTAAGTTTTTTAGAAATTAAGGCACCTAAATTATCATCATCTTGATAATCGCTATATAAGCCATCTACTTTTCCTCCCCAGGCGTTAAAACGGAAATCAACGGTTCTTAGGTCTTTTCCGTTTGTTAAGAAGAGAGGCATGTTGTCTCTAGCCCAAGCATCGTTATAACGAAGTTTATAAATGCTAACGTTATGGATATTCGAAATCTCATCAATCAGCTTCTTTCCGATTTGTTGATTTACGCCAACAATAACCGATTCATGCTCTGAGATTGCTTTAATGATTTCAATAAAGTTATCTTGCGCAGGTTTTGCCTTCTTTCTCCAAGTGTCTAACCTTGACGGCATCAAAATGAAGGTTGCTTGATGTTCATCTCCTTCAAATGGGAAATAATAGCCGTCATTAACTGGCAAAGTGATTTTGTTATTGTAATAATCGTTCAAACGTTTTTCATAAACGTTGAATCTTCTCCATTTTTTCGTATCGATAACTTCAAATAAGTCATGGTAGGAAGAAAGAAGCTTTGTATGGGAATCTTTTGAACTTTGTAAGTCTTTTACTTGCTCCACTAATTCTTTTGACCAAACCTCCCCTGGAGCAATAAGAGGAATTCCTGGCGGATACATCATGATCTGCTCTTTGGAAACCGAGCCTTCTACTTCATCAATTGGAAGAAGCTTTCCTGGCGCATTGAAAGAGACACGTGGTCTAACGAGCATGAAAGGGAATGTTGAATCAAAATGAGCTTTCTTTTGAATGTAGTTTGGATTGTAATGCTCTTTTGAAATATCCTTGAGAGCATTTAAGAGTTGATCAACATGTTTCTTTTTTGTGCCGATAGCAAATATTGCAAGAACTTCATTTGGTTCAGCTAGTTCCATCTGAACTTCATATTTTTCTTTCAAAAGGTGATAAAGCTGGAATCCATCTAAATCTAGATGGTTAATGCCAATAACTAATTTCGTATCGTCATAATCAAATGAGCCATGGGCTAAGAAATGTTTTCGATCTTCATTTACGAAACCTGGGATTTTCTCAATTTTCTTCCTAACGTAATCAACCAATTCATAGGTGTTATTCATGCTAGCATAGCCTTCTTTTGAAGCCATATATGAACGAGCGGCGTCAACTGAAGCAATAAGGATTCCAGAAGGAGATGTCGTATTAATAATATTCAAGGTTTTTTGAACGTCTTCGCGTTTGAATCTTTGACTCTTTAATAACAAAACAGAGCTTTGTGTCAAAGATCCAACAGTCTTATGGAAAGAGGCCGCGGACATATCAGCACCTGCATCCATTGCTGATAAAGGAGAACGTGGATGATGGAAATAGTAATGGGCGCCATGCGCCTCATCAACTAATACAGCCATTTTGTGGGCATGGGCAAAAGATACAAGTTCTTTTAGGTTTGTAACCGATCCAAAATATGTTGGGTTTATAACAAATATTGCTTTGGCAGATGGATTACGGATGATGGCTTTTTTCCATTGTTCCAAGGTAGGTTGATTAGCAATTCCAAGTTCTAAATCAATCTCTGGCATGACATAGGTTGGTCTAGCGCCAGAAAGAACCAAAGCATTGACGACCGACTTATGAACATTACGTGGAAGAATGATTTTTTCATTAGCTTTAACAGCCGTCATAATCATTGCGACAATGCCGGATGAGGTGCCGTTTATTAGGTAAAAAGCCTCATCTGCTCCACAAGCTTCAGCAAGATATTCGCTAGATTCTTTTATGACTCCTTGCGGATTGCCTAAAGTATCCATGCCAATAGGAGAATTAACGTCACATCTAAAAAGCTTTTCTCCAAGAAGTTCTGTGGCTTTGTTTTTGATATTTCCCATATGGTGTCCAGGGACATCAAAAGGAGCGACATCATCTACAACGTAGTCTTTAAGAGCGTCTACATAAGGCGTTTTGCTTTGATCAAGTTTTTTCATAGCGAAATGATACTACTTGTAGAGAAAAATGAACGTATTTTTTATTCGATTTTGATTGATCCGTTTAATAGTTGATCTATAGCGTACGCTACGCCGGAATTCCAAACCTCTTTTGTGATGAGTTTTGCGACCTTTTTAACCTCATCTTTGCCGTTTGCCATGCAAATGAAAGTTCCTACTTCTCTTGCCATTGTTAAGTCCTGTAAATCATCACCAAAAGCGATCGCTTCATCCTTCTTGAACCCATAATGTTTTAAGAAGATGCTGATGCATGCGCCTTTTTCATGTTGGATAGGTGCAACATCAACTGAGTTTGGTGTATATCTCCAATAAATTAAATGAGGGAATTCTTTTTGGAAAAGAGGATCCATCTTTTCGTTGGCAAAGAAATTGATGCCTTCGACCTCTTCTCCTTCATAAGGTTCGATTTCCGGAATCATTTCTTTAAAGATTTTGAAATGTTCTTTTCCTTCCTCGTTTAATGGGGCGATTAGTTTTCTTTTCTTATATTCGACTAGTTCTAAACTCTTCTTGTTTTCTAAAGCCAATTCAATAAAACGTCTAACATCTTTTTCTTCAAAATGACTCTTAAAGAGATATTCTCCATCGGCAAAAGCGTATCCACCCGCTGAAGCGATATATCCATCCCAATCGAGTCCTAGTTTAAAAGCGCCAAGCCATTCAAAAGAAGAATATGGGCGTGCCGTGCAAATAAAAACTTTAACTCCCTGTTTTTGGAGCTCTTTTATCTTTTCAATCGATGCCATGTCCCATCGATCATTTTTATGGTCATATAAAGTCCAGTCTAAATCAAAAAACGCTGCTTTAATTTTCATCTTTTTTCTTATCCTTCAAATACGTGTTCAAATATTCTTTCTCTAAGTCGTCGTTAATCTTTTTCATTCTTGTGACATCCACTTTAACGACTTTTCGATCATATGTTACTAAACCATTAACCTCTTCTTCAACATCGCTAAGCTGCGTGTAGATAGAGACGTTAAGTCTGGCTTTCTTAATTGCTCTTCTAATCTCTTTTTCGAATAGATTAGCAAGGCCGTTATTAAGCGCATCGAGATTCTTATAATTTTTATATCCAAAGCTTTTTGCACTCCAAGAATGTCCTTCGATATAGGCAACATAGCCTCCGAATTCCGTTAAGGCCATCATGCGTTTCTTATCGTTACGTAACCTGACAGGCCTAAAATAGATATGCCTAGAATAGAAATCACCGATCTTCTTATCATACCAACCACTTGTCGCGTCTATTGCTCTTGAATTATCAAGGTTTCTTAATACTTCGAGGCATTCTTTCGTGTCAAATTGTCCCCAGCCTTCATTAAAGAGGGTCCAAATACAAATCGAAGGAATGTTTCCTAAATCACGAATGGTTTCTTTCATCTCTTCTAAGAACTGTTTCTTACTAAGTGGGTTTCCTCTTCCAAGAATTGGATTTTTATCCGATATTTTTAAAGGCAAAAATGGAGCAAGATTAATTAGAAGTTGGGAATATTTCGATCCGCCGTTAACTAAGTCTTGAATAACAACTATTCCTTCTTCCTCACATATGTGATACCAACGACGTGGTTCAACTTTGATATGTTTTCTTAGGCAATTAAATCCGGCTTTTTTAATAAGCAAAATGTCATCTCTCATTGCCTCAACGCTTGGTGGGGTAAGACCGCCATCTGGATAATATCCTTGATCAAGAAGGCCGTTCAAAAAGATAGGTTCATTATTTAGCGTGAGGTAATAATATCCGTTAACCTTTTCTTGAGATATTTTTCTTAGAGCAAAAGAAGAATAAATAACATCATCTTTACATTCAAATTTTATGGAATAAAGATTTGGTTCTTTTGTAGACCAAGGATGGAAAGAAGAAGATAAATCTATTTCTGCATGTAATTTCTCATCAAAATATGTTTCATTAACAATTTCGTTTTTATATAAGACTGAAATTTTGCATTTTTCAATTTTTCCATGTGATTCCCCATCAAAAACGATTTTCTTATTATCAAAATCCCCCTTTATTTTGCATTCTTTCAAATAAGAATCGTTTGAGATGAACTCTAAATAAACCTCTTGCCAGATTCCACTCGTTGGCGTGTACCAAATGCCTTTAGGGTTATTTGATTGCTTGCCTCTAGCATATATTTCAGAATCCGTATCATCCTTAACAACAACGTTTATTTTTAATTGTTTTCCGATGTTAGGAATAAAGAAAGCAAAAGAAGAATATCCTCCTTTATGAGAACCTAATAGTTCATCGTTAACATAAACGTCACATTCTTGATCAACCGCCATGAAACGTAATAGAGCGTTCTTTCCTACATATTTATCATCAATTTCAACAATCTTTTGGTAATGTAGATAATCATCTTTATCAACGTGTCTATGTATTCCACTTAAGGGAGTTTCTGGAGAAAAAGGAACAACAATTTTCTCGTTATAAGTTTTTGGATTTTCTTTTTCTTTGTTCATTAAAAAATCCCATTCTCCATTTAGAGAAAGAAATTCTTCCCTTTGCCAATAAGGATCTGGATGATCTGGAAGAGGATTCTTCCGATCAAAGTTTTCGCTATATTTTGTCTTTAATTCCATAGCATAGATTTTAAACAAAAACCTTTAGTAATGGTAAAATTACTTTCGAGGTTTACATAAATGAAACAATTTGAAATCATTGAGAAACAATTAAATGAGAAAAATGTTGATGCGTGGATTCTCGTTGATTATGAAAATAGAAATAAAACGGTCGTATCTTTCTTAGGAAATAAAATGTTAACAAGAAAGATTATTCTTGTTTTCCCTAAAGGAGCAAAACCGTATATCATTTGCCACTCAATAGATACGGTTTTCCTTAATGATCCAGAAATAACAAAAGACTTCGATTTGCTTGTATATAAGACATGGCAAGAGATGCTTAACCTAGAAAAAGAATCTTTCAAGAATTACAAGAAAGTCTATATGGATATCTCCGAGAATGGTTTGTTACCAAGAATTGCTTTAGCGGATTACGGTTCAGTTGAATACGTTAAATCTTTAGGCATTGAAATCCTCTCTTCAGGAGATTTGTTACAACAATTCAATGCGGTTTATTCTTCTAGAGCGCATGAACTTCAACTAAAAGCTTGTAAATTGGCTTTGCAAATCAAAGATGAAGCCTTCAAGAAAATCAAAGAAAAGATTTTAGAGAACGGCAAAGTCCAAGAATATGAAATTCAACAATTCATTTGCAATAGATTCCACGAAGAAGGAATGGTATACGATGATCCAGCGATTGTTGCAATTGGAAAGAATGCGTCTAATCCTCATTATGGTCCTGATAGCAAAACCTCTTCTCCAATTAAAAAAGGCGATGTTGTCTTGATTGATATGTGGGCAAAGCTGGATGATCCTGAAGGAGTATATGCTGATATAACCTGGATGGGATATGTCGGAGAAGAAGTTCCTGAAGAAATCGAAAATAGATTCCAAGTTTTAAAAACCGCGATTGATAAAGACGTGGAGTTCTTAAAAGAAAACCTTCCTTTAAGACGTGTCGAAGGATATGAAGTAGATGACATCGGAAGAAAATATATTACGGAAAAGGGCTTCGGAGAGTATTTCACTCACCGTACAGGACATTCTATTGCCGTTGACGTTTCCCCACATGGCCCTGGTGTAAATATTGATAATTATGAATCACACGATACAAGAGAAATTCCTGATGGCGTCACCTTCTCCCTTGAACCTGGAATTTATGCACCAGACTACGGCATGAGGAGCGAAACGGATATCTATATTGAAAACCGTAAACCAATTGAAGTTGGTGGAAGACAAGAGCACGTTATTGCTATATTGAAATAACGCTTATTTGATAAAATCAAGCAAGAAATCTACCGCACTAATAACGGTAAAGCCATTTTTGTCTTTGCATTTATCAATAGGTTTGTTAACGACAATAACTTTTTGAATTTCATCATGAAGTAGCATAAAAGGTCTAACTTCTCTGTTTCTTGTTGATTCATTAGAAATGTCAGACGATATTTGGATGTAATATTCCCTGTCGTCTTTTACTGCATAGAAATCCACTTCATTCGTTTTCCTGATGGACTTTCCTTCTTTATTTTTTTCAATGCTGTCAAAAGTACCAATATTTACCGTATATCCGTTATATCTAAGTTCGTTATAGACGATAGTTTCAAGTATTTGTCCTTCATCAGGAAAAGCAAAATTTAACCTGGCATTTCTAAGTCCTGGATCAACGAAGTAATATTTCCTAAACGCTCCGATTTCATTTCTTCCTTTTAGGTCGTATCTCTTTGCTTCGTTCAAAATGAATGCGTCCTGAAAATAATTGATATATTTTTCGACTGTTTGCTTATCTAATAACTCATGTTTAACACTTCTATAAGTATTTGCAATTTTTTCGGAGTTGATAAGCGACCCTGTCGATGAACTTAGAATGTTGCATAATTCATCTAGAGACTCACTTTTTTTAAGACCATTGTGTTCAAGAATATCTTTGAAATATGTGGTTTTAAAAAGGCTTTCCAAATATTCTCTTTTTTCACTACTACTATTTTTCAAAATAGCTAGTGGCATGCCGCCGTATTGCATATAAGTATATAACGCCTCGGTTTTTGAACCGCCTGAATAACCGTAAAATTCTTCGAAAGAAAGAGGAGATAAATGAATATTTGTGGCTTTGTCTCTAAACTCTGTAACTATGTCGCTAGATAACATTTTTGAATTAGAGCCAGTCACATAAAGATCAATGTTCTTCTCGCTTGCTAAGCCAATAATGACATCAACAAAAGAAATTGTTTCTGTATCATCTTTTTTAGCGAGTACATGTTTCCCATCAGTTAAAACTGGATTAACAATGGTGAAAACTCTTTGAATCTCATCGAGTATGACATAAACCATTTTATGCCCTTGTACATATTTACGAACATACTCACTAAGTTCTAACGGATCACGTAAGGCTGAATTTTTTGCATCATCAAGTTGGATAACCAAAATATCATTTTCGCTTGTTCCGTTATCTAGTAAATATTGTTTGAAGATTGTTCCTAATATATATGATTTACCACACCTTCTAACTCCCGTTATGACTTTAGGAAAACCATTATTTTTGCTTTCTATTAATTGGTTAAGATACTTGTTTCTGCTTATCATATTTTCACCTTTTTTGTAGAATTCTACATTTTTGTCAAATAGATAATAACATGTTATTTCAAATTTGTAATATGAAATTGTGTAGAATTCTACATTTTTATCAAAAACAAATCATATAAGCCAATAAAGAAAACCACCCATAAGAGAGTGGCATTTCTATTGGTTTTGTTTTTTAGATTTCTAAAAATCTGCTGAAAAACTTGCGTATTTTAGAAACTAAGCATTTTTGTTTTTGATATATTCATCAATGGCGGCTGCTGCACTTTTACCTGCGCCCATTGCTAGAATAACGGTTGCCGCGCCAGTAACTGCATCGCCACCTGCATATACGCCAACCTTTGTTGTCGCACCATCTTCTCCTGAAGTAACAATGCAACCATGAGAATTGGTTTCTAATCCTTTTGTAGTGTTTTTAATAAGAGGGTTAGGTGAAGTACCGATTGATTGAATAACAACGTCAACGTCTAATTCAAACTCACTTCCAGGGATTTCGATCGGTCTTCTTCTCCCTGAAGCGTCTGGTTCACCAAGTTCCATCTTTATGCAACGAATTGCACGAACGTTGAACTTGCCATCATCAAGGATTGCAACAGGGTTATTTAACAATCTGAATTCAACTCCTTCTTCCATGGCATGTTCGACTTCTTCTTTACGTGCAGGAAGCTCTTCTAGAGAACGACGGTAAACGACATAAACTTTTTCAGCGCCTAAACGAAGAGCACTTCTAGCAGCATCCATCGCGACGTTTCCGCCGCCAATAACCGCAACATTCTTTCCATGGACAACCGGTGTTTCTGGGTCTTCTTTATAGGCTTTCATTAAATTGATACGAGTTAAGAATTCGTTTGCGGATAAAACCCCATTAAGGTTTTCTCCCGGAATTCCCATAAATCTAGGAAGGCCTGCACCTGAACCAATAAAGACAGCTTCATATCCATCTTCCATAAGTTCATCGATGGAATGGATCTTACCGATAACTTCGTTTGTGCGAATCTCTACACCCATCTTTTCAAGATTAGCACACTCTTTTTTAACAATTTCTTTTGGAAGACGGAATTCTGGAATACCGTATGATAAGACTCCACCCGCAACATGTAACGCTTCAAAAATTGTTACATCGTATCCAAGTTTTCTTAAATCGCCAGCACATGTAAGTCCAGAAGGACCGCTGCCAATAATTGCAACCTTATGTCCATTTGATGGTGTCTTCTCAAATTTAACAAGTTCATTTTCTCTAGCGTAGTCGGCAACATATCTTTCAAGTCTTCCAATAGCAACCGACTCACCAAAGCCTTTTGTAACCATCTTCCCAGTTTCATCTTTTTCTCTTATTGGCATTTTGCCTCTAAGGCAGTTTTTCTCACATTGAGATTCTTGAGGGCAAACACGTCCACAGATAGAAGATAAAGATGAAGCTTGTAAAAGAATATCATTCGCGCCTTTCATATCATCTTCACGAACCTTAGCAATAAATCCTGGAATATCGATATGAACAGGACAAAGAGGAACACAAGCAGGTTTAGGGCAATCAAGGCAACGGAACGCTTCATTTATTGCCATTTCATGCGTATATCCGGAGGTAACTTCTTCAAAATTATGAGCGCGTACCTTTGCTTCTTGAGAAGGCATTGGGTTCTTTTTAGGACTCATGTTAACTTGATACTTTGGCATAACTATTTAGCCTCCTTGAATAAATTGCAGGTTTCTTCGTATTTGTGTTTTTCCCATTCGCGATAAATTCCACCACGGAAACGCGCTTCATCAAAATCGACTTCTGCACCATCAAAATCAGGGCCATCAACGCAAGCGAACTTAGTCTTTCCACCAACGGTTAAACGACAACCGCCACACATTCCTGTTCCATCAATCATGATTGGATTCATGGAAACAACTATTTTCACTCCTCTTTCTTTGCACATCTTAGCAACGAATTTCATCATGACAATTGGACCGATCGCAATGACTTCGTCGTAGACATTTCCTTCATCAAGGAGTTTTTCTAACGCATTTGTAACTAAGCCTTTCTCTCCAGCCGTTCCGTCATCTGTCATGATCTTAAAAAGATCGGAACAAGCTTTGAATTCATCTTCAAGAATAACAAGGTCTTTGCTTCTAAAGCCAACGATGGAATGAACTATTGCCCCTCTCTTATGAAGCTCTTGAGCAATTGGCATCGCGATGGCGCTTCCTGCACCACCACCAATAATACAAACTTTCTTTAGGCCATCTAGTTCTGTTGGTCTTCCTAATGGCCCAACAAAATCTTGGATGTATTCTCCTTCTTTCTTTTGAGATAGTTTGAAAGTTGTCGAACCAACAACTTGGAAAATGATTTTTACTGTGCCTTTTTCTAAATCTTCACCAGCGATAGTTAAAGGAATTCTTTCTCCATCTTCATCAACACGAAGTATGATGAATTCACCAGGTTTTGCCTTATTGGCAATTTCTGGCGAAAGAATGTCCATCTCAACGATTGTGGGATTGAGCACTTTTTTTCTTGCGATTTTATACATACGTTTCCTCCTTTAGAAACCTAATGTCTTTTTTAACCTTGCTAGGAAAGGGTCTTTCTCTATTGAGTAACAGACTGCTTTCTTCTTGGAAATGAATATAGAGAATTCATCATCAGCCTTTTCATTAACAAGGATATTGTCTTTTAAAATATTTCCAGAACGTCCATTAACTTCTTTGAATGTTAAGACTCTCTTCTTATCTAATATTAATGGAGAGCCCACACTTGAATATGCTTTAGAATGAATAGCAGCAATCTCAGTAACTTCCATTCCATCGACATTTATATCCATTATTGATCCATTTATGCTACGGTTATATCCCATAGAACCAGTTGATGTTGCAATAACCAAACCCATGCCAAAATATCTTTCTAGTTTTTCACCATCAAGATACACGTCATATTCAACGTTCTTGATAAGACCGCTGAGAATAAATTCGTTTATTGCGTAATGGCTTTGATTTTTAGATGAATACTCAAGCAAAGAGAATTCTCTTGTTGGAAGAAGATTTTCTTTGATTGATTTGATAGTTTCTTCGTATTTATGGACATCAAATTCGTTATAGTAGCCAATTGTTCCAGTGTTGAAGCAAAGGAACTTGATGGAATCTAACTTATCCGCATATTGATGCATAGCGTGAAGGAAGGTTCCATCCCCTCCTATAACGATAATAAGTTCAGGATCTTTTTCATCCTCAAGAAAAAAAGAATCTTTCGACATAAAAGAGGCAATGTCGGAAGACATCTTTTTAGAAAAATCATCATCTCTATTAGTAATAATGTAGCGCATATTTCGACCTGTCTTTATTTTAGAGATAGGCGTTGTTCTATTTCAATAATTTTTTCTCAATTCTAAGAAAAAGAAAAGAGGGGATGATTTAATCATCCTCCCTAGCATTCGTATTTTCGTTTATTCAATTGCAATATGGTGTTCTTTTTCTTCTTGTGGAACTTCTTTTGGAACGAAAAGTTTTAAAACGCCGTCCGCATATTTAGCAGAAATTGTCTTTTCATCAACATCGCCAACATAGTAAGAACGTGTGCTAACGCCGGAGAATCTTTCTTTACAGATATATTTCTCTTGGCCGTTTTCTTCATGCTTGTCTTCCACTTTAGCTTGGATTGTAAGATATCCTTCTTTCAAAGAGACATTGATATTTTGTTTATCGATTCCAGGAAGATCGATTTCAAATGTATAACCTTTATCGTTTTCTTTGATATCGGTTTTCATTTGTAAACCTTTGGCATATCTATTTGCTTGATAATCAGCTGGTGCGAATAAATCAAACAATGGGTCGAAGATTCCGCTTCCGTAATTTGTAATTTCATTTTTCATAAGTAATACCTCCAATTTATTGGTTAGCACTCTTTTCTCTCAAGTGCTAACACTATTGTAATACCCGATTTAGCACTGTCAAGTGTTTTGTGCTAAATATTTTTAAAATAAGCCTGTCATCGAATAAAAAAGTGAATATATTTTTATAAAGCCAATAGTTTTTTGATTTTAGCACTTACGTTAGGTTGGAAAATTTTGAAATCGATAAAATAAAAATTCTCTTTGCATTTCTGATAAAAGAAATTCGATATGTCTTCATCTATGTCCTGACATATTTGATAAGACGTTTCATCGATTATGCTCTCATCTTTTTTGGAGATATATTCTCTTGCCATCTTTTCGAATGAAGATGAAATCCTTTCATGCAGTTCTTTTGCTTGGTAATGACCACTTACTTGGTTGGAATATGGATAGATATGTTTTACCAAAAGATTATTTAGATAGTCAAAAAGCTCAGTCTCCTTTTCTTCTATGATCAAGTTCGTCATATAAAAAACCTCCTCATCTATTAATAAGGAGGTATTTTTCAAAAAGAGACAAAAATTAATCAAGAATATCGACAAATACACCTTGCGTATATTTCTCTAAGTCGAATGGAGATAATCCAACCTGGAACCCTCTTTTCCCACCAGAAATATAAACAACATCAAACAATTGGGCAGTTTCATCAATAAAAACTGGCATCGGTTTCTTTAATCCTATAGGCGAACAACCTCCATGAACATATCCAGTAAGAGGCAATAATTGTTTTAAAGGAATTAGCTCGATCGATTTCGATTTTGTTGCTTTAGCAGCTTTCTTAAGGTTTAAGGAACAATTTACAGGCACCTCAAAGATAAAATGTTCATGCTTATCGTTCTCGCAGACAAGGCTTTTAAAAACACATTCAGGATCTTCTCCTAAAGCTTTGGCAACGCTTTCTCCATCAACGATCTCTTCATCGTATTCCTTTGGAAAGTAATTTATCTTTGCTTCATCAAGCAATCTCATTACGTTTGTTTTTGTGATTTTCATATTTCTTTTTCTTTATTATATATAAAAGATAAAGCGTTTAATTTTGCTTTGGGCCAATAAAACATTGCTATAACCCCTAGAAAGAGGATATAGACGATTAACGCCACCGAATCGATTAAATAGTTAACCGCAAGGAATATCGCCTTCACAAAGCCTGTTTTAAGGACATCGAGCCCATCATTGTCTTGAATCTTCTTCGGAAACTTAATAAATGCTCCTCTAGCAAAAGAACATATGGAATTGTGAATCCAATTTCCTTTAAGTAATCCCGTATAAAAAATAGAGAAAACGTAATATCCAACAACAATAGATCCAGCAGTAACTAGATAAGAAATTAGTTTCTCATTAAGGATGAAATAAATTATTACAGCTGCCGCAACAGTTAAAGAAAGGAAAACAAAGCCCATCAATAAAGATGCCATTAGGGCTTTCTTGATATTCTTTTTCTCTTCAAGAAGTTCCCTTTTGGCGTTTTGCTTATTAATCGCCTCTATTTCCTTGCAACAATCCTCACAGAAATATTTCTTCCCATCATTCTTTTTAGAGTCGTATTCATAGACAATTGATGTTGATAAGAAACCATATTCTTCCTTAACCTCTCCCATACCGTATTTGCTATTGGAGTAAATTGTTTTGCCACATCTAGAGCAAGTACCAACATATTTGCCTTTAGATGAAGGAGAATAGACGGGAATGATTTTCTCATGTTCCTTTTTGCTAAGAATGTCTTCTTTGCTAATTCTAAATAAAGAGACAATCTTATCTATTTGCAAAGATGAAGGTTCTCTTTCATCTTTCTCCCAAGCAATAACTAAATCTTTGGAAACCGAAAGAAGACGAGCTAAATCGTCTTGGTTTAAGCCTTTCTTGACTCTGTAATATGCAATATTTCTTCCTAGTGTTTCCATATTAGAAAAAGCCCCTAATGGGGCTTAAATGATTAATTATTAGATTAAGCCTTTTTTCCAAATAAGACTTTTCCACCGATGAATAAATCAATGACAGCTGCAAGAGCTGAGCAAGCGCCTGCAACAATATATCCCCAACCTAATGAAACTGTTGTTGTGTTTGGAAGAACGGAAATCCAAGTATTGCCAACAAGAACACCAGATAAGAAGAAAAGAAGAGCGCAAACGAAGCAGATGATTCCGGTTAAGAAATTGAAGAATGCTCCAACCTTTCCACCGAAGAATCCGGTAACGCTTCCAACAAGTCCGAAGAATGCGGCAATTAAGAGAAGAACGAACCAAGCAATCATCGAACCATATGGATCAATGATTTGGAGAGCATCGTTTCCGAAGACAAAGTCGTAACCACGAGCAGCTTCACTGAATGAGCCGCCTTTAGCAATAAGGCCATCGCCTAGAGGGAATAAGAGAGCTCCAACGATAGCGAGTACAGCAAGAACACTAAGTATTCCTGATAATAATGATTTCTTTTTCATATAGTCACCTCAAATGAACAACGATAATATTACTAGCCTTGCTTCTTTTCTTCAAGAAAAGCCTAGAAACATTTTCAAGAATCTTCAATTACAAAACCTTTACGTTAGAAACAAAACACTTTGTTTGAATTAATCATCGAAAAAATGTCGGTGGCAATTGTAACTTTTTTGAATTTGTAAAAATAATCATTGAAGTTTATCAGTTTTGGTGTATGTTCTTTTTTGTCTATTTTTTAAGGAGGACTTTTTATGCATATGAATAAAAAAGCAAAATTAGTTATGTTACTAAGTGCCAGTGCGTTAGGCATGGCTCTTACATCTTGTGATGAACCAGCAAGTTCGTCATCATCGTCTTCATCCAGCTCAAGCGTTGCCCCTATCGCAACAAGAATCAGTTATGAAGCATTACCATATCTTGTCACTGGTCAAAGCCTTGATTTGGATAAGTACATCACAATCAAATATGATGATAATTCAACCGACAAAACTTATAACGTCGAATGTTCTGATGAAAGTGTCACGATCACCGACCATAAAGTTGTCTCAAACTCACATGGTACATACACATTAGTTATTACAGCCGGTGCAGTTACTTCTAAAATCGAATTAAACGTCGTTTCAGAAGACCATAAGAGTTTAATCGATCTCGTAAGCGGCTTAGAAGAACATCCCCAAAACTATCTTCTCAGTACTTATGATGTCGATTCAAGCACAGGCAAATTAGTCTATGAAGATTCCTATGTACACAATGAAAATTACATTGCCATCTACGACGAAGATGACCCAGCTGCCGTTTATCCTGATGACAGCAAATACGCCGGACAACCTGCCAGCACGCTTCTCGCAAAATTAAGCGACGGCCACGCATATTGGGGAAACTTCACCAAGGACGCAACAGGAAACGTCATTCCAGTCTTTGAGCCTGGATACGCTTCTTGGGATAACTACTATATCACCGGCGGTCTCTCTCTCGATGCAACTGACGCTACCTATGAAACAGGAACAGACGGAACAGAATATCTATTAATGGGAACAGGATTCGAGCAAAATCTTCTCCATTACGGACTTTCCACATTCCCAGAAAACTACAAATACACCCTTACAGGCGCAGAAGTTCTCGGAGTTGAGGATTTAGATGAAGACGGTGACACAGACACTGCAGTATTCGCCTGCTATGTTTCCATCACACAAAATGGAAAGACAAGCAGCGGATATTGGACAATCGTTGCTCTTTCTAATATCGGAAGTGCTACTATCGAAATCATGGAAAGTGCAATAACCGATGCAAAATATCTTCCAACAAAGATTAAAGCCCCAGAAATCAGCAACACCTTCGCAGCTTTAGCCGAAAAGAAGAACTACACCCTTACCACAACTCTCAAAGCAACCGATGGAGACGGAGAGGCTCTTGAGCTTGAAGACTACTCCAAAGACACAATGGCAAATCTCTTCGGCGGAACAGAAGCCACATTCGTCACTTCCTTCACAGAAGACGGCGTTATCAGCACATTGACCACCCTCCCAATCACAAAAGATGCATCAGGAAACTATGTCCCTGGAACACAAACCCAATTAGGTGGCAAATTCGCAATCTGGGATGATGGAACAAATACATATACTTCGTCATATGATTCCGAATCAAAAGCCATGGGTGAAAAGACGACGGTCGCAGCAAACAAACAAGTTTATGACTCTGGCGCACTCAAAGGAATGACTGCTGACACCATCACCGAAGCTGACGCAAACGGAACAATCTGGTCCAGCAAACAATCTTCCGGAACAAAAGTTACATTCACCGGTCAAGTTGGAGATTACTACAGCGAAACCGAAGTCACCAACGAACTCTTCGGAAAACTTCTTGATATGAACGGCTTCTCCGTCACGTGGTTTGAAGATATCGGCGCAGCTGGTATTGGAACACAACTCACGACCCCAATGAGCTTCACAAGTGGCGATAAGCATGCTTTATCATTAAGCTCTAGCTATAACTACTTCATTGTTGATACAGCAACAAATGAAGTTTCCATGTCTGCTCTTTGCTACTTACCAATCGGCCTTAGCGACTATATCACTATTACCGTCACAATCAGCAACGTTGGCACAACCACAAACGATTTCACCAATTTCGTTAGCGGCACAACAAGCGCTGAATAAGAAGGCACATTTGTTTGTTCTTTAAATATTTGAAAGAGGTATTACATGAGAAAAAATAATAAATGGAAATTTGGGCTCCTCTCGGTTACAGCCATCCTTACAATGGGTGGTTGTACCCCAGGAGATACCAGCACAGCTGAATACACTTACAACACATATTTATCCACAAGCCCTAGTAACTGGAACGTTCATAACTGGACAACCAGCGATGAATCTTATGTTACAGGCTTTACCGAGATGGGTTTCTATGATGCCGTTTTAAATGACGCCAAAAATGGCTACAACTTTGTTACCGAAATGGCTTCTGACATGCCACAAGCTGTTAAACCAGAAGACGTTTCTGACGATGAGATGGAAAAATACTATGACGGAATTGGTAACATTACCGAAAACATGGTTTGGGACATCCCACTTAACAAGGACGCCGTTTGGGAAGATGGAGCAAAGATCACCGCACAAGATTACGTGGATTCAATGGAACGTCTTTTAAACCCAAAGTACGCCAATTATCGTGCAGACTCTTACTATAACGGTAACATGATCATCCGTAACGCTGAAAACTACTATAAGCAAGGACGCCAAACAATTGAAGAGTTCTATGCCAACATTGACGATAAAGACCAAGGTTTAGTTAAAGATGACTCTGGTTACTATTATATCAACCTTGGTAAATATACTTCCTATGTAGGCCTTGTTTTCTCTAACGCTGATACTAGCACAAGTTTCTATGATGTTTTGAACCAAGTTGCTAAAACATACAACGTCGAGCTTCAAGCAGAACGCATTATCAATGCCTACGCTTATTTCCTCTGGAAAGGCCGTGATCATTCAGGTTCGAGCGAAAAGAACTCTTGGGAAAGAGTTAAATCGCCATCAGACGTTTCTTCAACAATGATTGAAAACGATAACTATGATCTCGATATCACAACATTTGATAAAGGATTTGAAGACCTTTCTACGGGTGAAACAATCAAAATCCGTACAATCAAAGAGTTGAACAAAGGCTGGATCACATACGATAAAGATGATGCGACAAAGGTAACTTACGATAACACCGAAGAATATTCTTTAGAAGACTTAAAGAGCGATCTTACGAAAGTCGTTAGAGCAATCACCTCTAGAAGCACATACTCCTCAAAGAAATGGGCTTGGAAATTACCATTGTTCACAAAAGTATATGGATATGATGGTGTAGTTAACTCCGATGAAATCGGCATCAGAAAAGTCGATGACTACACAATTCGTTTCTACCTTGCAAAAGCCATTTCACCACTTAACCTTAAGTTCAACTTAACAAGCAACTTCTTAGTTAACGTTAAGCTTTATGACGATTTGACAACCACAACCGCAACGGGTTCCAAAGTTACAAAGTACGCATCTAATGAAGTAGGAAATTATAAGTCCTATGGCCCATACAAGCTTACTTTCTTCGATACAGGAAAAGAAATCCATATCGAACGTAATGAAAATTGGTACGGCTATAAAGACGGAAAACACGAAGGACAATTCCAAATGGATGAAATCATCACAAAGATTTATCCAACTCACGAAACAGCCCTTCAAGAATTCGAAGCAGGAAGATTAGACGACATCGACTTAACAGTCTCTGATGTCAGTAAGTATGGCACTTCAAGACGTTGCACAACAACATATGAATCCTATACTCAAAAATTATCCTTCAACTCCGAAAGAGGCATGTTAAAAGATCGTCAAGCTGGCACAGCCAACACTAACAAAACGATCATCGCCAATAATGATTTCCGTAAAGGCTTATCACTTAGCTTAAATAGATCACAATTCACTTCTCAAGCTACATCTGGCTCTAAAGCATTCACGGGCTTACTTAACGATTTATATCTTGCAAATAACTCAACGGGCGAAACATATCGTTCTACAGTTCAAGGCAAGAGCGTCTATGGAAAAGTCTATGGACACTTAGGCGGCGAAACAATCGATGAAACAAGCGGAACGGCACTTTCAGAGGATGCAAACGGATATAATCAAAGCCTTGCTGTTGCCTATGTTGTTAAGGCAATAAAAGAAGAACTTCAAAGTTCTCAAGAAGGACATATCGAAGCAAATAACACCATTGATATCGAATTCCGTGTTTATGATAATTCTTCCGAAAACACAAAAAAAGCTTTCGATTTCATCAACTCAACCTGGACACAATTGATGGCTGACGCAACAACGCAATTGATTAAAGATGGCGCTCTTAAGGCAAGCGAAAAGATTGGATTTAACCTTCACATGGAACCAGACCAAGACTACTACACAACAGCTCAAACTGGACGTTACGATATGATTTTCTCCACATGGGGTGGCGCTGCCATTAACCCATATGGCTTAATGCAAGTCTATTGCGATTCAACATTCACCCAAACTTGTGAATATGGATTCAAAGGAAAACAAGATAAGGTCGAACTCACCATTGATTTAGATGAAAATGGCGATGGAATTGCCGAATCTAGCGATACCCGCTCCTTCCATCAATGGTACGAAGACATGAATAATTCCGATGAGTTCAATGAAGGCGTCTATGTTGACGAAATCAAAAAAGGCGACAAAGGTTACGAAGATTGGTTCAAGATTCACAACAAGAGATTAAGTGTTCTTGCCGGACTTGAAGCAGGTGTCTTAAATCGTTTTGAAGCGGTTCCTCTTTGCGCTCGTGGTTCTTCTTCATTGCTCAGCTTCAAGGTTGAAAACGCAACAGACCACTACGTCTCCTTAATCGGATACGGTGGAATTCGTTTAATGAAGTTCAACTACAACAACACGCAATGGTCTGAATTCTGCTCTAGATACAACAACCAATTATCCGACTTATACAAAGCTTCATAATAAGTTTTACAATTTCGGATATAATAGGAAGGCCGACTCATTTTGGGTCGGCCTTCAATTAGTAAAGAGATTATGAAAAAGAAAAAGAAAATACAGAGTAAAACAGAAAGCTCATTAAATGAGAATAATCTCGAAATTAGTGGAAATGCGGCAGCCCTAAATCGAGAGGAAACTTCCGGATGGAAGAAATTTTGGTCCGCCTTCGTTGGTTTTTGGACCAGCAAAAGCACAAAAGAAATGTTGGCTTATATTCTCAAAAGACTCGTTCTTCTTGTGTGTACGTTTTTAATCATCTTTTTGATTTGCTTTGTCTTAGTGCGTTTATTGCCAGTCTCCTTTGAAGGCGGTCTCAAAGACGAAGAAGTATTTTATAAACAGATGGTTGCCCAAGGCCGTTATGTAGATAATCGTGACGGTACTTATTCTCCAATGCCGATCATGCAACAGCTTTGGAATTTCCTTAAGAACCTTTTCAGTGGAAATGGCAATCCATGGGGTTTTTCCTATAAGATCCAATGGCTCGCCTCGCCTGATGAGATCTTAGCTAAAAGATTCCCACCAACCGTTTTGATTAACGTTTATTCCATGATATTCTCCATTCCTCTTGGCTTAGGACTTGGTATCTTCATGGCGCTTAAAAAGAACAAATGGCAAGACCATGCCTTAAGCGTATTAATTATGTTGGTAATTTCCGTTCCATCATTTGTTTATGCGTTTATCCTTCAATATTTATTTGCCTATGTTTGGCAAATATTACCTTCAGTCGCCGAGTCTTCAAAGGTTGGCTATTTCTCTTGGACATATTTCCGTTCCATCATTTTACCAATCTTATCGATGTCGTTCGGTTCAATCGCTGGATATGCTCGTTATACACGTGCTGAATTAACAGAAGTCTTAACTAGCGACTTTATGTTGCTTGCTAGAACAAAAGGCTTAACAAGAGGCCAAGCGACTGTTAGACATGCGTTTAGAAACTCACTTGTCCCTATTTTCCCAATGATCTTAGGTGAAATCATCTCGATTCTCTCTGGCTCAATGATCATCGAAAACATCTTTGCCGTTAACGGTGTTGGAGGTCTCTACCTTGATTCAATTAATAAGAGAGATTACGACGTTTTCCAATTCGTTTCGATGTTTTATATCTTAATCGGTCTAGTCGGAACCTTAGTTGTCGACGTTTCTTATGGAATTGTTGATCCACGTATCAGAATGGGGGGTAAAAAATAATGGAAAAATTTGAAATCTTAGACAAGCCCCAGAATTTGGAGTTAGAAAGCTTACCGAAAGAGCTTTTCAAAAAATCAAAAGTCGATGCAGAATCTTTGCATGACCAAGCTTTTGAAACAAAGCCAGTATCTTTCTTAAAAGGCGCTCTTATTCGTTTCGCAAAAAACAAAGCTTCTATTGTTGCAGCCGTAATCATTGCTTTGATCATTCTCTATGCAATCATTGTCCCTTTTGCATCGCCAAAAGCTTATGTTGATTCCGTAGAATACCCATCCGGGTTTCAAGATAGTTATTTCTCCTATGCCTTACCATACAATTCCCTTTTCAAGGGCACAGGTTTCTGGGATGGAACTGAAGTTGCTACAGGTTACTCTGAGCAAGCTTTGAGCGTTCTTAAATACGATGACTCCAATCACAGTAAATTGGTTAGTGTCATTTCCGAAACGACGGCAGAAATAACTCCTACACAAAAAATCACGATGTATTCAGTGCGTATCGATTCTTATGCCGTAGGAAACAAAGTTATTACAATCAAACCTTCAGTTTATGAAGAACTTGTAAAATATGAGAAAGATAACAACATCTATCGTCAAGATAACTCAATCATGAAGCCTTTCGTTGATGTTTCTACCTACATAAAAGAATACAAAGACACGATGGCTATGGATCTTAAAGGTGTTACATATGCCGAACTTACCGATATCCCAACAAAGAACACAATCGATAACGTTACCGACGCTATGAATAACTACTACAATCAAAATGCGAATATCTACTACAAACTTGATGCAAAAATGTCAAATGGTTCATATTCTCAATCATCATTTAAGACGATATTCGATTCAAACGGCGAACCAGCAACAATCTACGAAAAAGATTCTGACGGCAATTACGTTTATGAAAAATATTCAAACGGAACCTACACAGTCCGTGTCGATTATTTCGATTACTTCGTTTTCCACAATGGTTTTGAGCCATATTACATCTTTGGTTCAAATGGCTCTGGCCAAGATTTATTCTTACGTTTAGCCGTTGGCGCTAGATTCTCCCTCTTACTCGGTGTCGGCATCTCAATCATTAACATTCTTATTGGTGTTATTTGGGGCTCAATCTCTGGATATTATGGAGGTAAAGTCGACCTTGTCATGGAACGTTTCACTGATATCATTTCAGCTATTCCATCGGTTATTATTCTTACTATTTGTTCAATTCAATTCTCCAATAACGTTTCATTAAAAGCGGCGATTGGAAGTTCGGGCGTTATGGTCCTTGCCTTCTTAGTTGCCTTCGTCTATTCAGGGTGGGTTGGAGTAGCCGGAACTACCCGTATGCAGTTCTACCGTTTCAAAGGACAAGAATACGTTCTTGCTTCAAGAACATTAGGCGCTAAAGACCCACGTTTGATTTTCAAACATATCTTGCCTAACGCCATTGGCACATTAGTCACCTCTTCAGTATTAATGATTCCTTCTGTTATCTTCTCTGAATCGTCATTAAGCTACTTAGGCATTATTAATTTCACAACGAGCGGCATTTCTTCAATTGGTTCATTACTTGAAGAAGGCCAAAACGCTGGTTTGTCTAGTCACCCACATTTGTTGTTGTTCCCATGTATCGTAATTTCATTGTTGATGATTTGCTTCAACCTCTTTGGAAACGGCTTACGTGACGCCTTCAACACATCACTTAAAGGAAGCGAGGAATAATTATGGCTAACGAATTAGAAAAAATCTTAGACGTAAAAAACTTACGTATTTCCTTTAGAACTGATGGAGGAACAGTTAAAGCCGTTAGAGGCATCTCTTTCCCTCTATATAAAGGAAGAACTCTTGCCATTGTCGGAGAATCTGGTTCTGGTAAATCAGTTACATCTAAAGCAATCTTGGGCATTCTCGCCGGAAATAAGATTGTTGAAGATGGCCAAATTCTTTTCGATGGCAAAGATTTATTGCAAATCAGTGAGGAGCAATTCTCAAAGATTCGTGGCGTTAAAATCTCCATGATTTTCCAGGATCCATTATCATCTTTAAATCCAATCATGATTGTCGGCAAGCAATTAACCGAAGCGATGGTTTTAAAACACAAAGCTGATAAAAAGGAAGCAATCCACTATCTCGTTAAACTTGATGGCATCTTAAAGAAAGCAGATCAAGATGAAATGGCAATTGTTTTACAAGAACAAAGCGACGGCACATTTGATATCAAAGAACACGAAGATTTATTCCTTCGTGCAGCAAGTTTATCCGTTGAGGAACAAAAAGCCGCAATAAATCAAATCTTGCCTAAACTTCAAGGTGTCTACAACACTTTATTCGATGCCGAAGACTTCGAACCTAATAAAGCGCTTGCTTTGTTAAAACCATTGTTCAAGGAATTGGCAAAATGCGAATTATCCATTGCTAAAAACCCTGATAACACGATTGCAGTCTTCCCAATTCAAACAAAGAATTTCGTAACTGTTGCAAGAGACTCCTTAAAACACGAAAATATCCGAAAGAAGAATTTTGAAAAATACAAAGTTTCTGATTTCTTCGACTTACCGGCTGAAGTTCGTGCAAAATCCAGAGAAACAATCATTTCTCAAAAGGAGCACAAAGAGCATTTTAAATCCGCTTTTGATGAATTACTCGAACACTTAAATAGCCTCTTAGCAAGAGATGAAGAAAACACCAAAAAGCTTGGTGAACTTGCGATGAAAGCCTACGATGAGGCAATTGATGTCTCTAATAGTGAGTTAACTAGCAAACAAGCCAAAGAAAAAGCAATCAAGATGCTTGCTGATGTTGGCATTAACGAACCAGAAAAACGTTTCCATCAATATCCATTTGAGCTCTCTGGCGGCATGAGACAACGTATCGTCATCGCCATTGCTCTATGTTCTTCTCCAGAAGTTCTTATCTGTGACGAACCTACAACAGCTCTTGACGTTACCATTCAATCTCAAATCCTTGAGTTAATTAATAAACTCAAAAAGGATAAAAACCTCTCGATCGTCTTTATTACCCACGACTTAGGCGTTGTTGCCAATATGGCTGATGATATCGCTGTTATGTATGCAGGAAAAATCGTTGAGATGGGCACTGCAACAGACATCTTCTACGATCCAAGACACCCATATACATGGGCATTACTTGGCTCTGTACCAGATTTAAACACAAAAGAAAAACTCAATGCCATCCCAGGAACTCCACCAAATATGTTGCTCCCACCAAAAGGAGACGCATTTGCCGCTAGAAACAAAAACGCTTTGGAAATTGATAATCTTTATGCAGCACCATTCTTCAAAGTTTCTTCAACCCACTTTGCTGCGACCTGGAACTTACATCCAGAGGCAGAAGATATCAAGGCTCCTGATTTAGTTATTGCTCGTATTAAAGCGGCACTTGCCGATCACCCCGAATACACACCTAAAGCGGATAATATGAAAAATTCAGTCTTAAATTACATTAAGGAGGAGAAATAATATGCCAAAAACAAAAAAAGTTACATCTCCTGATGTAGTGAAAGAAGAAACAAAAACAACGACAGCAAAAAAGGCCGTTAAAACAAAAGAGAAAGTAGAAATCGAAAACTTCAAGAAAGCCTTCGACTACACAAATACTCCAAAGGTCCTTGAGCTCTCTCACGTTAAGCAATATTTCCGTTTCAAGAGCGGTGATGTTAAATACCTAAAAGCCGTCCATGACGTTTCCTTTAGCGTTTATAAAGGCGAAGTCTTCGGTCTTGTTGGCGAATCTGGATGTGGCAAAACCACAACAGGACGTGACATCATGAAACTTTATCCTCTTACAAGCGGAGATATCTGGCTTGATGGAGTGAGAGTCTCAGCAGGCACGCGTTGGAACGAAAAAGAAATCAAATGGACTAATGTTCGCGCTGCTAACAAGATAAAAGAAATAGAAAGGCAAAAGAAAGAAATTGAAGATGGTCTCCGTCAAGAATTCGAAGAAGCCTACGGTGTCCAGTTCAAACTCAATGCCTTAAAAGAAGAGGCAGATTCTTCAAAACACGCTTACTATGAAAGATACGTAGAAGCGATGAAGCCGCTTGATGAAGAAATCAGGCTTGTCAAAGAACATCAAAAAGCAGTTCACGACGAGCAAATAGCAAAAATCAAACAAGCTAAGAGCGACGATAAAAACTACAACAAGAACATTGCTCATCACGAAGTTGAGCTTGTAAACGAAAAATACAAAGACTTAATTGCTAAAATCCAATCTGGAGTCTCCTTAACGAAAGAAGAAAAAGTCAAGGAAGAAGAGTACAAGAAAGAACTCGAAAAGGCTAAGCACACAACCTTGGCTAATAAAGTTCAAATGATCTTCCAGGATCCAATCGCTTCGTTAAACCCTCGTATGACGGTTAGAAACATCATTGCAGAAGGTTTAGTAATAAATGGCATCCGTGATAAGCAATTTATCAACGATGAAGTTGCCCGCGTTCTTAAATTAGTAGGCCTCGTCCCAGAACACGCCAACAGATATCCACACGAATTCTCTGGTGGTCAAAGACAACGTATTGGAATCGCTCGTTCAATCATCATGAATCCTGAACTAATTGTTGCTGATGAACCTGTCTCAGCACTCGATGTCTCCGTTCAGGCCCAAGTCATAAATCTTCTAAATGACTTACGTAATTCTCTTGGTTTGACAATCATCTTCATTGCTCATAACCTCTCAGTCGTTAAATATTTCTGCGATCGTATTGCCGTTATGTTCTATGGCAACCTAGTTGAACTTGCTTCTGCTGATGAATTGTTCTTACATCCACTTCATCCATACACAAAAAGCTTACTCTCTGCCGTTCCATTCCCTGACCCAATCATCGAAAAGAACCGTCAAAGAATAGCCTATGATCCAAGTAAAGACCATGATTATTCAAAGCAACTTCCTTCTTGGAGAGAAATCGCTCCTGGCCACTTCGTACGTTGCAATGACGAAGAGGAAGAAAGATACAAAAAGGAGCTTGCTAAATGAGTAAAATCCCATACGCTGATCCTCAAAAAGGAGGAGAAGCCGGGAGAGAAGAAAAATTCTGGAACTCTAGAACCATAAGAAATCTCATTGTTTCCCTCATTGTTCTAATTCTTACCGGACTACTAATTGCTTTTGCGGAATACTTCACATTAACAAACGGTCCATCTGGCACAGGAAAAGATAAAAACCTCATCATGCATGTCCTCTCAGACTCATTCAGTTTAAGTGGTCTATTAGGCTTATGCTTCTATGCTTTGTCGTATATTTCTTCGAAAGGGGCATTCGATATATTGTCCTATTCGATTCAAACGTTATTCTTGGTAACATTCAGGCCAAAATATCGTGAGACAAGCTTCCCCAAAACCTATTACGATTACAAGGTTTTAAAGGATGGCAAAAGAAGAAAACCAATAAGTGTTCTTCTTCTATCAAGTCTAGTCTTCTTCATAGTAGGAATAATTCTACTTATCATCTACGTAAACATTTAAAAGGAGAAAAATATGAAAAAGAAAATATTAATTGCTCTCTCTTTCTTAACAGTAGCCTCTCTTGCTGCTTGTGGAGAAGAGACAAACAGCAGTTCATCATCCTCGTCTTCGTCTTCTTCATCTAGCTCATCCGCTACTGAAGTCATCACTGAAGCTGATTTAGCAAAAGGAAAAACAACTTACACAAGCAGCGACGGATCCCAATTGAACTTAACCCGTTCGGGAATCTACAAAGCCTCTGGCGCCCCACATGTCAATTCCCATCCAGACAATGGAGTTAAACAAAAATTGCTTGTTGCACCTATTTCCTTCAAATCAGACACGACAGACGAAAACTACATCGAGCCAACCGATGAGTTATTAACAAAGATTGATAAGACATTCACTGCAACAGATGACGAATTAAAGACTCTTTCCGGAGCTTCAATCACATCAGTTCAATCTTTCTATAACCAATCTTCATTCGGCAAAGGCGCATTTGATGTTGTCGTTTTGCCATGCTGGATTGAATATGATGGCACAGCAAAAGAGTTCCAAAGTGCTTCTGGCGGACAAGCTGGCGTTTCAATGTCCACTTACGTTCGTAGCTGGTATCTTGCCGAATATGAAAAAGCAGATCACGGTCAGTTAGGAAAAGACTGGGAATACACATGGTCCGATTTTGACACAGATGATGATGGCTATATTGATTTGATCTGGCAAGTCTATGCTTATAAATATTCATCAAATGACACTTCTTTCTGGTGGGCATATGTCACATATACGGGAAATCAAGCAAATCTTGCTAAGCCAAATATTATGACTCTTGCTTGGGCTTCAACCCAATTCATGAGCGATTACAATGGCTATGATCCACATACATTCATCCACGAAACTGGTCACACACTCGGTATCAACGACTTCTATGACTACACCAACACCTGGAAACCAATGGGTTCCATTGATTACATGGATCAAAACCTTGGCGATCACTCCGCTTATACGAAGTTCTGCTACGGATGGATTAACCCATACGTTCTCAAAGAAAGTGATTTAACAGGTGGCAAAACGGCCGAAATCACCCTTCGTGCAGGAACAACTTCCGGCGACGCATTAGTCCTTGCCTCTCCTAACTACAACGGAACAGCATTTGACGAATATTTAATGGTCGAACTTATGGGTCCATATGGCCTTGCAGAACGTGATTATAAGTCTGGTTATTCCAGCACATCAGGATATACAGTTCCAGGCATTAGAATCACCCACGTTGATGCAAGAATGTATCAAAACGACCATGATGCAGTCGTCACCGATCCAGATTCTCTCGGAGCAAACGGCGGAGATAACCGCACATGCAACACTTATGGTGGACGTATGGGCGTCAAATACGATTCTGATTTCTGGCCAAAAGAAAAAGAAAATAGCAGTATACCAACAAGCATCAGCAAAGATCATCCAAATGCAAAATTAGGATCAATTGGCACATTAAACGGTTCAAAGAATAGCAACGTCAACGCTTACTTCACAGAAGTTTCCTTAATGGAATCAACAATCAGTGATGAAAACTGGACAAACTCAGCTCACTACAACGCTTCAAGCAGCATAACCCTCTTTAAGAAGAATTCCCGTTTCTACCTCAAAGACACAAAAGGTAATGCTTCTGCATGGGCAAAGAGTTATATGCCAAGCGGTTCCAATCTCTGGAATAAGGCGAAAACAACCCTTGGTTGGAAAGGCAACGACGTCTATTATGAAATCGACGAGACTGCAACATGCAACTTCAGCATGAGAGTCACCGATATCACGACAGATGACACATACGGCGCAATTGCCAAACTCACAATTACGTTAAACTAACAGAATGGATAGAGCTGTTAAGGGAAATCCTTAGCAGCTTTTTCATTTATGCTCATTTTTCAATTTAACAATCAATTTGATAATTCTATACCGGTAAAAATATACCTGTGTTAAACTTTCATAGTAATCGTCAACGACGATAAATATTAGAGAGGTAAAAGAATGTCTTACAGATTCATGTTAAACGAGACTTCCTATCATGGACATGGCGCAATTGAAAACATCGTCCCTGAAATTGAAGCAAGAGGATTTAAGAAAGCACTTGTCTGCTCCGATCCTGATTTAGTCAAATTCGGAGTTACAGCAAAAGTCACATCGTTATTAGATAAAGCTGGTGTCGCCTACACTTTATATGACAACATCAAACCAAATCCAACAATTGAAAACGTTACAAGCGGTGTTAAGGCTTGTAAAGAAGCGGGTGCTGATTTCATCATTGCTATCGGTGGAGGATCTAGCATGGATACCTCTAAGGCAATCGGTATCATCATGACAAACCCAGAATTTGAGGATGTCAGAAGCCTTGAAGGAGTTGCTCCAACAAAGAAACCATGCTTACCAATCATCGCTGTTTCCACAACCGCTGGCACAGCAGCTGAAGTTACAATCAACTACGTCATCACTGATGTTGAAAGAAAGAGAAAATTCGTTTGTGTTGATGCTCACGATATGCCAATCATTGCCGTTGTTGACCCAGATATGATGTCCTCAATGCCAAAAGGCTTAACTGCCGCTACAGGCATGGATGCCCTTACCCACGCTATCGAAGGCTATATCACTCGTGGCGCTTGGACAATGTCCGATATGTTCCACATCAAAGCCATCGAAATTATTGGCAAGAGCCTTAGAGATGCCGTTAAAAACACCCCAGAAGGCCGTGAAGGAATGGCTTTAGGACAATATATCGCCGGTATGGGTTTCTCCAATGTCGGTTTAGGTATTGACCACGCTATGGCACATACATTATCTGCATATTACGATGTCCCACACGGCGTTGCATGTGCTATGCTTCTTCCAATCGCCATGGAATTCAATGCTGATGTCACTGGCACTAAATACAAAGATATTGCCATTGCTTTAGGTGTTAAAGGCGTAGAAGAAATGAGCCAAGAAGAATATCGCGCTGCAGCAATTAACGCCGTTAAACAACTCTCTGTCGATGTTGGCATCCCAACAAAATGCGAGAAAATCGTTGCAAGTGATTTAGATTCCCTTGCCACAGATGCCCTTCATGATGCATGCTACCCAGGCAATCCAAAGGAAGCAACCCACGAAGAAGTCGTCGCTCTCTTTAAGAAATTAATGTAAGCATTAGAAAAGGCTCCAGAGTTTGTTCTGGAGCTTTTCATTTACTTTGATTTTGCTTTTTCAAGCCTCTCTAAGTCTGAGAGTTTCAATTGGAAAGATTTAAGATCTTTGGCATCAAGTTTCTTTAATCTTTCTTTTTGTTTCTTGATTTCTAGAAGGGATTTCTCTTTTGGATAATTAGGGTTATTCAAGTTCGCGTTAAGGATACGGTCTGCAGCAATTGCTTCATCGAGTAAGCTGTTATTTTTAATTATTGCAACTTTTTCCTCTTTACGGACAGGTTTCTTCTTTGGTTCCCCTACCACAAGGATAATTCCTTCAGGTATGGCACTAGAAGATCCACCAGAGGTTACGCCTTTAACCTTGACGACTTTGATCTTTTTCTTCGAAAGAGATTCATCGATCAAAGGCTTTTCCTTCCCTTTTATTGGCGTTGCTTTTTTCTCTTTTGGAGATGTTGATGGTTTCTTGCTCTTTGTCTCCTTTGAAGAATTCCTAGAACAAGAGACTGAATATTCATTTCCTTTGATGAAGGAATAAACGATTCCTCCTTTGGAATAGGTGAAATCACCTTTCTTTGAAGAGAGAAGATCAACATTCACCAAATCTTCCATCGTAAGGTTTAACTCACCATGGACCTCAGGAACGTAAGGAACGCTGTTATCTCTAACAATCGAATGATAATTCAAAGCAAGACGTTTTAAGGCCTCGCTTGCCTTCTTTCCTTTGGTGATGATTGTTTGAGGCTGGATTTCTGGTGTTTCCTTCTTATTCTCTTTTGCAGGCTTCTTAGAGCTTAGAAGTTCTGCCTTTTTCTTAAGAAGGTCTTCTTTTTGGAAATGAAGCTTTAAGTTTGTTAAGGATTCTTTTCCAATCTTGTTGATACGAAGAATCTGATCATCGATATCTCTGATTTTGTTTTTGAGTTTGTATTTTTGATCCAAAAGACTCTTAGCTAATTTCGAATCTTCTTGAATCAAAGTTCTTTGCGCCTTGGTTAGAGGCGTGACTTTGTTGTCTTTTTCTACCTTCTGAAAAGACGAAGCGTCATGTTTCTTGTTAAAAGGCTTTTCGCTATTTTCGCCAGGATTCTTTTCTAATTCTGATTGTTGATTCAAGCGATATACACTTAGATATCTCCCTTTTTGTGAATCAAGCTTATTCAATTTCAATAAATCCGTTGTTAAGGTTTTATCTTGGGTGATAACAAGGATTTTGTTATGAATCCGTAAGCTAGAAACTTTTGTGAATATGGCGTTATCCGCGAAGGAATCGCCATCACATTTAGTAATTGTTAATGTCTTAGAACGCCACTTATCGTGTTTGATTATCTTTAAAGCTCTTGTCGCGGCAATCTTACTACTGATACGTTCTTTGTCTTTTTCTTTTGAATGTTTCTTTAATTCTTCTAAACATTCGCCAAGAACAATTACTTGTAGTTCATCTCTCCAATATTCTTTTGAGGATGTTAAGTGATCCATGAATAATGGGAATGAGTCTTCCATCAAGGAACATGTGTCCACGAACACATAGTCGTAATCATTTAAGAATTTCGCTAAGTTCGAGGATTTTAATTCCTCTTGATACATATTTGTTGGTTATTTTTTCCTCCTTTACGACTTATTTTAACTTAGAAATCAGGATTTGCAAAAAACAATTAGCAAGATATTTCCTTTTGCAGTAAGCGGGGAGAAAATCAAAAACTCGAATAGAGGAAATCATCTTATGTCCAGTTACACTTGTTTCTTATGTCCTACTTATGTCATCATGCGGACATAAGATGAAAAAACATCGATAATTACTAATGTTTATCTTAATCGCTTTAAGCTATAAACATCAAATCTATTTCTTTGTGATGTATTTTTGATTCTTTGAATGTTTCTTTGCTGTTGTTAGCAACAATCCTGAATCAAGCAAGGGTTTTAAGACTCTCTTTGAAAAGTTGCTAGTGCTCGAATAGCCGATATAATTTTGGATTTCTTCTCTGCTTCTTGCGACCCCATCGCAAAAACTTAAAATCTTTGTATCGTAGTTATCAACGGTTTTTAGAACCGCTTCTTCGGTATTCAGCAAATCGTAGAGAGTTATCATGAAAAAATCTGAAGTATTGTACAAAGTAGGCTCTTTGGCGTTTAAGTTCTCATAAATGTTATATATCTTTCTCATTCCACTGCCACTTTTTTCCATCAAACCTATGACACTAAAACAATTGCATATTACCTTGTTTCTTCTAACGGACGGAATAGAATCAAATTTATATTCATCTGGTTCCTTGTCTAGAAGCCAAGAGCCAGGAGAGCGAATTTCTAACCTGTCTTTATAAATATCGACATCTATTTGAGTTCCATATATCGAATAATCTCTATGAGCCAAAGCATTAACGACGCTTTCTCTTAAAGCTTTTTCTGGATATGAATATGTATCTAATCTCGATCCATCATCCATCTTGATAAAACCGCTACGAGAATTACGTTTTATAAAGGCCATTATGTTCTCGAAAACTTCGCCTAAGCATCCTTTAAATTCTTTCTTATCGATTGCTTCATCAACCCCACGGTTAAATCCGTTCCACAATCTGCAAACAGCCAAAGTATCATCTGAATTGTAATTATCAGCAAACATCCCTAAGCCTTCTGTAATTCTTCCGTCCTGGCTTATTATTTCCTCATTTATCAACATTTTGATAGATGGTTCTTGATTGTCTATACGATACATGCGTGCTAGTTTGTTAAATGAAATAAAGTTCTTCTTTTCGTATTGCTCGTTTAAAATTTGGCCATCTATGCCGTATTTTCTCTTGCTCATTTTTAAAATTTGATTAATACTTGCCGGCAACGTGGCTCCGTTTTCTCTTATGTATACTTTCTCGTTAAAATCCCCGGCTTTATAAATGACCATTTCATTCAAATAATCAACAAAAACGGATAATACATTATTGCCATTGTGGCATTTGATTAGGTCAAACTTGACAGTAACGTGTGGAAAAATATATCTATTTATAGTTAACAAGATTAGATTCTTTGTTTGGTCGATTTCTTTGTTGTTTAAGCCTTTGGCATACCCATCATTTGTAACGCCAACAAGCAAATATCCACCTGACGTATTTGCAAACCCGACAATTGTTTTTGCCCATCTTTCTATTTTTTCTTTATCATCATCCAATGCTAGTTTGAATTCATAATTTTGGTTCTCTAAATCATCTGCCGGAATTAGTTCACTTATTTTTTCCATATATTTTTCCTTCCTCTATGTTATTCTACTTACTTAATTTCAAAACATCAACATCTTATGTCCAGTTACACTTGTTTCTTATGTCCTACTTATGTCATCATGCGGACATAAGATAAAGAAAACATCGATAATTACTAATGTTTATCTTATGTCATCTTGTTAAAACACGTTAATCACACATGGTGAACAATGGGCACTCTCTTATAATCGCAAACAATGAAAATGACTATCTATTTCTTTTTTTGGAGACAAACGTTTAAAATATCTTAACGATGAAAGATGTTGCTAAAAACGTTTCACATAATTTATCAACTCTAAGAAAAGCTAGAGGTCTAACACAAGGACAATTAGCAGAAAAGTTTTCTTATTCAGATAAATCGATCTCTAAATGGGAAACTGGCGATGGTTTGCCAGATATAAGCGTTTTAGCTGAATTGGCAGAATTTTATGGTGTCACATTAGATTATCTAATTAGTGAGCAAACCGATGAAACATTGAAAAAAGACGGTAAAAATGACCCAAAAATCATAAAGAGAAACAAAATAATCGTCGTTGCTTTAGGCGTTGTCTTTATCTGGACTATTGCCGCGGTAATATTTGCCGCACTTATGCTAGCAAACATTCAATCTTGGAATCCTTGGCTAATCTTCCTTTGGGCAATACCTGCTTCATTCTTGGTTTTAACGTATTTTGCCAAAAAATGGAATCGGAGATTTGATCTTCTAATTCACGTTCTTTGTTTCTTCTGGAGCACGGCCTTAGCAAGTTATATAGAACTTGGAATGGATACAAATATTGGTTGGGGGCTATGGTTTATCTGGTTAACTCCAATACCTGCGACAATTGGTGCAATCTTCCTATATAGATACATTGCAGGAAAAGACGATACGATTTTCTTCTAATCATCTTTTATAAGCCGCTTTCCTTGTAAGAAAGCGTTTATTTTTTTACAATATCAAATAGTCAAAAGGAAGAAGATTTATGGATGAAATTCGCGTTATAAAAGTAAAGCAAAGTGTATTTGCAAACAATAATTCCCGTGCTGAGGAAGTCAAAAAGAAACTCAAGGAAAAGAACGTCTATCTTGTTAACCTTATGTCCTCGCCAGGATCAGGAAAGACAACGTTCCTTGTTAATTTAATCAATCGTTTGAAGAATGATTTACGTATTGGTGTTATCGAAGCGGATATGGATGCCGTGGTCGATGCAGAGACAATCTCAAAAAACACTGGAGTTAAATCAATCCAAATTCACACCTCTGGCGAATGCCATCTTGATGCAAAAATGGTTGATGATGCCCTCACTGGCTTTGGAATTGAAGATTTAGACTTAGTTTTCCTTGAGAATATCGGAAATCTTGTTTGCCCAGCCGAATTTAACACTGGAGCCACATCTTCTTTTGAACTCTTATCTATCCCCGAAGGAGATGACAAACCTCTTAAATACCCATTGATGTTCACGGTCGCAGATGTCGTCATCTTCACAAAGCTTGATGCAATATCAGTATTTGATTTTGACATTCAAAAAGCCGAAGAACATATCCTAAAACTCAACCCAAATTCCAAATTCTTCCCTGTTTCTGCTAAAACTGGCGAAGGTATGGATAAGATTGCTGAATATCTTTTAAAGCAAGTCAAAGAGTACCAAGCTAAATAATATGCACGAAATGAGTTATGTTTTGATGAGCATTGAGGAGCTCAATAACGTCATCAAAGAAAACAACGTCAAAGAGCTTATATCGGTAACCTTAGATATCGGAGAGTCTTCTGGCGTTGAAGAAAGCTATTTCCGAGTTTGCTGGGATGCGGCAATAAAAGACACACCTTTAAAAAATACGAGGCTCAAAGTAAACATGTTGCCTTCCGAAGGAAGATGTTTATCTTGTGGAACAATCTTTAATCTCAAAGATAATAATTACACTTGCCCTAGTTGCAAGAGCAACAATGCGTATACGCCAATAAATGGTAAAGACATCGAAATAGTCGAAATAGAAGCGATATAAAAGCCTTAAACCCATCAAACCTCAAGTCTAATCTTCATATTTTCGTTCTAAGTTTGATTTAACATAAATGAAATCGATTATTTAAAAACGAATGTCTTATCAATTATTTGGTTATTTTGCTCCAGTAACTTGCCTATAATTACAGTTAGTGGAGCAAATATGATAAGTACAACAAAAATATTGTTAGAAAAATACAACGCATTTGGCGATCCATTTAAACAAATAAAAAGGTTGGTTTCAAATGGCGAACTAACACCAATCATTAAAGGCCTATATGAAACAAATCGTAATGTTGATGGATATCTTTTGGCTGGAGCAATTATGGCCCATCATACCTATCGTTCGACTTTGCTCTATCCTATTACGGCTTAATCCCCTAAAGAGTTTATACATACACGTCCGCTACATGTTTAAAAAGAAAGTCTAAAGAATATATAACCAAATTCGGTAACTTTACATACCAAGACATTCCTTCTTCTGCATTTTCATTGGGGGTTAAAATCAAAGAAGAAGACGGGTACACATATCTCATCGCAACACCAGAAAAGGCTTTATGTGACAAGTTATATTCGCTTAAGCCTGTTTCTAATCAACAAGAGCTAAAAACATTGTTGTTTGATGATTTGAGAATAGACGAAATTGAATTTAACAAATTAAATATCGAAGATATACGCATTTTAACTGAGACTTATGGCTCAAAAAACATATCTCTTTTATACAAAATCATGAGGAAAAATCGAAAACAAAATTTGAAATAGATGCAAATCCGCCACCATATGCGACATTCGATTCTAAATACAGCTTAACCCCTACGCCATACGCATGCAGCTTATATGATATAAATTATTTTTGCCGAAAAAATAGCCTTGGTCTTATACCGTAATTTGAAAGCAAGACTAAAACAATCGAAGTTTATAAACGATAATCAGTCATTAAAGAGTTCTTCTTTGTTTTGAATAAAATGATCAAATCTAGGCAAACATAAAGAAGAGTTGCCTCTAACTGTCACATTTATCAATCCTTCATCCGAAAGTTTCTTTTTGTAGATTGCCAAATATCCTTTGGTTATTTTCAATTCATCCATTAACTGCTGATTGGTAGACAATCCTTTTGCAATGAGTGAGAGAATTTTCTTTTCTTGTTCCGACAATTCCGACCAAATTATCTCATAACTCCATTCGCTTAGCTTTATATCGAATTCTCTTAGAACTCTTTGACTAGCGTTTTTTTCGCCAGTTCTAAAAATGATATCTCCTAATAGTTGATAAGCCATCGCATAGCCTTTTGTAAGCTTTGCCAAACGTATAGATTCATCTTCAGAAATATTGAATGTATCTTGATAAGAAAGAGCAATTGAGCCTAAAGATAACGGAGGAAGTTTAATTTTGGGTGCTCTAAACAAAAACGTAAGTGAGCGGTCGTTTTCCAATTTTGAAATATTTTTGGCAAGGCCACTCATTAAAAGACGAACATCATAATGATCGATTAAAAAGCCTTGATAGGCCCTGATGAATTCAACCATTCCGTCATTTTTTGCCACATCATCTATTGCAACAAGGACGTGAATTCCTTTTTTCTTATAATATTCAAGAAGTTTTGTTAAATAAACGTGAATACTTGAGACTGGTTTTTCGCCCTTAACACTAAAAGTAACTCCCTGAAAGGAGAAAGAGAATTCAACCTTAAGGAACTTGAATTTCGTTAAGCCATTCTCATAAAGAAGAGAAGCCATCTGCTCAAGCATGTTGCTTGATTGAGATAAACGTGCGACGACCCATTTGTCTTGATTTCGATATACGTCAAGGACATGACTTAATGTAACTGTTTTACCACATCCTCTTGGTCCTGTAATTACATACACAGTGTTTCTAGTCGACTCAGAATTAAAATCTTCAAATATTGGCTGTATTTCCGTGTCACGTTGAATTAATTTTTCGTTGATTCTGCCAAACGAAATTGAAAACGGATTTTCCATAGCACTCTCCTTTTTACAAAAGAATTGTACTTTGTTGTACTTTGAAATTCAAGTTGTACTTCTTTGTACTTCTTTGTACTTTGATTTTTTAATTGTACTTTTACGGATCATATTTATTGTTAGTTAAATGATTATTTGCAACCAACCGAAACCTAATGAAATTTATAACCGCTTTTTAAAAATAGGCAAGGGGTTATAGGGGTTACAAAATATATACTGAAAAAACTACGATAAAACCTTTTGTTTATTAATATTTATAGAAATACTTCAACATTACTTCAATGCTCACTTCAACGAAACTTCAATGTCTACTTCAATGAAACTTCAATGAAATGATGACCGAATTTCAATATTCAAAAATATGTCATTTCTAATATCTACAAAAAGCGATAAACCGTATATCGAGATTTTTATCTTAACCACGCCATAAGTAAAAATATCGATAACGTCTGGATTCTTGATACTTAAGAAATATACTAATTTTTCAAACCTTTACTTTTAATAACATTAATCTTTACTTTTTTGGTATTTTTTTCAATAATAAGTAAAGATTATGTACTCGTATAAACCATTAGAAAAAAACTGGACGCCCTAAGAATAACTAAATCCGATTTAGTAAAAGAACTAGGCATATCATCTAGAACAATCGCAAAGATTTCAAAAGGCGAGAAAATAGCTAATCATGTTCTTTTAAAAATCGCCAATTTTTGTTCATGCTCACCAACAGACTTATACATAGAAAAACTAGATAACAACATTTTACAAATATTACGCGAAGAAAAAGAAGCCAAGATTTCTGGAAGGCTTTATCACGAACTGCAAGTAAGGATGACATATAATTCAAACCATATTGAAGGCTCAAAATTATCAGAAGATCAAACGCGTTTAATATTCGAAACAAGAACACTAGATGTTGCAGACAATATTTCCATTGATGATATCATCGAAACTAGTAACCATTTCAGAGCAATTGATTACGTAATTGACCACGCGCTTGAGCCTTTAACAGAAGATATCATTAAACATTTGCACCTTCTTTTAAAACAAAGTACAAAAGACTCAAATCTAGATTGGTTTGCAGTTGGTGAATACAAAAAGATACCGAACATTGTTGGTGGAAGAGAAGCTTGTAAGCCAGCTGAAGTAAAATCAGCAATGGCCACATTAATAAGAGAATATCAAAAGAAAACGAATATAAGCATAAACGACATTGTTGAATTCCATGCAAATTTCGAATTCATCCACCCTTTTCAGGATGGAAACGGAAGAGTTGGAAGATTAATTGCATTAAAAGAATGCCTAAGATTTAACATTACTCCATTCATAATTGAGGATTCGAAAAAGTCTTTTTACTATAGAGGCCTCTCCAATTGGAAAAAAGATAAAGCATGTCTGCTAGATACATGTTTAGATAGTCAGGACACTTTTAGAAGACTTCTAAAAACGCTCGATATAGAAGAATAAGACCAATTAAATTTCAAAAAACGAAAAAATCCCCGGCATTTCCAATGGATCTGCAGAGGATTTTGTTTTTATTCTTTGCAGATAACGACTTGATTGTCTTTCACATCAACAAGGAATTTGTTCTTTGTGTCAATCTCACCTTTGATGATTGAAGTAGCTAAGCTTGTCTCAACCTTATCTTGGATGAAACGTTTGATTGGTCTTGCGCCAAAGTTAGGCGTATAAGAGGAATCAAGGATCCATTTCTCAAGTTCTTTGGTGAATGAGACTGAATAATATTGATCTTCGAGTCTCTTCTTAAGTTCATTAAGCATCTTCTCGACGATCTTAAGTTGAACATCCTTCGACAATGGATTGAAATAGACAATCTCATCAATTCTATTAAGGAACTCTGGTTTGAAGGTTCTATGGAGAATTTCTTCAACCTTATCCTTTTCGCCATGTAAAATGTACTCACTTCCAAGGTTGCTAGTCATAATGATGATCGTATTCTTGAAATCTACAAGATGTCCTTGAGAATCGGTCAAACGTCCATCATCGAGAATTTGTAACAAGAGGTTGAAGACTTCAGGGTCGGCCTTTTCGATTTCATCAAATAAGACAATTGAATATGGATTACGACGGACTTTTTCAGTAAGTTGTCCACCTTCTTCGTATCCAACATATCCCGGGGCTGCACCAATTAATCTAGAGACTGAATATTTCTCCATGTATTCAGACATATCGATACGGATGATGTTACTTTCATTATCAAAGAGGGCTTCAGCAAGAGCTTTTGCAACCTCAGTTTTACCAACGCCAGTAGGTCCTAAGAATAAGAAGGAGCCAATTGGTCTATTAGGGTTTTGAATACCCGCTCTTTGACGAAGAATGGCATTTGATACAAGAGTTATGGCATTATCTTGTCCAATAACACGTTTCTCAAGCGTGTTTTTTAAATCTAAGACCTTTTCCTTATCGCCCTTTTGAATACGTGAAACCGGGATTCCAGTCATCTTAGCAACAATCTTAGCAATTGATTCTTGATCAACGATTTCATCGACAAGTCTTTCTCCATTTGCAGAAGATTCGCTTAAATCTTTGATACGTTTCTCAAGTTCAGGAATTGTTTGATATTGAAGTTTAGATGCTTTCTCAAAATTACCTTCTTGGAAATAGTTTCCAAGTTCAACCTTAAGTTCCTCAACTTTGACTTTGAGGTCTTTAGCTTCCTTAATTTGAGCCTTTTCTTTTTGCCATTCAGCAGTAAGTTTCTCAGATCTTGCCTTATAACTTTCAAGTTCTTTCTCTAAATCCTGAAGTCTCTTTTGTGAAGATTCATCGTTTTCCTTGCTTAAGGCAACCTTCTCTACTTCCAAAGAACGAATCTTACGATTTGTTTCATCGAGTTCAGTTGGCATAGATTCGATTTCTACCTTGATTCCAGCACACGCTTCATCAATTAAGTCTATGGCTTTATCCGGTAAGAAACGATTTGTGATATAACGATTTGAAAGAGTTGCAGCTGCAATCAAAGCGTTATCGGTGATCCTTACACCATGATATGATTCAAATCTTTGTTTCAAGCCACGAAGAATCGTGATTGTATCTTCAACAGTTGGCTCTTCAACCATTACGGTTTGGAAACGTCTTTCAAGCGCTCTATCCTTTTCAATATATTCACGATACTCGTTTAAGGTTGTCGCACCAATGCAATCGATTTCTCCACGGGCAAGCATTGGTTTTAGCATATTGGACGCATCCATTGCTCCATCAGTTCTACCAGCTCCAACAATAAGGTGGATTTCATCGATGAAAAGAATAATCTTTCCTTCAGATTGTTTAATCTTATTAAGAACCGCTTTTAAACGTTCCTCAAATTCACCACGATACTTAGCGCCAGCAATAAGGGCACCCATATCAAGTTCATATATCTCTTTATCTTTAAGAGTAAGAGGAACATCGTTCTTAACGATTCTTTCAGCAAGTCCTTCGACGATTGCCGTTTTTCCTACACCTGGCTCACCAAGCAAAATAACATTGTTTTTAGTTTTTCTTGCGAGGATTTGCACTACTTTTCTAATTTCTTCATCACGTCCGATAACAGGATCAACTTTTCCTGCTTTAACGTCCGCATTGACATTACGACCAAACTTCTCAAGAATGTTTTCTTCTTGGGAATAATCTTCCATTCCATTCATGTCGTTCATAAATTAATCCTCCTATAAAATGTCCTCTTTCAAGAACGAGGATATTATACCCCTTCTTTTAGCACTCGCAAGTGTTGAGTGCTAATTTATTTTATTACTACGTAATTTAAACTTGTTTGGCTTGTTTTTGAGTCTCTCTAGAGAAATAATATTAAGGTCCTCAATTGAGAGAGTGAGTTTTTCGAGATGGAAAAAAAGTTAATTATTGTCAGCGCGCCCCCAGCAAGTGGAAAGACCTATGTTTCGATGAAATTGGCCGAAACATTGGCCCATGTAACATATTTAGATAAAGATAGCCTTGTTCCTTTAAGCAATGTTGCCTATAAGGTTGCAGGCCTTCCAATTGACCGCGAAGGTGAATTTTTCCAAAAGAATATTCGTGATGTTGAATATGATGTCATCCTTGAAATGGCCTTTACTGCGTTAAATTATGAAGATATTGTTTTGATCAATGCTCCATTTACAAGAGAGTTACATCATCCTGAATATATCGAGCAATTAAGAAACAAATTAAAGGAACAATATAATGCTCACCTTGTTATTGTTTGGGTTGTCTGCGATATTGAAACAGTCCGTGCTAGAATGATTTCAAGAAATTCTGATCGCGATGTCTTCAAGATTAAAAACTTTGATGCGTGGGTGAAAACTCAAGACTTCAACATTCCTACATACTTAAGAGTCCCTAACGATCCTTATTCACTCGTAATCTTCGATAACTCCAATGATGACGTCTTTGAAAAATCAATGAAAGATACGGTTAACCTACTCGAAGAAAACAAAGAAGAAAAAACAGAAAACGTCGGTTGCTAATATAGCCGGCTTTTTTCTTAGCCAATTTAAAAAGGATCCCGAAGGATCCTTGGCTTTTGTTTTTTGATTAATCAATGAATAATGCTGCAGCGCCTAAAATTCCTGCATCATTTCCTAAGGTAGAAACAAAGACTTTAACTGGAGCTGTGCAAGCATAGCCGTAATTAAGCTTTGCAAGTTTCTTTGTTATGGCATCAGTTAAATATTCTCTTTGATTTGAGAGACCTCCACCAAGAATGATGGCGTCTGGTCTAAAGATATTGCAGTAATTAAGGCAGCCAACCGTTAGATAATCTTCATATTTATCAACAACTGCTAAGGCTGTTTTATCGCCTTGTTTGGAGCATTCAAAGGCTGTCTTTCCATCAACGCGATTAATATCGTAAGCGACATAATCCCACATCAAGGAATTCTTGTCTTTTTCCATTGCTTCTTTTGTTTGACGGATAAGAGCGGTAACTGAAGCGTATGCTTCAAAACAGCCATTTAATCCACAAGAGCATTTCTCTCCATCCATCTTAATGATAATGTGGCCCATTTCTGCACCTTTTCCTTCATTTCCAACGAAGAGATGATCATTTAAATAGAGACCTCCGCCAACGCCAGTGCCAAGCGTTAATAAGACTAGGTTATGGTAACTTTTACCAACACCAAACTTTGCCTCACCCGCCATTGCAGCATTCGCATCATTGGCAATTCTTGCTTTCATTCCGGTTTTTTCTTCAATCATTTTCACGATTGGAAGACGATGCCAATTAAGGTTATTGGAGAAATCGCAACACCCAGTATCAGAGTTGATTGAGCCAGGTGAACCGATACCAATACCGGCAAAATCAGATTTCTTGTAATCGCATTTAACGATTTGTTCATTAATCAAATCGCCTAAACGATTGATCAATTCTTCTTGTGTGGCATTCTTATCAATTGGAAAACCAAAACGATTGAGGATCTCTCCTTCTTCAGAGACAAATCCTCCTTTAATGGATGTTCCGCCAACATCAATTCCTACGTATTTCATATTTTTCTTACCTCCGTTAGGACATAATCACCATTACCAATTATATTTGCAACCTTATTCGCTGGGATAAAGAAGGTATCGCCAATCTTATAAGGAATGTCATTAAGTTTACCTTCGCCTGAGATAAATGTAATTGAGGCAAACGAATCAAGAGGAGCTTGAATTCTTTCTTCTCCATCTAATTTTCTTACAGACGAAGTGAAATATTTACATTGCCCAATAAGTGGCTCAGGGAATTCAACTTTCTTATATTCGCCAAAATTAAGAACCTTCATCGCTTTATCGACATGAAGTTCTCTTTCTTTACCGTTCTTGTCTTTACGCTTGTAGTCATAAAGACGATATGTGAGAGTGCTATTTTGTTGAATCTCAATAACGGTTACGCCTGCGCCAATCGCATGAACTGTTCCTGAAGGGATGAAATATCTTTCTCCAGGTTTAACTTCAACAAAGTTAAGAAGATCCATGATTGTTCCCTCATCAATCGCCTTACGAACTTCTTCTTCGTTTGTTTTTCTTTTGAAACCAACATAAAGTCCAGCCCCTTTTTCAGCATGAAGGACATACCACATCTCGGTTTTGCCAAATTGATTTTCGTATTTTAGGGCGTATTCATCGGATGGATGAACTTGAACTGATAAGTTTGATGCAGAGTTTATTAATTTAATCAAAACAGGGAAGAAAGGAAAGGATGAGGGGATTTCACCAATATCTTCTTTTCTAGCTACATCCATAAGAAGTTTGCCTGCATCTTTTCCTGAGGCAATAACGCTTGGACCCATTGGGTTAAAAGATAATTCCCATGATTCGGCAATGTTTTCCGAAGAAGATTTCTTTCCCCAGCTTTTAAGATAACTACCACCCCAAATGTAGTCTTTTGTCGCACCTTCTAATTTAACGATTTCCATAATTATTTCTCTAAAGATTCAAATAAGTCTTTTGCAGCAACTATTGCATCATCCATATCAAAATACTTATAAAGAGCAAGACGACCTAAGAAATACACCTTTCCTTCAAGCTTCTTTGCTTCATCGAGGTATTTTTTGGCTAAAGAGTTGTTCTTTTCGTCATTAACCGTGTAATAAGGAATCTTTCCATCAGAATATGTATCTGGATATTCTTTGCTTATTATCGTGGAATGGTGATTTTCACAATATGGATCAAAATGCTTATGCTCACTAATTCTTGTGTAGCCAACTTCTTTTGAGGTGTAGTTAACGACTGGATTTGATTGATAATCGTCAAGCGGCAAAGTCTCAGTTTCAAAACGTAAGGATCTCCACTCGAGTTTGCCAAAACAATAATTGAAGAAAGAATCCAATTGTCCGGTGTAGATAACTTTATTGGCTAATTGATCATATTTTTCCTTATCTTGCAGATAATCAACGTTGAATCTAACTTCGATGCCTTTGGCAATATTATTAGCAAAAACGGAATATCCTCCTTTAGGAAGGCCTTGATAAATATCATTGAAATAGTTGTTGTTATATTCAAAACGCAAAGGAAGACGTTTAATGATTGAAGCAGGTAAATCTTTGCAATCTCTGCCCCATTGTTTCTCGGTGTATTCCTTGATTAATTTGGTATAGACAGTTCTTCCAACCATGCTTAGGGCTTGCTCTTCAAGATTCTTAGGCTCGCTTATGTTTTCCTTTTTGATTTCTTCCTGAATTTTTTCCTTAGCTTCTTCAGGAGTGTTTACTCCCCAAAGCTCGTGGAAAGTGTTCATGTTGAAAGGAAGATGGTAACGTTCTCCGTGATATGAGGCTATAGGAGAATTGATAAAAGGATACACCTCAGAATATTTGTTAAAAAATCCCCAAGCAAATTCATCTGAAGTGTGGAAGATATGTGGCCCATAAGTATGGACGATGATGCCATCTTCTACATCGGTTGCAATATTTCCGCCTAAGTGATCTCTTTTTTCGAGGACAAGGACTTTTTTACCTGCATCGGTCAATAGTCTAGCGATGGTAAGTCCACTCAAACCAGCGCCGACAACTAGATAATCGTAACTCATGGAATAATTATAGCATTAAGCATTTATTGGAAAAAACTACGTTTCATTTCTAATATATGAAAAGCCCTTCTGATTTAACAAAAGGGCCGGCTTTTATAGGGGATTATTTGCTTTCTACAAACATTGATAAAGATTTATCATTGTAGAAATATGCACGTTCTAAAGTGTAATCTGGATCAATGCCTGCATCATTGTCTTTGAATGAGCCATCGCTTGCCTTTGTTGATAAGCGTGATGTACCTGACATTTGGAATGGAGAGCCATCAGCAGTAACGGATGGGCGAACAACACACGCTCCTCCTCCACTCTTTTCGCCAATGATTTTAGCAATGCCGCTTTCTTTGCAAACGGTTGGGAATAAGTTTGCACAAGAGAAAGAATAATTAGATGTTAAGACGAAGAACTTATAATTGCTCTTCACGTCGTTTGCATCAACCTTGCCATCAAGGTTTGTGTCAACGGCATAATGAAGAGTTGTCTTGCTTCCGCTAAGTGGGTTATAGATATTGATATTCACGGAATTAGTAAGGAAACCAAGCATAGCAATGCATGCATCTGCCGCTCCACCACCATTGATTGATAAATCAAGAACAACGTGAGTTATGCTATTCATGCTATCAATCTTTTTCATATAGGAATAGAGCATAGCGAAGGAATCTTCGGCAACATAGTTAGAAACTGTCGCGGAAGTAAAATTCTTATAAGTTGAAACGAAGGAATCAAAACGAATGATAGCCGTATGTCCATATGTGCTAAAAGCGGAAGGATTGTTTCCTAGGCTAGCTTTACGCATAAGTGCTAATGTGCTTCCGGTTTCAGAAAGAGTAATGTATCTATCGGAATAAACACTTGAAGAAACTTCATTTTGTCCATTGCCAAAGATCGAGGAAAAGCGAAGAGCACCAGTATGCCCATCACCCAATATGCCATAGAGAAGTTCATTTAACGCGTATTGGTAATCATCGTTATCTGTCGATTTCAAATTCTTTCTGATTGAGGAGTATTTATTTGCTAAATATGTGTCTAATGGAGCAAATCCTTTGTCAGCAAAGCCATAGAAATAATCGATTTGGAAACAAAGGGCGTTGTAGTTATATGTCGCATATTCACTTGTTCTGCCGCCTTTTTTCAATGATCCGTTATAGAAAGACTTAGCATAGGAGCTAAATTGATATTCATCACCTTTGAGGGGAATTAAATATGCATCAGTAGTTACCGTATAGAAATCTTCACCGTTGTATGCAAAGGCAAGTCCTAAGGATGAGAAGAAGATATCCGATGCTGGAGCAAAAGGAATATATGTTTCTTTGCCATAAGCGATAACATCAAGAGAATGGCTCTTAAAATCAAAGACGGTTGCTTTGCTTGAAGTGTATTCACAAGGATTTGTCTCGCTATATGTGACATAAGATCCTTTAGATTCGGCAAGAGAGGAAATTCCGTTAACCTCGGAATAATTGATGCTCATTGTCGTGAATCTATCATAGTCATCAAATGTTAATGTATCGTTTTCCGTATCTGCGGTAACAACGTGTTTTGCAGATGTTGCCGTAGTAATCGTGTACTTATGGATAGAGCCATTTACTTCTTCTGTTATCTTCGAACCTTCTGGTCCAAGTAAAGGAAGAAGGGTTTCTAAAGAGACAAATGGAATGCTTCCCGATGTGCGATAAGAAATCTTGCTATCGTTTGATAAAATATTAGCGGCAACATAATCTGATCCTTGAACCTTTGCTTGAAGAAGTTTTCCTTCCTTTAAGCTAGATAAATCCTTCTCTGTTTTTTGTTCATATGAATTGGAATTGCTGCTATTGATGATGTCGTAAATGTTGATGTTACAGCCTGTAAGCAAACAAGCGCCTAATAATGGAAAAAGTAGTATTTTCTTATTCTTCATTTCTTTTTCCTCCTAACTTGGTAAATTATCCGTACAGGAAAAGAAAAATACAATCTTATTTTTACAAAAATAAGTAATTGGTAACGATATGGTTTTTATCTTTTTCTTTTTTCGTAGAAATAAGACAAAATAGACTTTCTTGGAACGATGCCAATAAAGGTGTTTCGATCGTCAATTAGAGGGATGAAATTTTGTTCCATTAACAAAGCGAGAATCTCCTCAAATTCTCCATTGATATTCAAAGCCTTATAGGAGCGATATCTAGGAACATCCATAGCTTTGACGTTCTCTACCTTCTTTAAATCTAGATCACCATTGTTTTTGATAAATGAAAGAAGGTCTCCCTCAGATATTGTGCCAATATATTTGCCATTTTTATCAAGCAATGGAACAGTCGAGTACTTATAAAAATCCATCTTTTCAAGCACTTGGCGAATGCTAACGTCATCTTCCAAAAACTTTGTCTGAGTCTTTGGTATTAAGAAAGCCAAAATATTCATCTAGGTAACCCTCCTTTTCAACAAAACAATCTTATCAGTTATGAAGGATTTCTAGGATAAAAATTTTCACTAAGCTTTATAGGTCGTTTTTCTTAAATTACGGACGTCGTGTTGAGAGATAAGAGAGAAGATAACAGGTGCTAAAGGAGCGGTTTGACTTAAGGTTTCTAAAACAGAGATGTATCCTTCAAAAGGAAGATAATCTTGAGCAATTGAGCAAGGAATAGAAAGGCCTATGCAAATGATGCCAATGGCCATAAGAATTCCCCACGTTTTCCCTTTCTTTGGGAAGAAAACGGTGATGAGGAAAAAGAATAAAGCTAAACCTAGCAATCCAAATTCCATGAAATAGAAAAGGTTATAAGCGGAAAATGATTCGTGTAGTTTTGCTGGCAAGGCAATAAGTTCAGGAGTGATAAGCGCTCCTCCAACAACTAGCCAAGCAAATAAATAGAAAGTAGAAATCGCTTGAAGACCAACATGTTCTTTCTCTTTGGCCATATCGGCGATTCCATCGACAAAGGCAATAAGAATAAGAGCAAAAATAAGTTCGATTCCTTCATAGGCAATTGAATCATTGAGCTTATCTATCTCATCTTCGCTTGCGCCATTCTTTTGCAAGGAATAAATAATAATGAAGGTGACACCGAAAATAATGTGCAGAACGTCAAAAATCGTAAAACCTAGGAAGTTATAGTTCTTTCCTGGGTGACGAATGTCTTTTCCTTCGAAATCGCGAACTATCTCTTCTTCTTTGCTTTCTTTCATAGCAAGAAGTATTCTAACTCAATTTCAGTTAGAATGCGCTTCTCTTCTTTGAAGAATGGTGTAATTGCTTAAATCGTCGAGTTTATTGAATTTTCTTGTCGCAAAATAAATAGGATAGAAGAAGAGAATAATCAAAATTACAGTTATTGCTGATGTAAACAAGGCCGCAGGAAGTTTAGCAATTGAGGTTGCTAAAGCTGCTTCATAGGTTGTTCCAACAGCCAAAGAGAAAAGAATACGGAGGAAGAACTCCCCTGCTACATTCACGGCTAGAGATATTGTCAAAGAGAATAATAACGGCTTGCTTGATGAAGGCAGCCAGAAGGAAGCAATCGTTGAAACCAACAAAATGCCAATAAGTGAGGATAGTCCAATTATTGTTACTATGGTATATCCTGATTTAGGAACGAAATACATATAGATTGAATATCCCAATAAACCTAGGAGGATAACAAAAGAAGAACCCATCAAAATCCAGCCATTTGATTTCTTCTTAAGACAGACTCTAAACAGCAAACCAGATAGGAATCCCATGAGAAATTTCAAAATAAAGGTTCTAAGGAATGTCGTCCAAGCATAGCCTAACATAATATCGTTAAAGCCCATTCCTAAGGAACCAGCAAGACCTCCAATAAGCGGTCCGCATAAAAGGCCACAAAGGATGCAAACAAAGTTTCCTAAATGCACCTTGCTTGTTCCAAAGGGGATTGAAATAAATGTCGCCCCGAAACATAAGGCAATGAAAATTGCCGTATATACCATCTTTATCAATAATGTTCTTTCTTTACTCATAATTTTCGTCTTTCAGCAATTTCATATGATAGTCATTATTGGTCGTATAAGCAAAACTTGTTAGCGCTTTTAAACAAAAATAAATGTAAAAAAACCGTTATATAAGTTAATATGTAACAGTAGCGTATTTATTCAGTAAATGATTAGTAACACGATATTAGAAGCAACAACTGAGTCTCCGGTAATCCTTGTTTTATTAATGCTTGGCGGACTTGGCGCCCTTTTTGTTGGCATGAATATGTTGCAATCTTCGACTGAGAAACTTGCAACAAGTGGCTTAAAACGTCTTTTTGCTAAAACCGCTAAATCTAAATTAGCAGGCGTTGGTATCGGCACTTTGGTTACGATGATCATGCAATCAAGTGGGGCAACTACAATCATGGTCGTTGGTTTTGTTAACGCTGGCGTTATGAGTTTAGCGCAAGCTGCAACCTACATCATGGGCGCGAATATCGGAACAACAATCACCGCTCAAATTGTTGCGTTAGGTGGATTATCTTCCTCCGCTTTCCCTCTAACTGAAATCATCATCTCTTTAACTCTTATTGGCGTTATTATGCGTCTTATTTTCCATAAGAAGTTCCCTAAGGTTGCCTTTATTGGTGATATGATCACGGGTCTTGGCCTTCTTTTCTTAGGACTCGAGACAATGACATCGAATATGCAAAGCATGTTCCTTTCTAATGAAGGATTAAAAAACGCTTTGATTTCCTTATCTAATCCATTCCTCTTACTACTTATTGGTATTGTTCTCACAGCAATCGCCCAATCATCAAGTGCGGTAACTTCTATCGTTTTAGCCTTAGCAATGGCTGGTGCAGTCATTGGCGGAAATGGCAATGGTGTCCTTTATTTGATCCTTGGTTCAAATATTGGTTCTTGTACGACAGCCCTTCTTTCAGCAATTGGTTCAACGGTTAACGGCAAAAGAGCTTCAATTATCCACTTATTATTTAACGTCTTTGGCTCATTGATTTTCTTTATCATTCTTATTTGCTGGCCAAAAGCGATGGAAAGCACGTTTGCTAGATGGTTCCCAGATTCTCCTGCGACACAAATCGCAATGTTCCACACCTTCTTTAATGTTGTTGCCACGATTATTTTCTTACCACTAACAAAATTCTTAGTCATCTTAGCTGAAAAAATTGTTCCTGATAAAGGTAGGGATGTTGAATCCGATCTTCTTGATTCAAGATTTCTTTCTACCCCTGAACTTGCTTTATCACAAGCAGTTTCTTATTACCACATCATGGCTAATTTGGCTTTGAACGACTTAAACATCGCTTTGAATGCCTTCTTAGATAAAAACGAAGGCAAGAAGGAAGAAATAGATCAATTAGAGAGCAAAGTTCTCCATATGTCTAAAGAGCTTTCTTCCTTTATCGTTCAAATTGCCTCAAAAGGCGTTAGTGAAGAATCCCAAAAGAGAATCTCTAGGATGCAACTTGATATTGCTGATATCATCCGTTTCACAGAAGTCGCAGATAACATTACTGGATATACCCATCATGAAGTTAACGAAGACTTAACCTTCTCTCCTATCGTTATTTCCGATTTGAAAGATATGCAAATTAAAATCAACGATATGTTTAAAACGGTTGATGAAATCGTTGATAAGCAATCTCTTGAACGACTTGAGGAAGCAAGAAAGATGGAAGATGGAATTGATGAGAAACGTACATCAATGGTTCACGGACATCTTAAACGTTTAGAAGTTGGAGAATGCAAGCCTCAAAGCTCGAATGTCTTTATCAATCTTGTTGGTAACTTGGAACGTTGTGGTGACCACCTTAACTTTATTGCCGAACGTTCTTGTAATGATCTTCTTCCTAAGAACGAAGAAAATAACATCACATTGCATCCGTAGAGACTACTTCTAGATCCTAGAAGTTTTCTAGAAGTGAACTAGAAGTTTTCTAGAAGTAATTGTAAAGATTTTATTTAGCAGTGACATCTTGTCACTTTTTTATTTTTCTTTATAATTTCAGTTTTATTTCGATATTTACTTAATTTCATCAACTTCTAGATCAGAGAAGTTTTCTAGAAGTAGTCTAGAAGTTTTCTAGAAGTTGAACTTGATTTTTCAACTTTTAAATCTAAAATATAGAATGAAACGAGGTGAGAATATGTTGCTTGATGAATTGATAAAAGATAAATTCTTTGAAACTAAAACTGCAGAATTTAAGAGCGAGCTTAACCCGGTTAAACCCCTAAGTTGGCTTAAAACAGTAGACGCGTTTGCAAACTGTGAAGGCGGAACAATCTACATAGGTGTAAATAATGAAACCTATGAGCTGATCGGTTTAAAAAGAGAAGGTGTGGATTTTCAAGTTCAAACTTTTATAAAAACCGTTAAAGAACATTTTCAATCAATCCCAACATATTCCTTTAAATACACAAAATTTAAGAACGAAAACAACGAGGAACGTTTCTTATTAGAGATAAAGATTGAAGAATCTAGAGCAAAGCCGATTGTTTTGACCTACGATGGCATACCATCGATATACGTTAGAGATGAGGGAAGAACATCTTCTGCGACAAGCGAGCAGATAAGACAAATGGTTCTATCCACTTCTTCTATTGATTTCGATTGTATTGAAACCGATATTCCATATAACAAAGGCGACTTTAAGCTCCTTTTTGCTACATTCAAAGAGAAACACAAAGGAGAAGAATTAACCGAAAAAATCCTTCGCTCGGAAAACTTCTACTCCGAAAAGGGTTTTCTTTATAAGGGCTCCTTACTATTCAAAGACGATTTCGTGGGTCAAGAAACAAAAACCGTCTGCATCAAGTGGAATGGCATAAACAAAGGTGACTCAACTTATCTAAATGAGCAGGAATTCAGCGGCAACATTCTTCAAAATATTGAATCTGTCATCGATTATATCGAGAAGAATTCTGACAGTGGTTTCCTTAAAGAAGACCGTGGCAGAAAAACGATATATTCCTATCCAAAACGCTCTCTTTTTGAAGGAATGATTAACGCTTATGCACATAAAGATTATTTTATCGCCAATTCAGAAATACACGTGAATCTATTCAAAGATAGATTGGAGATAACCTCCCCCGGATCTTTAGTTAATGGAGAAACTTTTTATCGAAATGAAAACCTCATCGAAATTGATCCAGTAAGAAGAAACGATAAAATATGCGCCATATTAAAGGTTCTTTTGCTTATGGAAAAGAATGGAACAGGGTTCTCGAAAATAGAAGATGATTATTCCGGTTTCGGGAAGAAATACGCCCCACTCATCACATCAAATAAGATGTCGTTCACATTGACCTTGCCAAACCTTCTTTCTCCTACAGGAATCATCAATGAAGATACGACTGACCTTCCTCTCTTCTATGAAAACAAAGGCGAAGAAAAGAAAAACGACAAAACCATTCTTTCATATTGTTATTACAGTCCAAAAACCTTGGAAGAAATCGCCAACACTCTTTCTGTCAAAGTTTCTTCCTACCTTAGAAATGACATCAAAAACAGATTGGTGAATAATGGTTTATTGCTTGAAGGCAAGAACAGAAACGCCATAACTTATAAAACAAACACAGAACTAGTTAAACTAATCTAGCATGCCTTCTTTCTATTTAAGGAAGCAAAATGTACAATTATTCACCGTTGGAGGAGTTTTATGTTTCTTTACTATGTACGCCATGGCGAGCCAAATTACGAAAAAGATTGTCTAACCGAAAAAGGCCAAAAACAAGCTGAAGCAATTGCCAAAATATTCAAACAAATTGGCATTGATAAAGTATATGCCTCAACAATGGGAAGAGCCCAAGAAACAGCCAAGCCTACTGCTAAAGAATTTAATCTTCCAATTATCCCTTGCCCATGGGCTAGAGAAGATAGAGGCTGGGAAGATTATTCCACCATCCTTTCTCCACATGAAAAGACCTGGATATTCTGGGATCCAAAATACGTTGAAGAATTTCTTTCTAAAGAAACTAGAGATGCTGGATACACCTTCTATAACTTACCAGCTTATAAAGACACCAACATCAAAAGAGGAATTGAATTTACCGATAACGCCGTAGATTCTTTTATGCTAGAACTTGGCTATAAGCATGATAGAGAACATGCTTGTTATCAAGAAATAAAGAAGAATGACGAGCATGTGGCTCTCTTTGCTCATCACGCTTTCGGATTAGCCTTTCTTTCTTCTTTACTTGATATCCCTTATTCTTTCTTTTCGATGAGATTTGATATGTGCCATACTGGATACACATTAATTGAATTCAAAGCGGATAAGAATGGCAGGGTCATACCAAATGTTGTTCATCTTTCTGATGATGCTCATCTTCATAAAGACGGTTTGTTCGTTAAAGAAATGCCATCAGAAGTATATATAGAGGTAAAATAAATGGAAAACACAAGCGAAAAAGCGATTTCTGAAAACAAATGGAAATCATTTTGGAAATCATTTAAAGACAAATTGATGACCACGACCAATGGTATGGCTATTGGTTTGTTTGGTACGTTAATTATTGGAACAATCCTTGATTTATTCACCCAAATCCCAGGTCTTTCTGCTTTATCTAGCTGGACCACTGTCATTAAAGGCTTGATGGGTGCGGGTATCGGATTAGGCGTTGCTTTATCTTTAAAGAAGAGTGGAGTCGTGGTTGTCGCCTCGATGGCTGCAGGCATGATAGGTAACTACGCCTTCTCTTTTGAAACAGGGAAAGTCTCTTCAATCAGCGATCCTCTTTCTTGTTACTTAAGCGCGGTTCTCTGCTTACTTGCAATTAAATACATCATGAGAAAGAAGACCCCAGTTGATATTATTCTTCTCCCACTAGTTGGTTTGATATTCTCTTTGTTATATTCTTTCTTGCTTGCTAACTATATTCATTACATCACCATCGGTTTAGGATGGGTTATTGAAAAGACGTTCTCCGTTGTACCTTTCTTAATGTGCATCATTATTTCCGTCCTTGTTGGCATGGCTTTAACTGCACCTATATCGTCGGTTGCAATATGCGTTGCCATTTCAATTGGAAACGTTCCTTTAGCTGCTTATGCCGCATTAATTGGATGTTCAACTCAAATGGTTGGATTTGCTGTTCAAACAGCTTATGACAATAAATGGGGATCGGTTATTGCGGTTGGTATTGGAACATCAATGTTGCAATTTAAAAATATTGTTAGAAAACCTCTTATTTGGTTACCAACAATCATTGCTTCAGCAATCTTAGGGCCTTTTGCAATGCTTATGCCAATTCAAGATGCGGCAACATATGCCGAAAACGGCTTCACATCATCTTTATCAGTTGCTGGTGGCATGGGAACATCTGGTCTAGTTGGACCATTAAATGTATTAGCTGCAAATCAATATAACTGGGTGCTTATTATTGAGGTCATTGCTTTCTGCGTAATTGTTCCTGCAACATTGGTCTTCCTCATTGATTTCCTTTTTAGAAAACTTGGCTGGATAAAGAAAGGCGACTTGGCCTTATCTAGCGATTTATAATCAACCATTTCAACTAGCTGAATATATTTTGATGTACAAAAAATGCATAAAATCTAGACTTTGAACTACTTCAAAGGTTGTTTGAAGTGCGTTTGAAGTAAGATATTTTTCAGGAGGAAATTTCTATGATTTTATCTGATTTAATTCCTGAATTTATCTGTGAAGACGAAAAAAACGAATGCAAAGCAAGACTTGATAGAACAAATCTATTAGGATGGTTAAAAACAATCGATGGTTTTGCCAATAACGAAGGTGGAACCTTTTATTTAGGCGTTCAAGATAAATCATATGAGGTGATTGGTTTTGACACAAAGGAATTAGACTCAGAAAAACTTTTCCTTTTTAGCACGATAAATCAACATTTCCAAATTGCCCCATTGATAACAACAAAAACTATTCCATATATAGTTCGTGATAAGGAACGTTACATACTTGCAGTTAACATCGAAGAATCGTCTGCAAAGCCTTTAATGTTCAAATACAAAGAGATGCCAATGATCTTTGTTAGACGTGATGGTTTTACGAATCCTGCAACAATAGAAGAAGTATTGAGCATGGCTAAAAGCAACAATTCTCAATCCTTTGACACGCAACCAACAGATATAGATTTTAACATCAATGATTTCACAAAATTAGCCAAGTTTTATAAAGAAAAAACGGAAAATGAAATAACAGAAAAAGGTTTGGCCTCAATTGGGTTTTTTGATAAAGACAAGAAACTTAGAAGAGGCGCTTTACTATTCAAAGATGATTACAAAGGCGAAGAAACCCAAGTTACATGTACGACATTTAATGGCTTAACAAGAGGAGATGACTACATCATTTCCACTGCAACATTTGTCGGAAATTTGATTGATGCTTATTCCTTTATTTGGGAATACATACAGCAACGTATGAATCATGGTTTTATCAAATATAACACTGGAAGAAAAGATATTGATGCCTATCCTTCTAGAGCTTTATTTGAAACGATAATAAACGCTTTAGTTCATCGTGATTATCTTATTAGCGGAACGCAAATATCAGTGAATCTATTTAAGAATCGTTTAGCCATAACATCGCCAGGAAATATAATTGATGGAAAGTCTTTTGAGCCAACTTATGATTTATCCTCCTTTGTATCAAGCAGAAGAAACGAGCTCTTATCAAGGGTTTTCGTTTATTGCAAAGCGATGGAAGCAAAAGGCACTGGATTTAAGAAAATAATAGAAGATTACAAAGATAAAGACGTTTATCATAAGCCTTTCATCTTTTCAAAGAACAACCAATTTACCACTGTCTTACCAGATATAACCTATAGCGAGGGCGTTGTTCCTTCTGGCAGTATTATTACCATAATTGGCCATACAAATGTCTCAGAACACTATTCTTCGCCGATTCTTCTTTATTGCCTAAAAGAGAAAAGAACAGTTAATCAAATTACGACATATCTCAACGTTTCAAATTCAACATATTTCAGAACAAAAGTTCTTGATGAGTTGGTAAAAAGAAAATATCTCTTCTTAAGCAAAGAAGGTAACGTGTCTAAATATTTAACAAATAGAGAGATGATAAAGATAAATCAATAATGGTTTTAAATTTCTAGATTTGTATAAATCGAACTCGATCCATCTATCAGCATTTATCAGAACTACATAAATGATAATGGGTGTTTTTGCTATAAGTTTATTCTTAGTTTATTGCATTTAATAGTGTTTTTTGTCGATTATAGTCGACAGAAATGTATTGTTTTTGTAGAATATAGTCGACAAAGGAGAAAACCATGGACCACGAAATTCTCAAGCAAATTATCTTTGAACAACATGAAGTTATTAAAAAAGCTCAGATAGTAACTAGAGATTACACTTTCGATAAAAACGCTAACTACGTTTTGATAGGTCTTAGGCGCTCAGGAAAATCAACGCTCCTATATAAACGTGTTAAAGATCTCATCGAAGAAGGTGTTGATTGGGAACAAATAATTTACATAAACTTTGACGATGAGCGTTTGCTTGGCTTTCAAGCAAATGATTTCGAGGACATATTATTGACTGCCGAAGAAATAACAAACGATAAGCATTATTTCTATTTTGACGAGATTCAAAATATCGATGGTTGGGAAAAATTTGCCATAAGAATGGCTAATGCCATGGAAAAAGTCGATATAACAGGAAGCAATGCGAAAATGCTTTCAAGGGAAGTCTCGGCAAAATTAGGCGGACGTTATCTTACGAAGATAATCCATTCCTATTCCTTCAGAGAATTTCTCCGTGCAAAATCAATAGACGAAAGCTCTTCGTATTCCCTTTCTGAACGCGCAACAGTAACAAACGCTCTCCAAGAATTCTACAAGTTTGGTGGATTTCCAGAATCAATCAATTCCATGGATAAGCGCGAATACGTTTCAAGCATATACGAAAAGATTCTTCTTGGTGATATCATCACTCGCAACTCCATCCGTGGAGAGAACGGCATGAGAATCCTGATAAAGAAAATATCCACCACCGTCTCACAAGATGTCTCATATACAAATCTTTATAATGCTTTGAAAACGATTGGTTTTTCTCTTTCAAAAGACACGATCATTGATTATTGCTCATATGCCACTAAAAGTTTCCTCTTATTTGCTTTGAAAAACTATTATGCTTCCTTTGTTGATAAGGAAAGCAATTCGAAATATTACTTTTCGGACAATGGTATTTTGAATCTCTTTTTGGCTAAAGATGACACCTCTCTTTTCGAGAATTTAGTCGCAATAGCCTTAAATCAAAAATACCAAGAAAAACTTTATTATTTGAAAAGCAGCAAAACTAAGATAGACATTGATTTTTTTGTTGATGTGGAAAACATCGCAATTCAAACTTGCTATTCCATGGAGAGTCCTACAACTTTCGAAAGAGAAGTTGGACAACTTAAAAAACTCGACGAAACAGATCCTGGAAAATATAAACTCATCATCGTGACTATGAACGAAACCAAGACAATCCCTTTAGAAAATAACGAAATCAGAGTGGTCAAATTGCAGGATTTCCTTCTTTCGTAAGCATTTTTTCAAGGCAAAAAAGTTTGGTGACTATTTTATTTTGTCTTTTGATAGGTAAATGGCGATAAATATAACGTCGAAAATCTAAAAAGCCTATATAAAAAGCCACCGTTTTCACGATGGCTTATAATTCAAAATAACGTTTTAAATCTTATCGAAAGATATTCCTTCTAAGACCGTTCCAAAGGAAATCTTAACACTACCTTTAACATATGAATTAGATGATAAGGTATATCCTGCTTCAGTTAACTTTGCCTTCATCTTATTAACGTAACTTGTCCAATATGTTTCATCGATATCCGCACCAGTATAAATGGTAACTTTGGTAATAATGGTTTCAGATCCATTGTAACTAGTCTTTAAATCGACATACCATTCGCCAGAAATCTTGCCATCATAGACGAATGGAATCGTCTTTGCGACTTCTTCGCCATATAAAGATGTTAAGCTATTGGCTAGTTTAGATGTTAGTCCCTCATTTGGAGTGTTCTTTTCTTCTAACCAGTTTGTAGGTTCGCCTGCTGCAGTTAACGCGTCGATCTTTTCCTTAAGATCTGCATCAATGCTGATGTTATCATATGTGAATTCAATTGTTTCTTTTTGGCGAGATAGATTTGCCGTTAGTTTATAGTCATAAGAGAATGATGCAAGTCTCCCTTGGTCATCAACGTTAAAGACCAATGTATCATCAACGGCATAGCTGCTAAAGAAACCTGCGGTCAAAAATGGGCCAAAGCCTGTTGCAGCAGCAATAGGTTTAAACGTTTTTCCATCGCTTGATAATTCAAATACGGCTGGAGAACATGCAAAACCACAGTGATTCATTAATTTATCGCCATCAACAGGAGTTTTATCTGCAGTGACATTGTTATTTTCATCTATTGTGAAATATTGAACTCTGCCATCAGAAAGAACGTGATATCCTTCATAGGAATATAAAGTCTCAGTTTCTTCACCAATAAGCATTGATTTAATAAGGATTGTATCTGGCGTGACGGTTGTCTCAACATACGAGAGATTCTTCTCGTTGATATGAGATTTTGCTTTATAGGAAACTCCATCATTTGTGATACCATCAATTGCTTTCTTAACCGCTGGATCAGAGGTTGTTATTGGGGAAAGATCCCAAGGTGCACTTGGATTTGATGCAACATCAATTTCAACGCGGTAATATGTGCGTCTTCCATATGTATCTTGTCCGATTTGTGGGGTTTTAAGAGTAACGGAAGAAACAACGCCATTCGTAAGGTGTAAATCAACACTTGAAGCGTTGTTACCGAAAGAAAGATAGCTTAAGCCTCCCCCAATGCTTGCAGCATAATAACCATAATAATGGTAAGTGTTATCCGTTGTTTTTCTAAATGCTTCAGGTTCAACGGCTGCAGTGTTGTATCCGAAAGCAAGTTGACTCCACTTATAACCTGATATTGTTTGGGTTATCTTTTTATTCTCTGGAGATAAACCTGCTTGGAGAATTCCGCCATTGCTGTCTTTTTCATAATGGATGAACTCTTTGACATCATCGATGGTGCTACTGATTTCAACGCTTGTTTCGTTGTATTTAAGCGTATATGTGCCAATTTGAGATTCTGTGCCATCGACGTTTAAATAAACCTTTGCATTTCCTTCAAAATTCTTTGAAGCAAGAGGGGCTAAAGCGTCTGTAGTAATTTGTGTTTTAGAAATGGAGAATTTTGATTTTGCATCCTCTACTTCTTTCGAAGATGCTTCACCAATGTTCTCTAAGACTGCAGTTCTAGCAGATAAAGATGCCTTATATGAACTTGGTGTTGTGGCGGGTTGAGTTAAGGTGAAAACAAGGTTGTTGTCATCGTTGAAATAGAATTCAATGCTATCAATATAACCACTATCATATGTTTCGCTTAATTCGAGTAATGTGGAGAAGCCTTCAAGAAGGTTGGCATTCTTTGAAGAAAGCGATCCATTGGTTGTTTCTGTGAAATCTTTTTCTTTCAAATATGAAGCGCGAATACCAGAGAGAAGATTGAAAGAAGATATGCTTGTAACATATGGGTTCTTTGAATCTCCTGTTGGATATACGTCATGTATTGTTACTTTTCCTTCATCATCAACAGAGAAGAAATATAGGATTTTGCCAACATTCTCTTCATATGAATCAAGCAAGATATAGCCTGATTTGCTAGAAGAGAATAAGACGTAGTCGCTAGCATAATAATCGCGTAAATTTGAGCCGTTTAAGGTATATACGAGTTCAAATATTCCTCTTTGAGCATTGACAAGTGATTCTTTGATGTTATCAAAGTTTGTTTCTAGTTGAATAATAGAAGAAGAACTAGATGAGGTGGATTCAGATTCTGAAGAAGAAGATGATGAGTCCGTAGAAGAACTATCTACTTTAGCGCATGATGCCATTATTAGTGGCATAAGAGATAAAAGAAGGATTTTTTGTTTTTTCATAATTGTTCCTTTGCTTGCAAAAAACGCACTTAGTTAAGGTATCCTATTTTCAAAAAACTTCAAGAATTATCATATGAAATTTGAAAAATGTAAAAATATTGCATATAAAAAGGCCACCTAGCGGCGGCCATTCATATTTTTATGACTATTAAGCTTGTTGATTGTTTGAAACTACGAATTTTAATGTTGCGTATCCATCTCCATCGGCAGAAAGTCCAAATGGTTTGCCCTCATCCTCAACGTATCTAACAATTCTTGCATCGCTAAGCCCGATAAAAGCATCAAATTCTGTGAATTCGATTTCGGCTCCATCAAGTTCCCAACTAAAGTCGTAATCAGACTTAACGGTGTAGTTTCCATCATCATCTTTTGTGTATATTGTGCAAACGCCATCACCATTTGTCTTGAACGTTAAGTAAACGTCATAAGAATAGATCCTCCTGTTGCAATAGAAGGTATTGCTTGTTAAGAATGTTTCATAATTGGTATCTGCACTTAAAACATAGAAAGTTTTTGTAACAGTGACATTAGGGTCGTCTACGCTTGCTAAAGTAACAGTGACTTCGCCCTCTTTTATACCCTTTAACGTAACAACACCTTCTTTGGAAACACTTGCTTCAAGGATTGAAGGATCACTAGATGTAGCTGTTACAAGTTGAGCAGCAACAGATGGTAAAACGTAGTAATTAAAGTTCTTTGTCGTGCCAGCCAAAATTCCATATTGAGCATCTCCGACAAGGCTCGTTTCGCTAAATATAACAGATTCAGGTTGGGCTTCAGTAATTGTTAAACCGGTATATTTAGCTGTTGTTAGATAATAAACGCCCTTGTTATCTCCAGAGCTACGTTTACGATAATAAGAGAAAGTCAAATCAACTGTGCCTGCACCTTTAATAACAAAGGTCCCATCTTCCAATGCAACCACTTCTGAATTAGATGTTTCTTTTGGCGTTAAGTAGGTTTTCAAGGCTTTTGCTGGTTTTTTGCTTCCTGCATAACCATAAATTTCGGTTGACGCCTTTGAAAGAACTATTCCATCTTTGTACCCGTAGTCGGTGATATTAAATCCATTTTTCGCTTCAAGACCCACGAATAAAACATCTGTTAAGAAATAATCATTTGGGTCTAAAACATTATCTCCAAGACTATCTGCTCTTGTTCCATAGGTGATGCTGCCAGATTGAGCATATTTAGATGTATATGTGTCGCTTGCATCACCAATTCTTGTGTATGTGACAGAATTTGAATAATCAAACGAAAGAAGTTTCGTCTTTGTCGAATCCAAGACATAATCAAGATTGATAACTGTGGCAATTGTTTGCCCCTCTTCATCGTAGCTATATTTGAATTCTTGCTTATATTCGATATCACCATTGTCTTTCTTTGTTGGCTTGATGCCTGTTTTTCCTGTTTGAGAAATATAGGAACTGCTATAAAGATCGTTGATGATATAGGCTAATTTGGAAGTTAAGTTAACTGAAGCGTTTAATCCAAACTCGCTTGCAAGGATGTATTCGCCATCTTCAAGATTTCCTTTATCATTTTCTGAAGCAATGATGAATTTTTTACTTGCAGAATCGCTATAAGCGTCTTGTGATCCGATATTCTTATCAAAGTCTGTGACTTCAACAAACATATCATATGAAGCGACACTAGAATCAACTTCATATTTATCAGTTATCTTGGTCGCAATTCTCTTAAAGGAATCTGTTTTGGTTTCCTTGCCTTCTTCTCCCTTGGTATAGGTACCAACTGAAGTTGTTGACCCATCCGCATATGTTGTATATGTTTCTTCTGTTATATCACTTTTAGCAGAAGTAACGTTTTCTTCTTTGTATGTCGTGCTTGAAGCACCGGAAATTTCTGCAGCTTGGGTTTTTGCTATTTCCTTATAAAGATTTTCAAAGCTAATTGTTCCATCATCAACTGAGGATGAACTGCTGCTAGATGAACTCGTTGACTCACTAGAAGATGAGGTAGATTCTGATTGTTGTTGGCTTGAAGAGCTGCTGTCAGAATGGTTATCACAACCAGTTAATAAGCCTGCTGCGGCTAGGATTAATATCAATTTAGATTTTTTCATTACAATCTCCTTTAAAAGCCTTATGGCAAAACGACTTTTGCATTATAACTCAAAATTAAAATAAGAGTGCTTTTTTTATTTTTATGCGTATAATGAACGGCGTTATGAAAACTAAATTAATCTTATTGTTTACAGTTCCCTTCCTTCTAGCAGGGTGCCACGATATCGATGGCAGTTCTTCCTCAGTCGAGGAATCTGATACATCATCAAGTTCCGAAGAGGAATCGTCTTCTGAAGAATCAACAGATATCGATCTTCACGTAACCGACAACATGGTTGGAACATGGTACATGTCTTCAACAACCAATGGTCTATTTGAAATCAACAGCATTTTCAAAATCAACGCGAACGATACTCTTGAGTTTGGTACAAGAACACTTACGTTAAAAGGGCATTATGAGAATTTTGAAGAAACATATGAATTCGTCTATGGAACAATTCATTTCATTGCCTCATATGACGAAGATCACAAAGGAATAGACTGGGGATATAAAAACGGTGACAATGCTGATATGGGATTTGCCTTGAGCGAACCGGTTTCCGATGAAATCAAATATGATTATGAAGGAGATGAGTTCCCAATGAGTAAAATAAAGGAATTCCTTGGGACAACTTTAGATATTCCAACAGCCGAAAGCGATTCCTATCGTCTCCAACTATATGTATCACCTTTATACAGTGCTAATTGCGCTTACTTAGGCGTTCAAAATTTTACGGCTAAGCAAACTTTAGCGTATTTAAAAGCATTGCAAGAAGCTGGGTATACATTCTATAAAGACATACCAAGTAAAACGGTCTCTGATGATACGTTCTACACTTGTTATGATTCAACAAAGACATATTCCATCCGTGTTCATCACTGGGCAAAAAACGGTAGTGATCCAGAAGAGATGAGCTTACATATCTATAAGTATCAGGAACAAATCAATAATTAAGGGGGATTTATCAATGAAATCGCGTATTTTACTTCTATTAGCATCAGTAACATTGCTTGCTTCATGTGGTGAAAGAGTAGATTCGTCATCTTCGGAGGAATCATCTTCTACAAGCGAAAGTTCTTCTTATGACTCAGATTCTAGTTCATCTGAATCAAGCTCAAGTTCTTCATCTACCGAAGAGACGGAATTAGACGCAGATCTTCTTGATAAACTCGGAAAGAAGCTTCTTTCCCTCGAAGGCAATGTTGTCAAAAGCAAAACCAACATGATCAGAGAGTTTGATTATGGCTCTGGATTTGCGATGTATGTAACAGACGAATACGAGACAACTAGATATACAAAAGATTCATCATTCGTTAAAGAAACGGTTGGCACACAAAAGATTGGTACAACCACTTCTTCTTATAAAACGCAAACGTTTGATAACGAAAAGAAATTTTATCGTATCCAAGTTTATGATGAAGATTCAGAAACAAGAACCCAAGCGTCTCAAAAATATTCATCAGCTAGTGTCGAATCCATATACGATGTTGGTCAAGCATATACAGAAATTGCAAACTTCAACTATATGCTTACTCAATCAAAAACTGAGTATGACAATTATCTCGTTAAGTGCCAATTCAACAACATGGAAGGCATTGAAGAAAACGGAAAACTTTCATATGCTTATGCTATATCCTTATATGAAAAGGACTCTAGCACGACCGAATACGTTCTAACTCAATACATGGCGTATGAGAATGTCTTCACCATCCAAAACGATCTAATAACTCATCTTTCTCAGAAATACGTCACCAAGACAATTGCCGGTGCCGCAGAGAATTCTGTCACGGTCAATCTTGAAGAAGACTATACTCAAGGTGAATATCAAGAATTCAGTGGTGAATTATATACAATCGGTAAAGATACTAACTAAATTGTAAAAATTCTTATTGACATTTTCGAAGTCTATTTTAATCTTATTTTCCGTTAAGGCGAAAAGCCTATAAAGGAGAATTATGACTAAAAAGAAGTTATTAAGTCTTTCAGTCCTTGGAACTGGTGCTCTCTTAGCATTAGCAGGCTGTAAGGGTCATGAACACACTGCCGGAACAGAGTGGGAACATGACGAAACAAATCACTGGCATCTTTGCACAGGCTGTGGAGAAAAGATGGACGTTGCTGCTCATTCATTTGAAGACCACGTCGTCGCTCCAACAGATGATGCCCAAGGCTACACAGAGCACGTTTGTTCTTGTGGTTATACTGTGAAAGACACATATGTGGACAAAGAATACGAAATCACCTTCGAGGGGGGGGATTATGCATTCGCTTTAGGGCTTGCAGAGAAATCCAAAGCTGGCGCAACAGTCAGCTTCAAAGTTACCCTTGAATCTGGTTACGAAGCCTATAGCGTTACCGCTTCCTATGGCGAAGGAGAAAGCGCAACAGCCGTTGCTCTTACTGGTTCCTTACAAGAAGGATTTACCTTCACAATGCCAAAGGCTGCTGTAACCATAAAAGCAGAAACACGTGGAGCTTACTTCGAAGTTGCTCCAGCCGATGAAGAAAAAGCCATCGTCACACCAGAATACAAGAACGCTACAGCTAAGACCATCTCCAACTTTATTGGTGGTTATATCGTTGATGATAAAATCTACACCGGAGACACAACAATCTATGCAAGAGCAGGCGCAACAGTCCACCTTCTTAGAAATTATGTCCACATTGCCGATAACATTGTTTACACAATCGACGGCGTCGAATGTGAACCAACACAATATTCCATAATCGAAGAAGTTGAAGTTGATGATGACGGTGAAACAACAACAGAAGGCGAAACCAAGAAAACAGAAGAAGTCAAACATACATATAACACAATTGATTTCGTTATGCCTGCTCACTCTGTCAGCGTCGATGTAACAGCTGTCGAAAGGGAATTCCAATTCGATGTCGTAGCACCTGACTATGTCATCACAGAGCTCTACACCGTAGATGCAGAAGGCAACAAAACCGATGTTACAGGAAGAAAAGGTGCAAGCGGAAGTTCATCTACCGATACCGACAAGATCTTCTTAGATGTAAAGCTTGATGCAGAACACAGTAATGGAAACTACAAGATCAGCAATGTCACCGTCGAATACGAAACTAGATCTGGTTATGAAGACAAAAAAGGAACAGTTGTGCCAACGTCCGCAAAAGCCGAAACAGCTGGCAAGACCTATTCCTACTCTCCAAACACATACACTGCATATTATGGAAATATCAAACTCAAAGTTGATGTATTAGAGGCAAAATATAAAGACGCAACATGGGTTGGCGAATATGGTGGAACAGAATTCTATGGTGGCAGCATGGGATCATCCTATAGCATAACTGCAGATGCATTCGGACAATTGACAATGCCTGGTTATTGGTCTGATACCACATACGCCGTTCTTAGTGATGATGGCGAAGGCAAATTAGGAGTTAACTCCTCAGCTTCTGCCGAAGCCCCATCTACATACGCATTCTATGATGGCGATGTGCTTATTCTTAACTACTACTCAACAAGACTTGATAACTTTACAGATGTTTATTGTTTCATCAGAGGAAAGAAGAACTCCGAAATCACTTGGAGCAGATCTACCGGTGGTAGAATGGATGATACAGCCGCTATCTATGTCGTTGCTAAGGATTCCGATGGAAAAGAATTAGGTAACTTCTTAAAGGCCGGAAAAGATTTCTATTTCAACGTTACAGTTAAGAATGAAGACGGCACAACAGAAGGCGTCAACGTAAACGCAAACTCCAACTTTGTTATCTACAAAGCAGGAACAAAAGTTGCTCACTATGGCGTTGTTGATGGCGAGTTCGGAAAGATCGAAGACTAACATCTAACATCTCAAAACGTCGCATTTAATCGTGCGGCGTTTTTTCTTTTGCCAAAATAAGGCTGTTTTAATATAGATATTTCAATAATTAGAAAAATAAACGCTTTATTTCTCAGCCTGTGTTCCTGATAAGAAATCACTTACCGCATCATCGAAGTTGATAACTATATGGACTTGTTTTCCATAACGATTGTTGATGAAAGAATATAAATCAGTCTTTATTTTCTTATGCCCTTCTGGATTGTCCATCTCAGAAGGAACGATCATATCGAATACTAAGTTAACATTCTCTTTTCCAGAGATGATTCTAAAGTCATGGTAACGGATTTCTTTATTTGTTTTGGAAATAAACTCTTCAAGTAGTTTCTTGTATTTATCCGTATCAGGATCATCTACAAGAACCGGATCCATATGAACGGTTAGATGGATGTGTAGCAAAGAAAATACTTCTTTTTCGAGTTGATCACATAACTCATGAGATAACATGACATCTTCTTTTGCATCCACTTCAACATGGATGACGCCAAATATTGCTTTGCCATAGGTATGAAGTTCTAAATCATGGATACCAAGCACTCCTTTATGTTTGAGCAATAAAGAAACCAAGGAATCAATTAATTCTTGGCTTGGTTTTTCTCCAACAAGAGAATTGGCTGCTTCCTTGATAATGCCTATGCCTGAGATTGTAACCAATATGGCAACAAAGAGAGTAAAGAAACAATCCACATCATATCCAGTGAAATAAGAAATAAGGATGCCAACAATAACTAAAGAGGTCGATATGCAATCATTTAACGCATCCTTGCCTAAGGCTTTTAATTGTTGAGAAGAAATCTTCTTTCCATAAGAGAAATATATCGATGATTGAGTTACCTTGACAAGAATTGCAAGAGACAATAAGCAAAGAGAAGTCACGTACATTGTATAAGAGAATCCTCTAGATAATGGTTTTCCTGTTTCAATCATTGATTTACAAAACGAAATAAGATCAGTGATTCCTTGATAGGCCATCACTGCACCAAGAGCAATAATTACGCAGCCAATAATAAGAGAAATAATATATTCCGTTCTTTGATGACCATAAGGATGTTCTTTATCCGCTGGTTTGAAAGTTACCTTCACTCCAAACACGCTTAAAAGATTGTTTCCAAAGTCACTTAAGTTGTTGATGGAATCGGATACCAAAGAAAACAATCCAAGAATAATGCCAATAACAATCTTCGAAATAAACAAAAGAAAATTAGTGACCAGTCCGAAAAGAGACGCGACAAATCCGTATTTCTTTTGAACAAGTGGGTCGTTGACTTTCTTATAATCCTTAACAAATAATTTCAGTAATAAATTTCCCATAGATACGATTCTATTTCCTTTTTTAGAGTATGTATAAATTAACTCTAAAGCAAATAAAAACAGCCAAGAAATACATAACCTAAAAAATAATTATATTTATTTACTTAAATGTCGTATAATAGATGCATAAGGAAAGAGTGGAATATGATTTGTCCTAAATGCGGTAAAGAAAATACATCAGATGCCTCATTCTGCAAGAACTGCGGCTTCTCCTTTAAAGAGAATTGCTGCCCTAAGTGTGGAAAGGTGAATAGCCCTTCTTCTAAGTTTTGTCAGTCTTGTGGGGCTTCATTAGAAAGTAAAAAGAAAACAGTAAACAATAACGCCAGAGAAAATGTATCTAAGATATTCGCTAAAATCATCTCGATAATGATGATTGTCTATTTCTCTATATGCATTATTTTTAGTTTTTGCCCATATTTAAAGATAACATCTAGTTATGATACTTATTACTATGGCATTTGGAATGTTTTTAACCTATTCGGTTATAACAGCAATGATCAAACAGGACTAAGAATCTATGAAATAAACAACGTTACTAACGTGAGTGTTGTTATTATCTTAGTAACAAGCATGTTGTTATATAACCTTGCTATAGCTGCATTAAGCATTTATGGCATTGCAAAAGAAGGAAGTTCCTTATCTCATAAGAGGGCATCATCAACTGACATCGTTTTAATTGCTGTCCTCTTTGCTAGCTACTTATTACAAACAATCTTGATTTCTTCATTTCCATCTAAATATCTCTACGGCTATAACTCGGTAAGACCTGGATTTGGATTAAATACAATAAAGATCCTTGGTATCATCCTTCTCTTATTCAAGTTAACATATCGCCTCGTATTCACCTTCGATAAAAACAAAGGATATTGCTTTGCCTCTTATATTTGCTTAGCGGCAATAATATTCCAATATTTCAGAGTTCTTAATGATTTATCAGGATTTGTAACTATCATTCCAACAAAGAGCAATGAACAATTTACGCAAATAGGATTTATTGCCTTCTTCCGTGTAACAATGGAAAACCTCGTAAATCACATCAATGCGGGTAATGTTACCTTACAAGCATCAAGATTTATAATGACTCTCTCTGACGTATTTATGTATCTTAACTTCTTTATGATTGTAGCAATCATGGCTTTAGGAATCTTAACTGCCAAGACATTATTCTTAGAGCATCCTACCAAAGCTTCAATCGTCTACCCAGCAATAATTGTCGGTCTAACTTTAATTCTTTCCCTTGGCGGATGGTTTAACGTCTCATTTATGAGTGCTGAAATCCATGGCTGTTTTGGAAAAGATACGGGTTATCTATATATCATTGGCATTGGCTCAATACTTTCCTTTATCTCTGCTTTAGCTGCTCTTGGTGCGGGAATCGCTTCCTACGTTCTAAAGAAAAAGGCAGGCAATAACACCTACCTTTTATAAGCAAAAATCTAAATATCCTACTCAAAATCAGTATATTTTGTAGAATTTCCTTTAGCTTTTTCCATTGGATATTTCTTTTCGTTCTTCGCCATTTTCGAATTAACGATCTCGTCTTCATCAAGACCAAGTTTATCTAAAAGATCTCTGCAATAGATGATGACGTCCGCTAATTCTTCTTTAACGTGTTCTAAATCATATCCATCATCAGACCATTGAAAACATTCTAAAAGTTCGTTTGCTTCGATAGAGATACTTTTAGCTAGATTTGCTGGAGAATGGAACTTCGACCAATCTCTATCATCGATAAATTTATGTATTCTCTCTACTGTTTCTTTTTTCATATCCACTCCTCGTTTATTCATATCAATTATACAAACGATGAAGAATAGCGATTAGCCTATTTGAAAAGGCTCTCTTTATTTGTTCGAAGAGAGCCTTGATTTTATTTAGGTGATTCTTTGCTTTCCATTTCAGCTAAGACCCTTTGTTCAAATTCTTGTTGCTTAGCTAAATGCTTATCAGATAACTCTTTCTTCTTATCGTCCCATTCCTTGCCATGTAATGGATAGAACCACATAGCAATAAAGGAAAGAACAAGTAAGATGCCCGTAATTAAGAACCAACAGATGAATAAACCATTCTTTGCTTGCATAGTTTGTGAAGCGTAGTCGATAACTTCAACAACATTGCCAGCATCATTTGTCGTTGTGGTTTTTAAATCTTTGTTGAAGCCAAATAAAGAGGCAATCATCAAAGGGAAGAGAGCTGTTGCAATTGATCCAGCTGGTTTGGTGATAAGAGAGTTAATACCGGCATAAACGCCTTCTCTTCTTGTTCCGTTATCCGCTTCATCTTTATCAATAACATCGCCATTGACCATTGGAACAAGATATAAGCCACCGGCTAAGCCAATACCGCAAAGGAAGAAAGTCAGAACACAAACATAGAAATATTGTCCTAAGAATGCGCCAAGCAAACACCCTGCGCCCATTGCGCCAGTAAGAATTAACATTTCCACACGTAAGCCAAGTTTATTTCTCGTGAAATTAAAGAAAATAATACCTAAAATGACACCAACAGCCAAAGCGGCGTAAAGAACTGTAATCGAGCTTCCGCCAATCCAGCCATTAGGCGCGCCATCAATTGCCCACATACCTGAAGCGTAGGTCAAACCAACCATCAAAGCGTTTTGAGCGAAAATAACCGTCCAGGAAACGACTTCAAATAAAAGGAATGATTTATTCTTCAAACAAAGTTTTAACCCTTCAAAGAACTTAGGCTGTTCTTCTTCAATAACATAGCCATTTTCTTTGTAGAAGAAAGTTGAAATAAAGACAACCGCTCCACAAACAAGCCCCATGCCCGCCATAATGAGAGGGAATATTTGCGCATTATGCTCAATCAATTTGTCTAATTGAGAATTCAAGATCATTGGAGCGCCGTAACTAATTAGTGAGAAAAGGATATTGAAGAGAAATATCTTATTTCTTGCTTTGTTTGTAACCGCCATCTCATAAGGCATAACATAAATCGCCGAAGCAATTGCCGTATAAAGAAGGTCATAAAGGAACAAGCCAAGAAGTTCTTGAACAAAGAGTAGTCCTTGGTTAACGCCATTGCTTTCAAGGGCTGGTAGCCACATAAGCGCATAGATAAGCGCCATAATTGGTGCGCCATATCTTATCCATGGAATTCTACGGCCAAGCTTCGAATGAGTCCTATCTGCCAAGAATCCATAAATCGGATCGTTAATCGCATTCCAAACGCCAAAGATGATCCATACGATCATATTTAGGGTTTCATTCAATCCTAGTTTGTTAACAAAGAGATATTGGAATGCCGCACCTTCCGCAAAAGCACACAACAATCCCGTACCAGCATTTGCTGCACCTAGCCAAACCGCACTAGATGTTTTTACTTTTTCCTCTCTGAGAGGTAATCTTTCATCTGCCATTTGTTATTTCCTTTCAAATGTCTTATTTATAAAACTCATGCATATCTCTTCATATGCCTGAGGATTTACCTGATATGATTCTGCATGATTGGCCCCTTCAACTAAATGAATTACGGCATGATCTTTGCAAGCTTCGTATACTTCTTCTCCTTCACATGTAGGAACAAAATTATCCTTTGCTCCATGAATTATGAGAATTGGCTTATCGCTAACTTTTGCTGAATCTAGAGGAATGACGTCTTCCATTGAAAACTTATAAAAACATTTGAGCATTTGATTTATGCCATGAATAAAAATAGTTGATATGTGAGCTTGTTTCATTTTATGAAGGAGAACTTTTCTTAATGAAGAATATCCACAGTCCTCAATAGCAAAAGAAACATTTGGATGATATTGCAAGGATTGGAGAATGCTTGCTGCACCCATTGATTCTCCATGTAAGCCAATAATTGCATCTTCACCAAATCTTTGATGGCAATAATTAACTATGTCAACAACGTCTCTTCCTTCTTTATATCCCATCGTTGTGAATTTGGTTTTGTTCTCCCCATGTCCCCTTTCATCATATAGGAGAATAGAAAAGCCGTTCTTAAAAAAGAATTGGGCGTATTTCAAGGAACCTTCCCTATTCCATGTATATCCATGGGCTATGATCATAATTTTCTCGTTGTCTTTATTTGGGGAGAAATCAGCGCAAATAAAAGAGCCATCGCTCATTTTAATTGAGATTGGTTCTCTTTTTAAATAAGACATATCCGCAGGAATTAGCCCTTTATCTACATCAACTTTATGAGTAAATTCCTTCTTAAATCTTTTTGGATGCGTCAAAAAATGAGCCAAGCCAAAAGATAAAGCGAAATATGCGATAAGCAAAAACGCTAAAACAGAAAATAAAATGATTAAAGCTATAACCCAAGGTGTCATCTTCAAAGGGAATTATATAGCAGTAATATGAAAGTTAAAAATAGTTTTTTAAACGACTTAAATAATTTATATGTATTTGAGTTTTATTGATTATTCTTGTTATATTCTTCAATAGCCTTCATATATTCGTCGATGGCTTTTTTAATTGTCTCCGATTTGTTATCCTGGCTTTCCAAAAAACCAGCAATAGCCTTATCTCTATCATTAGATCCAACATTTAATGTTACCTTGATGTTTCTAATGTTTTTTTCGTTCCAACGTCTTTTACGATTTGTTTCTTTTTTAACGTCTCTCATAATTATTTCCCATGGTGGAGGCTCGGGCCTCCTTGACGCCAACGGATTAAAGAACTAAACTAAGTATGCAATTGATGAGTTCCAGCAAGAGCGCGAGAAGTGGCGACCACTTCAAGAGCCACGCTAGAACTCTTTTTATTTGCATTTTCGCTAAGGTGGTTTTCCCACAAAATCCATTTGCGTCTCAGAAACCCTTGCCCCCATTGGTGCGATCATTTGGGTATTGCCCTCCTTTTCGCATCAGCAGCAAGGTTCTCTTGCCACATACATATTATAAACCATACTAGTATTAGTATCAATATCTATTTGATTAAATTTAATTCACCACTAATTTTCTAATCATTTAAAACAATGAGTTGCCCAAACCACGTTAAAGTAATCCAAATTTTTAGATTTTAACCATGGTGGAGGCTCGGGCCTCCTTGACACAAACAGGTTAATTAACTAGAATATAAATGCTTTTATGAGTTCTAGCAGTAGCGCGAGAAGTGGCGACCACTTCAAGAGCCACGCTAGAATCTTTTTTAATCGCATGGCATCAGTTATGGCGGTTTAAACCAAAAACCTGTTGTTGTCTCAGAAGCCTTCGCCCCCATTTTTGCGATCATTTGGGTATTGCCCTCCTTTTCGCATCAATGGCAGGGTTATTTGCCATGTTTCAATTATAAACCGTACTAGTATTAGTATCAAGGCTTATTTATGATTTTTTTGCTTAACAACACTGCTATTCAATCAGCTGATTCGACGTTAGTTAATTAAAGAACTAAACTAATCATGCGCCTTATGAGTTCTAGAAGTAACACAAGAGCTGATGACCACTTAAAAATATTGCTAGAACTTTTTATTACGATGCACTTATTGCACAACCTCATTATACATTATCTATAAGACGCCAGATGCCCTATTTTAGAATAATGATAATTGTTCCATTTCATCGATATTTTTATATCCTTCAATTAGCTTTTTCAAAAACTCATAATCTTTTGAATAGGAGTTAGGCAAACGAATCAATTGCAGACCTTTTGATTGGCATATTTCCATCTTCTTTTTATCTGATTTTATTCTTTTTGCGTCGGAAAAGTGTTCTCCACCATCGAATTCGAATGCGTACTTAGCCTTGAAAGCCCCTAACGCTCCACGTTCATATATCACTGAATCAAATTCTTGCAAAGAATTAGCGTATTCCTCACCGAATACATCTTTTAGAGGAACGTTTCTAACAACCTTTAGTTTTCTTTTTGTAGAGACTATCTGTTTTATGGTTTCGTAAAATTCATCTTCACTAAGAGAGCCATTGGATTTGCCAATTGCTAGATTTGAATAATTTGGTGGAACGACTTCGCAAGATCCGTTGCTATCACAATAACTTACTAGTTCATTCCAAACATCATCACCCGTGTCTATTTTCTTTAAGGCTTCTTTGTCAGAAAACACCACTAATTTCTTTTTTGCTCTCGAAACTGCAACATTGGCAATCTCACCATGGTTATGAAGCCAACTTAATGCGCCCTTAGAGGAATACTTAGAGATTCCCGTCGATACGATTATCGTTTCTTTTTCATCCCCTTGAACACTATGTATTGTTGAAGCCTTTACCCCCGTTACCCCGCTTCTTTCTAGCAATGAGTTAATTAAGTTTGCTTGATTGATAAAGGGTGTGATTATCGCACAATTATCTAAATTAGCCTTCTTACAATACTCCACTACATTTGCTGCTTCTTGATAGTTTTGATTCCTTAAAGGAGTCTTCACGTAATTTATTGTCTTATAACACTCAACATCACCTGATATTAAGTCTTTTTGCAAACGTAGCTTATTCTGATAGAAATATTTGTTGCTGAAATTAATGATCTTTTTACCACAACGATAATGATCTCTAAGTAAAACTCTATTACTTACTTTATCCGCTTCTTTCATCGTGGAAAGAATTGAATTTGTAAGGTAGTCATATCCATCTGAAATTTCAAATTTCTCCTTTAAATCCTCATTCGTTTTATCATCTATGTTAACAACTGGCGTTAATTGGTCTTCATCTCCAACTAATAACAACGCCTTGCCACGAGATAAAGGCAATAAGGAATGAGCAATATCTGCTTGGCCCGCTTCATCCATGATAATTAGATCAAAAAGAAAATCTCCACTGCCTAATCTTGCTGAAGAAATATTAGTCGTAAAAATGATTGGAAAAACATTTGTAAGCAGTTCCATGTTTTTATCTTCGCTTATAAACGAATTGAATCTCATTCTTCTTTTTGCTTCATCGGAACAATTAATAATGTCTAATAGTTCTTCATATCTATGAGTTCTTAATCTCTTAAGCCTATTCAAAGACGAGTAATAAAGATATTTCATCGCATCTTCATCGTTTTTTAGTGAAACAAAAGAAGAAATTAATTCATCCTCGCTTATGTCTGGTAAGGCGTTTAATTCTTCTTCAAGTTTTTCTCTTTGTCTTTTAACGATGCTTGTTTTTGCGCCAAAAGAAGAAACCCTATCGAGGAAAGAAAGATTTTCTATCACTGTTTTTCTTCTTTGGAAGTTGGTTAAAGAAAGAACTGCCTCTTTGTTACTTGCAAGAAGCTTTGTTTTTAGCTTATCAAGCTCAGTATTGGATATAGCATCATCAAGATCGATATCTAACATTTCTTTCATTCTTAAAAGGCTCTCTTGAACCTTTGCGGAATTCCCTAAACGTAAATATGGGAAATCAATTTTCTTCCCTTGGTATTTGAAATCTATTTTGCTAATTATGCCTTCTAAGGGGCGATTGTTGTTTGTTGATACCAAAACGCTTTTATCAGCAAAGTAGGCAGATAAAATCGTATTGAATATCGTTTGAGTTTTCCCTGTTCCTGGTGGACCTTGAACATAGGTTATTTTGTTCTTCAAAGAGTTATAGATTAATAAAGCTTGATCAGAATTAACTCGATCGTCAAAAAGAACTATTCCAGGTAAAGATCTTCCATTATTTGAAAGGCTAGAGTTGCCAAAGAACGCTTTAAGAGGAACATTTAGTTCTCCTTTTGCCCACTTATCTTCTATCTTATCAAAAAGAGGATTTAGATTTATCTGAACATCTCTTTGTAGGCAAAAGAAATCCGGACGGGTATTTATCTTTTCTCGGTAATATAAGTTCTCTCTTATTATCTCCACGGCATTATCAAAATCGGTCTTCAAAAGGCCTTTGAATTCAATCGCACTTAGTTCAGTATAAGCAGACAAAGAATGTTTTTTACCATCGATAAGAAAGGTTGGATTAACCTTGACTTCACCGATGATTTTCATTTTTCTATCTTCTGGGGAAAAACAAACCTTTTGATACGCGACAATGTATTTCTTATCTCCATCATCAATAGATAGTCTTGATATCGCCAGTTCAGATTGTTTCTTTTCCCATTCCTCTAAATCTAGTTTTACGACCTTTCGAACTAGAGAATGAATTTGTGAATCGGATAAAAGGTATTCACCATTTTCTTTAAGCGATTCTACATCAATACCTTCAACCATTGAGTAATTAGAGGTAAACGGGTCTGAATCCGCATTCGAGCAGCATTCAAGATAACGAAGAATATTGTTGCTAAAGTTTTCATACTTGAGCCAACTATATTCTTCAATATTTGAGTTGATCTTTTTGTTCAACTCTTCGTTATATCTGCCAGTTGTAAAATTAATGACTTTTGCTTCTTTGATCTTGTTAAATGAAAGATTGCATTCGATAACATCAATTCCCTTAAAATCATTAAAAGCAAGTGCCCTTAAAATTTGTTTCTTTGGATTGATATCTTTGATGAAACACCAAAATGATGTATCTCTTTTTTCTTTAGATGAATCATAGACAACAGAAAGCCATTTGCCTTCTTTTATCGAAAGAGATATTTCTTTAGCAATGGTGTTTTGATTCATATCCAAGAACTATTTTAGGATATTTCTATCAGGAAACAAAACTAGTGATGTATTCTACGATTTCTTTTCTTTGTTCCTTAACCGTGATCTTAGGCTCTCCATCACCACTTTGAATACCGTAGTCACCAAAATAGGAATGTATTCCGCCTTCAATAGTTTTTTCTACAAGATTTGGTAAGTTCTTTTTGTTTGATTCGTATTTATCTTTTTTGAGAACCTTATCATTGCTTGCAAGCAAGGAAAGAGTTTTCAAATCTTTGTTACTAGTTAGATCCTCTGTCGAATATGCAGCAAAAAGAATAACTCCTTTATAATCTGTTAGATGCTTACTTACATATGAGCACGCCATCGCTCCACCAAGAGAATGTCCACCAATATACCAATTAGAGATATTAGGATATAGATTTTGTTTGTTATCAGCACCGTTCATATTAAAGACAGCAAGATTGAATGGCATCTTAACTAAAACCGATGTGATTCCAACTTCGCTAGAAAGTTCGCTTAATATTGGCGCATAGGCTTTATATTCAACCTTTCCACCAGGATAAAAGATAAAGCCAACATTCTTATCGTTCTTCTTTGGTGAAAAACTAACGTAAGAATTAGTATCCTCGACTTTAACTGTTTCAGAGTCCTTAAGATATTCCAACGCTTCATTTGTCGCATGGTTATAGATTCCAACATATATAAAGAAAGCGCAAACGCAGGCAATTAAAAAACCTCCGATTGAACTGAAAACGATAATCAATTTCTTACGGTGTTTTTTCTTTTCCATAACAAATATCCTCCCCTAAGTTTTATTTATTTGAACACGCCCAAGATAAAATAATAACATTTGTTTCTAAAGATATATAGTAGAAAGCGCTTTAGATAAAAATAGATAGTTTTTGACTTGCTAAGGGTATAAAGTAACCGAAATATTTTCTAAAAGGAGTTCAAATGAAATTAGAAAACATCAAATTAGGACTTACCTATGATGACTTGCTCCTCATCCCGCAAGAATCGAGTGTCGTACCAAACGAAGTTAAACTCGAGACATGCTTAACAAAGAAAATCAAACTCAACATCCCTCTCCTCTCTGCGGCCATGGATACCGTCAGTGAGCACGAAATGGCCATAGCCTTAGCTAGATTAGGCGGAATATCTATTATCCATAAGAACTTAAACATCGAAAAACAAGCAAATGAAGTAAAACTAGTAAAAGAAGCCTCATACGAAGGATATCCAAATGCCGCTTTAGATGAAAACGGAAAATTACTTGTTGGGGCAGCAATTGGAGCTAACGATGAGGCGGTAGAACGTGCGAGTAAGTTACTTGAAGCCGGAGCTAACGTCTTAGTTCTTGATTCAGCACACGGACATTCGAAAAATGTTATCGAAACAACAAAGAAAATCAAAAAATCATTTGCAAATGTCCAGTTAATTGTCGGAAACATCGTTACTAAAGAAGCGGCAAAAGATCTTATTGAAGCAGGCGCTGATGCCGTGAAAGTAGGTATAGGACCTGGATCAATATGTACCACTCGTATTGTCGCTGGAGTTGGATATCCTCAAGCAAGCGCCGTTGATGAGGTTGTCTCATATTGTAAGGGTAAGGGCGTTTGCGTCATTGCTGATGGTGGCATCAAATATTCTGGCGATATCGTTAAAGCGTTGGCTCTTGGAGCAGATACAGTAATGCTTGGTTCGATGCTTGCTGGTACTCTTGAAGCGCCAGGCGAAATCATCGAAAAAGATGGCAAGAAATATAAGTCATATGTTGGAATGGGGTCGCTAGTCGCCATGAAAAGAGGCTCTGCAGATAGATATTTCCAATCAAAGGAAACAAAACAAGAAAAACTCGTTCCAGAAGGAATTGAAGGAGTCGTTTTATACAAAGGAAGTGTTGAAAATGTCGTCTATCAGCTTCTTGGTGGCTTAAGAAGCGGAATGGGCTATTGCGGTTCAAAAAATATAGCGGAACTAAAAGAAAAGGCACGTTTCATAAGAACAACATCAAATGGTTTGAAAGAAAATCATCCACATGACGTAAGAATTATTAAAGACGCGCCAAATTATTCAGCAAAGAACTAAAGAATGGGCATCAATCGATGCCCATATTTTTTATTCTAGTTCAATAGTGCTCGGTGGTTTTGAAGTAAAGTCATAAACAACACGATTAACCCCTTTGACCTCATTAACGATTCTGTTAGAAATGTTAGTGATTATCTCATAAGGGATATTTGCAGGTTTAGCGGTCATAAAGTCATCGGTTGTAACTGCACGAAGAACTATTGCATAATCATAGGTTCTTCCATCTCCCATGACTCCGACAGAACGCATGTTGGATAAAGCTGCAAAATATTGATTTATCTTTTTGTCATATCCAGCATTTTTTATTTCTTCTCTAAAAATTGCGTCCGCGTCTTGAACGATCTTAATTTTTTCTCTTGTGACTTCACCAATGATACGGATTCCAAGTCCTGGGCCAGGGAATGGCTGGCGGTAAATAAGCTCAGCCGGTAATCCTAAAAGAAGACCTAATTCTCTAACCTCGTCTTTGAACAAATCTTTTAAAGGCTCAACGATTCCTTCGAATCCAATATCTTTTGGAAGACCACCAACGTTGTGGTGAGACTTGATTGTTTGAGAAATTCCTAAACCAGATTCAATACGGTCTGGGTAGATTGTTCCTTGAGCAAGATATTCACACGTTGGAATGTTTTCCTTGGTTTGTTTAAAGACATCGATGAAGGATTTACCGATGATTTTTCTCTTTTGCTCAGGATCAGTAACTCCAGAAAGTCTTTCTAAGAATAAATCTGATGCATCAACAGGAATAAAATTGAAAGAGAATTTTTCTTTATTACTAAAAGTGGCAATAACTTGCTTTGCTTCATCTTTTCTTAATAAACCATGATCAACAAAGACACAGGTTAATTGAGGACCAACAGCCTTACCAATCAAGGCTGCGACAACAGAAGAATCGACTCCACCAGATAAGGCGCATATGACTTTCTTATCACCGACTTGTTGGCGAATTTCAGCAATCTTGTCATCAATAAATGATGATGGTTTCCAGGATGGAGAACAACCACAGATATTAAGGACAAAGTTCTCTAACATCTTTTGACCATATTCGCTATGTTCGACCTCTGGATGGAACTGCGTGGCGTAAAGTTTTCTCTCTTCATTTGCAAAAGCAGCATTTTTACAATGCAGGCTGCTAGCAACACATTTGAAACCATTAGGAAGTTCCACTACTTCGTCATTATGTGACATAAAGACGTTATTGAGGCTAGGGACATCATTTGTAAGAAGACATTTATCGTGGATGGAAATTTCAATATTCCCATATTCGGTGTTTCCACGGTTTTCTACCTTCCCTCCAAGTGTGTATGCCATAAGTTGGGCACCATAACATATTCCTAGAATCGGTTTCCCCAAGGAGAATATGTCCTTGCTGATGTGTGGGGATTTTTCATCGTAGACACTATTTGGTCCACCAGTGAAGATAATTCCCTTAACTTCTGGTGAGGAAAGAAGATCAAGTGAAGTCGTATAAGGAAGGACCTCACTATAAACATGGGTTTGTCTAACCCTTCTGGCGATCAATTGGTTATATTGTCCGCCAAAGTCTAAAACAATTATTTTTTCCATACTAAGTTATTTAAACACGGATAGACTTTTTAAGCATTCTTTTCTTTTATGAAACCAGTTACTTTGTCTAAAAAAGAAAAGAGCCAGTAAGTTACTTTCTTATTGGCTCTTAACGTTTTATTAAAGAGGTAAATCTTTCTTCTTGAAGTCGAATCCGCCAACGATGTAGGTTACAAAGGCAATGATCAACAAGAACATGAGTTTGAACCAGTATGTTTCATAATCTTGATTCATAACCGCTAAGGCATCGAAGAGAGAATCGATTGTCATGTAGTTGAATATCGACATCATATTGATACGAATTGTTCCTGGGATTGCTTTGGTGGCGAATAAGCCAAGGATTGAGCAAATGAAGAAGAAGATTGTAAGTCCTCCACCAACGCCAATGGATTCGCTTGTCTTGTTGAAGTGACAAGAAGTTAAGAAGTTGATTCCTGAGACGGCAAGCGCGACCATGAAGTTACCAAGGGCATAGAGGCAAAGGTCAACAACAGGTAAGGACGTTGACAAATCAGTTGAACCAGCCATGATGCCAACTTGTCTAGTAACGATGCTAGCAAGAAGTAATGACGCAGCCATAATAACTTCAGAGAAAACCAAATAGCAGCCTTGAGTGAAGATGAAGGAGTTTCTTGTTGTTGGAGTAGAAAGGGTAAAGGCAAGGGAACCTGTTTCGACTTTTTCGGCAACAAGGCTCTTAGAAAGAAGGATTGTGTAAACCATTGGAATAAGGAGGGCGGCCATACCGAAGGCAACAACGCCAACGATAATTCCATAAGTGTTCATATCGCCCATTTCCTTAAGAGATTCGTCAACGCTTGTAGGTAATTGAGCCATAACGCCTTGGCTACCTTTGTTCATGGCAAGGAGGTTGCAATCGGTTGTTGAATAGCCTTTTTTAGCAAATTCTTCGTAATATGTTTCATAGGAGGAAATACCACTTGCTGCATATCCTCTAACCAACGTCATCATTTCTGATCCAGACATTGAGGAGTTTTCAACGGTGATTTCTTCAATGCTAGAGATCTTAGGATCGTTCTTTTCGTTATATGAGCTAATTAATGTCGCTTTAGCCATTTCAGAAACTTCGTTAACGGCCAATGAAGCAATGTTATCTGTATTGACGTTTGTTCCATCGAAATAAGCATTCTTTCCATCTTCTCTTGTGAGATATGTATTCATGAAGTTGCTTAAGTTGAGAGAAATCGTTACAAGATTTTCTTTAGCCTCTTCTTTAGCTGCCTCTATTTCTTCATCAGTATATGGCTCGCCAGTGAGAACTTCCTTTCTCATCTTTTGAAGCATATTAGATGTCTTTCCCATCTTTTCGGATTCTTTGATGTAGACATCAGGATTGTAGGTTGTAACAGCAATTTCTTCTTTGATTTCGTTACCGTTTTCAGCATATCTTCCTGTGCCAACGAGCCTTACTGGATAGCCAAGGTCGTTGGTCTTATATTCAACTGTGAAATCTGGAAGATATTGATAATAAGCAAAGGAAGCAAGGGTTTCCATGACTACTTCTTGGCAAGCAGTAGAAACATAGGATTCTCTGATTCCATCATCATTGATATAAGCTGATTTATCAGCGTTGTATTTTTCTTCCAAACCATTGCAGATATTTCCAATGATTTCGCTATTTTCTCCAGCCAAAACAGGAAGAAGTTTTAAGGAAGAATCAACTTTGACTTCTTTGATGTCTTCTGAAGAATCATAGACGCGAGTTATTGCTTCGCTAAAGAGAGAAGAGGTTGTTTCTTTTTGTGTTTCGTCTAAGTTATATGTCGTAACAACAGCATCGGTGAAGGCACTAGGTATTGCAACCTTTAAGATTTCTTTGGTCGTCTTGCTTGTGTCGTTTCCATAGATGTCGAAGTAGTAAGAGATGATGCTCTTAGCGACTTTCTTTTCGTCATCTGTGTATGTTGAAGAGTTATCGATTGTGGTGTTAACAACTGCCATTGTGGCGGATTTTGCCGTGGATTTTTTAGTTTCTGCGTCACCTTGTGTTGCAGCATATGTTAAATCATAAAGTCTTTTTGCTGTAGAGATGGAGCTATTTAAAGTGCTATCTTCAACCTTCTCTACTTCTTGTGCAAATAAGTTTTGAGCTTGATCATCTGCGGCAATAAACGATTCATATGTTTCTGCCGTGTTATCGTAGGCGGAATAAAGAGAGATTGCTCCACTCTTAACGGTATTTTCATAATCAGCATTGCTGAATAAATCAGCTAAAGCCGTTGCAGTTGAGTTGATATGCAAAGTTGAAAGAATGGAAATGATAATGACCATGATAATAGCATTACCAATCGAGACAACACTCAATCCTAAACGATTTGAGTGAAGAGACTCTTTGAATAAGGCAGAAGAGAATAAATGATTCTTTTTAGCTCTCTTTTTACCTTTGCCATTCTTTAATTCTGGAGCAGAGGCCATCACGACATCTTCTTTAGGATCCACCGTAACTTTTTCTGTTACAGTTTCTTCTTTGGCTTCCTCTACTTTTTTGGCTTTCTTCTTTGTTGCTTTAACTTCTTTTACGTCTTTCTTTTCTTCAGCAACTTTTTCTTCTTTGTTAATTTTCTTTTTCATCTTACTTTCCCTCCGTAATGATGTTTTTTCTTCTTTCCGTGAAATATGTTGATAAGTTGTATTTCACTTCGGAAATGAATCTAACTTCGTATTTTTCTAATTCATCAAACAATTTAGGTATCTTCGTTTTCTCTATCCTCAGAGTCACTTGGTTGTATTGAGGTTGTTTTCTTAGGATATCTTTTCTTCCTTTTATGAAGGAATCGAAGTCTTTCTTGTTTTTGAACTCGATTTTTAAGTCTCTTTCTTTACGATTCTGAATTTCGTGGACATCGGCAATATCGATGATTTTTCCTTGAGACATGTAGGCAACCTTGTCACAAACCCTTTCTAATTCCTCGATCGTGTTTGAGGACATTAGCATCGTTGCTCCTCTTTCTTTTTGTTCTAAGATAAGTTTTAGCAATTCCTCTCTCATAAGTGGATCAAGGCCAATGGATGGTTCATCCATGATGAGGATTGGTGCTTTAAGCATCATGGCTGCGACAATGCTTGTCTTTTGTTTCATGCCTTTACTCATTCTCTTTGGATAGGCACGGATATCAAGTTGCATTCTTGAGATGATTTCATCCGCATAGGAGAAATCGTCTTCTTTCATTCCTAGGCTTCGACCATAGTTATGAAGGAATTCGTTTCCACTTTTAACATCAGGGAAGTTGATTTCTCCAGGAATGTAACCGATATATGATTTTGTTAAGGCTGAATCTTTGTAAGCGTCGAAGTTATATATTTTAATACTCCCTTCATCCGATTTGATGAAGCCCATTAATTGGCGGATGAGAGTTGTTTTCCCTGCGCCATTTTCTCCGACTATTCCAAGCGTTTCTCCTTCTTTTATCTTTAAGGATATATCGAAGTTTCCACGGCCTTGGCCATAATCTTTGCTAACATTATTAACATTTATTACCGTTTTCTTTTCGTTCATTTCTTAACCCCTCCGTAAGTCTTATCCTCCTTATAGAAAGACATGAAGTAATCTTCCAAGGTTTCTTTCTTTTCAGAGAAATCCACAAATCCATCTCTTGGCATTTCCTTGATAAATTTGTTCACGTTTTTCTCTTCGATGAATACTGAGAGCCTATTTGGATTTATTGAACTATCAGCAGTTTTGTATTTGTGGGCAGTTAGGAATTTCTTTGCTGCATTTTTATCTTTCAATGAGGAATAGGTGATGTGATATTGTTTGATGCTCTTATGTTTTAGGTCGCTAGCAACAAAGTTAGAAACAATTTTGCCATCCTTTATGACCGCGATACGGTCACAACAAGCATCAACCTCTTGGAAGATGTGGCTAGAAAGAAGAATTGTTTTTCCTCTTTGTTTTTCCTTTTCAACAAGAGAGACGAATCTTTCTTGCATCTCAGGATCAAGTCCGCTAGATGGTTCGTCCATGATGATGACGTCTGGATCAGACATAAAGGCACAAATGATTGCAGTTTTACGTTTCATTCCAAGCGACATTTCCTTACAACGAAGTTTTGGATCGTATTCAAATTCTTTAATTAGCCAATCAAGCAATGTTCTATCGCTCATGCCTTTGAGTTTCATTTGTTCTTCGATGACCTCTTCTCCTCTTAAAGCGAGAGGAAGAGCAACTTCACCAGGAATATAGGAAACGCCTTGCATGATTACTTCACGATTCTTTAATGAGTTTTGTCCCCTAAGCAAAGTTTCACCAGAGTCTGGCACACTAAATCCCATAAGATGTCTTATTGTGGTAGATTTACCAGCACCATTAGGTCCTAAGAATCCAAAACATTCCCCTTCTCTAACAGAAAATGAAACGTCAAAAATTCCACGGCCTTCCCCATAATCCTTTGTTAAATTTTTGATTTCGATTATATCCGCCATATTTAGTCTCCTTAGAAGTTATTGCACTATAGTCCAATATCTTCCGTGCAGTATATTATTACTACTCTATTCCATTTACAATACTTTTGTGATAATATTTTTTGCGTTCGAGGTTAAATGAACAAAAATGGAAGAAAATGAACAATTAACAATTAAAGAAGACGCGCGCATTGTGCGTACGAAAAGAGATTTAGCAAACGCTTTAGAAGAACTCTTAAAAGAAAAAAGCATTGATGATATATCTATAAAGGATATAACAGACCGTGCGCTTATATCGAAAAACACTTTCTATAACAATTTTAACGACAAGAACGAATTGCTTGTTTTCCTTTTTGAAAGATATGAAGCAGCTCTTCTTAAAGAAATAAAACCAATCTTAGATAAAGCCTTCTATGCGACAAGGATCTTTTCTTTCAAAAAAGCCGTTGAGACAATTGTTCATTTCTTCTATACGACAAGTCTTCCAATCAAAGAAATCGTCAAACACGATTCATCGAAAGTTCTTTTCTATACCTTAGACGTATTCATCCAAGACGTATTCAAAAGATTAGAAAAAAATTATGAGAAATTCCTCACGAAAAAAGTGAATAGCAAGATAACCGCACCATTCTATGCTGGTGCTTTTGCTAGCACGATATATTTTGCCTATGTAAACGATTTTGAAATGGATGAAAAAGAAATATCTCGTGATCTAGTTAGATTGTCCTTGCCTATCGTTGAATAGTTTAGTCTTTCATTTCTTCTGGATGATGCAATAAATGAACATCCAAGAAGGTTGATAAAAGAAGGCCAAAGAAAGCCAATAAAGACATAATAAAGAAGGCTATATATAACGTATCGTTTAAATAAGGATAGCTTAGTTGCAAAACAGAGTTAACAAGTTGGAAAACTAACGGAGCAATAAAGACCGCTTTTCGACGTAACTTAGGTCCTAAGATGTGGTTCAGGATCATTAGGTTACTAGTCACATATAGACCACTAGCCATACCCTTTAATGAATGTATGAAAATAATACCTATAGCTAAAGATAATGTCGCATGTTCTTCTCCAACAAAATTATAGGAGAAAATGCCTAGTAACATTGTTTCAACAAACAAGAGTATCAAGGCTAGGCTTAAAGAAAAACGTATCTTTTTTCCGATGCCAAAATGAGTGTTGATAAAGATGATTGCAAACTCAAATAAAGATGAGATACCTAAATAAAGACCCCAGGTAAAAGAGTTAAAGGAATTCATTACTTGGATATTTTCGTATGAAGACCATAAGGAAGAAGATAATGAATCGCTAGCCCATATAAGAGGGATCCATAAAGAAGCTAGGAACAAATAAAACACATAAGTCTTATTCTTGAAAAGCAGTTTTGTCGGCACGTGCTCATCAGAATCTGAATGATATAACGATGAAGGAAATGGTTTAAACATATAAGTAAGACCAAATAACAACAACGTTAAAGGCGAGGCGACTAAGAATAAAAACAAATAACCTTTATATCCAGTAAAGAAACACTCGGCAATATAACCAGCCAAAGGAGAAGCAAGGGCAGGAAGCAAACTACCATATAAAACTATATGACCGTAACGGCTCTTCTCAGCAAAGTTAATATCTGCCGAACAAGACGCGTGATAAGAAAGAAAAGCCCAATATAAGCCCATCAAAACTGATGGAAAAATTAAGAAAATCAAAAATAACGCGTAAAACTGGCCTGAATTTGTTATTTGGCCGTTAGAATCCAAACCATTTGGCAAGAATATGCCTAGTAACGACATCAAAACAATCACAAAAAAGGAAATTAACAATAGAATCCTCATTATTTTTAGATTTTGTTTTTGATGGGATACAAAGAAGGAACAAATGAATATACCTATCGCCGCGCCAAATGGTGGCATGAATAAACTAAATGAGGACATCAAAGACGACCATCCCAATTGGTTCCTACATTCATTCAAGAAAATGGTTAAGAAGGAGATCGTCATACCTTCAAACAAACAAATACAGGCGTAGAATATCTGAGCCTTTGCTGTTTCTGGTTTCTCATTTCTATCTAAGAAGAATGTTGCGCGCATACATTATAAATATAAAGAAATATCCGCTAGGTCGTTAAGCACAAAATCCACTTTAACGTTTGTAAGTTCTACTTTCTTTTTATTGTATAAACAAGTCTTGATGCCAGCGTTCTTCCCACCAGCCATATCAGACGTTAAAGAATCGCCAATAATTAACATTTCTTCTCTTGAAATATCTTCTTTGATTTCATTAATTGCCTTATCAAAGAATCCCTTAGCCGGTTTAGCAAATCCAAGCTTTTCGGAGATAAAGAAATAAGAAAAATAGTCTTTCAATTTTCCTATCTCCAAACGATTTAATTGTTGCTTATATGGGCCATTACTCGCAACAGCAAGAATGTATCCCTTCTTTTTTAGATACTCTAACATTTCATATGAATGAGAAATGGGGATTGCGCTGCTAAAGAGTTCTTCACGATAATACGCTTCAAATACTTCGCCATCAAAAGATATATTCAAGGCGGCAAAAACCTTGTTGAAACGTATTTTTTGTAATTCTTCAAATGTCAGATTCCCCTTCTCTATCTCTCTCCACAGGAGATCATTTTCCTTATGAAAAGTATCAATAACGTGTTGATTAAACTCGCCCAAATCAAAACGTTTAAAACCATCTCTTAATGTTTTTTCAGTATATGCGTCGTAATCAAGTAAGGTGTTGTCTACATCGATAAAAATCAGTTTCATACTCAAAGATTTTATAACATAGCATATTTCTGTCACTAAATATCGATTCTTTAGTGAAGTTCTAAAGAGTTCTAAATATTGAAAAAAGTTCTAAAATGTTCTAAAATGTTCTAAAAGGAGGGCATCCCATGTCAAACCCATTTTCCACCACATTCGGAATTGAACCAATCAATTTAATAAAAAGGACCGAAGAAACCGAAAAAATAATCTCTGATTTTTCAGATGAAAATATTGCAAATTACGTTTATATCATCACAGGATTAAGGGGAAGCGGTAAGACGGTTCTCCTATCAACCATAGCCAATAAGCTAAAAGACGATGATAATTGGGTCGTCGTCGATCCGGGACCAAAAGATAATATTTTAGAAAACATTGCTTCGGAGATTTATGAAACGTGTAACCTAAAGAAACTATTTATCAAAGGAGAATTCTCATTTTCCTTTCAAGGCATAACTTTTTCTTTAAAGGGAAAGGAACCTACTACCACAGTCATGAGTCTTTTAAAGAAAATGATCGGCTACATCAACAAAAAGGGCAAAAGAGTTTTAATAACAATTGATGAAGCTGATAACAGTGAACAAATGAAAATATTTATTGAAGCGTATCAAACACTCATCAGACAAGGCTATAAAGTTCTCTTGCTGATGACTGGCTTATATGAAAATATTTCAAAACTTCAAGATGATAAATCTTTAACGTTTCTGTATAGGGCTCCAAAAATTGTTCTTGGCCCACTCAACATTTCTTCGATTTCTTTGGCCTATCAAAAATACTTAGAGGTCGATGAAGAAATTGGCCTAAAACTTGCTAAATTAACCCGTGGATACGCATACGCATATCAGGTTCTCGGTTATTTAATGTACACATACAAAACAAAAGACATAAACAAAGACATCCTTGGAGAATTCGATCAATATCTTGCTGATTATGTCTACGGCAAATTATTCTCTAAACTTAGCTCTAAAGAGCAAGACATAATCATCTCAATGCTTGATGACTCTCCGATAAAAAACGAAGCATTAAGAGAAAAGGTTGGCTGTGACATAAAGACTTTGAGCGTCTATCGGGACAGGCTTATAAAGAAAGGCATTCTTTATTCTCCTAAGTATGCATATTTGGATTATGCTTTGCCAAGATTCCGTTATTTCTTGCTAACTAAGATATAACATTCATTTATTGCCTTTTTCTTAAAGAAAAGATATTCTTTCCATGTTTTTATGAGAACGAATGCGAAAGTAACAATGACAGCCTGCTTCATCGGCTATATCGTTCAAGCAATCGTAAATAACTTTGTTCCATTGCTTTTCGTCACGTTTCAAAACACATATCAAATACCGCTAGAAAACATCACTTTATTGATAACAATTAATTTCGTCATTCAGTTATTAATCGATATGTTTTCGGCATATTTCGTTGATAAGATTGGTTACCGCACTTCAATAATAATTGCTCATGTGTGTGCGATATTGGGCTTTGTTATGCTAACTATCTTGCCCGATGTTATGCCAAACGCTTTCGTAGGAATTTTGCTTGGCGTAATCATCTACGCGATAGGTGGAGGATTAATTGAGGTTCTCATTAGTCCAATCATGGAAGCCTGTCCTTCAAAAAACAAAGAAAAAGCTATGAGTCTTCTTCATTCTTTCTATTGTTGGGGACATGTAGGAGTCGTTCTTTTATCAACCGTGTTCTTTGCTGTTTTTGGCACAGCAAATTGGAAAATACTCACGCTTATTTGGTTAATTGTACCTTTAGCCAATCTTGTCATTTTCATATTTGCTCCGATTTATCCTGTAACTGAAGAGGGAGAAAAGGGTGCTAGCATACTTGATTTGGTGAAGATGCCTATTTTTTGGGTATTAATGCTCATGATGCTTTGCTCAGGAGCAAGTGAGCAAGCAGTGAGCCAATGGGCATCTACTTTCGCTGAACAAGGATTAGGCGTTTCTAAGACGGTTGGAGATCTAGCAGGACCAATGTCTTTTGCTCTTTTGATGGGAATATCAAGGCTTATATATGGCAAATTTGGCGATAAGATGAATCTAAACCGTTTTATGGTATTTAGCACAATACTTTGCATTATCTCATATTTGATGATTGCTTTAGTTCCTGTGCCCGCAATAAGTCTTATTGGCTGTGGAATCTGTGGGTTTTCCGTTGGTATCCTTTGGCCAGGAACATTCTCTAAAGCCTCTTCTACCATCAAAAATGGAGGAACCGTTCTTTTTGCTATGCTAGCTCTAGCAGGAGATCTTGGTTGCTCTGGTGGACCAACGCTTGCCGGTTTCATATCAGGATTATTCGGAAACAATCTACGTATGGGAACTCTTTTTGCCATAATATTCCCAGTTTTGATGTTAATAAGTCTCTTCCTTTCTAATAAGAAAAATGCCCAACGATAAGTTAGGCATTTCCTTTATTAGTTTTCTTTCTTTTTCTTCCAAGGCAACGTTAACTTTTTCTTCATCGTTAATTTCATAACGAATCCATCAAGCAAATAGAGTGTGGCTGGAAGAACAAAGAGAATCATTGCAACCGCACATATTCCACCAATTCCAATCAATAGACCAACGGTCGAAATTGAAGATTGAGATGAAATGATGCTGATGACAAAGCCACATACAACCAATATCAAACCTGAGGTGAAGATAGTTGGCATTGCCGCTTGCAGGGCTTTTTGCAAAGATTCTTTCTTATCCATGCTTCGACGATTCTCAATGTAGTTATTTGACATTAAGATTCCGTAGTCGATTGTCGCGCCCATTAAGATACAAGTAACAATGATATAGCTCATGAAGAAGACGCCACTAGAAAGTATTTGAGTAGACATGGTGATGAAGACCGCACCTTGAATGATTGCTACAAGTAAGGTTGGCAAGGAGAGAGATTTGAACGTCAATAAGACGATGACAAAGATAGAAATAATCGTAAATATCGTAATGAATAAGTTATCGTGGGCAAATGAATTTTGTAAGTCATATGTTGAGACAATTTCACCAGTAACATGAGCATCATCACCAAAGACGTTTTTAACTTCCGTTTCAAGGTATTTAACAAAGTCTGTCGTTTCATCTCCGCCATTTGCTAAATCGAGTGAAAGTAACATTCTTGAATAGCTATCGCCTTTTAAGAGAGTGTTTGCTCTAGCAATATCTCCATCCGCCTCATTGATTTTGCTGCGTTTTGCATCATCGATTTTGCTTGATAACAAACTATTGCTATCCATGTTCTTTTTCACGAAGCTAAGAAGGTCACAAGCTCTGATAGCAGAGAATTTTCCTTCATTCTTTTCGTTAAGGTATTTAACGTAAGAACCGCTGATCTCTGCTTCATCGATGGTTGAGGAAATGGATGCACTCTTAATCTCTTTTTTCAACGAATTAAGCACGGTGTACATGCCTTTATAAGAGTATTTGGTTTCATCTTCTAAATACTTATCGATGGCAAGCATATCCGAAAGCTTTTCTTTGGTATCGCTTGATAATTGAGCGTTGATAACCTCATTCTCTTTGCTTTCTGTAACGATGTAATTCACGAATGTTTTGCCATTGATTTTTGAATATTCTTCTCCACCAATCTCTCTAAAATAAGCAATATATATTTGTTGGATTTGCTCGTTAGAGACATTGACTTCAGGAAGGGCTCCGCTTAATCCGTAAGCGATTTGTTTTAAGGTTGGAACGAATGATTCATAATCATAAGAAGAATGGATTGCTCCATAAAGAGCATCATACTGAGCGATCGTTGTTATTGCACTTTGATCAGTGATCATTCCTGATGAAAGGAGGAATTTCATCAAAGGAAGGAAAGGAATACTATCCTTAACTTCTTCACCAATTGAAGCATAATAGCCAGCATAGATTTGATCAAGTTGAGCATCGGATAATAAGACTCCATAATTAGAGTACATATAACCTTGAAGTTGTTTCTTTGTTAACTCTTGATCCATTTGAGTGTTGAAGGTAACTATACCAGAAGAAAGAGTTTTTAGTTGAGTAATTGTATTCTCGTCGAATGAGGATTTCATTTCTTCAGTTTGAGAACAAGCGATCATGAAATTAAGCATTGTCTCAAATGGTGCTTTTCCTTCTTCATCATAGAAATAAAGGCCATACATCTGTTCGATGGAGAATAAGGTTACATCAGCCCCTTCGAAAGAAGAAATCTCTATGTAGAATTCCTCTGCAGACAAGTCGGAGCTCATGATATCGTCGACTTTAACGATTGTGTTTAAAGTCTCTTTGATATCATCATCCATCAATTCTTTTGCGTCTTCATCTTCTTCCATTAAAGAATATGTGTAATCAACGAAATCAGTGAAAGAGAGTTTCAATTGATCAGGATCTTCATATAAGTGATACATGCTCATAAGAAGAGATGCTTCAGATTCATCCATCTCAATCTTTTGAGAAATCATCTTTAAGTCGTATTCTTCTTCAACGGTATTGCTATAAGAAGTGTAACTAGATAAAACCCCTTCGCCATTTGCTTTCTTGTAAGCATTAACCTTTTCGATTAACTTAGTTTCTTTTTCTGAAGCGTTATCTTGGTTTTTATATAAAACGACGACGGTGTTATTTTGCCCGAACGTGTCCACTATCGCTGAATTTGAACTTTTAGAATCAGTAAATGTATATGGCGTTCTGGTTTGTAAATAACCACATGTACAGATTAAAACTAACGCCAATGGGACGATGACTTTGTTTCCTTTTACTGCAAAATCCGCAAATACTTTTCCATTTGGACAAATAACTTTCTTTTTGGTTTTAGTGAGCAGCTTATCAAAAAGTAGAACTAAAACTGGAAGTAACGTTAAAGATGTAATAACAGAAATTACAATGCCTTTCATCAAAACGATTCCAATATCAAATCCAATGTGGAATGACATGAATAGAAGAGCAAGTAAACCTGCAATAGTCGTCAAAGATGAAGCGGATATTGGTCTAACAACGGCTTTAATTGCTTGTTTCATTGCCTCATCATTATTAGAACATGTCTTCTTTTTCTCGCGATATTCATGTAATAAAACAATGCTGTAGTCGATAGATAGAGCGAGTTGAAGAATTGCTGAAATAGAATTCGTGATATAAGAAATATTTCCAAAGAATACATTCGTACCACGATTTATTAGAATTGCCACTCCACAAGATGCCAATAGAATAATTGGTTCAATCCATGATTCTGATGTTAGTAACAATACGCCAGCAACCAAGCAAATAGCCACTAGCATGATGTATATCATTTCGTTAGTAATTGCTGTTTGTAGATTTTGTTTTTCGACCGCAGTTCCGGCATAGTCAACTTCGCCATATGAGGCTAACGCTACCTTAATATCTGCAACCACCGCTTTCGCATTGTCTGAATAATCATCACCATTAACAAGAACGACATACAAAGCCGTGTTGTCTTTGAAATAATTAGTGTCGTATTTATCAAAGTTTACATTCGTGACATTATCAATGTCTTTTAACGTGTAATAAATCTCTTCGGCTTTTTCTTCATCAACGTTTTTCACCATTACCTGTATGTTTCCTGTTGGACCAAATTCTTCGTCGTTAATTTTTAAAGCGATCTTTGTTTCCGTAGAATCATCAAGATAATTCGATAGGTTGTAGTTGATTGCAACCTTTGTTCCAAAGATAGCTGAAAAAACAATTGCAAGTCCAAAGAAACATAAGGCTATGATCTTTTTAATACCTAATTTTTCCTTTTTTTCGGTTTCCATATTTTCCTCCTTTTACCAAAATTAGATTTCTTACTTCAGTTTGAAAACTGACGCTAAAAGATTATAATAATGCCGATAAACAGTTGGTTTTACCAATTATTTGTTGTTGTTAGATTTCTTACTCTATATAAAGAAAGGTTAGGATATTTATGAAAACATACAAAAATTCAACACGCACTAAAAAATGGATTAGAGAAGCATTTGCCTCACTAATTGCCGAAAAGAAAAGTATTGATAGAATAACAGTCTCTGAAATTATCAAAAGAGCTGATATAACAAAACCTACATTCTATTATCATTACTCAGATTTGAGTGATTTGGTTCGTAGCATAGAAAACGAGATGATTGATGAATTAACCAACATCCTAGATGATGCAAGCAAGAACAAAGACGTTCCTTTAGAGCATTACATTTCTCTTCTTTCCTCCTTCCTTAAAGCAAATGAAGAGGAATATAGGGTCTTTGCTAATGCGACTGACTTGAATTATTTCATTACAAGGATTAAAAAGCTTTTAGCCAAGAAACTAGACAATCCAATATTCGGATTCTCCACAGATCCAAAAACACGCTCCATACAAAGAGTTTTTATCTCTGGAGCGTGTGTGGACACTTTAACTGAATATTTTAGAGGAAACATCCAAGGTGAATTAAAGGACGTCGAAGCAACAATAATGGATGGAATAAATAAGCTAAAAAACTGATTATCTATTCTGAATCGCGTCAATTGGTTTCTTATTGGCAATTTTTAGAACAGGTAACAATGCGGCAATAACGCTTGCTCCCAAAGAAATGCCAAATAAAGCTAGTACAACTAAGAAGTTAGGACTCATCAAATTAAAGTCAAACAATTCGTTTTTGGAGACTGCATCGTTAACGAAATAAGAAACGACAAAGACGCAGACAAGAGAGAGGATGAAATTGATTAATGCAATAATGAAGGCTTCAGAATAGAAGATCTTAAAGACATCACTACGCTTTGCACCAACTGCACGCAAAATACCAATTTCCCTCTTCTTGTTATTAATAGATACTGAGATGAAATTGTAGAATAACAACATACTGAAGACAGCCAAAATAACGCCGATCCATACAAACACATGCGTCAAAATTACGACCAATTCAGACACGTTTTCAACTTTAGAGATTCTGGTGTTGTTAACCGAAAGGTGGAAACTGTCAGCAGGCATGCTGCTAGGATCTTGAGAATTGTTATATTCATCTTTTAAACTGAAGTAATATTTGAAGAATGTTTCGGTGTTTTTCTTAGAAGCAAAAGAAACGTATGCAGATGTGAAAATCAACATGCTTACGTTGTATTGATTGTTTGCTTTTAAAGAATTGATAAGGGTTTCAGCGTAGTTTTTTGAAATTTGAATTTTATTTGCGTAAGTTGTTATCGAATCTAAATCCAATCCAACAATCTTTAAAGTAACAAGCTGAGTCGGTTTGTTTTTATCGGAGCCAATAGCGAGATAATCGCTAATGGTTGCTTCTGGAGCTTTTGTTAAAGTATTAAGTATATTGATGATGTCGTTAACAAACGCTTCATAAAATTCTGCATATTCATCTGTTTTCAAGCCAACGCTAGAAGAGAAAAGGAACGCTAAGCACGCTTCTTTTTTCTTCTCGACATTATTTCTCACTTCATCACTATCGTTAAAGACATATTTAGTGTGATACTTCTCGTAGATGCTTTCATAGTTTGCGGCAACATATTCTGCAGCTTTATTGTTATATGTCGTGTTTATTTCGTCCCACTTTTTCAAGAACTCTTCCCCTGCCGCCTTGTTCTCATCTTTTTCGAAATATGATTGTAATTGAAGCAAACTAATAATGGCTTCTCCGTCCGCTAAAGACGTTTTGTTCTTATCAAAATAATATGTGTGCTTGATTGCAGGATCATAAGCAAGGCGAGTTTGTCCTTTTTCACCAAAAGTCGTGGTAACCAATTTACCACTTTCTTTTTGATTTGCACCGGATCTCGTAAATAATTGGGAGTGAATGGATTCTCCACTTCTTATAGCAACTATAGTATTGTAATTCTCATCGGTGTATGTAAGAGTTGCAGGATTCTCACGATATTTTTCGTATTCCTGAGGGAATTTAGTATCGACAATACCTGTAATTTTGTAAGTGTCATAATAATCATACCCCTCTATAAGAGTCATCTCTTGATTGAGAATTTGAATCGTTTTACCAACAACGCCATCTGGCGTGACGCTCTCTGGACTAACTAAATTACTATTTTGATCATAGTAACCTAAATCCTTATAAGAATAATAAGCGTATTTAGAGATTGCACATTCATATGCATTTTTTGGCATTTCTCCGTAGAACATTTGGAATTGGAAGTCGCTTAAAAATTGATCAGTTGTCTCAATCGATCCATACCATCTTTCCATATGGAAATAGTCAGATTTTTTAGTCTCAACACAGCCCAAATATCCACCGTCTTTTTTAATTAGATATGGTGTTACACCAGTTTTTTTGATTTCATCAATCCTTTCATCGGTAAAACCAGTAGACAAGCCCTTACCACTCATATAAATCAAGCTGTTTTGAATGTTGTTCCTGTCAATCGTAGACATAACGGCAGTTTCTCTACTAAACAAAGACAAGGTAAAGCTTGCACCAAACAAAGAGAAAGAAACAGTTGAAAGAAAGATCGTCATTATCAAGCGGAAAGGCTTAACATGTAAGGATTTTGCACCCATGCGGAAAGCTTGACCAATGGAGAATTTACTCTTAATGATCTTAAATTCTTCGTTACTAGATTCGATATCATCCTCATTTGTTTTATCGAATCTTGTTCTCTCACCACTTTCGTTGATTTTTGCAGCTTGGCGAACCGCTTCGTTCACTTTTTCATCCGCGACAAGGTAGACATCTTTTTGCGCTTGGCTGATTGTTTTATTGATATAAGGTAAATCATCGCTTGTTAACGGATGATCCTTACTTATACGGATAACGTTTTCACCAAGAATATCTAACCCTTCTGTTGGCGTGACGTTTTCGATTGGTTTCTTTTCAACGTCGGAAATTATGACTCCATCTTTAAGTTCGATAACACGATCACCAAAATGTTCAGCAAAATCTCTATCATGTGAGACAACTACGACCAATTTGTCTTTTGAAAGTTTCTTTAATGTTTCAAATACTTGTTTGCCAGTGTTGCTATCGAGAGCGCCAGTTGGCTCATCCGCAAAGATAATCTTTGGTTCTTTTACTAAGGCTCTTGCGATTGCAACTCTTTGTTTCTGGCCACCAGATAGTTCATTAGGTTTTCTTTTGCCATATCCTTTAAGGTCCACTTCCTCAAGAATACCGTCGATTATTTTATCGGTTACTTTCTTATGCTGTAGTTGCAAAGCTAAGGCAATATTTTCCTTAACTGTAAAATCCGGAAGAATGTTGTATTCTTGGAAAATAAATCCAAGATATGTGTTTCTATAGGAATCTAGCTCTCCTTTTGTGAATTCTTTGCTAGATTTTCCATCAATGATGATTTCTCCTTCGTCGGCAACATCGAGTCCGCCAATAACATTTAATAATGTAGATTTACCAGAACCGGATTTACCTAGGATAAAAACAAGTCCTTTTTCCGGGAACCTTATTGATACGTCATTCAACGCATGAACGGGGTCGGCGTTCTTTATTTTATACGTCCTTTTTAAGTGTTTGACTTCAAGCATATAGTTCCTGCACTTTCATGTAACAAGCGTATTCTAACATATATGAAAATTTACTTAAATTAAAATATAGTAATTTGTCAAAATATGACGTTAGAGAATATTCTCTTAAAACAATGCAATAAAACCACTCATTTTTCAATTAAGCAAAATACTTATCACTTTTCTTCTTTGTGTATTGATATTAAAGGATATGCATCTTATAATTTTTAAGTCACTTAAATAATAGCGTTAAGCTAGAAAGGATTCGAATGAATAAAGAAGACCTTTGTAAATACTTTTTAAATCAATTAACCAATGGTGATTGTTATTTAGTCATAGGAAAAGGTAAGGCTAAATATAAGATGAAGAGAGGCTCTTTCAAAACAAGAGATAACATCATTGATCGAAGAAAGCTTACCTTCTCTTTCCAAGATGGGAATCGTTACATCTTTTCTGATGGAAAAGTTCAAGCAGAAATCATTGTCGACCATGACCCATGGGTAAAGTTCCATTTCCATGTTGATCCTGGATATAACAGATTCACCTTACGTCTTAAGACGTTCCCTGATGAACATATATATGGATGCGGTGAGCAATATTCCACGCTTGATCTAAAGGGAAAGGACGTTCCTATTTGGGTCAGTGAGCACCAACAAGTCATGAAAATCGTGAAGAAACAATTAAGAGAACGTTTCCATGGGGCAAATCCTGACTATCAAGCTCCATATAAGGATCATCAAACATATTGTTCCACCCCATCTTTCATGTCTTCAAAAGGCTACGCAATCTATTGCCACGAAGATACATATGGTTTCTTATCTTTTAAGAAAGAAGAACTCTTCATTAAATTCAGACAAGTTCCTCAATCAATATCCCTTCTTTGCGCTGATTCTCTCTTAGAATTATCGCAAGATATATCTAAGCTAGTTGGCCTTCAACCAAGAGTTCCTTCTTGGGTTAACGATGGCGTAATTCTCGCCATCCAAGGTGGAAGCGAAGTTCTTCTTAAGAAATATGAAGAAGCAAAGAAGAAAGGTTTAAAGGTTGCTGGCATTTGGTGTCAGGACTGGTGTGGAAACGTTGTCACAAGCTTTGGCTACCAAGTCTATTGGAACTGGGAAGCGGACGAAAAACTATATCCAAACCTAAAAGAAATCATCAAGAAATTAAATTCGGAAGGAGTTCGTTTCCTAGGTTATATCAATACCTTCTTAAAAGAAGATGCCCCAATGTATAACGAAGCAAAGAAGAAAGGCTTCTTAATTCGTCATAAAAACGGCACCGTTTATCACATCAAATCCACAACATTTAATGCTGGAATCGTTGATTTAACAAACCCTGCCGCTCGTTCTTGGTATACAGAGATAATCAAGAAGAACATGATTGAATATGGCCTATCCGGCTGGATGGCAGACTTTGGAGAATATCTCCCAACAGACTCGGTATGTTATGGCGGAGAAAGTGAAAAGCTTCATAACCGTTGGCCAAGCATGTGGGCAAAATGTAACTATGACGCAGTTGTTGAAGAAGGAAAACTTGATGAATGTTTCTTCTTCTCAAGAGCCGCTTACGGTCATACCTTCCAATTCACTCATTCTATGTGGAATGGCGACCAACACGTCGACTTCTCAGATGAATATGGTTTAGGAAGCGTTATCCCAGCCTGCCTTTCCCTTGCTTGCTCTGGTGCTGGTGTCATCCATTCTGATATTGGTGGATATACAACTATCACCGCCTTATATCCAATGAAGAGAGATGCCGAATTATTTAACCGTTGGTCGGAGATGAATATCTTCACGCCAGTCTATCGTACCCATGAAGGGAACCAACCAAAAAATAACGTTCAATATGACGATAAAGATACATATGATGAATTTGTAAAAAACACAAAATCCTATGTAAATCTCAAGCCATATCGTGAACATCTCTATGAAGAGTACTACAAAAATAATACGCCAATGATAAGACCACTCTTCTTCCATTTCGATGAAAAAGAAGCGTATCTTAACAAAAAAGAATACATGTTTGGCGAGGATATTCTTGTTTCACCAGTACTTCGCCCAAATGAAAGTAAACACCACTATTACCTTCCAAAAGGAGAATGGGTACAATTCTTCACCAATAAAGAAGTTCCTTCCGGAGAAGGAGAGATTGATTCACCAGTCGGTCTACCTATCGCCTTCTATCGAAAGGATTCTAAATTCAAAGATCTATTTGCCAGCTTAAAACAAGAAAAAGGAGGAAATTAAAATGAAATACTTTCTTGATTCAGCAAAATTAAACGAAATTGACTTCGCCTACAAAAACTACAAAATCGACGGAGTTACAACAAACCCAAAACACATCATGGCTTCAGGAAAAGAATTCCTTGTTGCTATCACTGATATCGCCAATTGGTTAAAAGAAAATGACCTTGTTGGAATGGATAAATTCCCAGTATCCGTTGAGATCAACCCACATTTGGCAACAGCAGAAGAGATGATCTCCGAAGCAAAGAAGATTGCCGCCCTTTCTCCAAACTTCGTTATCAAAATTCCATGCACAACAGAAGGTGTTAAAGCAGCATATCAATTAGAAAAAGCCGGTATCCGCACAAACGTTACCCTCGTTTTCTCTCCTTCCCAAGCCATTCAAGCAGGAAGAATTGGTGCTAAGTTCGTTTCACCATTCGTTGGTTGGAAAGAAAACAATGGCGAAGACACCTATCCATATATGTCTCAATTAGTCGCAATCTATAAAGAAAAAGACTATAAGACAGAAATCATTGTCGCAGCCGTAAGAAATGGTAAGCAAATTGCTGACGCTGCTGAACTTGGTGCAGATATTGTTACCGCAGGCCTTGCCGTATATGAAGATAGCTTCAATCATCCATTCACCACTTATGGCTTAGGTGTTTTCCAAGACGCTTGGGACCACACGAAAGGAAACTAAAATGAAAATCGCCTTTATCGGTCTTGGCATCATGGGGATGCCAATGGCAAGCAATGTTGCTAAAAAATATGATTTGATTGGCTACGATGTCGTTAAAAAAGACACGCCATTCCCATTTGCTTCTTCTTATGAAGAATGCGCTAAATTCTCTGACGTAATCATTTCCATGGTTCCAAAGAATGAGCATATGCTTTCACTCTTTGCCGAATTAAGAAAATATTTCCGCCCAGGACAAATTTGGATTGATATGTCCACCATCTCCCCTGCAACAAATCAAAAAGTTGCCAAAGAACTTGAAGGAACTGGCGTAGATATTCTCGATTGCCCGGTTGTTAAATCTCAACCGGCTGCCGTAAAAGGAGAATTAGGAATCTATGTTGGTGGAGATAAAAACGTCTATGAAAAAGTTAAGCCAATCCTTGCATGCATGGGAAGCAATATCATCTATATGGGCGAGCATGGCGCAGGATTGAAAATGAAAGTCGTTCATAATGCCCTTGTTGGAGAAATTCAAAACGGCGTTAACGAAATTCTTGGCTTAGCAAAAGATGTAGGACTTAAGCAAGAGGATGTCGTTACTGCAATAAGTTATGGCGGAGGACAATGTTTCTACCTCGATACAAAGGCTAAAAACATTATTTCCAATACATATCCGACCGCATTCTCTGTCGAAAACATGAATAAAGACGTCCATTTTGCCTTAGAAATGGCCAAAGACGTCAACAAAGATTGCCCAACACTTGAACGTGTTGTCTCAATCTACGAAAAAGCCATGGAAGAAGGCTTAGCAAAAGAAGACTTCTCCGCTTCATATAAAGTCGTTAACGAAGGTAAATAATATGAGAAAACCAATTATTGGATTAGTCTGTTTAGTAAGAAAGACGTTTGATTACGAAACAGCATTCAAACTTTATCAAGAAAGATGCAAAAAGGTCATGGAAGATGATTCTGTCGACTGGGTTTACTATCCAGAGATGGTAATTGAGCATTCCGAAGCTAAAAAAGCTGGCGAATTCTTTGTGGAAAAACACGTAGATGCCCTTGTTGTAGTTTCTGCGACTTTCCATTTAGGCGGATTAGCCCTTATTCTTCATGATATCGTCAAACGCCCATTCTTATTACAAGGTTATAACGAACTTCCATACGATGGAGGAAAGATTCGTCTTAATGCCGTATGTGGGGTTAACTTAAACGCTTCAAACCTCTATAAAGGCGGGGTTGATGATTATGTTGTCTATGTCGGAGATGACATCGATCATGATTGGGTCAAAGCCATCAAGATGAAGACAGCACTAGAAAACTCAAATGTCGGATTAATCGGTTTCCACGCCCAAGGTTTCTATAACGTTGGAGTAGATGAATTGCATCTATACAAAGAACTTGGAATTCTCATCAGCCATTACGAATTAAGTGATTTCTTTGGTGGAGAAGCAAGCGAAGAAGAAATCGATGCCGAAGAGAAGAATCTTAGAGCAACATTTGACTGCAAGAAACTAAATGATTATCAAGTTAGACAGGTTTCTAGATTGGTGGTTGTATGTAGCAAGTTCATGAAAGAAAAAGGCCTAGATGTCGTAGCAATTCGTTGCTGGCCAGAATTTGCTAAAAACTATGGCGTTTCCCCATGCGCGATGATGTCTGTTCTTCAATCAAGAGGAATGTTACTTGCATGTGAAGGGGACATCGAAGCGGCATTAAGCATGGTCGCCGTTCGTGCAGCTGGTGAAGAAACGCCATTCATGGCTGATCTTTCTCAGGTTAACTATGATGAAAATTATGCACTTCTTTGGCATGATGGAGTTGCTCCATGTAACCTTTGGGATGGTAGATGCAACCGCTCCCTTGAAACATATTTTGCCGGTGGAAAAGGAGTTACTGCAGACTTTGTCTTGAAACCAGGAAAGATGTCCATCTTACGTATTGATACAGCAAGAGGAAAAACAAGAATTTATTACGAAGAAGGCGAAGCTTTTGAGATGACAAAAGACCTCTCTGGAACATATGCCAAAGTCGTATTTGACAGACCGATTAACGAAGTTGTTGACACGGTTACATATACTGGGGTCGCCCACCACGTTATCATGGGATATGTTCAATATAAGAAAGCTATGCGTTATCTCGCAAAATTGATGAATTGGGAGATTCTCGATGAAACTCATAAATGTTACTGATCCTGAGTTTAGCGCTTATGGAGAAGTATTAAACATTGATACCTCTGATATAGTTTCCTATTTGCATTCTAAGGCGAAAATGCCCCAAGAAAACAACATCTACGTTCGTAAAGATGAAGATATGTCCTCTTTAAAAGGCGTTAAGGAAATCCATGAGAATGTTTATGGCCTTGGCGATATCGAAGTTGGATATTGTAACGGCTATAATTCTCTCCTCAATTGCATGGAATATCACACCTGTCCTGAAGTTGATGTTGCCGGGGATGACTTAGTTCTTCTTTTAGGAACACAAAATGATATCCATGATGGAATCTTAGATTCTAAAGATATTAAAGCCTTTCTCCTTAAAAAGGGTGAGGCGGTCGTCTTAAAACCATACACGTTGCATTTTTCCCCATGCAAGTTAAGTGAAGATGGTTTTAGATGCGCAATAATCCTTACCGATAAAACCAACATGGACCTAGAAAGCCAGCCAGAAGATAAAAAACTCTGGAAGGTGAATAAATGGTTGCTCGCCCATAAAGAAAGTAAACAAGCATCTTTAGGCGCTTATATTGGCATTATTGGTGAAAATACCAAAGTGAGTTTCTAATGGTTGAAAACATTTTATTTATCCTCATCATATTTGTTAGTAACATCATTCAAACGATAACAGGCTTTGCTGGGACAGTCCTAGCAATGCCTTTATCTTTAAAGTTAGTCGGTGAAAATGTTGCTAAGCCAGTCCTTAACCTGGTCGCTCTTTTCGTTAGCGTTTATATCGTTATTCGCCATATAAAAGATATCGACTGGAAACATTTTCTTATTATCTTAATCAGTGTTGGCGCAGGCTTTGGAACAGGATATGCCGTAGAGCTACTACCAATCAATCATAAGATTCTTTTATATGTTTATGGTGCATTGGTAATCCTAATTAGCATTGCTTTCTTCTTCATTGATTTTGAGAAAGTAAATCTTCCTAAATGGCTGATGATCACCTTCCTCTTCCTAGGTGGGATCATGCATAAGCTTTATGTTTCTGGCGGACCGTTTGTTGTTGTATATGGCATTCATGAGTTAAAGGATAAGAACAAATTTAGAGCAACCTTGTCTCTTCTTTGGGTGATTCTTAATTCAATGATGTTTACGACTCAATGTATTCAAGGAATGTTTAATCAAAACGTTTGGATTTTATTTGGAATCGGTGCTGGAGTGACCGTTATTTCACTCGTTTTAGGTTCTTTAATCGCCCCAAAACTATCAAAGAACCTTTTTATGAAGATTACGTGCGTGCTTCTACTGATTTCAGGTGTTACACTATTGGTATAAAAATATGAATTTGACAGAGACTCAGAAATCAATTATTCGAATCTTATTCGTTAGCAAAGAAAGCTCACGCTCAATCTTAGCAAGCACGCTTTCGTTGACTAATGCGGCTTTAACTTTAGCCCTTAAGCCTCTTTTAGAGGAAAAGATGATCTCCGAAAGAAGAAAAGAGGATTCCCAAAAAGTTGGTCGTAAAGAGTTGAAGTTGACTTTGAATCCTGAATATGGTTGTTTTCTTGGAGTCGATATTAGAAGACATCATGAATATTATTACTTAATGGATTTTGCCGGCAATATCCTTGATGAAACGGATAATTCAAAACTATTATTCAAAGACTTCTATAACAAAAACAAACGTTACGTCATTTCCATCGGTATAGCTCTTAGAGGAGACTCATCGGTAAATAGCTTTGCTAAGCGTTATCCAGATCTACTTGCTCAAATCGAAGAAATGAATTTGCCATACCATATCTTCAATAACGTTAATTGCTTGGCAAATATTTATGCAGAGAATCATCCAGAAGAAAAGAACTTCTTGCTCGTTAAATATGGACCAGGTGTTGGATCTTCAATCTATGTTAATGGAAAACCTTTAGGATGTTCCTCAGAATTGGGCCACACCTATTATCAAGATAAAACCATCGAAGATACTATTTCTTATTCGGCAATCTTAAAACAAGACCTCGAAGAGAAAGACGGAACAAAGTTAATAACGTCCAACGAAGAGTTATTAGACAAGGTTGTTCATGTTCTTTCCTTTGCTCTTTGTAATGCAAACTCTTTATTGTCTTTACAAAGTATTATTCTTTCTGGCGAACTTCTAACATCATTTGAAGTAATCAAAAAATTAGAGGGTGAATTACGTTCTATCGAGCCTAATTTTGATTTGACAAAGATTTGTTTATATGAAGACTATGCGACGTTCAATAATAAAAAGAGTTGCATTGGTGCATTTATAAAAACGTACGAAGGTAATTAATCGATTACTTTCAAGGTTCTATTCAAGAAATCCACTAAAGTTACCTTTTCCCTAGAAGAAAGTCCCTTAACGAGGACTTCTTTTTCGTTACAGGTAACTTCAATCAAACGATATGGATTATCTAATGAGGAATCATCCTCATAATAACGATAAGAGAATTCTCCATTTTCTAATGGATATATTTTAAAGACTGTTTCTTTTCCGTCATAAAGAGGGATGACAGAGCCTTCTTTGATGAAAAATACAGGCAAATCACCAGGGTTATTTTGAATTATTTGTTTTCCGCTTAGGCGTTTATCTTCGTAATACCAATATCCATCAGGGAGAGGGCAAATAGCTTCTTTTGCACCTTCATCAAATATTGGTGCACTTAAGATATTGTTTCCGCAGAAGAAAAGATCGCTCTCTTCATCGTATGAAGGATATTTAAGGAAAACAGGGAAAATCATTGGATGATATGTTTCAACCGCGTTCATTGCCTCGCTATATAAATATGGCAAAAGAGACCTTCTTAAAGAGAATAAGGACTTAACTTGCTCTTTTGCTTCAGGATAAAGCCATGGCATTGTAGATGAACCATCTGGGTTCCAAGAATGTAGAGTGAATCTTGGAGTGAAGATGCCATAGGCAATCCAACGAAGGAATAATTCCTTAGAAGGCTTTTCTCCCGCAAACCCACCAATGTCCTGACCAATGAAGGTAAAACCAGTTAAGGCAGATGTCATCGCCATTTTATGATTTCCACGGAAGTCTTCAAAGGAGGTGTTATTATCTCCAGTCCAAGTTTGACAAATTCTTTGGAAACCAGCACACGCTGAACGAGTAACAGCCATATGTCTTTTTGTTTTATCGGTCGCATCGTTTGAAGAGGATGCCATCAACAAAGAGAATAGAGGTCTAATTAGTTTTGCTTGAATTGGATGGCCAAATCCTGCAGCATATACACCCTCATCATGAATATCATATTCGTTATTATCATTCCAAATGGACATATATCCTAAATCGACAAGGTTTTCTTTAACGCACTTACTCCAGAAATCGTACGCTTCAGGATTAGTGAAATCTAAATAGCTTCCCATTCCTCCCCAGAAAGGAAAAACATATGGTGAGCCATCGAGATAATGTAAGAACCAACCATGTTCTTTAATGTATTCGTATAAAGGATGAGTAGTTAAGAATGCAGGCTTGATATTCGGTAAGAAATTAATTCCAATTTTCAAAAAATCATCCGCAAAACCCTTCGGATTTGGAAATTTATCTTTATTCCAGTGGAAAACACAACGTTTGTCACCTATTTGGGTGTAACCACTTGATAAGTAAAATCCACCACAATCAATATCATATTCTTTGCATTTATTTACGAAATTATTGAATTCAGGAATTGGTTTATCGGAATCCGTATAAGCCATCGTTGATCCACAATATTTAAAGCTCCATTTTGGTGGTAAGAAAGACTTTCCCGTTAGATAAGTGAAACGCGCAACTATTTCTTCAACATCACCAAATATAACGTAATAGACAAGATTCTCTTCTTCCGAACGGAAATACTTATATGGTTCGTAATAATTATTATGTTCACGACCAAAGTTTATTTCCCCATTGGAATATGTATCATAGAAAATTCCATAGCTGCCAACATTATTACGGCAAATATAGAATGGAATTTGTTTATACAAAGGATCGCTCTTATTGGCGTTAAAACCTAACGCATCAAATGTTTCTAATTTAAACGAGCAAAGATTTTTATTCACTGGTCCAGTTTTATCGCCTAAACCATAAATATGCTCATCTTTTTCTCTAGAGAGGTAATGATAAGATCCCTTGCCCATTTCTCCTTCAAAGTTATAGGCTAATATTTCTCTATCAGAAAAAAGTTTCTTTCCGTCTTTGAAATACGAGAGGAAGAAATTATTTAAATCGAGTTTGATTTCGATATCGTCGATAATAAATTCATTGTCCTTTATTTGTTTTTCTTCTTCTAAGCCATCATTTGAAAGCCGTGAACGTCCATATTTAGGCATAGAAGATAAGCCAGGGCAAACGGAAAATGTTGGAAATAGGTTGTCTTTATCTTTATAGATAGCAACTCTAAGCATATGCTTAAAAAAGTCTAATTGAACATATTTCCCATCTGCATAATAGAGTCTACTCGTTGGAGTTTTTTCTTTCAGGGAAAATTGGTGCTGATATTTCATTTAGGATCTCCTAGGAAGGTGTTTTTCAATAATTTCCACTTATTTGGTCGACCCATTTTAGTCCCTTTTGGGCTGATATGGAGAGCCTTTCCTTTCTTTTTCTCCCAAAGAGGAAGATTCTTGCCATTTGGATTACCGTCTTTTGCAAAATTTACAATGTAATCCATCATCGTGTTTGATATTTCTTCGTCTTTCTTATCGTATGGTCTCCAAGATTCTTTCAATGTGCCAAATACATAACGAAGATCTGAAGAATGGAAGGCCTTATTAGCATCACCTTTTGCATCAACATCGAAATAAAGACAATAGGCGTTGTTCTTCTTGGCATACGACAAAGCCATCAAGCCAAGAACTAAGGTAAACATATCATTATTCGTAAAAGAAATGATCGTTGGAACATTTATCTTATCCTTGAACAATTCTTCTTGTGGCTTCTCTAAATAATAATGATCAACCATCGTCATTGTTGATATTTGGTTATCTTTTCTTCTTGGTTTTACTATCTCTAACGCATCGAATATCTTTTTAGGTTCGATCTTTTTGAATTCATCTAGAGAGGAACAACCGCATTCCTTCATAACATCAAGCCAGTATTCTCTTCTTTCTTCGACTGGTTTTGGCGTGGCCATTGAAGGGAATTTTCCTCCACCAGATAACATGATTGCTCTCGAGAATAAGCCCCTGCACCTTCTAGAAAGAAGCATGCATTGAATAGACATTGCACCTGCGCTTTGCCCCATAATTGTGACATTATCTGGATCGCCATTGAAATCAGCAATATGTCTCTTTACCCATTTCAAAGAAACAACTTGGTCATCAAAGCCAAAATTGCCTTCATGACCGAATTCTTTTGAAATTTCTTCATGAGTGAAATAGCCAAAAACTCCAACCCTATATTGGATAAAGACGGTAACTATTCCTCTTTTCGCCAACGCGTCTCCATCAAAGGCGCTTTCGGAGTTTGCCCCGCTATCGAATCCGCCACCATGAATAAATACAATAACGGGATATTTCCCTTTTTCCTTTGGCGTATAGATATTTAAATTCAAACAATCTTCGGAGTATTTAAATTCGATTCCTTGTCTAAATTCTTTGTGATAGAACATTCTTTCAGGAACTTCTAAGTGGGCATACCAACACCTTTTTTGAATGCAAGCATCGCCAAAATGCGTAGCATCGAAACTCTCGCCAAGATCATCATCTATTTCCTTAGCATAGGAAAATCTTTCCGCTTTGGCATATGGAATGCCTAAAAAGGCATAGGAGTTTTCCTCTTCTACGCCTTTGATTTGTCCAAGTGATGATTTAATGGAAACCATATTAGTCTGCACTTGCATTAGCACCAATACTAATTTCTTTGTTTGCAACTTGCTTTGCAAGGAGGGCTTCTTTTTCGACTTGTAATTCTTCAGTCTTTTTCTTGTTTAATCCGTAGATGAAGAATAAGACTAAGCCCATTCCAAGGAAGAGCGCGGCTGGAATTGCTGTAGCCATGTAATATTCAGCAACAAGTGTGCTTTGTGATTGTGTGGCATCTGATCCAGGGATGTAGCCCATTCCCATAAGAGCACCGTTAACACAAACAGCAGCAAGAACTTGTCCAAGCTTACGGAAGAACATGAAGATAGAATAAGCAGATCCATCGTTACGGACGCCAGTTTTGACTTCAACATCATCAATAGCATCTGTTGCAAGAGCCCAAATCTCAAGGGTAATGATTGAAAGACCAATACCACTAATTAAGCAGAAGACTAAGAAAATAACAGGGAATTGAATAATGACGTCTTTAAGGAAGATAAGAATGAAGTTAGGAACGGCTGCGACAATTCCGCCTAAAGCACATAATTCTTTCTTTCCATATTTACGAACTAATTTGCCAGCAAAGAGCATTAAGATGACCATTGGTCCATATGAGCAAGCTTGCGAAGCAAGATTCATCCAGTTTGCAGCAAACAAATCGTTAAATAAATAAGTGTAGAATGATTGGGTGAACATTTGACCCGCTAAAAGAAGAAGACCAGTTAAGCAAACGGCGACAAAACTACGATTCTTTAACAATGTTTTTGCAATTGTGAGAGTTTCGCCTTTTTTGTGTTGAACGTTTGTTGCAACGACTCTTTCTTTATTATTCTTATATGCAACGAATAACAATATGCAAGCAAGAACAGCCATGGCCGAAACGCCAATGATAATTGGTAAATATTGAACTTTACTTACAGTATTTCCATCAGCATCAGTAACCTTCTTTGAATAGAAAAGAGTAATGATCAATACTGGTATTGAGCCTAAAGCAGCACCAGCTGAACGGAAAACGGATAATTTATTTCTTTCTTTGGCGTCGGTTGTAACAACAGAAGCTAAAGAACCATAAGGGATTTGGTGAACGGTGTAAATCATACCGAATAAGATGTAGGTAACAGCCGCATATACACAAATGCCAACTTTGCCCATTTTTTCGGCAAGTCCTGGCCAAGGCAAGAACATTAAAACAGTTGCGATAGCAAGAGGAATTGCGACCCACTTCATCCAAACGCGGTAACGTCCATCCTTTCCTGGGCGACGAATATCAACAATTCTTCCCATGATAGGATCGTTTATCGCATCCCACACGCGGGCGAGGATAAACATGATCATGATAAAGAGAGGTGCTAACCCCAAAATATCTGTGTAGTATTTTTGTAAGATTGTCGTAACCGTGGAAAAGCAAAGACAGCCAGCGAAATCCCCTAACGCATAGCCGATGTAGTCCTTTCCTTGTAGACCTGATGTTTGAGAAATGTAAGAACGGTTGGTCCTCATTTCATTTGTTTTTTCTTCTGCCATATGTTTGTACCGTTTCAATCTGAAACGTTCCTTCGCCTATCATAATAACCTATTTGTAAGCGCTTTACTAGTAATTTTTTAAGTGAGTTAAAAAATATGCTAAATATTTAACATTTTGATACGGAATTCTTCCAAATGCACTTTATTTTTCCTTTTTTACTGTGTGTTTGGAAGAAAATACATAAATTGTTTCAGTTTAAAACACAATATTCATGAATTCAGTAACGGCAGATAACGTATCAGGAAATTTAATATCGGAGGCAAAAGAAGATCTCTTTTGATAGGCAGTCCATCTAATTAACATTTCCTTGCTATTTTGAAGATCGTCCAAAATTATTAGTGCATCTTCTTTTGTAAATTTTGTACCACGATGCATACACGTGTTCTTAAAAGCCAGCTTGATGTTGTCTAGATTCATGTTTTGCAACTTTATTTTGGAGATGATGTATAGGTCATAAAAATCTTTGCATCTACTATTTTCAGCTCCACGTTTTAATACTGTTTGTAGCTTTTCTGCCACGATGGTTTCAAAATTGTACGATTGCAACTCTATTTCTTCGTCTGAAAACATACATTTGTAACGATGAGTAACGGCACCTGGCGTTATTGGGTCACCTGTCGCTATGTCAATGTTGACAATGTTTCTGACATTTTCAAGATGCCCTAGGAGAGAAATGCAGTATCCTCCATACTCATCGTCTTTTCTTATTTCGCTAATATCCCTAAATTCAAAAGTGACATTATCCTCTACAGGCGTTTGGATTACTTCTTGAACGATATTTAACACATTTTCTTTTGTAAGAGCCCTATTCCTCAAAAGAAAATCAATATCCATGGTATGTCGTAAATCGATGCCGAAGATTGTGGATAGCAAGAATCCTCATTTAAAAACAAAATTATCTTTATATTTGGATTTTGCTAACCTCTTGATGAATGCGTCAAAGAAATAATCTTGGAGGATAACGTTCATCGGAACGCCTTTTTCGATAGAGACATTCTTTGCTCTAGCTTGTAGAGATTGTTTGTTAATCTTCATTGAGAACTATCTCCATGACATCAAACACTTTAGATTCAATTTTCATAATTCTTGCATACTTCATAAGTTTACTCATATTTTTATCCTTTCTTTTCTTATAAAAACGCAAACATTTGATAAATGATTCTGAGTCCATTCTTGATCTGTTTTTAATGAAGTCACAAACCGTTTTCTCCATATCGTAAACACGTACTGTGTTTCCAAAAATTGTCTTTGCTTCAATGATCCCTAAAGAGTAAGTAGACTCTTTCGTATCGGTATGAAGAACAACTCTATTCTTCGGTAGAACAAATGGTCTATAGTTTTTTGGCCCCGTTACTTCCAAATACGGAGGTATAAAATCACCAAGCCCATGTATGTATGCAGCAAAATAGAAGGAATATATCAACTTAGGGTATTGATATTGAAAGACCAGGCATTCATCTTCCACCCAGTCGTACTCAGCATAAAAACCAGCACAAAGCTTTCTCATTTCGTATTTTTTGACGTATCGAGATAGAGATGCTGATGGTATTTTCGCTTTATCAATATCTTTTCCGGTGATGTATCCACCATTTTCTTTAATGATTTTAGTGATTTGCTCAAAGTAGGTCATGTTTCATTTACAACCATATTTTATATTTTATGGTTGTTTTTGCAACTTTTTGTTAAACGCCAATTACTAAGATGCAAATAAAATCATCTTCTACATTTATCGCTTGGTGTATTTTCAAAAATCAAATTTCAGACTCGTCATTGCTCATATGTATGACGTTTTTATATAGCGCATCATCCAGCGCTTAATCGTATATTTTCATAAAGAAAAGCGTCCGTCAAGTGAGGCTAAATACTTACCTTTATTAACTATTGTATTAGTTAATATTAGCCTACTAATATTATTAATAAAGGTAAATTTTTTATTTTCTAGGTTAAGGAAAACGAATAAAGTTATTTAGTTTCTCTCATAGTGTGTCCAAACAGAAAGAATCTTTACATACCCCTCATATTGAACTCCATCACGTTCAAAAGTTTCATTAATGACTTGATAAACAAATCTATGTTGTAAGTTTATTCTTCTTGAATATGCTCCGCTTAAATCTCCTGTAAGTTTTTCATATGGCGGCGGATTTTTAAATGGATCTTCCTTAATTACTTCGAGTAACTTTTTTACCTTTCCGTCTATGTGAGCAGATTTTAATTTTGGAAGATCTTTTAAAACGTACTTCGTAAAAACAATCTTCCACATTAAAAGTCTATATCCTCACTTTCAACACACTCACTAATTGACTCTGACATACCTTTTTTGATTTCTTCAAAGGTCACTCTATTTGACATGAGATAAACCGTCTCCATCAAAGAGTTATAATCGGATTCAGATAGCAAAACAGCGTTCTTCCCTTTTGTATTCGTTATTAAGATTGGTTCGCTGCTTTCGTTTACAAAATCAACTGTTTTATAAATGTTTTTTCTTACGTTTGTGATTGAAATTGCTGGCATATATCTTTCCTTATTCCATCGTATAGACATATATTAAAATACGTAAATGCGTACGTCAAGATGGAGCGTACGTAGTTGCGTTTTTCTTGCCTATAAATTATTAAGCCTATATGGTCTCAGTAATTATTTCAAAACGGTTATCAAAATCGACTTTTACTTATCACAAAAAGGATTTATAAGAAATTCGGAGCGAGTTTCCATTTTTTCAAAAAGGCATGAAAGGTATGATCTTTCTCCTATTTATTTTGGATAGAAACATCAATATAAGACAAAAGATGGCGAACAAAACAGAATTATCTTAATAAGAAACGATTCGATAACTTAAGCGTTGTTATCTGGCAAATGAATCAATTCCTTTAGAGGAATATCTTTAGGCAAGACGGCCCACTGCCTCTTCTTGTCGTATATAACCCAATATCCTTTGTATTCTTTTATTTTTGTAACGCTCATTGTTTTCTTGAGACCCGGCTTATATTTAGCCATATCGAATCTTAATCCAATTTCTCTTTCACAAGAAAGTTCTACAATGTTATCTCTCTTGAAAGAAGCGTGACATTGCTTATATATCTGGATCCCACCATTAGTAAAGCAAAGAAAACCAACAGCGCCATAGCAAAGGCTAAGAACTGGTATTGCAGCAATATAAAGCCAATTTATCTCATTTTTTATCGTTAGGCCGAGCGCTATTCCATCGGCAATAAGTAAAGCTAAAATTATCATCCAAATTAGATAATAAAATCTTCTCTCATGCCTAAGAACTTTTCCCAAGTCTTTACTTGTTAAGAAAAAATCGAATTCTTGATCCATAAATTAAGCCTCTAGGTAATTCTTTAAATCAGACTCTTCTTTAAATCCTCTAACTGTACCATCAATTCCAGAGTTTTTAATTTGAAAGGAGATAGAATCTTCGTTGTAAAAATTATAATCAGAAGCCGAATAAAATGGAGACCAGTTAAGGGCATGAGTGTCTTTATCAAATCTATATCTGTATCTTAACATTTTCGTTTCATTTTCGTTGCTACCCTTACCGACAGAAAATGTTTGCTGAACACTGACCAAATAAGCTAAAAGATCTTTTCTTGTCGCTAAATATGGAGCGTTGCTTGAGAACGACATCGCAAAAGAAGCTAAAGATACAGTAAATGCAGCTGGATTTATTAAGAAGCCCGCGGCAGTTAAGGCGGCGGCGGCGATTCCGGCGGTTACAGCAGCAGAAGCAACTCCGACAGCAATCCCCGCAACGGTTAGAATAAGGCCTGCAGTATTCATGGCTATATTAATTGTTTTGGCATCTTCGTCGTTCCAATCCGTTTCACTTTCAACAAGTTCAACCAACTGTTGAGCGACAGCAGATATACAAGCTCTAGTGGAAACATCCCAAACGTAAATTACTGCGTAGTTTATATAACTACCATTCGTGTATTTATTTGCAAGATGTCTAATATACGGATAATCATCATAATTGGTCACATTGACAACAGCATTATTGTTGCTTAATGTAATTGGCGTATATCCTAATGGCTTGTAATCGGAAATCCAGATGGCCCCAAGATCGCCTTGTTCTTTTCCATCATCGATGTTGTAGTGAGTATTTGCTCTTGTTGTATCATTAACTTTTTGTTCAAAGTGTAAGTGATATGGATTGTCATTGTCGTAAGTCTTATCTTGATATGAATAAACGCAAAAGAAATACGTTCCCGGGGTTGCAGATAAAACGATTTGCTCATCCTTTCCCGCCCCAGATTGACTAATTGCGATATAATCGTCAAACCCAAGATCTGTTGCTTTCACTTTGGAACCATCTTCTAATTTGTAAGCACGCAAGTCATAATCACAATTAGCGGGAATATTCGTCATTGTTACAGTAATAGTACCGTATACACAAGAATCAAAAGAGTAGAAATCCTTATCGACATACTTCTCTTCCCAAAGCCACCAGCCTTTAGTCTTTTGACTTATCGTTGCATCAAGCCAAGATGCCATTATATAGATTCCATCCTCATAATATCCAACATCATAGGTACTGGTAGCAGTATCGAAAAAATCGTTTTCCTCTTTCGAATCGTTGTAAGAAGTTAAAGAATGCGCCCTGTCATCCGGAATTAATTCAGGAGAAGATGATTCTTCTTTTAAAACGGTTGAAACACCCTCGTCATTTATAATCTCAATTTCTGACTTCCCACCATCGGCTAAATTCAACAATTCAAACTCATCTCCGTTTGTTTTGTCAAATTCATTAGACCTATGAAATTCATAATTAAAATTATCGTTTAGTTTCAAATCGTCAGTTTTGGATGGCACAAACCCCATTGAAGCCACAACGGTAGATAGAACAAACACAAAAGATATAGTAGTCATTTTTATCCTCCTGAGTAAGAATTGTAACATCGATTAAATTTTCTTGTATTTTTTTGTTCTTTTTATTGATGATTTTTTACTTATTTTCTAAAAAAGTAAGAAATATTAAAAATTGCGGAAAATTGTCTCGTGTAGAGGTAAAAGCCAAACTTTTTTGTAATAGCGCATTTTCTCGGACTAGTAAGGAAATAAATTCATTGCCACTAACAATGAATAGATCAGTATTTAATAACATTGCCGCCATCAAAGATCCCGCTCTTCCAAAGCATTATAT
>CAVKLJ010000004.1:0-133360 GCA_963657245.1 Lachnospiraceae bacterium
AACTAGGTTCGAAAAAATCTACATAAAATGTACGTTTTTGCTTTAAAAATATATTTGGTATTGGTAATATTTTATTGTAAATGGGGCTTAACCCATTTTTTTGAAACAGGAGAAAGCAAGATTAATGATGAATGCTAACTTCCCATTGGCGGGATACGGATTCGATACACCAGAAGGAATTTGCTCCTTCGTTTTTGGCTTGCTTTTCTTTATTCTTTTTGATTTTGCGATGTATAAGCTCATCAAAAAAGTTTGGGCTTGGATAATCGCTCTTCTTCTTGAAGCCGGTATTACCGTCTCTTTAGCCTTTGGCATGTGGTATCTTGCTTTAGTATCCGTGATCATCCTTCTTTTCTTAGGAATGGTTACCTTCATTATCAATCAAAACGAAATTCGTTCTTTCTTTGAAAATCTAAACTGGAAAGCCGATTTAAAAAACATGTTCCATAAGAATAAGAAGAAAGTCGAACCTGAATACATCTTTGATCGTGAAAAAGTTTATAACGAAATCTATAAAGCAGTAGTTAATATGTCTCAAGAAAAACGTGGGGCATTAATTACCATCATGAGAAAAGATGACATTCTTGATCCATCGAAAGTCGGAACGGTCATCAAGCAACGTGGCGTTGATTTAAATTCTCCAATCAAAGCTGAACTTCTAGAAACGATATTCTATGTTGGAACGCGTTTACATGATGGAGCGGTAGTAATCAAAGACGATAAAATTCTTAGAGCGGCCGTCTTCTTCCAGTCCACTAGACAAGCCTTAACTGGTAAATATGGCTCAAGACACCAAGCCGCATTAGGCATTTCTGAAAATTCAGATTCTGTAACAATCGTCGTTTCTGAAGAAACAGGAAGAATTGCCATAGCCTTCCAAGGAGAATTAACTTCAGTTAATCCGGATACGTTCATGAGAGTATTCATGGAAGATATGGATTCAGAAACTGTCATCTCGAATTCTCCTGACGAAAAATAAAAAACTAATCGGGCATGTAGAAAAAACTTCATGTCATTTTTCTTTATGAACAATTCACTTTTTGTTCTTTTGTAGTTAGAATAATCTTTAGATTTAGACAGGAGGAATTTATATGTCAACACCACATATTGAAGCAAAAGAAGGGGATTTCGCGAAAATCGTTTTAATGCCAGGTGATCCTAAGAGAGCAGAATGGATTGCCACTAATTTCTTAAAAGATGCCAAATTGGTTAACTCAGTTAGAGGAATTCTTGGCTTCACTGGAAAAGCGCCTGATGGCTCTTTAGTTTCTGTTATGGCTTCAGGTATGGGCATGCCTTCGATTGGTATATACTCACATGAGTTATTTAGCTTCTATGGAGTTGAAGCGATTATTCGTATTGGAACGATCGGCGCCTATCAACCAGGCATTGAATTAAAAGACCTTCTTATTGGCGAAGGTGCTTGTACAAATAGCAACTGGATGGGGGAATATGGATTAAATGGTGGTACATTCTCTGCTATCGCTGATTATGACTTGCTTTCTTATGCCGTAGAATCTGCAAGAAAGAACAATTTCAAAGCTCATATCGGTAATATTCTTTCCTCCGATACATTCTATGGAGCAGACCCAGAAGCTTGGAAAAAGTGGGAGAACTTAGGAGTTTTAGGTGTTGAGATGGAAGCATATTCGCTTTATGCAACGGCTGCCAAACTTAAGAAAAAAGCCTTAGCTATCTGTACCGTCTCCGATTCATTCCATTTTAAAAAGATACTCACCACTCAAGAACGTCAAGAAGGATTAGTTAACATGGTTAACGTCGCTCTTGATGTCGCAATGAAATTTAACGCATGCCATACGAAGTAAAACTTACTCTTTATATAATATTTGCCATTATAGTTTTTGGCGCGATTCTTTTCTGGATATTCTACTATCCAATCCGCAAAAAACTATTTTCGGCACGTTATAAGAAGTTTTACTACAACTATGTGAATCATGTCGTTAAATGCAATGACTTTTATCTCATCAACAACCTTTCTTTCGATGTCGGCAATTCTCAAACCTTAAGCATCGATCACCTTGTTGGTGGAAATAAGTACATTTACGTTATCATCGATTATTTTGTTGATGGAGGTCTTAAAATAAACCCTCATCAACCTATCTCATACGTTTATAAAAAAGATGAGAAATATGAGATTGCAAATCCTTTGCAAGTAACATTGCATTCAATGAACAAATTATCGTCGTTATCTGGGATTTCTAGCGAATTTTTGGTTGGAATAGTTTTAATAAACGATGATTGCAATGTAGTTTCAATTGAAAATTCTTCCTCGGCTGTTAACATAGTGAAGTTACGAGAGCTTACGAAGTTTATCGAAACCTATGAAAGACGACCAGTTAAGCCATTCGTAGCTAGGCAATTATGGCAAGCTGTACAAGATTTAGCCAGCATTAAAGAAAATGTCAACTCAAGAAAAAAATAGCAACAAAAGCATCATTAAATCCTCATTTGAGAAATACCCAAAGACAGCAAGCAAAATGTTGCCTTGGCTTTTCAATTTCTTTTTTGTCTTTATTGCTGCATTGGCATTAGGATTCTTAACTCCATATTCTTTCTTTTTTAGCATTCCTTTGGCAATAATTCCTTTCTTTTACGCTTTGCAACTATCGAATTCGTATTTCCACATTAAAGATGATTTAGATAATAACCGTTTCAAATCATATCTAAGATCTTATTTTTCTCCACTTGGATTTGGCTCTTATAGAATCATACGATCTGCTTTATTTAGTTTCCTCATCTCTCTTGTTTGTGTCTTTGTTTTTTCGATATGTTATATTGAAATTGCAAGCGCAGTGGGAGTGGACATGAATTCCCTTTTGAACTCAATGTTTGAAGCCTATCAAAAGAATGACGTTGAAGCTTTGCAAGCTGTTATGAAATCCGAAATGTTCCTTACATATTCCACTTGGGTTTCCGTGGTGGATACAGGCGTATTTACTATCTCTTTCGTTCTACATATTTTCCGTTATGGCGTTTTATCCTATTTCCGTTTCTCCCTTCCTGGAGCCGATGCAAGATCAGTTAACGCCTTATATAGAGCAACGTTGCATTCCATAAAAACAAAAGGCTACAACAAGGATTATTTCCTTTGCTTATGGCCATTGATGCTAATGACCATCTTAACTTTCGCATTAGGAACATATTTTGGTTTCCTCTTAGTAAAAGTTGAACCTATTGCGGAATTCTTTGAGAACAACCAGTATTTCTCTTCCTATCAGTTAATTACATTATGTGGAACACTTGTGATGGGACTCTTCTTAACGATATCACTGCCTTATTACTTTGATTCGATATATTCCTTATATGAGAAATATGAGGTTGCATTCGGTGAAGCTGCATTTGATTTTGCGACCAAAGCCGTTAATGAATTAAAACAAGCGGAGAGACTTTCAAAAGAAGAAAGAGAAGAAATCGAGAAAAGCCTCGATGAAATAAAAAAGAAACAAGAAGAACTAGAAAAACATAAAAACGATATCATCGATAACGAAACAGACGATGATAAATCGGATAAATAAAGCCCATTGAAGTCATAGATTTCATGGGCTTTTTTCGATATAAAAGAAAAACTCGCAACGAATGCGAGCCTATATATAAAAAATGGAGCAGGCGACGGGAATCGGACCCGCGTATCCACCTTGGCAAGGTGGTGTTCTACCATTGAACTACGCCTGCATTTGTCACGTCATTTTCTTGACGCGTGGATTATTATAGCGACCAAAAAAGTTATATGCAATAGAAAATTTAATATATCTGTTCTATAATCTTAAAGTTATTTAGCAAGGAGCAATTAAATGGCAACTTACGAGGATTTAGCAAATCTCTTATTCCCAGATGTAACAGAGACCATAGACGACTTAGAAAAGCGTTACCCAGAAAGAAACCTTCCAGAAGGCGCTCAAGTAACGCGTTTCGCCCCATCTCCAACCGGTTTCCTTCACACTGGTTCATTATTTACGGCTTTTATCGCCTATACATTAGCAAAGCAATCTAATGGCGTTTATTTCTTCCGTCTTGAAGATACTGATACAAAACGTACCATCGCTGGCAGTGCAGATGAATTAATCGAACAATTGGCCCAATTTGGCATTATTGCCGATGAAGGATATTTCCCAAATGGCGATAAAGGTGCTTATGGCCCATTCCAACAATCAAAAAGAGCCGATATATATAAAGTAGTTATCAAGGAGCTTCTCCGCCAAGGACAAGCTTATCCTGATTTCATGACTTCCGATGAACTCGCCGCTTTAAGAAAATTCCAAGAAGACAATAAGATCCTTCCTGGATACTATGGCCCATATGCAAGAGACCGCAAATTAAGTGTCGATGAAGCAATTGAAAAAGTGAAAGCAGGAACTCCATGGGTCATCCGTTATAGATCAATGGGTGATCATAACAAAAAAATCAAATTCACCGATAGAATTCGTGGAACAATCGAATTAGCCGATAACGATGTCGATGTCGTTATCTTTAAGAGCGATGGTCTACCTACATATCACTTTGCTCACGTAGTTGATGATCACTTCATGAGAACAACGGTTGTTACAAGAGGCGAGGAGTGGATTCCATCTACCCCAATCCATTTGCAATTATTCCGCTCCTTAAATTGGAAAGCGCCTAAATACGCTCACCTTCCAGTTATCATGAAACTCGATCATGGCAATAAGCGCAAACTTTCTAAACGTAAAGACCCTGAAGCAGCCGTTTCCTTCTTCTTGAAGGCTGGCTATCCTCCAAAGGCCTTGCTTGTTTACTTAATGAGCATTGCTAACTCCAACTTCGAAGAATGGACCTTATCCAATAAGAGCTATGACTATTCAGAGTTCAAATTCGCTTTCTCCAAGATGTCCTTAGATGGTGCTTTATTTGATGAAGGAAAACTTAATTTCTTCGCCAAAGAATATATCGCCACAATCAAAACATCCACACTTGTGGAAGACGTTACTTCTTGGGCAAAAGGAAACGATGAAATCCTTAATAAGAAGATTGAATCTGATCCAGCATATTTCGCTAAAGTGCTTGGCATCGAAAGAGAAAGAGCTAATCCAAGAAAGGATTACGCTAAGTATTCTGATATCGAACCCGCAACAAGATTCTTCTATGACGAGGATTATGCAAAGCTTGTCGAGAACGAATTACCATTCAATCCTAAATTCGATAAAGAATTCTTAAAGAGTTTCTTAGCAAGTGCTGCAGAAAAGATGGAATATGGCGTTGATGAGTCCACGTGGTGGAATTCTGTAAAGAACGTTGCTGCAGAAAATGGATTCGCCATTGCGAATAAGGATTACAAGAATAATCCTGATGCGTATAAAGGCTCAGTATCTGATGCTGCTGAGATCATCCGTATCGCCTTAACTTGTTCAAAAGATTCTCCAAACCTTCACGAGGTAATCGAGATTCTTGGCAAGGAAAGAGTACAAAAACGTTTAACTTCCCTCTTCTAGGTTACAAATCAATGTGTAAGGCTGCGTAATTGCAGCCTTTTTCATTAACTATGAAATTAATGAGTAACGTTTAGAACACGCTTAAACATTCTTTTAATCGCTTAAAAAATATCGATTCTAAGCCAACATTGTGGAATATTTTACCGATTTACCAATAAAATGACATCCTTAAGTTAGGTTACTCTAACCAAAAATGTCGAAAAAATCTATATTTTGGCCATATTGAAACGTATAATATTGAATGCCCAAAAAGGATTAGAGAATGTCAGAAACGAAGAGAACCATTATTCTTGGCACAAACATTTTCGAGGCTGTCAAGAAAGATGGGGACTTGCTTCGTGAAAGGCTAAAAGAAGAAAAGCTCTTCTTAGTCAATGTCATGTCTTCTCCTGGTGCAGGCAAAACCACAACGCTGATTTCCTTAATCAATTCTTTGAAGAAAGATTATCGAATCGGGGTTATGGAAGCGGATTTAGATTCCGACGTTGATGCCATAAAGGTCAGCAAGGAAACTGGAGTTGAATCGTTACAGATTCATACGGATTCTCTCTGCTATATCGACACTGATATGGTTCGTGATGGCTTAGCTCATTTTGATGGAATGAAATTAGACCTCATTTTCTTAGAGAACGTTGGAAACATGGTATGTCCATCGACATTTGATACGGGAGCTTGCCTAAACGTTTGCATTCTCTCTGTTCCAGATGGTGATTCAAAGCCATTTAATTATCCGAATATGTTCGAGGGTTGCGATTTAGTGCTCATCAACAAAATCGACGCATTGGATTTCTTCTCCTTCAATCTGGAAGAAGTGGAGAAATTCATCAAGCAGATAAACCCAAGGGCAACAATGATTTCATATTCGGCCAAGACAGGCGAAGGAATCGACAAAATAGTTACTTATTTGAACGAAAGAGTTCAAGAGTGGAGGAAATAATATGCCAGAGCAACTTAAAGGAAAACCTGAGACCATATCTAAGTGGCAAGGTTTCGAGCCAAAAACTGAGGAAGAAAAGAGAGTTACAAAGAAATTCCTCAAATTAGCGGCAAAAATCACCGACAACGTGGAAACAAAGCTTCATCCAACCACACAATGTCCAGAATTCTGGGCCATGCGTGAAATCATGAATGAGAATGAAGCGGACATTCTTCTTAGCATCAAGCAAAGAAAATGGTACACGTTCGAAGAATTCTATGCCAAAAACAAGAAAATGGATCCAATCCTTTTCAAAGAGACACTCGAACTTTGTGTTGAACACGGTATCATCGAATATGACTACGGTGATCACTATACAGATGATGGACCAGTTCCAGGTGCAAACCCAAAACGTATTAAACGTTACCGTTTAAGTTACTATGTTCCTGGCAGTGCCGAGCTTTTCAACTCCACAAAAGAACGTGTTGATAAGAATCCTCCAGTTGCATCAGGCTTTGAAAGAATGACTTTCTTGCCTCTTGCTAAGATTACTTCCATGGTTCCAGAAGGCGGAGATGGAATTGGTATGCACGTCATCCCAGTTGAAAAAGCTATTTCCGCTAATAACGAATCTGTTAAATTAGAAAAAATCTCCTATTGGCTAAAGAAATATGATGGTCACATTGCCGCCGGTATCTGCTCTTGCCGTTATTCCCGTGCAAAGATTGGTGAAGGCTGCGCAGATGATCCATTTGACTGGTGTGTCCAACTTGGTGATATGGCAGACTACGCCGTTGAAACTGGCCGTGCACGCTATATCAGCAAAGAAGAAGCTCTTGATATCATGGAAAAAGCCGAAAAGAACGGCTTCGTACACCAAATCACCAACATCGATGGTGAAGACCACATCTTTGATATCTGTAACTGCGATGTCAAGATTTGTAATGCTTTAAGAACCTCTCTCTTATTCAATACTCCTAACCTTTCTAGAAGTGCATATACTGCAAAAGTTGATCCAAAGAACTGTGTCGCTTGCGGACGTTGCGTTGAATCTTGTCCAGCCGGTGCCGTCAAACTCGGACAAAAGCTTTGCACAAAGAATGGACCAGTTGAATATCCACAAGCTCCTCTCCCAGATAAATTACATTGGGGCAAATATGCTTGGGATGAAAACTATCGCGATACAGCAAGATATAACACCTATCCTACAGGTACAGCACCATGTAAGACGGCTTGCCCAGCTCACGTTGCAGTTGAAGGCTATCTTAAGATGGCCAACCAAGGCAGATATGATGAAGCTCTCGCTTTAATCAAACGTGAAAACCCATTCCCAGCAGTTTGCGGACGTATTTGTAACAAACGCTGCGAAAAGGCTTGTACACGTGCAAATATCGATGAAGCCGTCTCTATTGATGCAGTTAAGAAATTCTTAGCCGAAAGAGATCTTGATCCAAAAACAAGAGTCTTACCAGAAAAGACAATTGCTAAAGTCAATGGTGACTTCGATGAAAAGATTGCCATCATTGGTGCAGGCCCAGCTGGTTTATCCGCTGCCTATTACCTTGCCTTAATGGGATATCACCCAACAGTCTTCGAAAAGAATCAAAAAGCTGGCGGTATGATGATGTATGGCATCCCATCCTTCAAACTTGAAAAAGATGTTATCGATGCTGAAGTCGAAATCATCCGTGAACTTGGTGTTGAAATCAAGTGCGGTGTTGAAGTCGGAAAAGATGTCACAATCGACCAATTAAAAGAACAAGGCTACAAGGCTTTCTATATCGCAATCGGCTGCCAAGGCGGACGTCGTCCAAACGTTCCAAATGATCAAGCTGTCGGAACAACAATTGCCGTCGACTTCCTTAAAGGTGCATACGAAAATCAAAATCAAAAGATTGATGGTGATTGCGTCGTCATCGGCGGTGGTAACGTCGCTATCGATTGCGCCCGTACCGCTCATCGTTTCAAAGCTGACTCTGTCTCGATGTATTGCTTAGAGTCTCGCGAAACGATGCCAGCAACAAAAGAAGAAGTCGCAGAAGCTGAAGAAGAAGACATCAAAGTCAATCCAGGATGGGGTCCAAAAGAAGTCCTTGTTGATGAAAAGGGCGAAGTCTGTGGCATTATCCTTAAGAAATGTATCTCTACAATTGACCCAGAAACCAAACGTTTCAATCCTCAATATGATGAGAATGTTACAATCGAAGTCAAAGCCAAGAAGATTGTCTTTGCTATCGGACAAGCCATCGAATGGGGCGATATGTTAAAGAATACCAAAGTCACATTCTGGCATGGTAACTATCCAATCGCCGATAAATTCACCTATCAAACAGCTGACGAGTCAATCTTCGTTGGTGGCGATGTCTACACAGGGCCTAAGTTTGTTATCGATGCTATTGCCGAAGGACATGAAGCAGCTGAATCCTTAGCTCGTTTCGTCTCTCCATATAACGCTTCCTTAACCATCGGCCGTGACCGTAGATACTTCATCGAACTCAATAAGTCCGACCTTGTCATCGATGATTATGATCACGCTGGAAGACAAGAAGCCGGAATGGATGAAACAGCCGACTATAAGAATTCCTTCCGTGATTTCAGCAAGACCCTTACTGAAGAACAAGTCAAGATTGAAACATCACGTTGCTTACAATGCGGTGCCTCAATCGTTGATCCTCATAAGTGTATCGGTTGTGGTATTTGCACAACACGTTGTGAATTCGATGCCATCCATCTCGTTCGTGACCATCCAAAGGCTACGACAATGAGAAATGCCGATGATAAGATTGCTGGCTTAATGCCATATGCCTTAAAACGTGGATTCAAGATCATTGCTCACTCTGGCTCTAAAGAAGCAAGAATGATGCGTAAGAGACGTAAAGAATTCAAGAAGGCAAACAAGAACAATCCTAACAAGAATACCGGCTATGCCGTTCCACCAATTGAACGCTAATGCATGAGCTTGGTATTGCCTTCGAAGTCGTGAAGGAAGTGGACCAATTTGCCAAAGACAAAAACATTGAAACTATTGCAGGCGTCACCCTTGAAATCGGAGAGGTTTCAGGGGTCGTCCCTCAATATCTCCTCGATGTTTGGCCTTGGGCAACAGAACATCGTTCCGAACATCTAAAAGGTTCAAAACTCAACATCGTCGAACTTAAGGCAATCTCTTATTGCGAAGATTGCAAAGAGACCTACGATACCGTTCCGCAAGGGAAGAAATGCCCTCGTTGTGGAGGAGGAAATACCTACTTAGTTGAAGGAAACGAGATTAAGATCCAATCCATCCAAATTAACGAAGCCACGCCTGAGTCTAGATGATTCAGGCTTTTTCTAATGCTATAATCTAGAGTGATGGAAAGATATCTTTTAGATAAAACGTTTCTTGGTCCAAATGATATGTTTTCTTCACCAAGAAATAATGCGACCCTTACTATTCTTAGAGGTAATGAGATTGCTTATTCGATAGATTATCGTGTTACCTATGATTATCGTCTTTCATTTTTCTATACAAAGAAATTGATACTCACTCTTATTTGGATGGTTGGAGGAGAGAAAATCCTTTTTAAGGGAGAGCATGATTTCTTCCCATACTTAGAAAAAAGAATCAAAGACGATGAAGAGATTCAAGCGTCTTTTAAAGAGATCGGAAGAATATTCCAAAAAGAGGTTTCTTTCGAAGAAACAAATGTAATTTTTCCAAAAAAGAGTGTTAAAACCCCTTTCTTTTCTTCTTATGAAGGAAATCATATAGGCCTAGATTTAGGTGGAAGTGATCGTAAATTAACCATCATTAAGGATGGAAAACTTATATATTCTGAAGAAACATTATGGTACCCAAAAGAAGCCAAAGACCCTCATTACCAATATAACGGCATTCTAGATTCGTTAGAAAAAGGTAAGAGTTATCTTTCGAATATCGATTCAATTGGAATATCAGTCGCTGGAATAGTTAAAGATAATAAATTGATTTCTACATCCTTATATGCCAATGTAGGTGAGAATGCAAAATACGTTTTCTCTCGTATTGTTTTTAGAGATATCATGGCTAAATATTTTCCATCAATTCCTTATTATGTGATTAATGATGGTGATGTCTCTGCAATAGGAGCAAGTTTACGTTTCAAAAAAGATAAGGTCCTTGGCTTGTCATTAGGAACTTCCCTTGCGGCAGGATATGTTACAGATTCTCATCTTACTGGATGGTTAAACGAGCTTTCTAAGGTTCCACTTAATTATTCTCCATACGCAAGAAAACATTATGCGTTAAATATCTCTGGTGCAGCAGGGGAATATCTTTCACAAAAAGGAATCATTTCTCTTGTGGAGAAAACGGGGACCAAACTTTCTGGAAGTCCTGCAAATATGCTTAAAGAGATACAAAGACTAGCGTTTTTAGGCGATCAAAATGTTCTTTCCGCTTATCATGATCTTGGCCTTTATCTAGGTGAGGCTTTGAAATTCTATTCGAGGTTCTATGATTTTGAATCCGTTCTTCTGCTAGGAAGAGTAATGAGTGGAAAAGGTGGAGAAATAATAAGTGTAACCGCCAAGAAATATCTCCAAGAAAATGGGTTATTTATTGATTTTATTTCACCTGATGAAGAGTTTGTTCGCTTAGGTCAATCCTATATCGTTTCTTCTTTACGGAATTGTGATTAATTAAACCTATGGTTACAGGTTTAACTATGTTAAAATCATCTTCGCCCAAAATACTTATGAAGAATTCCATTAAAGAAGACATATTGCAAAAAGAGATCGAACTCTACAAAAAATATTACGAAGTTGATGAAGAAAATAGAATCATTAAGATGGTTTTTCGTTTCGATAGTGTCGATGAAATAATTGAAAAAGAAACCTCAACTCCTGAAAGACCTCAAATAAGAGATGATGTTCTTGAGAAGATAAGCAAAAAGATTCGTAGCGTCCCTGAAACGTATCGTAGTGACGTTGTTTTAGAGATCAAAGACTATGGAGAATATAAAAATAAAGATTTGATGGCTGCGATAAAGGATTCTATCGCCTTTGCTCATTATCATTCGGATAAGGACGTTAGAAGAAATTGTGTAATCGCCTCTTTGTTCACGCTTATTGGCTTGGTTATCCTTCTTTTTGCCGCCTTCCTTAGTTCTGATTCTTTTGCCTGGATTGATTCAACTAATGGTGCAATTATCAAAGAAATATTGGATATTGCTGCATGGGTCTTCATTTGGGAAGCGGTAAGTATTCTTTTCATCTCTCCAAATCCTGAGAAAATCATTGAAAGAAGCTTAAGACTGATGATGAATTCTTTGACTTTAACTAATCATGACGGCTCTGATTCTATAACCGAAGATAGTTCTTATTTCTTGGATTCCTATCCACTCAAAAAAGGTCAGATGAAGAAAACAGGACGTTATCTTTTGCTCATTAGTGGTTTCTTAATGATTGCGACAGGTATTACTAGCGTCTTCTTTCTTTTCTCAACTTTGATCCCAGAATTCAAGAATGTCTTTAATGGTGGACAATCTACAATGATTGAAGGACAAAATTACACCCAAACTCAAGCGATAGTCATATTGGTTTTGGCCGTAATCGCATCAATATTTATTCTTGCATTTAGAATTATTGGCGGAATTGCTGGAGTTTGCAAATTTAATAACCGTGGAAAGCTTCAAAAGTTTGTTGCCCCATATGCTATAGCAATGCTTGTATATCATATGATTTCGTTCATCATTCTTTCTTTTAGTGGTCAAAATGTGGCGATTGGAAGTTGGCTGTCAAATGGCTTAAGCACTGCCCTTAATCTTACATATTTAACCGGATATTTCATGGATCGTTTAAGCTAACGATTAAAAATAAGTCGTTTTTATTGGAGATTTTTGTATTTTTAGTGAGGAAAAATAATGAGTGTAAATGAAGATTTAGGAAAGGAAAACGTTGGAAAACTTCTTCTTAGATTTTCTATACCTGGAGTTATCTCTTTAATTATTTCCTCTCTTTATAACATTGTTGATCAAATATTCGTTGGAAACTCTTCTTTAGGCTACATTGGAAATGCTGCGACAGGAGTTGTCTTCCCAGTCATTGTCGTTACACAAGCCTTTGCTTGGGGCTTTGGCGATGGATGCGCATCGTATCTAAGCATTTGCCAAGGAAAGAAAGAAACCGAAAAAGCCAATAAAGCAATTGGAACGGGATTAACGTTAACCTTGATCGCTTCGGTCTTGATTATCTTGTTCAGCCTCTTATTTGCGGAGCCTATTCTTACTTTCTGCGGAGCTAGTGAAAAATCTCTTCCATACGCTAAGTCTTACTTGTTTATTACTGCTTTCTTTTTCCCAACTTTGATGATTTCAAATATGGCAAATGGTATCATTCGTAGTGATGGCTCTCCTCTATATGCCATGATTACGACAGGAGTTGGCGCAATCATTAACATCATTCTTGATCCAATATTCATTTATGTCTGTAACTGGGGAATTGAAGGAGCCGCTTGGGCAACTGTAATTGGACAAATCACATCTTTTATTTTAACGGTCGCATATTTCTTCAAATCAAAGACATTCCGTTTGTCTTTCAAAGATTTCATCCCAGATATCAAAAACTTTAAAGAACCTTCTCTTCTTGGAATCTCCTCTTTTATCACTCAAATGACAATTGTTGTCATCAATTTGGTTGGCAATACCGTAATTGTTAAGTATGGAAACTCTTCGATTTATGGACAAGATATCCCGATCTCAATTATTTCTATTGAAACTAAAGTCTCCACGTTAGTCCTTAATATTGTTGTTGGAATTGCTTTAGGTGGGCAACCTATAGTCGGATACAACATGGGCGCAAAGAAAATAGATAGAGTAAAGAAAACATATATCTTAATGCTGATATCGACTTTGATTATAGGATTGATATTCACAGCAATAATTGAGATATATCCAGAAGGTGTCATCTATATTTTCGGTGGACAAGATGAGCCTTTATATATCGAATATGGCAAGTTGGTATTCCGTTTATTCTTAGCCACAGTAACGTTAACTTGCTTTATCAAGATGTCTTCAATCTTTTTCCAATCTTGTGGTCAGCCTCTTAAAGCTATGATTTCTTCGTTGCTAAGAGATTTGTTATTCTTCGTTCCAGCAGTCATTATCATTCCTTTAATTGCAGAAAGCAATCAAGTTGGCAGTGGTGTTGTTGCCTTACTATATGCGCCAATGATCGCGGACATTCTCGCAACATTCATCTGCATATTCATCACCTTGAAGTTATTTAAAGAGCTTAATAATTACGCCAAATTGTCACCTTCAGAGGAAATTTCTTAATCTTTTACAATTTTATGTTAATATACGATATTTCCTAATAAATAAGGAAATATAAAGTATTTTTTGATTTTTTGAATCACTTTTTCGAGAAGAGAAAAACTTGCACTCAGTCGGGGGGGGGGAATTATTATATCCTCACAAGGAGTGAATCCAAAAAAACTATGAAAAACAAAAACAAACTACTTTGCGTACTTGCTTTAAGCACAGGCGCATTACTCGGTCTTGCAAGCTGCCAAGACCAAAAAGACTCTTCTAGCAGCCAAGATGAAACACATCAAGTCTACCAAGCCTATTTAGCAAATGGCGGAACTCTCTCGTATGAGGAATGGCTTGCTACAATCAAAGGCGAAAAAGGTGACAAAGGTGACAAGGGCGACAAAGGTGATAAAGGCGACTCTGGCACCAATGGTACAAATGGTGAAAAAGGCGAAAAAGGCGACAAAGGGGATAAAGGAGACAAAGGCGACAAGGGCGATGCCGGCGCCGACGGAGCCGATGGCCAAGACGGAAAAGATGGAGAAGATGGCGTCGATGGCAAAGATGGCGAGGACGGAAAGAACGGCGCTTCAGTCTTGACTGGCGAAGGCGTCCCTTCAACCGGGCTTGGCGCTGACGGCGACTCATACATCGACACCGAGACCTTCGACTATTATGTCAAGGCTGACGGTGAGTGGACGAAAGCCGGTAACCTCAAAGGCGCCACTGGTGCCCAAGGCGAGAAAGGCGAAAAGGGCGACGCTGGCGAAAACGGCACGAACGGAACGGACGGCAAAGACGGAAAAGATGGCCAAGACGGTGAAAAAGGCGACAAGGGCGACAAAGGTGACGTCGGACGTATCGGATTTATGGTTAGAAGCGCAGATGAATTAGCTGCCGCTGTAACTATTGATAATTCATATATCGTCTTATTGAGCGACATTACATTAACTGATCCACTATATATCGATTATGTCGATGTTATTATTAACTTAAACGGCAAAACAGTAACTTCATCAACAAAGAATACTGCCATTTCATCTTGGTATGAAAACGAAGTTACAATCATGAATGGTAAGGTTGTCTCTACAGATGGCAACGCATTAGGCTCATGCAAAGGATCATCGCTTACATTAAAGAATGTTGAAGCCGAAGCAAAAGAAGCATGTGTCCTTCCTGAATGGAGCTCAACAGTTACAATCGATGGAGGAAAATACACTTCATACGACAACTTCGTTGTTGGAACTAACGGAACAGTTGACAAAGACGACGATCATGGCCACAATGTCATCAATATTCTCGGTGGCGAATTCAATGCAAAAAGCGAAGATGAAGATTTCATTGCATGCGGCATATATGTTGCAAATAGTGACACAGTTACTGTAACTGGTGGCACATTCAACATAGAAGATGGTGTTGGTATACTTGCTCGTTCTGGTAACACCAAGGTTTCAAAAGATGTTACATTCAAACACACACCAACAAAAGATGGAATAATTGCTGGATTTATTGGTGATGCCAAAGTTAACATTCCTGCTGGTTATGACATCGTTAAGGATCTAATTTCTTCTTATCCAGGAGGAACACCTACTGTTGATGCAGACGAATCTTTTACAGAGAAAGCCTTAATTGATGAATATTATGTTAAGAGCGAGGCTGAATTTAGAGCGGCTGTTGCAACAGCAAAGGATGAAGAAATTAACGTTATTTTGGTTGATGATATCGAAGTCGAACAAAGAATTGATGTTAAGTGTGACGCATACATTGATTTGAATGACAAAACCGTCAAAATGAAGACTGGCAATACCACAGGTCAATGCTTCAATTTCATTGGAGTTACCGCAGAACTTGCTAATGGTAAAATCTATGGTAAGGATTTAAGGCAAGATAAAACAACGCTTACAAGTAATGAAGGTGAATGCGATCCTGTTGTGGCGAGAAACGGTGCCAATGTAACTCTCACTGATATGTCTATTTCAATCAATAGCATCACTGGTGCTTGTGCTTACGCTTTTGCAAACAGCACAATTACCATTGAAGGCGATAATGGAAAATACACTAATGATACGAGTGAAACGTATATACATAATACTGCTCTTAAAGCGCTCACTTTAAATCAAGCAAACGTTTCCGGACAATTAATATTTGTCAAAGGTGGTACCTTCACTGGTAACAATCCAGCAAACGGTGATGATGCAAGTGCAACAACTGGCGTAACAACCTTCCTTGCAGATGGCTATGTATCTACAGGCGGCCCAACAACAGTTGGTCCATTTACAATCGATGCACCATGGATTGTTAAAAAAGCATAAAAACATCTTATAACAACACAAAAACACTCTTTCCTCTAAAAGAAGGAGTGTTTTTTACTGTCTGCAAAACATTGCATAAAACGTTGTTACTAAAGTTTAAACGCTGGGGTTTTGCAGCGAATTTTCGATTTTTTGGAAAAGAAAAAGAGCCTTCTAACGAAGACTCGTTTGTTTTAAGTGGTGACCCAGCCGGGAATCGAACCCGGGATTCAACCTTGAGAGGGTTGCGTCTTGAACCTCTTGACCACAGGGCCGCGACACATATTAAAACATTTTATGATTGGTTTTTCAAGATATATGAACTTATCTAGCGATATTTCTTCGAAGAATTAATTATCTGAGCGAGAGAAACCGTTCTTCATACTTATTGATGCGACATACATCAAATTATTTAGAGCTTTTTGAGTTTCTTTCTCAACCATATCGGATATAGCTTGATTTGCTTCTTCTAGAAGAGCAGGATTATTTAAGGAATCATATTTATTCAATATCGCTCTCGCTTTATTGCTTACTGAGTTTTGATATCTTTCGATATGAATTGCTGTAGTGTTAAAATGGGCATCTGCAAGCACTCCAAGAAGTCTAGAAGACCAATAGAAGTTATTTGTGTTAACATCCATTGTCGTCTTAGAGAAATATGCCGGAACCTTCTTAACGTTTGCGTAAAGCGGTACAAAGGCGTTAAATGGATTAGAACCGAAACAAACCCATTCGATTGCAGACACTTCGCTAGGAAGAGAGCTTCTAATTTCTAAGCAAGCCATAAAGGAAGTTCTAGAAATTCCGATTGGTCTATATAAGCCTTTAAGAGGGCTATTTCCTTTTCCATACGGATCGTATGGTGTTCCCTGATAATGAGAGGAAAGAATATATTTAACTTCTTCAATCGTTATCTTTCTTTCTGGTCTTAAAGACCAAGGTAAGTCGTCATCCTCTGGTCTAAGTTCTGCGTCAATGCCATCATATGTATAGGTATTTGGATTGAAATACCTCGCCATATACCAGGCTCTTGGCGTGTTATAAACATGATCAGAATCATCATGTGAGCCAAAGGCTATACGTGGGTTAAAATCCTCAAAATCTTCATCCATCGATAAATCTAAATTGTTTTTCTTGATGAATTCTTTTAAATCAGATGAGCACATGTAATTCTTTTGAGAGACATATGCGTCATCAAAATCGAAATTATCTAAGCCAAATTGGTTGGGCATCATGACATATGAATCGTCACGAACACGGGCGGCAATCCAATGGTGCCCACCGATTGTTTCTAACCACCAAATCTCATCACCATCCGAGAAAGCAATGCCATTAGGCTCATATGTACCATATTGTTCAAGAATCTTTCCTAGACGAATAACGCCTTCTTTAGCAGAATGAATATAAGGAAGAACACATAAAACAAGGTCTTCTTCGCCAATGCCATTTTTAACATATGGATCAGCGCCTAAAACCCTTGGATTCGAGGTTATGGTTTCGGTTGCAGACATGCCAACGTTTGCTGAGTTAATTCCTGCGGCTGGCCAAACTCCTTCTGTTGGATCAACGTTTGGCATCATTGTGTATCTTAATGGATTATCAGGTAGCTCAATTACAAAAGCCGAACCCTTTGCCTCATAATGACGTGGTTGCTTGCTAGGATCAACAACGACCATCTTTTTGACGTGGAAAGAACCTGATGGGGAATCGTCATTTCTAGCAACCAAAGTGCTGCCGTTATAAGACGCTTTTTTACCGACTAAAATTGTTGTGCATGACATAATGAAAAACCTCTTTTCTATTACATAGAAATTTTAAGGTTTTCTCGATATATTTTCACTAAATTAATTATTGGAAACTTCTTGAATCTGTTTTTTTCTTTCAAGGGTGATTTCGCCAGCCTTAGCAAGAGCGACCTTTGTGGAGATTGGACCAACAATTTCATAAATTAACGTTGATGTTAAAATGATTGCTAAAACAAGCGATCCCACCATTTGAACTTCAGCGTTCGTGCTTGATCCAAAGGCTGCGCTAGCTGTGGTTGCTAAGCCTATTGCAACACCAGCTTGAGGAACTAAGCAGAAGCCAAGGAATTTTTGAACTGAAGGTTCGGCAGAGGTGATTTTCGCTGCAGCAAACGTTCCAACCCATTTACCAGCAAAACGTGAAATGGCGTAAATGAGCGCAAGAACAAAGACGATCCAACCTTTATCAGAGGCAAATACGCTTAAATCAAGCGAAGCGCCAGAAATGACAAAGAAGAGCATATAGATTGGGGTCGTAAAACGATCCATGAATTCGAAAGTGATATTTGATGTCTTTTGGAAGTTGGCAAATATAGCACCAGCCATCATACAAATGAGTAATGAAGACAATTCAAATGATCCCATGTAACTTTCTTGGAATAAGTAATATAAGCCAAGAGCGGCAAAGACGATCATAATGACCCAGATCAAACGATTGGCTCTAGATTTGAAGTAGTGCGAAGCGCCTGCAATCATAAAACCAAGAACTGCACCAAGGCCAAGCGAAATAACGATTTCGATAATTGGCTTTGCTAACATTTCATAAAGATTGAAGCCATCACCTAAAGCAAGGGCTTGAGCAATCTGATAAAGAATGGCGTAAAGGATTAAAGCAGCAGCATCATCAAGCGCAACAACAGGAAGCAAGGTAGAAGTTACCGGACCTTTAGCCTTATATTGTTTTACTACCATTAAAGTAGCGGCAGGGGCAGTGGCTGCGGCAATTGCACCAAGGGTTAAAGCAAGGGGCAAAGAGACTGCGTCTGGCCAAGCAAAATGCAAGCCAACTAGGATTAATGTTACAAACAAAGATCCGCCTAATGCTTCAAAAATCGTAATAACGATTACTTTCTTGCCAACTTGCTTAAGAACATTGGCTTTGAAAGATGAACCTATTGAGAAGGCAATGAAGCCAAGGGCAACGTTGCTAACCCAAGAAAGGTTCTTGATAAAAGAATAAATAGGGGACTTTGCCGCATCATTAGCAATGGAGAAATCAAATCCATTGAATAATAAGCCAAAGACAAATGGCCCCATGATGATACCGGTGATGATATATCCGGTAACGTTAGGAAGTTTGATGATTTTCATCAAACGCGTTGATAAAAGGCCAGCCAAAAACAAGGCGGCAATATATAAATATATGTATGGATTCATAATTAGATTGTGCCTTCGTAATCCTCAATTTTCTTAGTAAACATTCCACCTTTGATCTTGGTGAAGGAATCCGTATGCTCACGAATTTCAGACTTTAAGTCCTCGACCTTGTCTTCGTCGATTAAAAACATTGTGACAGTTGATTCGCGGTTATTGAGCATATCCCAATCCATAAGATTGAAGAAATGAGTCTCTTCTGGCTCAATGGCATGGCGAACGGAAATGGTTTCTAACATCGTTCCGTTATAGCCTTTTTCTTTTACAGCGCCTAAAACTTCAACAGCAACAGGCGAATTTTCTAGGAATAGATACAATATTCGTTTCATTTTCCCTTTTACCTCTTTTCGAACGTCTAAATTATAGTCTTATTATTCTAATAAGAGGGACTTTTTACGCCCAAGTTTAGATAGATATGCATAACTTAGGCAAAAATAACCGAATTGGTACGAAAAAAATTCAAAATATTTTCAAATTTAATTATTTGGATTTAAGATAGTTATGTCTAACGTTAAGGAGAAAAAAATGTCTGAAGCAAAATTAGTGGAATATACGTTAAAAGTGGATGGAATGAAATGCGGGATGTGCGAAAGCCACGTCAATGATGTTGTTAGAAAAGTAAAGGGCGTTAAGAAAGTTAGTTCCTCACACACAAAGAATAGTTGTTCTATTGTTATGGAAGAAGGAACTTCTAAAGAAGAGATAAAGAATAATATCACTGGCCAAGGTTACCACGTCTTAGGGGAAGAGGAAAAACCATACGTAAAGAAAAGCCTTTTCTCAATCTTCAAGAAATAAGGAAAATAAAATCTATCAGGCAACCTAATAGTTGCCTTTTTTCTTATAAAAAGAAAAAACCACACCGAAGTGTGGCTTAAGACTTTTGTGCTTTCTTTTCTTCTTTGACCTTTCTTTTTTGATCGGCCTTCTTTTGAATTTTATAGAGTTTAACAAGGTCTTTTTTGCTTAGATGAGGTTCGTCATCCAAGATTCTATGGCCTTTTCTCTTTTCATTTATCCAATAGATAATAACTAAGAGGAGACCGAATAGAATCAATCCAAATATCAAGTATCCAACCCATTCCATATATGGCCTCCTTTAAAATAATTAAGATTAAGCGGCTAATTTAGCTTCTTGACCTTTTTTATAACGATCGTAGAAGTAGATGCCAACTCCGCCAAGGATAAGTAATCCTACTGGAACTGTCCACCCCCAAGCGGCATATTGGAAGGTAACATAGGTTAAGCAACCTAAGATATAAGATCCAAGGAGCCAGAAGAGGAGAGTTCCGATGTAATCGCGTCTTGAACTAAGTTCGCCTTTTGCAGTAGCCACAGAAGCAAAGCAAGGGATTGTTGTCATGTTAAAGACAGCGAATGCGACTAAGGAAGCGGTGGTGATGTTTCCGCCTGTTGCGTTAGAAGCGGCAACAATTGCATTTAATCCTTCAAGGGCATCATCTGGATCGATGTTTGCACCAATGCCAGGAAGAGCTGCTAATTGGGCTAAGACAGAAACAACGTTTTCTTTAGCGATGATACCTTGAACTGAGGCAACCGCATATGTCCAAGCGTATTTACCGCCTTGAGCATTACCAAATCCCATTGGGGTAAATAATGGAGAGATGATCATGCCGATGTGGGCAAGGATAGAATCTGCATCACTTAAGATGACGTCGACGTCACCTGCAGCAAACGCATCTTCTGTGAACATAGGAATGAATTGCCAAGATGGGGTAAAGCTAGACAAGAACCAAATAATGACAGTTGAAGCAAAGATGATTGTGAATGCTTTCTTAAGATAATGTTTACCTCTGTCCCAAACGTGTAAGGCAAGGGCTTGTGGTTGAGGAAGGTGATAGGCAGGTAACTCCATGATGAATGGCGGAACCTTTTCACGCTGAGTGGTCTTATTCATTGCGATAACTGCAATGATGGCGACGACAACACCAAATAAGTAGATTAAGAATGTGAACAAACCTTGATCAAGGCCTGAGGCGGCTGCAACTGCAGCGGCAATACAAACCAAGAATTCGGTTTTAGCTCCGCAAGTGAAGAATGGAATAACACGGATGGTTTTTGTTCTTTCTTTGTCGGAAGCAAGCGTACGGGTGTTGATCATGGCAGGAACGCCACAACCAAATCCCATGATCATTGGTAAGAAGGCTCTTCCTGAAACGCCGAAACGGCGGAAGATACGGTCTAATACGAAGGCAATACGTGCCATATATCCGGAATCTTCTAAGAAGGAGAAGAAGGCGAATAAGAGAAGAATTTGTGGAACGAATCCTAATACTGAAGCAATACCGTTAAGAACACCATCATAAACAAAGCCGGTTAGCCATTCAGGCGCATTGCAATTAATGAGCAATTGTTTGATGCCAGTGCAAATAATGCCTTGGATACCGGAGTCATTGCCAGCACCAAAGAAATTTTGAAGGATTGCGCCAAGAGAATTAAATCCATCTGCTGTAAAGAACAATTCTTTAAATGGATAGAAATCTTCTCCGTCGATTGTCCAATGGATGAATCCTGGATAGCCTTCGCCATAATCAAGACCCATTGCGTGCATATAGAATAAATCGCCAGCAAATGTTAAGTGAAATATTAAGAAGAGGACAACGACCATGATTGGGAGAGCTGTCCATCTATTTGTTAAGACTCTATCGATCTTATCGGAGAGAGATAATTTCTTCTTTTCTTGAGTGACTCCACCTTTACGATAGATTGCAAGTTCAGAGGTGATGTACTTATAACGCTTATCCGCGCTATCAGCTTCAAAGCCTTCATGATCTTCAACCAATTCAGAAACCTCTTTATAAGCAAGAGGGTTCTTTTCTGCTTCGAGTTCATCGCCTTCTAAGGCTTTGATGGCATGGAAACGTGGGTTCAAAACTTCTTTATCTTCGTAGCTCTTTATTGCTTTTTCAATAAGTGCTGCATCTTCGCCTTTTGCCCAAAGCGAGGCACCTTCACGAGGGGTTTTTGAAGTTTTGACGGCTAAATCCATAAGCTCGTCAAGGTTTACTTTTCTTAAAGCAGAGATCTCGATTACTGGGACTCCGAGTTTCTTAGAAAGAGCATTGGCATCAATTGATTGCTTATTGTTCTTAAGAGCGTCCATCATGTTTAAGGCAACGACGACTGGGACGTTCATTTCTAAGATTTGGGTGGTCATATAGAGGTTACGTTCTAAGTTTGTGGCATCCAAAACGTTAATGACCAAATCTGGTTTTTCTTCAAGGATATAGTTTCTTGAAATAACTTCTTCTGGTGTATATGGAGAAAGGGAATAAATACCAGGAAGGTCAACGATTTCGACACCTTCCGTATCGCCTTTCTTTTTATAAACACCAGATCTCTTTTCAACCGTAACGCCAGGCCAGTTACCAACGTATGCTGTGCTGCCAGTTAAGGAATTAAAGAGGGTTGTTTTGCCGCAGTTAGGGTTACCTGCTAAGCAAAATCTTAATTTCTTTTCTTCGCTCATAATGAACCTTTCTTTTTGATTTACTTAGTCGTATTGATGTCGGTGACTTTAATAACGACATGTGAGGCTTCTTCTTTTCTTAATGTTAATTCGTAGCCTCTAAGCGTAATTTCAAGAGGGTCACCAAGTGGGGCTTTCTTTCTTAAGAAAACTTCTGCACCAGGAGTTAATCCCATATCGAAAATACGTCTTTTGATCTTTCCCTCGCCTTGAATACGGAGGATGTCGCCAGACATTCCAACGCCAAGAACGTTAAGGGTGATCTCATCTCCTAACTTGATTTCGCTAGGTGTAATTTCCTTTTCTTCCATAATTTTTTCCTATATCTTTATATGACTTCAACCTGAATGGCTCTCGCCATGTTTCTATCGAGGGCAAGACGTGAGTCGCCAAGTCGCAAAATAACTCCGTTTGCTTCGCTTGACAAAAGGGTTATTTTCATCTCAGGAACGATGCCAAGTTCTCTTAGGTGTTTAATTGCTTTATCGTTTCCCACAAGTCTTACAACCGTAAGTTCTGTATCTGTTGGTGCAATCATTAAAGGCATAGTTAGTTACTCCTTACGTGGGTATTATAGCCTTGCAAAATCATAAATCAACAAAAAGTTAGTAGATGATAACTAGAAATATTGTTAAAATATATTTACTTGATTCACAGAGAGGTTAAAACTATGGCAATTGATGCATTAGAATCAGCAGAAGATTATCTTGAAAGAATATTGATGCTACAAAAACAAGGGATGACAGAAATCCACGCAGTGGATCTAGCTTCTTCCTTTGGTTATTCAAAGGCTTCGATTTCTATCGCTCTTCATAAATTAGAGGAGAAGGGCTATGTCGCACTTGGTTTAAAGAGCCAGCTTTATCTAACACCAGCAGGCTATGAGATTGCTAAGAGGGTTTATGAGAAACACCAAGTCATCTCTTCCTTCCTTATGTCTATAGGAGTAGATAAAGAAATTGCTCTTAAAGACGCATGCAGAATGGAACACTTCATTTCTGAAGAAACTTTTTCAGCTTTGAAAAAAGAATTAGAAAGCAAACAAAAATAAACAAATCATTGAATTTTTTGACCACATTATGTGGTCTTTTTTAGTTTTTGCGATAAATCCTCTTTCAATTTTTAGAAATGAGCATACACTTTATAAGTAATAAGCCGAATCCTTATTACAGTTAAATGAAAGAAGGATTTTTTATGTCAACTTTGGCAATTCAAGGAATGCAATGGGGCGATGAAGGTAAGGGTAAGATTACCGATTATTTCGCTTCTAAAGCGGATGTCGTAGTCCGTTCACAAGGAGGAAACAATGCTGGCCATTCAATCGTTTTCAACGGAAAACGTTATGCGTTAAGGCTACTCCCTTCTGGCGTATTCCATAAAAATATCGTTAACGTTATTGCTGATGGAGTAACGGTTAATCCAACCGCTTTAATAGATGAACTTGATTCTTTGAAAGAACAAGGAATTGAAGGTATCCAATTATTGATTTCTAATCGTGCGACTCTTTTGATGCCATATCACGTTGATCTTGATAAAGCTCGTGAAAACGCTCTTGGAAAAGCCAAAATTGGCACAACTGGAAGAGGAATTGGCCCTTCTTATGAAGATAAAGCCTCACGTTTAGGCTTAAGAATGGGCGATATTGTCGATGAAGAATATCTCAAAGAAAGATTAGATGAAGTCCTTCCAATCAAGAATCTTGAACTTAAGGCATTTGGCGCCAAAGAATACACTGTTGAAGAGCTTTTGAAATATCTTGCCCCAGTAAGAGAACGTCTTTCTTCTTTAATAACCGATACATCTTTATTCTTAGAGGAACAAATCGCTAACGGAAAGAAAGTTCTTTTCGAAGGCGCACAAGGGGCGATGCTTTGCTTAACGCATGGCACCTATCCATATGTAACTTCATCTTCACCTCTAGCAACCGCCATTCCACTTAATGCTGGTTTGCCATTAGATTCCATTGATACGATGTGTGGCATCACAAAAGCCTATTGCACACGTGTTGGCGCAGGCCCATTCCCAAGCGAAATCGATAATGAGGAAGCAAATAGTATTCGTGAAAAAGGCCATGAATATGGCACAGTCACAAAACGTCCAAGACGTATTGGCTGGCTTGATGTCATGGAACTTAAATATATTAAGAGAGTAACTGGCGTCAAATATAGCGCGTTGATGTTACTCGATGTTCTTTCTGCCGTTGATGAAATCAAACTTTGCGTTGGCTATAAACTAAATGGCAAAGAAATAAACACAATGCCATCAACCGTTAAAGAAGTTGGCAAGATTGAGCCTATTTTTATCAGTATGCCATCTTGGAAAGAAGACATTTCCAAATGCAGAAGCTTCGAAGAATTACCTCTTGCCGCTCAAAATTATATCAAGAAAGTTGAAGAATTATCAGGCATCTACTTTGCCATCGTTTCTGTCGGACCAGACAGAGAAGAAACCATCATCCGTAAGGAGCTTTTCTAATGATTGAGCGTTACGCCCCAAAGAAAATCGAAGAACTCTTTTCCGATGAAGCAAGATTCAATTCGTATCTTGAGATAGAAATTGCAGTCGTTGAAGGCTGGAATAAATTAGGCCTTGTTCCTGATTTAGATTTAGAAAAGATCCATCAAAACGCCAAAGTTGATGTTGCCCGTATCAAAGAAATTGAGACAATAACCAAACACGACGTCGTTGCCTTTACTAGACAAGTAAGCGAAACTCTCGGAGAAGAAAGAAAATGGATTCATTATGGCTTAACTTCAACTGATGTTGTTGATTCGGCCTTGGGCCTTCAATATAAAAAAGCCAATGAAATCATTGAAAAAGACTTTCTTTCTTTGATGGAATCGTTAAAGGAGAAGGCTTTGGAATACGAATTTCAGCCATGTATGGCTAGAACACACGGCATGCATGCGGAAATATATTCCTTTGGCTTGAAATTTGCTTCTTTCTACGATGAAGCAAAACGTTCTTTGTCTTTCTTTAATGCGGCAAGGAAAGAAGTTGAAGCGGTAAAACTTTCTGGTGCGGTTGGAACATATGCCAATATCGATCCAAGCATCGAAAAATATGTTGCGGAAAAACTCGGCCTAACCAAACCAAGCGTTTCGACTCAAGTCCTTTCAAGAGATAGACATGAGGAATACGCTTCAGCAATGGTCGTGGCCTCTTCTTTGATCGAAAAGATTGCCGTTGAAATTAGAAATCTCTCCCGCACCGAGATTGGCGAGCTTGAAGAAGGTTTCTCCAAAGGGCAAAAAGGCTCATCGGCAATGCCTCAAAAACGTAATCCGATATCCTCAGAAAACCTTACTGGCGCAGCTAGAATGATGAGAGGTTATTTGATTCCTATATTGGAAGATAACGCCCTCTATCACGAAAGAGATATCTCCCACTCAATTGTTGAAAGAGTAAGCCTCATTGATATGATCGAATTATTCGATTACATGCTCATCAGAATGAAGAAAGTGGTGGATAATCTCTCTATTTTCCCAACTAAGATGGAAGAAAACATCCAAAAGAGCCATGGAGCAATTTACTCGCAAAGAGCGATGAACGCTTTGATTGAAAAAGGCCTAACACGTGAAGAGGCTTATGACCTTGTTCAACCTCTTGCAATGAACTCTGTTACTAAAGGTATGGATTTCATCAACCAACTTATTATAAATAAGGATGTTCTAAAACACTTAAGCGAAAAAGATATCACCTCACTAACTAGCAACGAATATTACTTCAAAAACATTGATTATATTTATAAAGAAATAGGCTTGAAATAAGCCTTTTCTTTTTATTTAAATAAAAGTTAGGCAAATAAAACTTAGATTTTTCCGAAGAAATTAGGCATTTTAGTTTGCTTAACATTGCCAATTTTCATAGTAAAATAATTTTTGAATTGAGAAAGGAATTTTTTTCTATGGAAACGAGTAAAGAAACTGCTCAAGTATGTATTCGTTGCGCTCGTTGTATTCACGCTTGCCCATTAGGCTTAAATCCAGTCAATATCATGACGACGATGAAAAGCATGCCTGTCGACAAAGCAAAGATTAAATTACTTAATCCTTCCGTTTGTGATGAATGCAAGAAATGTAACGATGTTTGCCCGAGCAATATTGATTTAGCAACAATTGTGAAGAGAGCTAAGATTGTTGCCAAACTCCCTTAATGAGGTATTAACATGAGTGTAGAAGTAACTAAAACTAATTCTGCAGAAGTAGTTGCCGCACCAGCTCCTAAAAAAGCCCATAAGCAATCTGTCGAATGGATGCTATATGATGTGCTTATTGCTCTTGCTCCAACTGTTATTTATGCAGTTCTAATGTATGGTGTATATGCCATACGTAACATTTTGATCCCTGCCGCGACAATGTTTATCGCAGAAATGGTCTTTGTTGTTATCAAAAATCGCAAAGCCCTATTTAGCAAGGATGAAAAAACCAAGAAATCATTCTTTGATGTATTAAGCATCACTGATATTGTTTCTCCATTAATTTCAGGAATTATCTTTGGCTTGATGGTCTCAAATAGAGATACAGATCCTGCTGGACTTATCTATTTCATTTTGATTGTTTCATCTTTATTCGGGATTATCTTTGGAAAACTCTGTTTCGGTGGTTTAGGAAAGAATATCTTCAACCCAGCTGCTGTTTCCTTTGTTTTCATGCTTGTTTGCTTTAATTCCAAATTCACTGGCACATATCACCTTAATGCTTGGGGAATTTCTTTCTTAGGAAACGCCTCATTCGAAGCTGGTGCAACACCATTAGCCAATGGATTCAATGCAAGCCTATATAGCTTAGATAACATCAAAGCCTTATTCCTTGGCCAAGTTAATGGTGGAATTGGCGAATCTTGCAAGATTCCTCTTCTTATTGGGCTTGTCTATTTATTGGTTAGAAGAGATATTGATTGGAAGACAATCGTTTCCTTCCTTTTGATGTTCTTAGCAATGTCCCTTGTTGCCGGATTATTCTTCTTAGGCAAAAAGGACGTGAATCCTCTTTACTACATGCTTTATCAATTGCTTAGCGGTGGCGTCTTCTTCGGAATGACGTACATGATAAGCGAACCTGTAACAATGCCTCTTACTTCTCCTAGCAGAGTTATGTACGGCATGGTTATTGCAATTATTGTCGTATTCATCAGAACCTTTGCCTCTGCTCCTGAAGGAATGGCCTATGCAATCCTTATGGGCAACGCACTTGGTTGCTTTATCGACTACTACAAATGGAGCCAAACAAAATTCAGTTGGAAGAGCTGGGTGGCAATTGCTGCAATTGCAGTCGTCGGTCTTGCCATCTTTGCCTGGTGCATGAATGGCTTCAATTACGGAGGAAATTAATATGAGTGAAGAAATTAAAAACACTACTGTTCCTTCAGAAGAAAAGAATGATTGGAAGAAATGGCTCAAAGTTGGTGGAATCCTTTGCGCAATTGCTGGAGCAAGCGCCCTCGTTTTGACCTCTCTTAATTTATTAACTGCCCCAATCATCGAAGAAAACAATGCCAAAAAACAATCTGGTGGTTATCGTGAGATTTTCTCCAATTGGGCGGCAAACTCTGATCCGGTCGCAATTGAAGGCAATGACAATCTAGCCGAATATTGCATCGCATATTCTGATACTGCCAAAACAAATCAAATTGGCTACATCTATACTTCCAAGACCTTGGCTGTCAAATCCTTTGGTAACGTCAAAGCCATGGTTGGTATTTCTGGTGAAACTGATTCACCAGTCTTAGGAAAGATTTATCTTGTTGAAAATTCCCTTTCTTACAAGACAACTCTTGAAAGCGGATATATCCTTCCATATAACTCCAACCCAGGCGATACAACACTCAATAACGTTAAGTGCGGCGCAACCTTTGGTGCTGAAGCGATTAAAGGAATAATCAATGCTGCAAGAGATCACTATTCTTCAATCGGAGATAGTTTCAAAGAAGACCTTGCTGATGATATCAAACAAATCTGGGGTGAAAATTCCGGATATACGGTTGATAATTCCGAAACCAACAACGTTTCTGGAACAACTTATGTCAAGAAATCATATTCATTCTATGAAGATGATACGATGACAGGCGAAATCGGTCGTCTTTATTCTGCAAAATACAAGGGAGATGCAGGGGATATTTACATTACTGTGTCTTTCAATGAGAAGAATGAGTTAGGCAAACTTGTCGTTACAAAAGACACATTAGCTGATAACACGTCTCTTAATAACTATGTTTCCGCTTATAACTCCAACCCATCAGAAGAAACGCTTAATGCCACAAATGGTGCAGATTCTGAAGCTGTTAAAGCAATGGTAAGCGAAGCTAAGACGACTTTAACAACTGCTGGCGGATTGAAATCTTCATCTTCATATTTTAAAGATGTTATTGCTTCTAGCGCCTATTCTGAGGTGAGCGAAGCTACTGCTCTTACAAAAGATGCGGCTGAAAAAGTCAATGTTCTTCGTTATTGGACGTTCTCTAAGACCGAGACAACCGAATCGGAAGAGGAGAAAGTTACAGAAGTTGCAAAAGTCTATAAGATCCAAGCAACCATGGAAGCAAAGAGCTATACGACAATCGAATCCGATACAGTTTACTTATTAACAATCACCGGTTCTAAGGATTCACCTGCTTTAGGTAAGATGACCTTATTAAAGAATGAAGCTGGTGGCGGTCAAGTTTCTGATATTGAAAGTTACTTCACAAATTTTGATGGCTCGCAAACAAGCGAAGGCGTTAACGGAAGTGGAGCAACCTACACCTTGAAAGCCGTTTGGGAAGGCATAGAGAAGGCAAAAGCTCTCTATAGCGCAGAATAAGGAGGAAAAAGAATATGGAAAAAACAAATATTTCACGTTCACAACATAAAGAGAACTTCCTTAATCCAATTTGGAAACAAAATCCTCTCTTTGTCTTATTGCTTGGTACTTGCCCAGCTTTAGCCGTTACAACAACGATTGAGAACGCCATTGGTATGGGTATTCTCTTTACCTTCGTCTTGGTTGGCTCAAGTGTTTTGGTTTCTCTCCTACGTAAGGTCATTCCTGAAGAAGTTGAGACTCCAGCTTATATCATCATCATCGCTACATTTGTTACTATCGTTAAAATGTTAGCGGAAGCCTTTGTTCCTGAACTTTATACAGGACTTGGTGTCTTTATTTCCTTACTTGTAGTTAACTGCATCGTTTTAGGAAGAGCTGAAGCTTTTGCTAAGAAGAATACGGTTTATGACTCTTTCCTTGATGCGTTAGGAAATGGCGTTGGCTATATTATCGCCATCTTAATCATTGCCGCAGTTCGTGAGATCTTAGGAACTGGTATGATTACAGTTGGCGCAGTCTTCACCTTTATTCCAAAGACATCCCTTCATATTTTGAAATTCGATAATCTCGATCTTTCAATCCCTCTCTTTGCTAAGCCAGCCGGCGGCTTCATCGTCTATGGCGTTATCGAAGCTATAATTGCCGCTAAAAACATTAGCAAACAACAAAAAGAAGCTGCAGCAAAGAAAGCGGCTCTCTTAAAGGCCCAAGCCGAAAAAGCAGCTGCCGCTAAGACTTTAGCTGCTAACACTCCTAAGGAGGCAAAATAATGACTGCTACAAATTTATTTACAGCATTCTTGCTTGCAATCGTTTCATCTTTATTGATCAACAACGTTGTTCTTTCTAGATTCTACGGAATTTGCTCCTACCTAGGTGTTTCCACGAAAGTGAAATCGTCCGTTGGTATGGGCATTGCCGTTGTCTTTGTCATCATGCTTGCCTCTTTGGTTTGCTACCCAATTTATAATTTCGTTCTTGTTCCAGCAGGCTTAGCCTTCTTGGATACAATCGTTTATATTTTGGTTATCGCTTCCTTGGTTCAACTTGTTGCTCTTGTTATCAAGAAATATTCCCCATCTCTTTATAAGAGCTTAGGCATCTACTTGCCTCTTATCACCACAAACTGCGCAGTTCTTGGCGTTGTCCAAGAAAACAACACTCTTTCCTTTGCCAATTCCATGGCTAACGCCATTGGTACAAGCGTCGGCTTCCTTGTCATGATCGTTCTTTTCTCAACAATCAGAACAAGATTAGATTCAACCGACTCTCCAAAGGCTTGGAAGGGTTTGCCTCTTGCTTTGATTACTGCCGCCATCATGGCTATGGCCATAATGGGATTAAGTGGCATGGTCGCATAATATGCAAAGAATTCATTACATTCTCATCGCGATCGCGATTCTTGTGGCATTGATTGCAATATTCATCATCAGTTTCGTTGCATATCGTCGTACACCCGCTCCAAAAGGGTGCGAAGATCTCAAACCTGAATCTGATATGTGCTCGCAATGCCAAAAGACATCGTGTGCATTCTACGAAGAATACCATAAAGAAAACGATGAGAAGGATGAGCAAAATAAAGGAGATAAATGAATATGGGTCCATTAACAATACTCTGGGGTGTCTTAGTTCTTGCCGGACTTGGCCTTGTGCTTGGCTTCTTACTTGCATTAGCCGCTAAATTCCTCCATGTTGAAGAAGATAAGCGTATCAAAGAAGTGGAAAGCATGTTACCAGGTGCTAACTGCGGTGCTTGCGGATATGCCGGTTGCCACGATTTAGCCGAAGCCTTAGTTACAGGCGCAGCAAAGAAAGTTACAGCTTGCAAAGTCGGTAAAAAAGAGAAGAATTTTGATCCAATTGTAGCCTATATGAAGGCTACTCCAGGACCAGATGGAAAAATTACTGAAGTAAGTGAATAAATTTTCTTGCTCAACGATTATCGTTTGAGTATAATAAACACCGCTCATTGTGAGCGGAATGGGACTTTAGCTCAGCTGGGAGAGCGCGTGCTTTGCAAGCATGAGGTCGCCGGTTCGATCCCGGTAAGTTCCACCAAATTAATGGCTGAGTAGCCCAGTTGGTTAGAGCAACCGGCTCATACCCGGTATGTCGAGGGTTCGAGTCCCCCCTCAGCCACCATTAATTGAATATACCTTCATTAAGGAAGAAAAATAAGAATTTAAGTGGTAAATATGCCACTTTTTTCTTTGTAAAATATGGCATAAAACAACGTTTTAAAGTAAAATGTGGTGTATGATGCCAACAAGTAATGAAGCAAACAACAACTTTGATGGTAAAATCGACAAGTTTCTTAAACAAACGTTAGAAAGTTCATCTTTGTGTTTTGGCATTTTTGATACGAATTCTGGCAAGGCTGAAACTATTCTTTTATCGAAAGGTTTCAAAACGAATTTCAATAAAAACAATCCTTCTAGTAAAGAAACAATCTTTGGGATTTCAGTTGTCAACGTCCATAAAGATGATGTAGAAGGCTTCAAGGAAAAAGCATCTTCCTTAGTTAACGGGGGAGATGAACTAGATTTATATTTCCGTTTCCATTCATCATCTAATAGCCTTTATCATTCAATCCACGCCTTAGGAAGACGTATCAAACTTGAAGGAGATGATTTCCTTTTTGTTTGGTATAACGATTTAGCAAGGATGGATGATGATACGTTTGTCTTTGATGAAAGAGCCTATGATAACACCGTTAGCATCATTAAAAAATATTATGATGACGAATTAACTGGGTTGCCAAGGATGGCCAATTTCGTTCATCACGTCCAAGAACTGTTATCGACCCCATATATTGATGAGAAGAATTATGTTCTTCTTGCCTTTGACTTAACGGGTATGAAAGCCTTCAACATGAAATATGGCTTCGAAAACGGGGACCGTTTGATCATCTCTATTGCCGACATTTTGAAAAAACATTTCGAAACTCAATCAATTTCACGTTTTGGCGAGGATCATTTCTACGTTTTAACCGAGAATGATGAGATTGAAAAAACAATCAAAGAGATTTTTGAAGACGTTAAAAAAGCAAATGATGGCAATACCTTACCTATTCGTGTTGGCATCTATAAAGACAAAATAACGGATATTTCGGTTGCTTGCGATAAGGCGAAAACGGCCGCGGATGTTGGAAGACATTCCTATATTTCCCATTTCACGTATTTTGATGAAAATCTATCAGAAGAAATCGAAAAACGTGATTTTATTTTAAATAATTTAGAAAATGCCATAGAAAAAGGCCATATTCAGCCATATTATCAACCAATCGTTAGAACATTGAATAATAAGGTTGCAGATGAAGAGGCCCTTGCCCGTTGGAAAGATCCTGAGAAAGGATTATTAAATCCTGCAGATTTCATCTCAATTCTTGAAGATGCAGGAATCATCTATAGATTAGATTTATGTATCCTAGATTGCGTCCTTGCCGACTTAAAAAAGAAAAAAGACAAAGGCCAATATCTAACTCCAGTTTCAATTAATATTTCTCGTTATGATTTTGAATCGTGCAATATCGTTGAACTAGTTTCAAAGAAAGTCACGGAAAGTGGCTTTTCTCCCGACTTAATCATTATCGAAATAACTGAATCTGCCGCTTTCTATAACAAAGCATTGCTTATCGAACAAGTGAATAGATTCCATGAATGTGGCTTTAAAGTCTGGGTTGATGATTTTGGCAGTGGCTATTCTTCCTTAAACAGCCTTCAAGAATTCTCTTTCGATGGAATGAAAATAGATATGGGTTTCTTATCTTCTTTTAAAGAGAATAAGAAAACTCCAAGTATCATCAAAGAAACAATCAAACTTGCGGAAAAAATCGGTATAGATACAATTTGCGAAGGCGTTGAAACAAAAGAAGAATTGGATTTCTTGCGTGAAGCTGGATGCGATAAAGTCCAAGGTTACTATTTCTCTAAGCCAAATCCAATCGATTATATAATTTCTGGACAGACTCCTTTAAAGAGAGAAAATCCTGAAGAGCGTGAATACTATCGTGAAATAGCTCTTTCTTCACTTAGTGAGCCTGAATCAAATGGCGATAAAGGCACCATGGCAGAGCGCGCCTTATCTGGACCTAGTGTTGGAATCATCGAAGTAAAGGATAACACATTCCGCCTCTTAAGAACGACAAAGGCTTTTAAGAGCGCGTGTGAAATCGAAGGGTTTATTTCTCCTAATGAGCAATTTGATGGTGGCTATCCATTCATTCGAACACCTGATTCTTTCTTCTCTGAAGCAATATATAGGGCTTGTGATACAGGAAATTGGGAAGAAACATCCTTCTATTCCGAAAGACGCATAACCACGTTCTTCTTTAGATTAGTTTCTACAAATCCTGTTACTAAGGCTAAGTCTGTCATGTGCATCATGTCTTATGCCAATAAGGGCAGTGATAAAAAAGTCCAAAGAGAAGCTGAACTAATCAATTTAGAAACTATCAATGTTGATGATTTCCCATTACCTGTAATCATCATCGAACTTTGTAACGACGCCGGAAAAGAGCGTCTTAAATGTTTGAACCTTAATAAAGCGTTCTCTGAATTAGCATCGGTAACTCCTGAAGAAGCGAAAAACTCTAACTATCTTGAAAGTGTCTTTGATAAAAAGAATGAGTGGAAGAAACTAATAAAGCAAGTTCTTTCCGTTAGAAGACCTTTAAAGGGAGAGACTTTCCATGAGCCAACGCGCCTATGGATGAATTTCATAATTTCTCCTTGTTTAAGTGAGAATTGCGTGTGTGTGACCATCCTTCAAGATAGCAGCTCTTTCTCCTTATTTGAAAAAAGAGCAATTAACTGCGATGATGAAGCCTATAGAATTGCTAGTATCTTAAAACAAGATGGCAATCATTCAAAAAAGATCGATGATGCCCTAAATGAATTTGGTCGCTCATCTAATGCGGATGACGCTTTGGTGATTGAAATAAATGGAAACGTCATTGAACATTGCCACGAGTGGAACAAACCAGCTTTCAATCCTTTATCTAGAGAAATTGATGAAGCTGAATTTGTTAATTTACTAGCCTTTTTAAGAAAACGTTTTAAAGAAGAAACCTATGTTTCCGTTAAAGCCATTGAAGAATTGAAAATAAATGGTGGAACATTCTATGATTGGTGTAGAGCACATGGGGTAAAACGTTTCTTGATTTTCCCATTATTCTCCCAAGGAAAATTAATCGGTCTCTTCATTGTTAACAATTACGAAATTAATAATGCCGAATTTACAAGAAAGTTGATGGAAAAGCTTTCTGGAGTTTTCTCTTCGCAGATAAGTTTATCTTACAAAGATAAAGAGAAAAACGAAAAAACACATGGATTTCCTAAGTATTTTTCCGATTCTAGCGACTTGAAGACCAAAATTAAACGTTTCTTTGGAATTGGCAAAAGAAGTGCGTCGGAAAATATCTATAACGATCGTAGCAACATCGAAATAGGGCGACTTACATCTGCCTTCCTTGGTTTGTTTGAACTTGTGTTTGCAATTGTCTTTACCATTAATTTCTATTTAAACAAAGATAAACAACCAGATAACATCTACTATCAAAGCACATGGGTTTGGAGCCACTTGGCTTTATACGCTTTTGCATTTGTCGTAAACGCCCTCTTCTTCCTTTATTGTGAGTTCTATTATCATGATAAATTCACTAAAGTTAAGAAATTATCTTTAAAAACCCATGTTGTGATCGATGCATATGTATTGTGCATAATCACTTTCGGAATGCTTATCTCTATTATGGACGTGCAAAATGGCGGACAACCAATAACGTTCGTTACAATGCTACTATATACAATGCTGATTTTCCGCTTATATCCGATCAAGAGCATCATCTATCTATTCGTCATGAATGTTTTATTTGTCATTCTCCTTTGCGAAGTTCCGATGGTCAACCTTCCTATGGATAAAATAAACATGAGCTTGGATATAGGGGCATTTGCTAACATCATTTGTGTATTTATTCTTGAATGCGTTGCTTCATCTCTTCTTTATAAAGCCAGAATGAGAGCGGCCGCACACTGTATTGTCGATACTCTTTCAGGCACTAAATGCCGCTTTGCCTTACAAGAAGATTTCAAGCACTTAGAAGGAAAACGAGTTGTTGTCATGATGCTTGATGTCGATGATTTTAAGTTACTTAATGACATCTACGGTCACCAAGCGGGGGATGAAGTCATTAACGAAGTTGGCCAAGCTTTAATTAAGACCTTTGGTGTTGAATCGGTTTACCGTTATGGCGGAGATGAATTCCTTGTTATCAAAAAAGGCGATTTATTCTCTTTTGAAAAACATTTATTTAACCTACAACGTAATATAAGTTCAGTAACCTCACTTGATATGAACGTTACCTTCTCGGCTGGCTATAAAGAGCATCTTGTTGGAGAAAATGCTTCTCTAGATGAAGTGATTAGAGAGTCTGACTTGCTCTTATACGAAGCTAAGAAACGTGGCAAGAATCAAATCGTCAAAGGATAAGATAGATGCTAAACGAATTATCTAGACTTGAGCTTCTTTTAAATGAGTCTCAAATTAGCAAAATAAAGAAAACTAGAATTGCCATATTCGGTGTTGGAGGAGTTGGAGGATATGTTCTTGAAGAGCTTGCTCGAAGCGGTTTCTCCGATTTCGTTCTAGTTGATAATGACGTTTTCTCTTTAACGAATCTTAATAGGCAGATACTTGCAACCCACGAAAGCATCGGAAGGAAAAAGGTTGAAGTAGCGAAAGAAAGAGTTCTTTCTATAAACCCAAATGCCAAAATTGAAATCCACGACTGTTTCTATCTTCCAGAAACGAAAGATGAATTTGATTTCTCTTCTTATGATTATGTCGTTGATGCAGTAGATACAGTTACCGCAAAACTATCAATCATCGAAGAAGCAAAGAAGAATAATGTTAAAGTTATTTCCTCCATGGGATGTGGGAACCGTTTCAACCCACTTAAACTAAGACTTGATGACATATCTAAAACAAGTATGGATCCTCTTGCCAAAGTCATGCGTAGAGAACTAAAAAAACGCAAAATTTATCATTGTAACGTTCTTTATTCTTTAGAGAAGCCAACAAAACCAGTAGAATGTATAGATGTAATGAACGAAAACCCAATAAGGAGATCGACTCCTGGTTCAACTTCATTCGTTCCTACCACAGGCGGAATATTAATCGCCTATTGGATATTTAAAGATGTAACAGGAGTAGAAGAACCTACTTGTTAAGAAGGAGAAAATTATGAAAACATCATGGGATTTAAGTCCTCTCTATGAAAACGAAGAGGCTTTTAACGCTGATTTAGCGAAATTCAAAGACGTATACGTTGCTAAAGCCGCCTCATTTGAAGGCAAATTAGGAGACGAAAAAAACTTCCTTGAATATTTAGATATGGAAAAGGAAGTCAACCTCCTTTTAGAGAAACTTTATATGTATGCTAACGGACTTTCTGACTTAGATAAGAAAGACGTTTCTAGAAATGAAAGAATCTCTAAAGTCATGTCCGCGATGAACGCATTCTCTGCTGCTTCTAGCTACATCGACCCAGAAATCTTAGCCTTAGGAGAAGACAAGGTCAAAACCTTCCTTAATAACAATCCAACTTACAAGGCTGAATTCGATTTTGCTTTCGACAAATTATTCCGCACACAAAAACACGTTTTATCTTCCTTTGAAGAAAAACTTCTCTCTTCCTTCAACAATCTAGAAGGAGATGGCGGTGATTTATATTCTTATCTCTCTGTTGCTGACTATAAGCCAAAGACAATCTTACTAAACGGCAAAGAAATCGAAGTTAATATGTCTAATTGGCGTAATCTTATTGAAGAAACAGAAAGTGCAGAAGACCGTAAGAGAATCTTCGAATCCCTCTATTCTTGGTATGATGAACACAAGAACACATATGGGCAAATCTATAATACCGTATTGCATGCCCAATATGCCGAGATGAAGGCAAGAGGATATTCTTCCATTCTTGAAGAGCATCTCTTTAAAAACAATATCCCTCTCTCGGTTTTCCATAACCTCATTGAAGTTGCTTCAACTGATAACGCTTCTCTTAAAAAATACTATGAACTAAGAAAGAAATATCTCCATTTAGACAAGCATCGTTCATATGATCGTTTCCTTCAACTTGCTAAGTCTGATAAGAAATACACTTACGAAGAAGCAAGAGAAATCTTCTTTGATTCCATCAAGAGCTTCCCAGAAGACTATCAAAAGAAGGCTAGAGAAGTCACAAAAGAAGGCTATGTTGATGTTTATCCAAGCGCTGGCAAAATTACTGGTGCATATTCCACAGGTGGAGCAAACATCCATCCATATATTCTTCTTAACTTCGAAGGAAATTTAGACGATGTCTTCACTCTTGCCCATGAATCTGGACACTCAATCCACACCTTATATTCCGAAGAATCTCAGCCTCTTTGCAAACAAGATTACACAATCTTTGTCGCAGAGATCGCTTCAACCTTCAATGAACATAATCTTCTTGATTATTTCTTGAAGAGAGGAGACCTAAGCAAGGAAGATAAGATATTCCTTCTTCAAAAGGCTATTGATGAGATTGCTTCAACTTTCTACCGCCAAGCCTTATTCGGACAATACGAATATGAAATCTCTCTTCTTGCTGAGAAAGATGAGCCAATCAATTATCAAGTTCTCTCCGATAAGATGATTGAACTTTATAAGAAATATTATGGCATTGATATTCATGAAGAAAAGGTTAAAGAACTAGTTTGGGCTTATATCCCTCATCTCTTCTATACGCCATTCTATGTTTATCAATATGCAACCTCCTTCACAGCTTCCATGCTTTTATATCAAAACGTCAAGGAAGGTAAAGAAGGAGCCTTCGATAAACACATCTCTCTCTTAAAGATGGGCGGAAGTGATTACCCAGTTCAAGAAGTTTTAAAGGCTGGAGTCGACTTCACAAAGAAAGAAACATTCTACTCTTGCCCACGTAGAATGGATGAATTAGTCGAAGAACTTGAAAAACTTCTAAATGAGTAATTGAGATACTCTCTTTACTTAGATATAATATCTAGGCTGCATTGCAGCCAGAGGTCCATTAGCGCAGTGGTTAGAGCGAACGACTTATAATCGTTAGGTCTCAGGTTCAAACCCTGAATGGACCACCACACGGAGGCATACCCAAGCGGTTGAAGGGGTCGGTCTTGAAAACCGATAGTGGGGTACTGCCCCAGCTAGAGTTCGAATCTCTATGCCTCCGCCACTTAAAGAAACGACGGCTTACTACAAATGTATTAGGCCGTTTTTGTTTTAACGAAAACCGGAAGAAATAAATAGACTAAATTTGTAGTCTACTCAAGATGAAGATTTATTCAATTAAAGAACATTAGGCAAATGTGTCTGCAAAATCTTTAACGTAAAGAAAAAACATTACCAATAAGGCAACGTTCAGTCTTTCTTTAGATTAATGGCAACAGCCACAAGGCGTTCTAACAAAATCCATTAACGAATCAACGTATTCTTTATTGATCGAATAGGAATCGCCATTCTTTGTTAGTAGACATCCATCTTCCATTAGTTGGAGAGACTCTTTTAATTCTTCCTCACTATCTCCAGTGACATATAGAAGATCATCGAAAGATAAAGTTCCTTTCATATAGAGGAATTTTGTAATTTTGACTCTACTTGGGTTGGATAGTATTTCGAATCCTGAAGCCGCTTCATCTTTATGCATATATTTTCTCCTTGTTGATATGAAAGGATTATACAATATCAACCAATTTAAACGAATAAATATGCTTAGGAAAGGTTTCTAAAGGCCAGTATAAATATGAAATTGAAGGGGATTTAGCAAAGGTTTTTGAATTTCTAAATAAAAAAAGTTAACGCCGCATGTTCTTGCAAACGTTAACTTTTAGGTTGTTGAGATGATTAGGCTTTGACGATGACTTTTGCAGCGTCTTCTGCTGAGAAGGTGAATTCTTGAGTCATTTGAGAATTCTTATTAGAGATGTAGTTGAAGGTATAGCTTCCATCTGTTCCCTTGCTTGCGGTATTAACCGTGTTGTTGCAATAGAAAGAGAAGTCACCAGTTGTCGTATCGTAAGACCAAGTTCCGTATTCGGTAACACCATAGTTATAGAAATGGAATGAATAGGAGTGGTTGGAATAGAAGATAAATCCAAACTTAGTACCATTTGTATTCTCTTTATTAATGTTGAGAAGAGTTGTAGCTAAGAAATCAGTATTTCCAGATTCGATAACGAACTCTTGTTTCAATTGGCTGCTAATTCCAGCAGTGTAGTTACCTTTATAGCTTCCGTCTTCTTGCTTTGCAAGTTCATTAGTCTTCTCTGTGTTATAGGTAAGAATGATCTTATCGTTTTCGGAATCATATTCCCATCCGCCAACTTCTTTTGACCAACTTCCTGTGAAGTTGAAATTGAAAGAGTAGGTGTGGTCACGGTTGAGTTTGAGGATAGTCTTATCTGGATTTGCTACTCCAACAACAGCAATATCAGAAATAGAGAAGACATCTTTATAGGTGTGTTCATCCATCATGAAATCTTGCCAGCATTGGTCACTCTTTGAATAAACATAGTGGAATTTGTAGCGTCCATCAGCCTCTTTTGAGGCGGTGGCAACCGTCGCATCTCCAACCTTTAAGACAACTAAGTCATCTTCGCCAACAGAATAAGTACCATCTTCTTTAACGATGCTATCTGTTCCGTTGTTACTAACCTTGAAGAAGAAATTGAATGTCTTATCAGAATTGAAGGTAAGAGTACAATTATCTTCCATCTTTTCACCCTTAAGCATCTTTAAAGCGTGAACGAAGGTTGAACCCCATGTATCTTTGTTCATTGTGAAGCTTTGAGTTAAGCCAGAGCCAGAGGAATGTTCACAATAGATAACGTAGTTTCCACCTTTGATAGAGGAGGAGCCAGTTTCTTTATCGCCAACATTAAGGGTTAACTTATCTGTTGTCGCATTATATGACCAAGTTCCTTTTTCTTGGGCGTTATATGTCTTAAACTCAAACACATAAGTGTTATCAGAATAGAATGTGATGCAGATTGCCTCATTATCATCTCCCTTAAGTTCCAAAACTTTTGTAACTTGGAAATAAGCGGAGAAATCGGCTGCAGAGATAACGTACTTCTGAGTTAATTGCTCACTAATTGCAGAGATATAGTTAACTACATAGGTGCCATCTTCTTGCTTAACTGTAACGTTGGTGCGGACTGTTTCGTCGCTCTTTGTTGCACTTAAAGTAAGAACATCGCTATCTTTGTCATAGACCCATGTGCCTTTTTCATCGATCTTATTTGCCGTCCAGACGAAGTGGTACGTTCCATCATTGAAGAAGGCAAGTTTGATGTTGGCATTACTTGCGCCATCAAGAACTAACATTGCTCCTTCAGTTGGATCGGCCTCTTTCTCTTCATCGCTTCCAAAGTCTTCGGAGAATGCTTCAAATCCATAGGCTTTGACGTCTCCTAATAACCCTGCAAAACCAACTTTTGTGACTTTATAAGCAGGGACTGAACCGATTGATAAACCAAGCCATTGCTTGAAGTTTGAATCATCTGGAAGATCGAATTCCATGTTGGATCCATTGTTATTGGCATACATATGGCCTTTTCCTGGATTGATTCTTACAGCATCGTATTCTTCGGTGCTCTTATCAGGATAAGTTTTGTATGTACCAGTTGTGACGAAGGCAGAAACTGGCATCTTATCGTTCTTAGAATCCATGCAGAACGTGTTTAGATAATATGTGCTATCGTCTAAGAGAGTAAGCATGTAATAGGAAGGACGAGAGGTGAATTCGCTATACCAGTATGTTGTAGCGTTGCTTAAGCCTTTTGCAGTATTGCCGCTTGATGTCGTTCCAAGAGCAAATGTGCCATCTTCTTTAAGAGAGAAGGAGGCTGTTTCTGTGTCGAAGGCTTTTTTGAAGGCTTCTTTAGAAGTTGTTTCATCATCTCCACGGTAGAAGGCAACGTTGCTTGTATCGGTTCTATCGGTATAAACCATTGGTCCGAAATCAAGGGTAACGACGTTTCCATCACGTGTATAGTCGGTTAAGGAAGCAAAAGAAGTGTAGGTGTAGCTGCTTCCAGAGGTAGGAATATACTTTGTATAGGAGTTCAAAGCGGCCTTGCTACCATCAAGAATGGCAAGAAGATCGTATTTTTCGAGCTTTGCGCCATTGGATAAAGTCTCGCTCGATGTAACAAGATATGTTTCAGGAATATTGGTTTTGACTTCTTCGCTGCTTTCTGAGGAAGAAGAATTCTCGCTATCGTTAGATCCACGGTTATCGTATTTCTTTGTCTCATTGTCGATGTGAATTTTATAGAAGAATCCAAATAATGAGAAATCGGAATAGTCGCAGGAAGTAAGCAAGCCTAAGCTAACAAGAGCTGTTGTGCCAAGTACTAATAATCTTTTCTTTTTCATAATTATTCTCCCTCCTTTGTATCTTCAGAAAGAGTTTCTTTCTTAAATTTGTTGTACTTCACTTGTCTGTAAGTGGCAACTCCACCTAAAGCAAGAGCAACGATACCAGAGTAGATGATTCCATCGACTATGGCCATTTGCCACCAAGTCATAACATGAATCATGATTGTGGTTGGGGTGACTCCATTCATCGCGTTGGAATTAACAACTGTGTATAAGATACGTTTACAAGATTCTCTCATCGCCAAAACGAAATGAGGATCGTTTTGATAATCTAATGCCTTGAGGAACTTGTATTGGGAAGTCTTAGCGGAGGAGTCGAAGGTATCGGTTCCAGCAAGGACTGCTAAGTATGGATCATAGGTGGTTCTTTCGTGAGCGGAGGTAGCTGCGCCACTTGTGGTGTAGTCAGAAACGGCGAATCCATCTAATCCCCATTCGTTACGTAAGACTGTTGTCATTAAGCCAGAGTGGGCGCTAGACCAGATGACACCGACTCTAGAGAAGGCTGTCATAACGTTATGGGCTCCACCTTCAGTGATGGCGATTTGGAATGGCTTGAGATAGATTTCTCTGATTGATTGCTCGTTGGCAAAAGTGGAGATAGAACGGCAGTTTGTTTCTTCGTCGTTTAAAGCAAAGTGCTTAACGAAGACATATACGCCTTTAGATTGAATGCCTTTTGTTTCGGCGGCTGCAATCTTTCCGGCCAAGAAACCATCTTCGGAATAATATTCGAAGTTTCTTCCGCTATAAGCGCTTCTATGGGTATTCATTGCTGGGCCATATAAGCCAGAATAGCCTAAAGCAAGACCATCTTCGCCGATGTGTTTACCGATTTCTTCCATGAATTCAACATTCCATGTTGCACCCATGATGTTTTCATCGGTATAAGCACACATTGTTTTGCTATTACCGGTTAAATCAGTAAGTTTTCCAGAGAATCCTTGTGGACCGTTTTCATCTTTTGTTCTTGGCATGGAGACAGAAGCGACTGATTGAATGCCGTGGTATCCAAGACCGATCATATTAGACATATCATCATATGAAAGCTGATCAAGTAAACTATCCCAATTTTCATCGTCATAGTCTTTGCCTCTCATATTGATTAAGGTTAGGCCATTATTAGCATCCATTGTAGGAAGTTTTTCCCCTTCAACGGTGATCTTTTCGTAGGCTTTGATACCTGTCATTTCGTCATGGAGTTTATCATTAAGAGCAATTTCGACCTTGCTTGGCCAAGTGCCAACCCAGTTACTTCTAGAAAGATATGTGACATCATCCTTGCCATAATAGGAAAGGGATGCCGAATCAAATTGGTTAGAAATCTTCTTGCCATCTTTGCCAATCGAATATGTTTCATCATCGATTGTTTCTTGATTGAAGGTGTAGACATAAGAAGAATCACCTTCAGCGGAAGCGCCATCAATTCCTTTCATCAAGGATTTGTTTGCTCCGCCCTTTTTGGCGATGATGTTATTTAAAGCATCATGAGCATTAGCGCCAACGGAAAGATAATAATTTCCTGCATCAAGGATATAAGTTCCTTTTCCTTTGGAATCGTATGTGGCAAATTCACTTCTTGGAACGGAAATCTTAACTTCTTCAGAGGCGTTAGGAGCTAATTCCTTGGTTTTAGCAAAGCCACAGAGTTCAACTGCGCTCTTTTCGATGCCGTTTGTTTTGTCATAATCGGTATATTCGCTCTGGAAATAGACCTCAACGACTTCTTTTCCTTTGACGGTGCCAGTGTTTTTGACTTTAACAGTCACTTCGATTTCATCTTTCTTGGAATCATATTTATAAACAGGGGTGCTATATTCAAAGGAAGTGTAGCTTAAACCATAACCAAATGGATAAGCGACATCATTTAAATACTCATATGAGCCAGTGCCAGTCTTTCCGTAGACTGTGTCTTCATATCTTGTTTCATAATACCTATAACCGACATAGATACCTTCTTGATAGACGTTATAGTATTTGTTTCCGTCAAGGGAGTTGAAGACCATGTCGTTTTTATATTTGTCATCACCGGAATTGCTCCATTCGGCAGAATAGAAATTTTGCATGCTTGGAGCGGTGGTGTTGTCATTGCAATATATATCAACTAATCTTCCAGAAGGAGAAACGTTTCCAACAAGAAGATCTGCAACGCCTTCAAGTCCTTGAAGACCTGTATAACCGATCCAAAGAGCTGCATCGACTTTGGAGTTTCCAGCTGTAAGGAAATCACATTCAAGAGGGTTTGCAGAGTTGATAAGAACGATAACTTTACCGAAATTGTTCTTTGCTTGTTCAATCAATTCTTTTTCATTGATTGTTAATTCAAGTGCGTTGCCGGAGCCGTTTTCCGTTTCAGAAGCATTGCCTTGATGGTCAACATCGGCAGGAAGATCGTACATTTCTCCGCCTAAACGGGAAATAACAACGATAGCCGCATCATTATATTGGCTAAACGATGAGGTTACCCCATCAGCTGCTGTAAGCGTGCTATAAGGGATTTCGTTAACGGTATAAGAGCCCTTAACTCCGCCATCACCTCCACGAATGGAGTTATCGCCTTTCTTAGGATTGGTTTGATAGTTGTTGATTTGGCTTACATAGTAATTCCAAACGGTTTCATTAACGGAGACTCCTCTCTTTGTGAGAGTTTCTTTTAAAGTAGGTGCGCCATCAGCGTTAATATCGGCAGAACCTGTACCGCAAACTAGCATATTGCAGCTAGAGTGACCAAGAATTGTGACTTTTGCAGTCTTAGAAAGTGGAAGGGCATCGTTTTTATTCTTAAGAAGAACGCTGCCTTCTTCAGTGAGTTCTTCAGCAATCTCTTTGTCGGATTTTTGAAGATCTTCAGTGCTGTTGTAGTCGCTTTTGAAATAAGCGGAATCGAATTTTGATGGGTCACCGATTTCAATCTGCTTGTTAGCCGCATCTTCACAACCGAGCGCTTTATTGATGACGTTTACAAAGTTGTCCGTCACGCCTAAAGCCACTCCACAAGTGACGGCTAAAGCTGCGAATGTTCCAGTAAGGACCCAAAGAACTATAGGTTTTTTTCTTTTTGCCATAATTTTCTCCTGACCTTTTAGCCTAATAATTATTCCATATTGTAAGCGCTTTAAAATTGCAAAAATAATATAAAAATATTGCATTTTCTAAACTATTCGATATTTTTTTACTTTTTTGTTTCAAATGAAAGGAATTTATTGTCGGCAAAGAAAAAAGAATGCCGAAATGGCATTCTTTTATAATAGAAAACACTAGAATTTATCGAAGATTATAGATTGTTGTGTTTGCTAAAGTGATGAAGGTGAAGAAAATGGTGTTAAGGAAGACGCCACTCCAGATATTGCCACTCTTTTCGAGTGAACGGTGCTGATAGACAGCTAACATTCCAAGAGTGATGATTAGGCCTTGGACAAGGATGCCATCAAGGGCAAAATTCACAAATGGAGCAGTGCCAGTCGTATAAAGAACGCCATATTGATATAAGAGGAAGAGGGCTGATGGCCCAACTTCGATAGCAACGGCAAGTAAGTCTCCTCTCCAACCTTTCTTTCCAGCTGTTGTAACGGCGATTGAAATACCGGCGCAAAGATAGAAGATAAAGAAGAACGGGAGATAACGTAAGGAGGAAACGAATGCGGCTCCGTTTAACGTCTTAATGGCATATGTGTAAACGCGGAAGTCTGTGTTGAAGATCAATTGAACAATCCAAACGAATCCACAAATAACTGAACAAAGAACGATAGCGTTAACTAAACTGACACCTACTGACTTCCAAGAGGCTTTTAAGCCAAGATGTGAAATGTTCCTATTATTATTAAGGAAGAAATGGGAGATAAGAGCAAATATCAAGGCTAATAAACCTGAGCCCATTGCCCAGAAGGCGATTGTATTGATGGATGGAGCGTTAAAGAATCTATTTGTTGAATTCAAAACGTAATTCGTTCCGTCGTTGATTAACCAACGTAAAGCGAAGGCGACAAGCGTGATTAAGAGGCTTCCACCAGCTGGGCGAATAAGCTTCTTTGCATTATCTTTCTTGTCTAATGCATTTAAGACAATAGCTACAATGCCAAGAATTATTGCAATTCCGATTCCACAATACATAAAGACGTCCATCATCGTCGTAAGTGTCTTTACTTGCGTTGGATAAGAAGTTGGCTCCATTAAGGCAGGAATCATAAACATCGATAGCAGTATGGAGAATACGCTCATTACGATGCTTATTGCTTTTTGCCCTTTGCCTTGCGGTTCTACTTCAGGAATTAAAGTGCATTCAGTCTTTGCTAGACGGAAGAATGGCACATCAAACATTCCCATAAGTCCGAATAAAACCGCGGCAAAGACAGCAATTAGTCCTAAGCAAGTGAACACTTCTTTGATCCACCATATTTGTTTAGAACCAGATTTAACCGTTACATACGAACTTAAATCTTTTAGGCCAGCCATCTTTGTTTGATGCTCAAAGCCATGGTTGAAAAAATCGACGATGCAACTTGTCGCCTCAGGTGACCAAGTGTTATAAGGGTGATCTCCGGCAACCTTATAAATGATTCTTTCACCATAATTGGCGGATAAATCTGTATTTTCAGTTGTTAATGCGGTATTTGTCGCTGGATCGACTTGATAGAATTTACCCGACTCACCAGCCGAAGTTAGTCCAAGCATTGAATAACCGACTTTATCCTTGGCATAGTCTTTTTCGGTAACGGTTCCTTTGCTATTTTCCGAATTGTCAAAGAAGAATTCATCATATTGTCCTTGAAGGGTTCCGCATGTTCTTGAACCATATGTCTTATATGTCGCGTCATATAAGCCTCCACTATATGCGGAAACATAGAAATCAACATAACGGAAGTCAGCACCTTGTGCCAACATTGTTGTAACTTTTGGTTTGGAATAAACGCCCATATTGATGTTTAAAGTATCCCAAGCGACAGCAATTTCTGATGAGAATCCGCCCATTGAGTGGCCAGAAAGACCGATCATTGCAGTGCCATCACTTGCTTTAAGAACATAGTCTTGGGCATATAAATATTCCATTGCGTCATATGCTGACCAAACGTAGAAATTGAATGCAGAAGGGGTATCCCACGTAGAATCGCCATGGTCATATTGATCATAGGCGAGAACGACATATCCTCTTCTTGCGAGTTCAAGAGCAACTCCCGATTCGAATTCTTTGGAATTCAAATAGCCGTGTGTTAAAGCAACAGCTGGAGCTGGATGAGAGGCGTCAACTCCTTTTGGCAAATAAAGATCATAGGCCATTTTGGCATTGACCATGCCATCCTTCTTTTCACCGATGGATAAACGGAATGGCTTAGTAGTGGATGATTTGTATGTCTCTGAATACAAAGCGTCCATGTCGGCGACGCCACTAGTCACCTTCACAGAGTATCCGCTAGTATTAACCAATTGAGCGCCGAAACTCATCACTAGAGCTCCGACTAAGCACGATAAGCCAATACCTAGAGGATTTTTGAAAAAGCCTTTAACTTTTTCGTTCATAGGTATGTTCCTTTCCGAATGTATGTAAGCGTTTACATTCTTTTCTAACATAGTAGAACTTTTGAAAAATTTTGAGAATAGATTTTCATCAAAAATAACGATTATTTTTTACCGATATATCGTTTTATACTAAATTTGTATAAAGAAAAAATGGCACTTTTACATGCCATTTTGCGTTATTTTGCTTTTTAGATATGGAAATCTTCTTGTTTCTCCGTTTCTTTTGCGAGGAAGGAAATTGTTTGTTCTCCACATTTTGTTTTGAAGGAAACTTTGACCTCTCCTGGACCATTTGGTCTAACGATTGCTTGAGCACGTCCATAATAAGCAGGGGCGACGTTATCTAGATAAGTTCCAGTGTAATATGGGCAAGCGTTACCAAGTCCAAGCAGGCTTCCATTCTCGACTTTTGTCACAATAATTTCGCTATTTTCTAGAGGCTTTTGATGTCCATCTTTATCAACAAAGTTAAGCCTGATAAATGCGGTCTCATCGGCTCTAACAACATCCTTTTCTGGTTTAGCTAAGAAGAAGGTTTCTTTCTTTACTGTTGATAGAGACGTTCTTGCGTATTCTTTGCCATCCTTTGTGTAAGAGACTGCTTCAATTGTTCCAGGAATATATTTGATTTTGAAATAGACTCTTCCGCCGTCCTTTTGTTTCTTTTTGGCAATAAGTTTGCCATTTTGATAGAGGGCGACAATAGGCTCTTTGGAATACACTTCTGCGACCATCTTTTTCCCTTCCCATCCTTCATAATCATATGAGCGGTGGGCCCAAGAAAGCTTCCAAGATGAAGCACTGTGACCATAATGAAGATCTTTTGGTGAAACGCATGCTAAGCCGATTTTTTCTAGTCCAAAAGCCACACGAGTGTAGGTCATTTCAGCGCAAGGATGACCAAGGATATCAATTCTTCCTGAACCAGCTAGAAGCCAATTTGTTTTATCTTCCCTCATGCCTTCTCTTTCAAGAGCAACCCAGCTTCCTACTCCAGCCTCACCTAGATAATCCCATCCGGCCCAGACAAAGTCTCCGATTAAACGTGGATTCTTTTCTGCTTGTTCAATGAATGAAAGGGCATCAGAACAGAATGTTTCTGAACCAACGATGAAACGATCAGGGTATTGTTTTAAATCGTGCTTATAACGTTTGATGCCATAGTTATACCCGGCGACATCAAGTTCTTTGAAAGCATCTCTAGTTTTAACGTTTGCTCTATGGAGAGTAGCGCCAGTCTTCATGAAGTCAGCACCTAGAATGCCTGCTAAATCATTAAAGAATTGTGAACCAACGGATGCTTTCTTTTGAGTTGGCTTTTTCTTTGCGTCTTTTTGAGCCTTCTTATCTGAATATTGGCCCATTCCCCAGCTATATAGAGCATTGAAGAAAATATTAACGCCGCAAGTTATTGGCCTCGTGTTATCGTCTTCTTTGATCGTTTTAACCATTTCACGAACAAAAGAAACGCCTTTTTTCTCGCTTGTTTCTGCAACTTCGTTTCCTAAGGAATACATGATTACTGAAGGATGGTTGTAGTCTTTTTCAATCATCTCCTTCAAATCCTGTTTATAGGTTTGCATGACAAAAGAAGCACAATCGTGCATTGTCTTATGGATATACCAGCAATCAGCATATTCATCGAGAATCAAAAGTCCTAGCCTGTCTGCTTCATCAAGGAAATATCTAGAGATTGGGTTATGGGCGGAGCGGATGGCGTTATAACCATTTTCAAAGAGGATTCTCGCTCTTCTTTCTTCAGCGTCTTTATCACAAACAGCACCTAATAAACCATTGTCGTGGTGGATACAAGCGCCTTTAAGGATTACTCGTTTGCCATTGATTAAGAAGCCTTTTTCTTTATCTAATTCTACTTGCCTAATACCAAATTTTGTTTTGTAGACATCTTTCTCAAAAGAAAGTTCTAACTCATATAAGTTTCCTTCTCCAACGTTCCATAATTTAGGATTTTCGATTGTTAAATTTTCGTTTAGGGAATCACCAGAAAACTCCTTTTCAAAGATAACGTCTTCTCCATCTCTAATTTTGAATTTTCCTTTTCCAGAACAAGAGAAACTTGCTTTTAAATTGACCTCGCCTTTTTCATAAGAAAGAGTGGTTATTCTTACAGATCTAGGAAGGATATGTTCTTTTGGCAATACCCACATATGAACAGGACGATATATGCCAGATCCTGTGTACCAACGCGAATTTGGCTGATCGGAGTTATCTGCAATAACTTTTATATGATTTTTTCCATTTTTGATGGCATTAGTTGCCTCAAATATGAAATCTGTATATCCATATTCGCGATGAGCGACCTCTACATCATTGATGTATATTCTTGGATGGCGATAGACTCCTTCGAATTCGAAATATACTTTTTCGCCATCGTTTAGAGATAATTCAAAGTCTTTTTCATAGATATATTTTCCACCAGAAAAGAATGAAATATTGACTCCACCAGGATTATTTATATCTCTATTTGTTCTAAGCATTCTATCATCAGGTAAAGTTACCTTTTCTGCTTGATCTTTATGACCATCTTCATAAACGATCCAATCATTGTTAAACAACATACGAAAACTCCTTTTGCTCTAACATTGTATATTATCTAACAATGATGTAAGGGCTTTCTAGTTCAAAATAAGTCGTGAAATGTGCATTTTAAGGCGTGTCTTGTATTTTTCCGAAAAATAAATAAGAATTTATATAGATAGAAAAATTAATTATGTTCAGTATTCATATTGCAATTGTTGAAAACGAAAATGATGTAGCGGAAGCCGATGCTAGATTGCTTGAGCGTTACGCTAAAGAAAATGAAGTGGAGATTGAATCCAAGATTTTTCCTAACGCTTATGAATTCCTAGATTCTGAAGAAGGCTTTGACGCAGTCCTTATGGATATTGATATGCCAGGAATGAACGGCATGCAAGCATCAGAGAAAATCAGAGAACATAACAGTGCGATTGATATTATTTTTACGACTAATCTCCCTCAATTTGCAGTTGATGGCTATAAAGTCCAAGCTTTAGACTTCGTTATCAAGCCTGTGACATTTGCAAATCTATCTTTTGCCATGGATAAAGTGGTTGAGAAAAAGAAGAATGCATTAAATGGTTCTTTCTTCTTAAAGATTGGCGGCATGTCTAGAAGGTTCAAGAATGATGAACTCATATATTTTGAGATGGTGAATCATAACATCGTTCTCCACGAAGTTGGGTTAGAGCCTTTCAAAGTTAGAGGCTCTTTAAAACTTGTTGAAGAAGTTGTAAATCCTGAAGTCTTTGTGAAGATAAATTCCGGAATCATCATCAATTTATCAAAAGTAAAAACTTTTGCTGATGGCTCTGCAATTATGGAAGATGGATCAATTCTTCCGATTTCTCGTTCGCATAAAAAAGAATTTGCCGTTCGTTTGTCTCAATTCTACGGTAATTCATTCAATAGGTAAGCAAGATGGAAGATGGAACCCCCTTATATAAGATTTTGATTCTAGGAAAATATCAATTCTATTTGGAGTTGCTCATTCCTTTCCTTATCTTGATGCTTTTCTCTAAAAGAAGAAAATATTTTTGGTGCTTTTTGCCTGTTGTGGCAGCTTTGCCATGCTTCCTTTATTGGATGCCGTCCTTAAAAACGAGCTTTGGATATAACTTCGATTATTTGTTTGCTGCGATGGTGCTCTTTATTTTGAGCTTCTTCTTATATGAAGAGTCTTTTCTTACCTTGCTTTGCGCAGTGACCATTTCCTTTGGCGTGCAGCACATAGCTTGGAATTTCCTTGGATTTTTCTTTGATATCATGCCAAATAACGCGTCAGACTGGTCGAAACTTGTAGCCATTATTTCTTTTGTTGGAATATATTTGATCATTTATGGGGCGTTTTTGTTTGCTGTCCTTAAACTCAAACGCCCGTATCGTTGGCAACGTAAGGATTCGTTAAGTCTTATTTTTGGCTCTGTTATCATTGCAATAGCCGCCGTTTTAAGCCAATATGTCGAACCTTGGGGAATAATTCCTAGACTTTATACTGTTATTTTGATGTTCCTTGGCGTTTCTTTGGAATTCGTCGTCCCTATTGCTCATGAGGCGGGTTCTAAAGCCAGAGAATTAGAAGACGAAAAAGAAACTTTGGTCTCTCTTCTTGAACTTCAAGCCCACCAATCCGAAACGGCAAAGAAAGAACAAGAAATCCTCAATATGAAATTTCATGACATGAAACATCAGCTGAATCTTTTAAAAGAAATGAAGATTGAAGATAAAGATTCAACGATCAAGGAACTAGAAAAAACAATTGATATATATGGTGACTATGCAAAAACAGGCAACGAAGCTTTAGATATCATTCTTACCCAAAAGTCTTTGCTATGTACAAAAGAAAATATTACGTTTACCTACATCATTGATGGGAATGCTTTCTCATTTATGTCAGCAAGTGATATCTCATCTTTATTTGGAAACATTATTGATAATGCTATAGAAGCAGTTTCCAAAGAAGAAGGAGAATACCGCTTAATCAAAGTTTCAGCCTCGATAAAGAATGGTTTTTTATCACTTATTGAGGAAAATTATGTTTCTGAAAAAGTTAAGTTTTCATCGAATGGTTTGCCAATTTCAAACAAAGAAAATCAGATATATCATGGTTATGGTACAAAGTCGATAAAATACATCTCTCAAAAATACGGAGGAACATTTTCTTTCGAACAAAAAGCTAATAGATTTAAGGTATCATTGCTCTTCCCGATTAAAAAGTAAGCGCTTACCGAAAATGTCACAAATCCGTACAAATTCGGTCACGGTTTGCCTTTTTTAAGAATGTAAGTGCTTACAATAATTCCGCTTGGAGTCATTAGACCCAAATTAAAGGAGGGCAATATGCCTAAATCAAATGTATTTAGAGGACTGACAGCTTTCAGCGTTTTGTTGTTGTCATCTTCTACAGTCATGGGAATGATTTTCGAAAAGTACCCACAAGGAATGGATCAAACTTGGGGAACAACATCGAGCAAGATCGTGACTGAGAAAAACGAAGGATCAGAAAATAGCTGGTCTTACGTTTCAAAGTATAAAAACGCAAAAGAAGCAATCGCAGGCTATAAGGATTTAGCTCTTCGCGAAGCTGCAGAATCGTTCGTTCTTCTTAAGAACAAAGACAACGTTCTTCCATTAGCGGAAAAACCAAAAGTTTCTCTCTTTGGTTTAAGAAGCTATGCTCCAATCTATGGTAACAGCGGTGGTTCTATCGCTGATAAAGCAACCATCGATAATGGAAACACAATCACAGAATGTTTCACCGAAGAAGGACTTGAAATCAACCCAACTCGTCAAGCGGTTTATAAGGAATACTGCAAGGATTTCGAGTGGGGCGGACAAAGCTTCGGTGCCACACCTCCTCAATACACCGAAATTTCTGGAACTGATAAAGTCTATGAATTAGGTTCAGCAGACATGGCAAAAATCAACGCCAACTATAAGAAGGACGATGCTTCATATGCTGATGCAGCCATCGTTATCGTTGGCCGTCCAGGTGGCGAATCGAAAGAATATCGCACAGGACAAGAAAACTGCGGAAGCACGACAACAAACGGAAACGTCCTTTCTCTTTCCGCAGAAGAAAAAGAAATGATTGCCGAAGCAAAAGCAACTTCCAAGAAAGTCATTGTTCTCTTGAATACCACAAACGTCATGGAAATTAAGGAATTAAAGGACGATGATGCAATTAGCGCAATCATGTGGATTGGCTATCCTGGCTCTTATGGATTTAGAGCGGTCGCTAACGTTCTTCAAGGAAAGATCAACCCATCCGGTCGCCTTGGCGAAATCTATATCTCCAACGGATTAACCGCTCCAGCAATGCAAAACGCTGGCGATTCCACACCATGGGATGATGCAACAAAAGCCGCTGGCGAAAACTTAAATTCCTACCTCATCTGGGCTGAAGGAATCTACACTGGCTATCGTTATTATGAAACTAGATATGCCGATGTTGTCTCTGGAAAAGCCAGTGCAAAAACAGCAAAAGCAGGTTCTTATACCACAGGAACAGGCGTCTTAGGCACAGGAGTAGGAGAATGGGACTATGACCAAGAAGTTGTCTACCCATTTGGTTTTGGTTTAAGCTATACAACCTTCGAAGAAAGCTTAGATAAAGTTGAGATTTCTGGTGATCATAAAACGGCAGAAGTCACCGTTACAGTTAAGAATACTGGCTCAGTTGACGGCAAACATGCCATTGAGCTTTATGCCCAAACACCATATACCGACTATGACGTTGAAAATGGTGTTGAAAAGAGCGCAATTCAATTAATTGACTTCGAAAAAACCGATACAATCAAAGCTGGTGACAGCGAAACCATCACCTTAAATGTCGAATTAGAAAACCTTGCTTCTTACGATACAAACGGCAAAAAGACATACATTGTCGATGATGGAACGTATTACTTTGCTCTTGGTGCTTCTTCGCACGATGCTTTAAATAACGTCTTTGCGAAACAAGGCACAACATCAGTTGGTGGAGATGCTTCAAAAGTCTATTCCTTCAACTGGTCTGGGCATACGGGCGGAGTTGATGATAAGACCTTCTCAGTTTCTGATAATGGCACAAACATCACCAACAAATTATCTGAAGGTGACTATGCAACTGATTTCAACGCCTTTAGCAAGGATACAGTCACGTATCTCTCCCGTTCAGATTGGAATGGAACCTTCCCTAAGACCTATAGTGGATTGCAACCAAGCGAAAGAATGAAGAAACTCTTCACCTGCGATTGGATCGACTTAGAAGAAGGAGATACCTCTTCCTATAAGTGGGGCGTTAACAATGGACACACCATTAAAGAATATAAGAATGCTGATTGGGATGATTCCCGTTGGGATGAACTTGTTGATCAAGTTACTCCAGCAGAATTCTTAAACTTCGCTTCACACGCCTTCCATAACTTAGAAGGCATCGCATCAGTTGGACTTGAAACATTTAACGCTGATGACGGTCCAGGTGGATCCGATACACATTACTTCAATGAAGGAACCTATCAAGGTGAAGCTTGGAGCGATGGAGAAAGCGCCAAAGTTGCCTCTACAGGCGATTACATGGGCACACGTGTCACCCCATCTCAAACAAACATTGCTTATACTTGGAATAAAGAACTTGCCTATGAAAACGGTGAGGTCATCTTAGGCGAAACATCAGTCGATCTTGGTTTACCAATCATGATTGGCCCAGCAATGAACATCAAACGTCATGGTTATAATGGCCGTGGTGGAGAATATCTCTCCGAAGATCCAATCCTTTCTGGATATATCGGTTCCGCTATCGTCCAAGGCGCCCAATCCATGGGATGCTTAGTTAACATCAAACACGCCGCCTTCAACGATCAAGAAATCAACCGTTCTGGCGTTGCAGCTTTCATGAACGAACAATCCGCTCGCGAACTTGAATTACGTAACCTCAACAAAGCCTTCACAGCAAAAGGAAAACCAGCAAAATGGGTCAACGACGAGTCCAAGAAAGATACTTACACACAAGGCGCTCTTGGTGTCATGACTTCCTATAACCGTATTGGCGCCGTTCCTTCTAGTGCTAATAAAGCCGTCATGCAAGATATCATGCGTGATGAATGGGGCTTTAAGGGCTATAACGTCACTGACTTCACTGGTGTCTCTTTAAAAGCTGCTCCAAAAGAGTCCATCTTATTCGGAACAACCGCATTCTGCGGATTTGGTAACCCAAGCTTCTCCTACTGGAGTGAAAGCGAAATCACCAAGTATCCTGCAATGTGCGCAGCTCTTAAGACAAACATAAAGTACATCTTATACTCAGTCTGTCATTCTAACGTCTTAAATAACACTGACGTTACAATCAGAACAGTTCAACTCGAAACATCTTGGAGAACGATGTATAAGACAATGATCGGTGTCTCTGCTGGACTTGTTGCAGTCTTCGGAGGATTGTCCCTCTTTGTAACTCTTCGCAAGAAAAAGGAGGAAAAATAATCATGAAAAACTTCTTAGCTAAACAAACTATCTGGAGTTATCTCTTACTTGCATCCGTCATCCTTCTTGTTCCTGGATTTATCGTCTTCATGATAAATTCCACGACAGGATATCTACATGGTAGCACTCTCTCTGCCTTAGTCGTATCTATGAGCATTATCGCCCTCGTTCTTGGAATTGCCTTAGCTCTCTTTGGTGAGAAATTGGGCAAGTTCGCAGGCATTGGCTATCTTGCTGTTGCTGCAATGGTTGCAATCGCCATTGCTGGCATTGCTTGGACTGTTGAAGCAGTTGTTGGTGATATCTACTTCATCCCAGTCAACCATCCTGAAAGTGAAGATACGACTTGGACATTAGCAATCGTTACTCTTGTCTTCTACGTCTTATCCTTCTTAAGCGCTATGGTTGCTTGCTTTGGTGGAAAACTTTACAAAAAAGTTGAAGACTAATTGCTCAAAATAAGAAAATGACCTCTCTATGAAAATAGAGGGGCTTTTCTTATATATTTTTGAAAATATATGGGAAATGTAGTGGATTTTTAGAAATCGATTTTCAACGCTAGACTCTTTAACGATGAGAACGAAAGAATATTATTTAAGTCTTCTATATTCTTGATTTCAATGTTTTTAAGAATGAAATGAAGTTGATTTATCAAGTGATCTGAAAAGGTTTCTTCAGATGAATAGTTTTCGTCATTTGAACCTTCTAATTCTTCACTTAGAAGGATAATTATTGCTCGTCTTAATAAGGCAAGTATAGAGTTTTCGATCCAATATGCATATTTAGTTTTCGGATGTTTATTCTCTGCCTTGGCGATTTTTATATACATTGGAAGCCCATCATCTGGCATATGCCAAAGATCAGCAAATAAATAATCTCCATCAAAGTCTTTTTCGAGGAATGTAAACGCATCGTCGTTGATGATTTCGATTTTTTCTTTATGAGGGAAGAAAGGGAGGATTTCCTCTTTGAAGATATCGATTATTTTGTTATTCATCTCAATGATCGTTACTTTCTTAACATCATCTTTGTTTGAAACCATAAATGCATAATAACCAAGGCCCAAACCCAGAGTTATGACGTTGCCTTTGGCTTCAGCTACGCTTTGTTTCATTGTGTTTATTTCATGAGGGGTAACGCTCATCCAGGTTCTATCGTTTTCTTTCAATGCTAGGAATTTAAATTCATCCTCGAAATAGCCAAAAGGAGTTTCTTCTTGGAAATAATTGCCTTTAAGATTTATCTCATCATAGACGAATCCTTGTTTAGGGAGGTATCTGTCATAAGTTAAGAGAACCTTTCCTTTTTTCTCGCTATGTGGCTTTATTGCTTGGTAGTAAGGGTTAGATGAATACTCTTTTGGGTCAAGTCTAGAAATTTTATATGGATGATTTTTGCTTGAGATGATTGGACTATTAAAAAGAAGGTCGTTAAAATAGTCCGCTTCGGATATTGTTTCGTCTAACGCTTCAAGATAGTTATCAAACTTTTTTATGTCTTCTTTGTTTAAAGATATTTTCATGCTTAATTAGTTTACTTGCTTTCCATAAATATGTGCTAGAGTTATTTCATGAGTGGAAAAATCATATTAACAAATATGTGCATGCTTTATAAGGATGATGGGTCATTCCTTGTGATTGATAGATTGAAGAATGATTGGCCAGGCTTAAATTTTCCAGGTGGCCACATCGAATCTGGCGAAAGTGTTGAAGAATCTGTTGTCCGCGAAATAAAAGAAGAAACAAATCTTCAGTTAAAATCGGTTGAATTTGTTACCTATTATGAGTGGAATATGATTGAAGATGGTATTAGGCATCTTTGCCTATTGTTTAGATCAAAAGAGTTCGAAGGAGAGATAAAATCTTCCTCCGAAGGTAACGTTTTCTTTATCAAAAGAGAAGATCTAAATAAATATAAGTTATCAACCGATTTCGAAGAAATTTTAAATATCGCCAGCAAATCCTTGCCTATTTAATTGTTGGATCTGGATGATCCTCAAAATATTTGCCGTCTATTTTGCCAACAGGGGTGCGTGGCAATTCTTTAAGAATTATTACTTTATCTGGGGTATAGGCTGGAGGCAGGGACATCTTAATTTTGGAATAGATTAAACGGACTGCTTCCTCGTCGCTAATTTGATCTTTGCCTTTTCTTGTGACGGCAACAACGCGGAACACTTGGCCTTTTCTTTCGTTTTTAACGCCATAGCAATATGCGGAATATATTTCCGGCATTTCAAGAATGGCATTTTCAATATCAGCAGGGCATAGAGTCTCGCCATTGATTTTCACGACTCTTCTAAGCCTTTGACGGAAATAGACATATCCATCTTCATCCATGAAGCCATAGTCTCCTGTATGAAGCCATATCTTGCCGTTTTCATCTTTTTGCAAAGCTTTATTTGTGCCTTCTATATCATTTAGGTAACCATTCATTGTCATTGGACCTGAAATAATGATTTCTCCGCATTCGCCGATAGGCATTTCTTTACCGTTTTTATCGATAATCTTTGCTTTTTCGCCTTGTTGAGGCTTACCAATAGAACCTTTTCTCGAGCGGTTGAAACGTGTGTTTACCATGCAAACCATCGCTTCGGTTGAACCGTATCCTTGGTAAAGCTTGGCTTCGCTTCCCCAGATTTTCATCGTGTTGTTCCAAGAGTCTAATAAAGTTTGTGAGATAGCGTCTCCTCCAACATAAGCAATAAGTTGTTTCTTAAGGAAATCACCATAAAATTGTTTCTTAGAAAGAAGAGCGTTATAGATTGCAGGAACACCAAGCAAAGTGTTTGTATGACCTTTTTTGATGTGATTGATTGCTTCTTTGGTATTAAATTTAAGCATCAAGACCGTTGATCCACCAAAGGAAAGAGGAGTAACCAAACCCATCCCTAAACCGAAAATATGGAAAAGTGGAATGGCTGCAAAAAGCTTGATATTTTCATATGGTCCACCAATTAGCTGATAAGAAGTGGAGCCTAGATAATTAATCGAACGCGAGGACAATCTAACAATTTTTGGATCACCATTTGTTCCGCCAGTGTTTAGATAAACCGCATCTTCATCCTCATCTGAATGAACTTTGATGAATTCTTTTTCTCTAACTTTATCTAACTTGTGATAGCGGAGCAAACCGTCTCTTTTTCTTCCTACCGCACGGAAATAAGAAGATTTTAGAGAGTTTACGCCAATATAAGGGTTAATTCCGACGATGACATAATTCATCGGGAAATAGTCCCTATTCTTAAAACCGGTGTTCCAAAGGCAGAAAAGGAATTTTGAATTCGCTCTATCCATGAATTTCTTTAAAGTTTCAGGAGGGGTTAATGGGTGGATATTATATGATATGGCTCCGATCATCGATATGGCATAGAAAAGCTCGGCTGCTTCGATGCAATTTGGAATTGAAACGGAAACGACATCTTTTGGCTTTATACCTAATTTGACAAGTTTTCTTGCCGTTTGTTTTACATGAGAATCGAATTGTCTGTAGTTCAAAGTTTTATTTTCAAAACGGATACAAAGGTTATGAGGATATTTCTTTGCTACTTCATGAAATTGATCATATATGCTTTTTTCCATAATTAAACCACCTTATAGCCACAAAGAAGATAGACGATAGCCATGATAATGTACATAAAAGGCTGATGACAAATGTAAATTAAAAGAGAATGTTTGCCTAAAAAAAGAATTGGCTTAGCCCATTTTGTTGGCATGTTTTCTGGCAACAATGATTTCTTTTTGGCATAGAAGAGTTTGCCAAAGGAGACTCCTAGGAACATAGTCGCAGTGACTTGAACTGGAGAAAAATAATCATCCCCATATCTCGCTAACCCCAAAAGAAGTTTCCACCAATCTTGAGGAAGATTAGCTGAATGAATCATGCCTGTCTCAGAGTCGGCATAGAAATATGTAGTTATAATCGCAAATATAGAAAGAACTATCGCGGCAATAAAAGTTTGATAAAAACTCGGGAAGAAATGGTCGAATATCGAATAAATGATTAAAGCAATGGCAATTGAATGTAAAATTCCGCAAATTATGCATATTGCAGGGAAATGATTGCTTCCGATATCAAAACAATTCTTGGCAATATAACTAGCAACAATCAAAACAACAGTCATCAGCTCTGCGACATATGCTAATTGGACGCCTCTTTTTAGATTGTTCTTGGCGAACGAGCAAGAAATTCCCGAAAGGAAAATAAAAAGCCCAGAAAAGAATAATTCCAAAAAGAGAAGATGAAATACGCCAGGCCCAAATGGATTTCTTGTTCCGGTAGCGTTAACTATCCCCCAGAAAACGTTGCCACAGAACCTATTCATTGCCTCAATTGTTCCGTTATGTTGAGAATTTTTGTCAAATAGCATTCCCATTATGCCATCGTTTGACGCGGCAAAGCAAAAATGAACCGCAATCATCAAAATAAGATCAAACCCACGAAGGAAATCAATTTCGAATATTCTCTTCTTTTGGCGATTTTCTCTATTGGCAAGTGTTTGATATTTAATGACTTGGGATTTCGACATCGTAACTAACATTCTAATATAATTGGGAAGCAATTAAAATAACCTAAAAAAGCCGTTGCTTGTTTTTGCTTTATCTATGATAAAGAGATAGACTATTAACCATGAAATATAGCAAAGAACAATTCCCTGAAATATTCAAACACACTAAAGATAACGAAATAGATATCCTTAATTCCAAGAAATGCTCATGCCTTTTCTGCCGCCAAACGTATGATGCAAGAAGAGTTAGTGATTGGAGTACGGAGAATAACAAAATCAGTGCGGTTTGCCCTGAATGCGGTATGAATGCGGTCGTAGGGGACCACTCAGGATTCATTCTCGACCACGATACGCTTAAAGCGTTAAACCTTACATATTTTGGCGAAGACTATATGGTCAGAAATCCAGATAGTTTAGCGAAATATATTTCCCGTTACCGCGAAGGAAAAATTACTCACAAAAGAACGAATGAAAACCTTTATTTGAAATATTTGTTGCTTCAAGTACGTAATGGCGATCCAGATGCGGCCTATTATTTAGGGGAATATTACGAGTTTGGTACCCAATTTAGTAATCCTGATTTGGAAAAAGCCCTTTTCTGGTATTTGGATCCAACATTAACTTTGGACTCTGAGGGATTGGCAAGAAGCGGAGCGGTTCGTTATAAACTCCATCAGTTTGATGAAGCATATAAAGATTTTGCCGAATCAATGAGCTTAGGCTCTTTTACTGGTTTGATGCATTTTGCTGATTGCTATATGGAAGGACGCGGGGTGATGAAAAACGAACAACTCGCTTGCAAGATTCTCTTTGGAATCTCCTTAGAATGTTATGCTCGTTTCTTGATGAGCGATGGAGCGAGTTCTGAAGCGTTTTCTTCTCTTTGCTATCGTTTAGGAAAAGCCTATGGCAAAGGAAGCGGGCTTGCAAAAGATAATTACCAAGCAATTAGATATTTCCTATATGCAAATCTTGGCTATCAGTTGCTTAATGAAGATGGAAAGCTAATTGGCGATTTGCTTACGGAAAGTAGATACGTAAAACGCCGTTTGAATCTTCTAAATAAGGAAAATGGCTATGTTCCTGGAGAACCACTCTTTGATTTGGACACATTCTTATCGACAATCTCGCCGTTTGAATCGCCTAAAGACCAATACAATTTCTTCTTCCCATCAGTTGTTCATCCATATGAATTCACCAAAGAAGATGGATTATTCTCATTAAGAATCACTTACCCTCATAGTCAGTTAGTCTTAGACGTTCAGAATTCGTTTTGCAATTTCGTGAATGGCGATATTATCTGGAATTTCGACCATGTTGGAGAAGTAACTCCATTCAAAGAAGGAAAGGCATTCAACAGAATAATCGGAAACGGGGACACCTCACTAAGTTTCTATAACACCTTCTCTAATCCTCCGGAATTGATTGGAGAAATATATTTCGACAGAAGTGAGGAAGAAGAAAGCGAAGATTCGCAGAAAGCGTGATTATATTTATGGAAAAGAAAACAACGGCATTATCGGCATTAAAAGGTAAATATTTTAAAGTTTTCCTTTGCCCAAGCGTTAAGTTGATTGAGTGTGCAATGGAACTTGCCACCCCATTTATCATTCGTTATATCATTGACTACGGCATTGCAAAAAATGATCTTGGATTAACGGTTAAATTATCTTTGATCATCTTTGCTCTAGCTATTTTGGGTTTCTGTTTCACGATGTTTGGCCAATACTGGGCAGCAAGGGTGAGCGCGGATTATTCCTATGATCTTAGAAGAGATATTTATGGACATATTGCAGAATTATCCGAATCTGATTTGAACTCCTATGGAAAGCAAAAGCTTCTGACTTTGCTATCTAACGACGTTTTCTCAATGCAAAATGGCGTAATGATTTTCATGCGATTTATCTTCCGCCCTCCATTTATTTTGCTTGGCGCGACAATTCTTTCTTTCGTTATCGATTGGAAGAGCGGCATTATTTTCTTAGCTGTCGTTTTACTTTCTGCGGCAATAATTGGCATCATCATGCTTGTTTCCCCAAAGAAATATGCGGCAATTCAAGCAAATCTCGATGAAATTTCCGTTTTATCAAATGATGCTTTACAAGGTGCAAGACCTATTCGCGCTTTCAATAAGCAAGAATACGAAATAAATAAATTCAGCCAATCCGTTGATTCTTATGAGAAAAAGAACATGGGAATGAGTGTCTATAACGCTCTTTTGAATCCATTTACTTTCCTCTTCATTAACTTTGGCATGATTCTTATCGTTTATCTTGAGTATCGTTTTGGCGTATTAACCGAAGAATCAACTGTCGGATTCGTTACAATCGGTGAACTTGTCTCCTTAATTTCCTATTTGAATTCGTCATTAACTGCTCTTATGTCTTTCCAAAGACTCATTGTTTCTTTAAACAAAGCCAAGGCTTCAAAGAAACGTATCGATGATTTCTTCGTTTACGAACCAGCAATTCATAACCTCAAGAAATACCATAAAGAAGACCAAGACAAGAATTTGCCTTATATTTCTTTCAAAGACGTTTCTTTAACGTATGGTGCAAAAGGAGATAAGAACGCTGTTTCAAAACTCTCTTTCGATATACAAGAAGGCTCTTGGGTTGGACTAATCGGAGGAACTGGCTCAGGTAAATCTACGACTATTTCCTTATTAGAAAGACTATATGAACCATCAGAAGGAGAAATCCTATACCGCGGAAAACCTCTCGATGAATATGATTTGGATGATTTAAGAAAAGAAATCTCTCTCGTTTCGCAAAAACCATCGATATTTAAAGGAACTATCCGTTCCAATCTTCTCTTAGCTAAGCCTGACGCTAGCGAAGAAGAGATGATAACCGCATTAAAGAAATCGTTAGCCTTTGAATATGTCTCTAAGTACGACGATTTCCTTGACCATAAGATTGAGGAGGCTGGTGCAAACCTATCAGGGGGTCAAAAACAAAGATTACTTATCGCTAGAGCGATTCTAAAAGGTGGAGATTTATTGATTCTTGATGATTCAACATCCGCTCTCGACTATCTTTCTGACCAACAAGTCAGACACAACATCTCTGAAATCCCTGGCTTAACGAAAATGATTATTTCTCAAAGAGCGGGATCATTAAAAGATTGCGATTTGATTCTTGTCTACGATAAAGGGCAAATAATCGCTAAAGGAAAGCACGAAGAGTTGCTTAAGAGCTGCCCAGTTTATCAAGAAATTTATGAGATGCAAAGGAAGGGGGCATAAGTATGATTAAGAAATTTAAAGCGTTTATTCCTTATGTCAAAGGATCGTATTTATTAACTGCTATTTCTCTTTTGTGTGCTTTGCTAGCTACAGGATCTAAGTTATTCATTCCTTTTATCGCTGGTAAATGCGTAAACATGATGAAAGATGCAATCGAAGCAGGTAGTTTCGCTTCACTTGATTTATCTTTCTATTTCATCTTAATGGGTGTCTTGCTTGTTGTCGGAACAATATTTAGATACATTTTCGACTATATTACTTATCTTATTGGACAAAGGGTTATTAAGAATATTCGTAATAGGTTATTTGAAGCAACGCTTGAAAGTCCGATTTCTTCAATCGATCAATCAAGAAAAGGTGATTTGCTTTTACGCTTAGTCAATGACGTTGAAAACGTTCAAACCGGCTTGGTTAGTGGTTTTGCCGCTTTCTATGATGGAATCATCGCTATTTTGATTACCCTCGTTTTCATGTTTACCTTAAACTGGATATTAGGATTAGTCGTTGTTGGTTTAACCCCAATTTCCATCTTTGTTTCTCGTTTTGTTTCGAAATATAACAGCAAATATTTCCGTAAGCAAAGAAGTGCTCAAGGCTTAGTAAACGCTTTTGCTTCTGAAAGTCTTACAAATTCTGAGGCTGTTGCAACCTTAAACATTGGCGAAAAGCGCGTTGAAGAATTCGACAAATTATCCGATGATTTCCGTAATTCGACATTTAAAGCTAATTTAGGTGCCTCGACAATCAATCCTTCAACACGTTTAGTTAACGCTTTGATTAACGGAGCATTGGTTTTAGTTGGTGCATTAATTATTATCCAAACCCCAAAAAATATCGGAGTTGATGCCTTTGCGGTCGGCGATTTATCAGCGTTCTTAACCTACGCTTCATCTTATATGCAACCATTTAACGAAATCTCAAACGTTGTTTCGGAAATCGACTATGCTTTAGCCTCCTTCCAAAGAATCGATGAGACAATAAATGGTCCAAAAGACGTCAATGAAGGCAAAAAAGTCCTTGAAGGCAGCGTCGATAGCCTTGAAGCAAAAGATATTACTTTCTCATATGACGAGAAACGTAAAATCATCAAGAATTTCTCTTTGGACATCTACAAAGGCCATAAAATTGCTTTTGTTGGCCCTACAGGATGTGGCAAAACAACCTTAATCAACCTTTTGATGAGATTCTACGATCCTCAAGAAGGTGCCTTCTATGCTAACGATATATCTACAAAAGACCTAGAAAAGGTTGCCTTTAGAAAACATATTGGCATGGTTTTGCAAGATACATGGATTTTTAGTGGCACGGTTTTTGAAAATATCGCTTATGCAAAAGAAGACGCAACAAGAGAAGAAGTAGAAGAAGCGGCAAGAAAGGCTCAAGCTGCTCCATTTATCGAACGTTTGCCTAATGGCTATGATACTAAGATTAGCGATTCATCAGGCTTATCTGTTGGCGAAAAACAGCTTATCTGCGTTGCTAGAGTCATGCTCTTAGAACCAGAAATTGTTATTCTTGATGAAGCGACATCAAATATTGACGTTCGTACAGAAAAGCTTCTTTCCGAAGCCTTTGACAAACTTATGGAAGGAAAGACATCGCTTGTCGTTGCCCATAGACTTTCGACAATTGTCTCTAGTGACTTAATCGTTGTTCTTAAAGATGGTGAAATCATCGAAACTGGCAACCACAAAGAATTAATGAACAAAGAAGGTTTCTACTATAACCTTTATAATGCTCAATTCAATTAATATATGAAAGTAAGGAAAATTCAGCACATTTTGTTACCTATTTTATTTACAGGAATGTTAGCTAGCTGTAATTTTTCCTATACCCATCCAATCACTCAAGAAGCGGCCAAACAAATAATAAGCAATACCAAAACAGCCATAAGTAAAAAAGATTTCGATTCATTTGCTGGAATTACTCTAACTTCCAGCCTAGTTGAATATAGAACCTATTCATCTTTCTCTAAGTCGACTTTCTTAAAGGCTAATTATGAGATTACATATACCGCATCTCCTTTCTCTGTTTTAATCAAGGAAACATATGAGAATAAAGAAGACATGAAAACTAAGTATTCTGATGCGGAATATACGATAAGCATGGGTGCTTCGAATTTTGAAATATCAATTAATGGGTCAGAAAAAGAAAATGTCAATCAAGAGAAATATCAAAGGTTTTGGAGTTTTTGTAACTTTTCTTCTTACATAAAAGAAGTTAGCCAAGGTCTAGTTAATAAAGCTGATACTTTGATAAATTCAGTTGGTAGTGCAGGCGAAAACAAGCAAAACAAACTTGTTGGTTTTCAAACATCTTCTCAAGGCGATGATGATCTTAAAATCGAATTCCTTGGAAGCGATTTTTCTGCTGGTTCTCTTTTCTTTGAAGACAATTACAATGCTGATACTGCCTCAGAACTAAATATGTATATGAATGGTGGCTTAATAAAGAAATATTCCACGGCTTATGTTTTTGCCATCAATGAGGATAGCGATTATTATTTAGCCGGGAAATACGAGGGAAAAATAGAACATTCCCTTACATATATAGAATGAGCCAAAATAAAAGGGATGAGGCCACGATTTCTTATACGATGAGCAGAATTCGTGGGAAAGACACATCGATTGAAATAAAGCTGCGTAAAGAACTATATAGATTAGGCTATCGATATAGAGCCAATTCTAAATATATTTTTGGCCATCCAGATATTTCTTTTAAGAAATATAAAGTGGTGGTTTTTTGCGATTCGGAATTCTGGCATGGATATAATTTCGAAGAAAACAAGAAGAAGCTACATTCTCATTTAGACTATTGGATCCCGAAAATCGAAAAGAACATTGCTAGAGACAATGAAGTAAACGCCAAACTAAAAGAAGAAGGCTACATCGTTTTGCGCTTTTGGGGCAATGAAATCAATAAAAACCTTGATGGATGCGTCAAACAAATAAGTGACGTATTAGATTCAAGAGGCTATAAAAAAATCCCTCAATAGAGGGATGTTTTTTAAAATCTTAACTTATTTGGATGTGTTTCTATCGGCAAAGATGTTAAGAAGACCAAGTGCAGCCGATAAAAAAGAGAAGACAATAACACAAATTGTGCCAGCACCAAGAGAAATCTCTGGGTGAGCGGCATAGAAATTGCTAACGTTATCGCCACTTGCTGCAATATAGAAATCAATAACGAAGAAGAAGAGAACGCCGATGGCAATTCCAAGAACTATTTCAATGAAAGGGATGACCTTTTTGCCAGAATCACCAAGAATGAAGCCAACTAAGCCAACCAAAACCAAGATAATCAAGGCAACAAATCCACCAACAATTGGCCAAACGACATTACATTCGCTATTATGCATGCCAAACATTGCAACAAAGATGTTTCCTTCTCCTGAATCTACCTTTTCAGCAAAGATGTTGGCAAACATGCACATGATGGCAACAAAAGCCGATGCCGCGGCAAGAATTGAGAACACTCTGGTATTCGATTTCTTTTTCATACTTATACGTCCTTTTCAAAATAAAAACTGCTAGGTTCAAACCTACAAGCGTTATTCTACCCTTAATTTAAAAGTGCATAAAGTACTTTATTCATAGAATAAGCTATTTTTCTTAAAACGTTAGTAAAGTATAATGGTGACATGGAAATTTTTAACAACATAATGCAAACTTTTATAGTATATAGTTCGCTCTTCTTCTTGGGGGCATTAGGAGGATGGATAATCGAACTTTTCTTTAGAAGGTATGTATCGCAGAAACGTTGGGTTAACCCTGGCTTCCTTGCGGGACCGGTTGTTCCCCTATATGGATTTGGATTAGTAAGCTTCTATTTCTTTGCGAATGTTATTCCTTGGCAAAACATTTCAGGATATGAATGGCTTAACACTTTAATCGAAGTTTTTGCGGCCGGTGTATTCATGACCGTGATTGAATATATCGCTGGTTTGATCTTCATCCGGGGTATGCATATCAAACTTTGGGATTATTCAAAGAGACTTTGGAACATTCAAGGCATTATTTGTCCTTTATTTAGTTTGATTTGGTTACTTTGCGGAGCCGCCTATGTCTATTTATGCAATGGATTATTCGTTTCTTTTTCTTCTTTCGTTATCTCTTATTGGTCTTATTTAACATTCCCTATCGGATTGTTTTATGGGGTTTTGATAGTGGATTTTGGATATTCGTTACACCTTGCAACGAGGATCAGAAAAGCTTTGGCGAATTCAAAGGCTGTTGCTTCCTGGGAAAAAATCAAAGTGTCTTTCAATGATCATCTTAAAGAAAGAAAAGAGAAATCGAGTTTCTTTTTCGCTTTTTCTTCTAAAAAAGAAGAATTCGATTCAATGGTTAAGGAAGCGGTGGCAAAATCCAAAAAAGAATATGATGATTTTGTTGCCGCAAGGATTGCAAAAAGAAAGGCTAAGAAGGAGAAAAAGAAATGAGTCCTCTCTCTTGGTCACTGATTTCTCTCTACATTGTTATATCAATTGTTAATCTCGTTTTTTGCTTTCTTGAAAATGAGAAATGGAGAAAGATAACTAAGCCTTTTTGCATGTTGCCATTACTCGGCTTCGTTTTGAGTATAAGCCCTAACAATTATTGGCTTTGGATATCGATAATATTTGCTTGGATAGGGGATGTCCTTTTCATTTTCAAGCATAACAAAGCCTTTGTTATTGCTGGAATTCTCTCGTTCCTTCTTGCTCATACATCCTATTTATTCGAATTCTTAGAATTATTCAAAGGCGTGGGTCCTGATATCGTAAGCTCATACGCTTTCTTTTTACGTTTCTATCCCTTATCAATAATTCCAGCGATTCCTGTTTCTTACTTCCTCTCAAAGAAAGATTGGAAATTAACAATAATTGGATCTATTTATCAATCTGCCTTGATTGCCGTTTTTGCTTCAGCAATTTTTGCTTTGGCTGTTGGATGCAATCCTACTTATTCTTATGTATTTATTCTTATTGGCGCTCTCTTTTACTACTCTAGTGACTTTATCAACGCCTTTACCTTATATATTAAAAAAGTGAAGAGGAGAGAAGTTTATATCATGTCCTTCTATCTTCTTGCACAGTTTTTAATCGTTGTTGGTATTATCGGTATAACTTCACTCGTGTATTGAGCCTAGATAATCTAGAAGACCTTTTAAGGCTTTTGAACGGTGGGAGACTTTATTCTTTTCTTCATCGCTTACATCTCCGAAACAAATTCCGCCTTCATCAGCTCTAAATATAGGGTCGTAGCCAAAACCATTATATCCTCCGATTGTTTCGAGAATGCTTCCTTCGCAGACTCCATCAAAGAAATGAGGCTCGCCATCTTTATCTTCTAATAGGCAGATGCAACAATGATATCTTGCTTTACGATTATCTTTTCCTTTTAGGAGAGATAAGACATGCTCATCTACAATTCGGTAGTCTTTAGAAATCGATTCGGCCCATCTTGCAGAATGAATTCCAGGGAAGGCTTCACCAAGCGCGTCTATTTCAATTCCTGAATCATCAGAAATGACACACATATTAAGGATGTCTGCTAATGCTTTAGCCTTGATATAGGCGTTCTCTTGATAATTTTCGCCGTTTTCGTTTGGCTCATTATGGACATTAAAGTCTTTATCTGAAAAAACTTCATATCCTAGTGGTTCTAATATTTCTTTAAATTCACGAACTTTATTTGGGTTATGTGTTGCAACGACTATTTGTTTCTTCATTTTTCTTTCATATCCTTATATATAACGTAAGTATTATAGTCACAAAGAAATATTTCTTGTTCAAAAAATGTTAGGAGAAATCGACATATTTATATTGATGTATCCATAAAATGTGGAAAAGAAACAAAAAAATAAAAAATGTTACATTTCTTATTGACACCAATAAATTATCTATGTAAACTATAGACGTAACAAAGATACAAAACAAATCTAAATGTTACGGAAATCGAGGAAATAGATATGAAAAACACAAAGAAAGTTATGTTAGCTGCCGTTGGAGCGCTTCTAACGGGTTTTGGATCAGTCGCTTTATCGATGAAATCTGCTAATAATACTGAAACAGTTACTGTTTCAAATACAAATACAGTTACATTAGAAAAAAGCAACGGATTCAATTTCGGAGGTCCCGCAAAGACAACCCCTGCTTCTAAGAGCGGTGGAATTGATATTCCTTCCATCATCACCGGTGGTATTCAGCTTGGTGGTAAAGGCTTCATTGGCGCAGTCGTTTCTGATTTAGCAACTGGCGCTTTCAATGCAGTCCTTAAAGAATTAGGCTATGACACAAGAAGCGTTACCGAAAAACAATTCGATAAATTAGAAGGTCAAATCGATAACTTGCAAAAAACTTTAGAAAAAGGCATCAATGACGTTGAAAGAAAAATGGTTGAAATCCGTAATAAGAACGTTATGTCTGAACTTCTTGAGAAGGTTAAAGGAGTTCAAACTCCAGTCGCTTCCAAGATGGCTGTCTTAGCTGATCTTTCCAAGAAAGAATTAGAAAAGGCAGATGAAAACAAACTTAAGGAAGAAAAAGAAACGTTTCTTAAATCCTTGGGTACATTAAAGTTCAGCAAGCTTAGCGATAACAACCTCTGGAATGCTACAGAAGCTTTAGCAAATGCCATCAACGTTCCCTTTCAAGCAGACAGCAATTTAAAATTATTTGATTTGTATGAAGAAACATACGGTTCCTTAGAGGCTTGGGATTATATGACCATCAAGCCAAGAACCCAATTCATCTCTTACTTAGGCTTCATCGTTAACAGCTTATGCCAATTAGCAAGGCTTGAAGCAAGCTACGAAATGAGCAAATTCAAAGCTGGCGATTCTAACCTTAAGGACTATGAAAATGGTGTTAAAGCCATGGTCACAGCCGTTAACAGAATGAATGAGAGCTTCAAAGTTGAATTAGATAAATTAGCTGCTATCAAAAAACAACACGATGAAAAGCAAATCATAACCCACAGAGACAGAGTAGTGGACAAAGCTGGCAACGTCACCATCAAAGACGGCATCAGCGTTTCTATCCGCTTAATGCCAGTCACACCTGCTGATAACCAATATAACTACGTTTCTTATAACAGCGAAAGAAACACCGCAAGGGTTGTTAGAGACTACCAAAGCGGACAAGACGTCATTTGGGAAAATAACATCTACACCCTTAATTGCGGAGAACAAGCTGACTTATATAAGACCGTTATCAATGAATATAAGGATTACAACAAAGCCTTAGGCAAAACCAACTATAGCGAGTTCACTGTCAAAGATTATCTTCTTGCTGCAGGCTTCACTTGCAAAGAGAAAGATCTCTTCGATAAAGCTAAAGGCTTCTATAAGTGCATTGATTGTGCTTCTTATAACGGAAGCAGAGACAACCTCTGGTCCACAGAAAGAGTCAACGACCTTAATGTTACCTATTACGACTTCGCAAAAGCGGAAGATGAAGCTAAGAGCAAAAACACCTACGATAGAGTTACTTACTATAAGAAAGGCTGGTTCAGCTCTGGTCACTTCTCTTCTGAAAAGAAAGATGATATCAACAATTACTATCTTTGCTTCTTAGGCGCAGATCAAAAAACTCTTCTTGGCAAACTTAACAAGACAGTTATTGAGAAAGTCACAACAAAAGAAGCCAAAGGTGATAACTGGAAAGGTCACTTCAAAGGTCATAGAACCCTAGCTGAAGGTCAAGATAAAGCTACCATCGATTGCTAAAACAAAAAGAACTACCTCAAACTTAAAATGGAGAGGTAGTTTTTAATGCCTGAATAAAGAAAAAAACCATCTCGCGATGGTTTTAACTTGCTCTAAATGGAGCAGGTGACGGGAATCGAACCCGCATACTTAGCTTGGAAGGCTAATGTTCTACCACTGAACTACACCTGCAACCGTTCTGGCGGACCATACGAGATTCGAACTCGTGATCTTCTCCGTGACAGGGAGACATGTTAGGCCGCTACACCAATGGTCCGTATCAGTGCGTTAGAAAATATACCATATTTAGATATATCTAGCAAAAGAAAGTTTTAAAAATCTTTAATTATTTGATTTCAACGAACTTTTTCACGGCATCTTCACCGATATAACCAACATTCATACCGTGTTGAACACCGTTTTCAAAATAGACTAATGTCGGGATTGAAACAATGCCAAAACGTCTGGACAGTTCTTCATTCTCATCAACATTAACGCGAAGAAGAGAGATTTCAGGATTTTCTTCAACGACCTTTTCAACAATTGGGGCAAGCATTTTGCATGGTCCACACCAAACGGCATAGAAGTCCACAAGAACTCTTCCTTCCTTTGTTAATTCATCGAATTCTTCAACGTTTGTAATTTCTTTTATCATGTTAATAATCTCCTATCTTTTAAAATATTAAAGTAAAAATCAAAGCTAGCAAAGCGATATGCACCGGGTAATAAAGATAGGAAAAATAAGAGAACCATTTTTTGTTATAGCCTCTCTCTCCGTTATAGAACATGAGGAAAACAATTGCCAAAATAGAATAGCTTTGAGGGGCTATGCTGAAATATGGGTCATATTGGGGCCAAAAATATGCAATTGCCCAGAAAAAGACATTAATAAGAACGATTGAAGTAATGGCGATGCCATTCAATAGGCTTTGAAACTTTTTACCTTCCTTGAATTGGCTCATATCAATCTCGTTTTTCTTTTCCATGCTTTCGATGGATCTTAAAGCAAGAGGCTTTCCGTAGTAGATTCCTAAAAACATAAGGAAGCCATATAAAGAATAACCACATCTTGCCCATTCAGGAATAAAAGAGGTCCAAACCGAGGTTAGATTTTTTGCTGCGGCATAGATTTCGCTAACTTGCATAGAATAGCAAAGAACGACAAATCCTGCAGGCAATATGGATAAAGCCTTCCAATACCATTCTTTCTTTTCGACTAAGAAAATAAATAAGGCATAACACAACAAATCCGTAAATGCTTGGGCAGAACTTATCGATATGCCGAATAGATTCGTTTGATTGATAATAAACTGAGCAATGAAAACAACCGCCCATAAGATCGCCAAACGAAGGATGTAATTTAATCTATCGTGGGTTTTATGAAGTCCTTCAGCAAGCATGAATATAAATAAAGGAAAGGATATTCTTCCAATTATTCTACAAACTAAAGCAATCGAGGTCATAGTCGTATTGCCATTTGCATATGCTGATAGGAAATATCCGACATGGTCAATTGTCATTGTAAGCAAGGCAACGACTTTCAACCAAAATTCGTTTAATACTAAAGATTTTTCTTTCATGTTACTTAGATTAATGGCTCATTGCAGCAGCAATAATGGCAAGAAGAACGCCAAACGTATTATTGAAAGCGTGAGCGGTGTAAGCGACACCAAAACCGAATTTATCATAGGCAAAGCAAAGAACCAAACCAGCAATTAAATAAGAAGGATAGGAAAGCCATTCGTTTAAGCTTCCAAAATTCTTAATGTGAATCAAGCCGAATAAAGCTCCGATTGCAATATAAGCAAAGACTGTGTTGATTCTCTTTAAGAAGGTAAAAGCACCAACTCTATAAGTTAATTCTTCAACGAATGGACCAACGAACCCTGTGATTAAAATTGCAAGGAAAGGAGCAGAGGAAATCATTTCGTTGACGGCTGTTTGATTGTCGTTTGTCGTTCCACCGAGTAGTTGAGCAATCACATTCCAAATGGCAGAAAGAACTATGATAGCAATTCCAAATAAAATGCCATATAAAGTTTTGACGCTTGCAAAAGACTTCCAAAGACGAAGGTTATCTTTCCATATATATAGGAGCATGCAGACAAAGATGATGCCGTACGCTAAGTCATTCATCAACAAAGATAATTCAACAGATTCGGCATATTCGTTGCATCCACCAAGGATTTCACTTTGTGTGAAACCACGGGAAATAAAACCTGATTTTACGACATTTATGGCAATGATTCCGATTATTTGCGCTAAAGCAAATAATGCAACAAAGCCAATCAAGAAAAGTCCTATTTCTCTTACTGGGCCGAGAGGAAGAAGCTTATCAAACTCACGTTTACGAGGATCCAATTCCTCATTTTCGTGATTGCATTGAGGGCATCTAGCTCTCACGGCATCATAACGCTTGTTACAATCTGGACAAGTCGTTGTTTCAAATGGATTGTTTAAATATTTCATAATGAACATAGTTTAAAGCAAGAAGAGTCATTTTTCATTCAAAAATTCTTGATATAATCAAAAAGATGAAAATACCCTACGCTTGGCAAGAAAAAGAAATAGACGTCTTAGGATCTAGATTCATTGCGATAATGGTTCCGCTAGATGACTTCAATAAGATAGATGAAATATTGAAACAGATAGAAGAAAAATATCCTAAGGCAACCCATTACCCATATGCTGCAAGATTGACCCCATATGAAAAAGCCTCCGATGATGGAGAACCAGCTCATTCTACGGGTGTACCTATTTTGAGCATGATTCAAATGAAAGATATAGATCATCTCCTCCTTTGTGTCGTTAGATATTTTGGTGGAACGAAATTGGGCTTATCTAGATTAACTAGAACATATCGTGAAGCAGCCTCTCTTTTGATAAATGAAGGGGTTTTTGCGGAGGAAATTGCGATAATCTCTTACTATCTTGAGACGTCATATTCAGATTTCGAAGGCATCAAGAGAAAGATAAAGGGGGCTAATGTTGAAATAAAAAACATAACATTTGGAATTTCGGTGAGCTTTTCCCTTCTTGGAGATGCTAAAATCATAGACGGTGTTTTAGATAACTTCCCAAAAGTGGAAATCATTGAACAAAAAACAGAAATAATCAGAAGGAGAATTGAGAATGATTAATGCTAGTGAATTCGAAGAAAGACGCGCTCGTCTTCTCGCCTTAATGGATAACAATTCCGCACTCGTTTTATATTCAGGTGTCGGAAAGGTCTCTTCAGCAGATGAAACTTACCCTTTCGAGGTAAATAGAAACTTTTATTATTTAACAGGAATAGATCAAGAGGATTCGGCTTTATTGCTTGTCAATTCATATGGTGAAATGAAAGAATTCTTATTCATTTCTCCATTCGACGAAAGAAAAGAGAAGTGGTATGGAAAGAGGTTAACTCCAGCAGAAGCAGGTAAGATCTCCGGATTTAAAAACATTCAAGTTATAGATTCCCTAACCGCAAAAATCGATGAGGTCTTAAATCCTAAATTTGCAGTTTATGGCGAAATCAACAAACTTTATCTTGATTTAGATCGTGAGATAAAGATTGCCGATGATATGGATACAAGAGATCTTAAGAAAACTCTTGAGACCACATACTCACATGTTGTTGTTTCTGATGCCTACCCATTGCTTACCACCTTACGTTTAAGAAAATCCGTCCGTGAAATTGCTGAGTTACGCTCTGCAATCGATACGACGCAAGTTGGCATTTATTCCATTTGGTCTTGTATGAGACCGGGAATCCATGAATATGAGCTTGCCGATCTTTTCTTAAAGACCGTTAATGATTTAAATGGATATGAAGGCTTAGCTTTCCCAACAATTATGGCTTCCGGAATTCATGGAACGACTTTGCATTATCCAACCCCAAAAGACACTTTGAAAGATGGCGATCTTCTTCTTTGCGATTTAGGATCGAGAAAGAACTATTATTGCGCCGACGTTTCCCGCACAGTCCCGATAAATGGCAAATTCACCCCACTCCAAAAACAAGTCTATGAAATTGTTTTAGGATGTAACAAGATGGTCGCGAATAAAGCTCGCCCAGGAATTACGATTGAAGAACTTCAAGAAGCAACCGTCGATTATTTAGCCACAGAATGCCTTTCTGCAGGCTTCATCGAAAATAAGGAAGACATCATCAACTATTATTTCCACGGTGTCTCTCATCTTATTGGTCTTGACACACACGATCCATATCTTTTCCCACTTTCTAGAGATTATAAGAAGATCCCTCTTGAACCTGGCATGGTAATTTCTGATGAACCTGGACTTTATATGGCTGATAGAGGCATTGGCATAAGAATCGAAGACGATCTTCTTATCACCAACGATGGATGCGAAGTTCTTACTAAAAAGATTATCAAGGAAGTCGCGGATATTGAAGCAGCGCTTGCTAATAAACGTGGCTAATTAATTAAGCGATTTAAAAATTTTGGCTTTGTGAGTAACAAAGCCTTTTTATTTTTCATTTTTTGGTTCATAATATCGGCAAATAGGTAAAGGAACCATAAATCTATGAAGAAATATATTTTGGCGATAGACCAAGGTACGACTTCGACTCGTGCCATTCTTATCTCACATTCTGGAGAAAAACTTTTCCAAGCCCAAAGGCCTGTGAAATGTCTTTATCCAAAACCAGGTTGGGTTGAGCAAGACGCAAATTCAATTTGGATTTCCGTTGTTGACGTCATTAACGAGCTGTTGATTGTTTCTGGCGCTTCGATGGATGAAGTGGCGGCAATTGGTATCACCAATCAAAGAGAAACCACAGTCGTTTGGGAAAAGAGCACTGGTAAAGCCATTCATAATGCCATCGTTTGGCAATCAAAACAAACACAGGAGATTTGCGAACGCTATACTGAGCAAACCGAGATGATTCGCCAAAAGACCGGATTACGCATCAACCCATATTTCAGCGCTTCAAAAATCCGTTTCATCCTTGAAAAAGTTCCTCACGCCGAGGAAAGAATGAATAAAGGAGAACTTTTATTCGGAACGATCGATTCTTGGATTGTCTACAAAATGACAAATGGCCGAGTTCACGCAACCGATTACTCCAATGCTTCAAGAACCCTTCTCTTTAATATCAGAGACCTTTGCTGGGACAAAGAACTCTTAGAGATGTGGAACATCAATATCAACATGATGCCAAAAGTCATGGATAACAACGCAGATTATGGCGAAGCAAGTTTCTTTAGTGGTGGAGTGCACATATTTGGCGTTGCTGGTGACCAACAAGCGGCGCTCTTTGGGCAGTGTTGTTTTGAAAAAGGCCAATCAAAGAATACATATGGAACGGGTTGCTTCATGTTAATGAATACAGGAAACGAACCAATTTTCTCACATAATGGCTTATTAACAACAATCGCTTGGAAAGTCGGAAATGAAGTAACTTACGCCCTCGAGGGTTCAGTTTTTATCGGCGGAGCCATTGTCCAATGGCTTCGTGATGAGATGGACTGGTTCAAACATTCCGCACAATCTGAGGAATATGCCTCAAGAAGACCTGATACAAATGGTGTTTATGTCGTTCCTGCTTTCGTTGGCTTAGGAACGCCATATTGGGATGATGATGCTAGAGGAGCGATATTTGGCTTAACTAGAGGAGCTGATCGTCATAACATCACAAGAGCGGCTTTATATTCCATCGCCTATCAATCGACAGATGTTATCAAAACAATGCAAGAAGACGCTAGCCTTGATCTTAGCGTTCTTAAGGTTGATGGTGGAGCTTCGGCAAATGATATGTTAATGCAATTCCAAGCCGATATTCTTCAATGCGAAGTTAGATTGCCATCTTGCGTTGAAACAACTGCGTTAGGAGCTGGGTATCTCGCAGGATTAGGATGTGGGTTCTGGAAAGATTTGAAAGAAATCGAATCCAACCATTGTTGTTCTAAACGTTTCACACCGCAAATGAGCGCAAAAGATGCAGAAGAACTCTATGTCGGTTGGAAAGAAGCCGTTAAAGCAACTCGTGCTTACAAACCACAAAAATAATCTATAATATGGCGTATGCCAATAAAGTTTCTTAAAGAAAAACAATATGTGGTCATAAGCCACCCAAATAGAAAAAGATATTACGAAAACCTAAAAGAAGCTTTTTCCCTTTCGCTAGACATAATGAGTCTAGAAGAAATGGAGAAGCTTTTTCTTTCTTCTTCTCCAAAGGAAAGATTTGTTGATAAGGAAATCATCATCTCTGGTTACTATACTGAAGGTGATTTAATTGCCCATTATCTAAATTCTCTTTCCGGGAATATGATTATTGGCTACGAATTAGAGAGTGAAAGAGAGAATCCTTTGCCTATAAAACATTTTTTTGAGCAAGAGGATGAATTAGTCGAAGCAATTGAGTTTGCTAGAGAAAATTACGAAAAATACCCTTCAAAACCCCTATATTTTATGAATCTCAATGAAAATGAGAAGGAGTTAATAAAGTCTAAATTACCATTTATCAACGTTCTTAATGACTATGTTTGCCCTCTAGATGGAGAGGTGATTTTCCTTCATCTAGATCATCTTCTTTCTTTTTCCAACGAGGATGTTACTGCGATAAAAAGAACATTGAAATCAACTCAATTAACATTTGTTACTGAAAGAGAGAAGAATAAGTTTTGATTTTTCCTTTTTCGAATGTAGAATAAAGGCATGTCCAACATATTAGATAAGAATAAATATTTCAAATTGCTTGAGTCTTTGAAAATACCGGCAGCTCTTAATAAAGAATACCTTTATCAAATCTATGTCGATGCCAAAGAGTCTTCTAACGGATTTGCCGAGAGCAATAACGTCATTGCCGGTTTAGATATCAATGACATCACTCTGACTTTATATCTAGCCAATGAACATTATTTTTATCTTTTGACACACGGAAAAGAAAATATTGAAGAATTAGAAAAAGATGAGAAATATGAGCAATTCCTCTTATCCTTAGCTTTAGATAAGTATTATACGAATGAACATCTTTCTTATAAGAATTCCTCTTTTTCCAACCGTTTTCAACCAGAAATATCGACTATTTCCTTATATATAAATTTCATTCTTGGAATGTTGTCTAGATATAAACAAGGTGATCCAAAGCAAACCTTAATTGTTGATATTATGCAAAAAGGCTTTTCAATGGCTCAGTGTATAGTCTCGTTGTTGACGGGCGGCTTTGAAACAGAAGCGTTTTCCACTTGGAGAACTCTCCATGAAAATGAATGTATCCTTCTAACCCTCGTACGTTTTGGCCAACCAGCAATAACGGAATACCTCAAGCATCTTAAATACGCTTTGTGTTTTAGAAGTGGAATGTCCACAAAAGAAGAAACCGATAAAGTCTTTCTTCAAATTAAAGAAGAGATGCGCGCTCATGACCTTAAGAGCAAGGATATGAAGCGTTTTATTGAATATGGATGGCTTTATGCTGTTCCTGATCTTGAACATGAAGAAGGCTTCAAACTTAATTTCCGCGATGGCGTGGAAAGGGCAGCTAAACTCCGTGATTATTCAAAAGTCTACGAAATGTCTAGCGAAATAGCCCATTCGTCTCCTTTACTAATCTACTCTCGTAAAGACTATTTTTATCTAATTACTTTGCTTAATTTATATGAATCTTTCTTCAGAATTGAGAAAGTCTTTTCATCTCTTTATTTGTCAACTACGTCAAAAGAGGAGCAAGAATCATATGTAAGAATGCAAACTCTTTACCATAGCGAGCTTCAAGCTTGTTATCAGGTAATGCAAAAACGTTGGCAAAAGATAAACGAAGATCAACAGAATAAACAAGATTAAATTTTCTATTTGTCCAAAAAGACTTCGATTTCTGTCAAACTACCATCGAACGTGTAAATAGGTTCCCACGAATAGTTTATGTGGAGCTTATTTTTGTAAACGTTAGTAACCCACGAATATATATAGCCGTTAGGGAGTACATCAGGATCTCTGTGTCCATCAGGCTCATAATCGTAAGATCTCTCACTAAAAATCGAAATTAAATCTTTATAATTCGAATCTTTTATAGACCAAATTGGCGCGCCAAGGTATCTTCCGAAAATAGAAAATCCGAATTGAGGATCTCGTGTTTTGAGACCGACTTCTAAGCCGTCACGAAAATAGAATTCTGTTGTCAAATAGTCATAAGTGCCACATGTGTACACGTCTACACCATCATCTCTTGTTTCCTTGAATTGAAATTTCTCATTTGTACGGCGCACGGTGCCGTGCCATGATGCCGGAAAATCTTCGATTTTGCTGTTTAATCTGAAACCGCATTCTTTGTTTACAGCTTCAATTTCTTTTTCTAGTTCGCTTTTCGTATTGCACGATCCTAGCGACAAAACTAATAAACACGTTGTTAATAATCCTTTAGCCTTCATATCTTATTCCTCATTATTAAAAGCGAATTTTATGTCGTTTATGTCAGTATATGTTTTAAATGTACCCTGACAGTCACTAACTATCTCGTTATCTTTGTTATGATGAAGTTTCATGTCATATGTCGGATAAGTTTCATCTGTATTTCTCTCAACGACGCTATAGGAGCCATCATCCTTAACTAGATATGGCACGTATTTAAGTTTCCAAATATGTCTTTTTGTATATTGAGTATCGTTTTGATATAGCTTGATTGTCGCGTTTTCTTTAATAGAAATGACGGTTCCATCTACCGCGGCGTCGATTGAACCTTTGATGCGCGCACATTGGAATTTGATGAGATCGTAGCTTATATTTGTTCCATTTCCAACAACCATCGAAAAAAATGGCAAAATGAAACTCACTGTTCCAAGAATTGTGCTAGCTGTTTTTGATACAATGCCAGGAACAAACTGGCAAACATATGACGCCTCACCAGTTATGGTAGAGACGTAATTTATAACAGTTGATACGGTTTGAAACGGCTTTGCTTTAGCCAAAGCCTCTTTAGCGGCCGCTTCGTAATTTTCGACATCTTTTTTCAAAAGTTCAAAGACATCTTTCGACCAGACGTATATTGATCTTCCAAGGAATTCTTCATCGGTTTTGCACGAATAAAAGCCACCAGTGTATCTCCATGCAGTTCTTCTTCCTGGTTTTATAGCCGTTTTAACGATGGTTCCATCTATCGGGTCAAAACCTCCAGGTACATAATCGGATTCCCAAACTAACGCTTTATATTTGCTCATCATGTCGGCATCAATTGTAATCGTTTCGCTTGATTGAGCTGTCATTGACCACATAGATATGATGTAATCTGTATCGTAATCGTCCGTTGTCGTTATGGCGATGAAATATATACCTTTCTTAAATAGCACAGTGGGACCGTATTTCTCGTCATCATCTGTGAATTCAAATAATTTATTGCCTCTTTCATCACGAACTTCTCCATTCATGTGGGCTCCAAACATAGAGAATTTAAAATGCGCTCTAGTGCGATCTGCTACAGAGATTGAATATACATCTCTTTTATTATATTTAGATGTTTTGCCTCTGATTTCCAAATCGTAGTCGGATACGCCAATTGTTCCTGCATTTTCTGCACTGCCAAATGTATCATGAGAAAGCGACCCCTCGTTGTGGACACTAGTTTGTGAAGCAAGATTTATCCCTCTTTCGTCCTTGCTTGAGTTGAAGTTCACAGCGGATGTTATCTCGTTAACCGAGAAAGGCATCCCCTTTGCCTTAGCTCCCTCTTGTGTCAACGAAAGGCACATGAAAGGAAGCATAAATATGCTGATCATTTTTGTTCCTCCTCTAGATTCCTCTAGGTGATTTCATCATACATCGGCAATTAGTTAAATACAACATACAAATTAATATTTGCTTAAAATATCTGTTTAAAATATCGAAAAAAACTAAATAAAAGACCGATTAACATTTCTTAAAAAAAGAAAATGCCTAGCAGTTGCTAGGCATCACTAATGACAAATATTTTTATACATCAGCGTAGCATGATCCGCCAATAAATTCTCTCATTAAGGAATTGGATGGAACCCACTCATCTGGCGTATCGATAAAGAATTTAAGCATTCCGATAAGCCTATGCGCATCAGAATGGTATGGGGAATCGTTTGGTAAGGCTTGAAGAAGTGGTAAGGCGTATTTCTTCATGATTGCAAGCTCGTATGGAAGGAAGCTGTTAAATACATAATCGCATCCTTCTTGATATGGATAAATCCATTTGAATTCTCCAGCACGAACCTTAGCCCACATAGAGAAAGTTTCCTCAGTAGGGGAGTTACGGAATTTCTTATCACGCACTAAGCGTCTAAGCAAACGTAAATCGGTCAGTGATAAAGGGTTATGATCATCAAGGTTGATTTGAGCTTGAGGGGAAATGAAAATCTTGAACTTTTGGCTCTTTGGAATTTGATAGGTCAAGCGATCATTAAGGGCGTGGATACCTTCAATGATGATTGGCTGATCTTTTTCGAGAGCCAATTTCCTCCCTGGAACACGATGCCCGACCTTGAAATCAAACTTAGGAAGTTCGGTCTCTTCTCCGCTAATCAAACTAAGCAAATTTTCGTTGAAATAGTTGATATCGATTGCTTCAATCGTTTCGTAGTCTGGTTCGCCATCTTCTCCGAGAGGAGTGTTATTTCTAGGCATATAATAATCATCTGTTGAGATACGGATTGGCTTAATTCCTCTCGATAAAAGCTCAATTCTTAATCTATTTGCAAATGTCGTTTTGCCACTTGATGAAGGGCCTGCAACACAAATGACTCTAACGTCTTTAATGTTATCTTCGATGATTTGCCCAAGTTCAACAAGTTGCCTATTATGTCTATCTTCACAAACGTTGATTAATTCAGCTGAGCCAGCTGTTTTCAATTCTTCGTTGATTCCAGCAACCGTTGAAATTCCAACGACTTTTGCCCAGTCGTGAGATTCTTTTAAGGTCTTTCTATAGGTTGGCGCATCTTCGAATTCTGGAATTTCTCCATTACATTCTGAACGTGGATATTGAACTAAGAATCCTGAACCGTATTGTCTTAATTTATATAAACGGATATATCCAGTCGATGGGACTAAATGGGAATACATGTAGTCAAGATACCCATCACATTCATAGAAATGGACAGTTTTCTCTGGACGATATTTTAAAATAGCCTTCTTATCGTCGAAGCCGCGTTCTGTGTATATCTTTTCTGCTTCGGAATTAGCAACCACGATACGCTTTAATGGATAGTCTACCTTTATTAGGTTATTAAGTTCCTCATTGACCTTATTAAACATCGCGTTATTGGCGCGAACATTTGTATCTAAAAGATGAATGGAGATACAACGTGAAATATTGTAGGAGAGTCTAATCTTTAAATCTGGATAGGCTCTAGCAAAAGCCATCGATAAAAGGTAACGAAGAGATGCTTCGTACATCTTCATCGCTTGTCTGGACTTTAAATCTAAAAATTCGACCTCGGCATCATAATATATCTCGTAATTTAATTCTCTGATTCTATTATTAACTTTTGCGCAGATAACGTTCTTATTTTCTTTCTGCTCTTCGCTTAGTAAATCAAGGACTGCAACTTTTTTGTCAAACTCTTTAATTTCGTCACCAATTTTCACTTTAAATTTCTGCATATCTAAGTGCTCCTTTCAATTTAGATTAAAATTATACTTTTTTCTTCAAAAAGGCAAATTGCATTGCTAGATATAATATATAAATTAAATATATTATGCAAGCGCTTTCATAGGAATTTTCACGTAAAAAATAACGATGATTTATGCGCAAAAGTAATGAATTTCTAACTTATGTAAAATAGTTGTTAAAAAACAAGGAAAAAAACTTACAAAAAATTTCAGAAATGATACAATTTTTAAGGTTGCAGTTATGATGAGCTTTTACACGAAATTAGACACCGATAAAAAAGTATTCTTCTGGCTCTCAGTTTTGGCTGGAGTGGTATATCTTGCTTTAATGCCTTTTTACTTCTTTGGGCTTGATAAAGGCTATCAATATCCTAATGGATGGTTACTTGGTTCATGCGTTGAGCTTTTTGCTTATTTTACCCTATTGAAAGTATCGAATTATTTAACAAAAGACCCTTCAAATAAAAACACAGGTTTAGTGATCTTATCCAGCTTCCTTAGGCCATTGCTCTATATTTTGGCCTTAGCACTTGGTGGAGTTTGCACTTTCAAACCTGAATGGATCGGTGGATTTGACGCTTTCTCTTTTTGGACGATTGTCGCTTCAATTGTTCCAATGTCGGCAGTGGTTTTAATCGTCCATTTCCTAACAAACAAGAATGGCTTTAGCTCTGGAGGAAAGAAATGAATCTTCAAGAACGCTTAAAAGACATGCTTGTTTTTGATTGGGAGCATATCAACGCGCCCCTCATTTCTTCCTTGTTTTTAATCGTTGTTTTAATAATTCTCGGAATTGTTATTGGCGTTAAAGCGAAAAGAGCAGTAAAAACCGGCGCTTATAAGCACGCTCCGAGAGGAATTCTTTTCTGGGCTGACGCGTATTATGACTATGTCGCTAATTTCACCATTGGTAACATGGGCAACTCTTCGTCTATCTGGACCGGATATTTCTTTACACTATTTGCCTATCTTTTCTTAGCTTTCAATGTTTCTCTTCTTGGCTTCCCAAGCGTTATGGATTGGCTTCCAGGACCGTTGTGTCTTTCAATCATCATGTTCCTTTGGATTCATATAATTGCCATAAAGTACCAACATTGGGCTTATTTGAAACGATACATTGATCCAATACCGATCTTTTTACCAATCAACTTGATTACAATGTGGTCTCCAATCATTTCTACGACCATGCGTATGTTTGGTAATGCCCTTGCCGGAACCGTTCTTATTACTTTGGTTCAATGGGCACTCTCTAGCTTATCTGCCACTATTTTCTCTGCTCTTGGCGTTAGTTTACAAATTCAAAGCGTCACTGGCAGTTGGTATAGTTGGTGGAATTCATTCCCTTATTGGACTGGAACATTGCTTTCTCCAATTCCAATGGGCGTGTTGAATATTTATTTTAGTTTGTTCTCCGGGTTTATTCAGACTCTGGTATTTGCTTCCTTAACCGCGCTTTGGATAGCGCAAGAGAAGCCTCAGGACGAAAACAACATTTATTTGGCTTTCCGTCCTGTTCCGACTGATTTACTCGTTCTTGGACAAAATAAAGAAACCGTTAAAGACTTATAGGAGGTAAAAATATGACAGATGTAGGTCTTAAAGCTATTGCCGCCGCTATTTGCGTCGCATTCGGCATGATTTCAGCTATTGGTGAAAGCTGGATTGCCTGCCACACAATCGATGGCATGGTTAGAAATCCAGAAATGGCTGACAAATTAAGAAGCAACATGATCGTTGCCGTCGCTCTTGACGAATCAACAGCTATTTACAGTTTGATCGTCGCAATCTTAATTATTTTCGTTTTATAAGGTGAATTTTAGGATGAATAACATTTTGCTATTAATATTGGAAGATGCTGTCTCGTCCGCCCCTTTTACACCGGAAGACTTTTTAAGCAAGATTTTCGGAAATTTCTGGTCGTTATTGATCAATCTTCTGGCGTTGGTGGTTCTTTTCATCGTACTTTTCTTTGTCGCATATAAACCTGTAAAGAAATATGTCGAAAAAAGAAGAGATTATATTGAAGGAAATATCAATGCCGCAGAGACCGCGAAAGCTTTCTATGAAGAAAAGGTGAGCAAATCCGATGAAATAATTTCTTCTGCTGAGAAAGAAGCTCAAGAAATTGTTAAAAAAGCTGAGGAAAACGCCCAAAAAGAAGCAAATAATATTGTTTCTGAAGCAAAGAAAGAAGCTGCAGCAACCCAAGAAAAAGCCCTTCAAAATATCGAGGCTGAGAAACAAAAAGCTCGTGCTGAGATACGTGAAGAAATTGTTAACGTCGCGCTCGACGCCTCGAAAGAAATTCTTGGACGTGAAATCAACGAAAAAGATAATAAGAAACTTGTTGATGATTTTACTTCTAATTTAGAAAAGAAAGGATAGAGATTATGAAAGATGAAGTTTTCGTGAACTATGCAAACGCTCTGTTCCTCTTAGCCAAAGAAGAAGATAACGTCAAAAAATATCTCGAAGAGATGAAAGAGGTGGAGGAAATACTAACTAAAGATCCTAAAACTTTAGAGTGCTTTTCCTCATATCAAATTTCGCACGAAGACATCTATTCCATTTTGGATACTTCTTTCAAAGAACTTGAATGTAAATCCATTCTCCCATTCTTGAAATTGTTAGTTTCCAAACATCTAATCTCATCAATCCATGAAATATCGTCTTGTTTTTATTCTCTTTGTAACGATTATCTAGGAATAAAAGAAGGACTGATTTATTCGACTCTCCCTCTGACGAAGGAAGAAGTTAAAGAAATAGAAAAAACTTTAGGAGAAAGATTATCTTCAAAAGTTTATTTAGTAAACAAAATTGACCATAACTTAATTGGCGGGGTAAAGATTGTTCTCGATGATAAGATCTATGACGGATCGATACTGAATAAGGTTGATTCTCTCCGCAAAAAGTTGCTGAAAGGAGAAGCAATATGAAATTGGATACAAATCAAATTTCTGCATTAATAAAAGAGCAAATAAAATCTTTTGCTGGGCAAATAGAAAGCGATGACGTTGGAACGGTTATTTCCGTTGGCGATGGCATTGCTTCAGTTTACGGCCTAAAAGATGCGATGTTAGGCGAATTATTGCTTTTCCCTAATGACGTATATGGTATGGTCATGAACCTTAATTCAGATGATGTTGGCGCCGTTCTTTTAGGTAGCGATCGTTCCTTAAAAGAAGGGGACACAGTCAAAAGAACAAAGAAAGTTGTCGAAGTTCCTGTTGGCGATGGCCTTTTAGGAAGAGTCGTTTCGCCTTTAGGCGTTCCTCTTGATGAGGCCGGACCTATTGAATATACAAAAACACGTCCAATTGAAAGAATTGCTCCAGGCGTCATGACAAGAAAATCGGTTGACACGCCTTTAGCAACAGGCATTAAAGCCATTGATTCAATGATTCCTATTGGAAGAGGACAACGTGAATTAATCATCGGAGACCGTCAAACTGGTAAAACCTCGATTGCAATTGATACGATAATCAATCAAAAAGGTAAAAACGTTAATTGCGTTTATGTTGCAATAGGACAAAAGAACTCCACGGTCGCAAATATTGTTTCCCGTTTAAAAGAAAAAGGCTGTTTTGATTATGTAACTGTCGTGAACGCCTCCGCTTCACAAGCAGCCCCTCAACAATATATTGCCCCATTCTCTGGCATGGCTATGGCAGAAGAGTGGATGGAAGAAGGCAAAGACGTACTTATCGTTTTTGATGATTTATCCAAGCACGCTGTTGCTTATAGAACTCTTTCTTTGCTTTTAAGAAGAGCTCCAGGACGTGAAGCTTATCCAGGCGACATTTTCTATTTGCACTCAAGATTATTAGAAAGAGCTTGTAAATTAGCCCCTCAATATGGCGGTGGTTCAATCACAGCCTTGCCAATCATTGAAACTCAAGCGGGTGATATTTCGGCGTACATTCCAACAAACGTTATTTCTATCACAGATGGTCAGATATTCTTGATTAGCGATTATTTTAACGCTGGACAAAGACCTGCTGTCGATTCTGGCTTATCCGTTTCCCGTGTAGGTTCATCCGCTCAAATTAAAGCAATGAAACAAGTATCGAAATCATTAAAAATTGAGCTTGCCAACTATAGAGAAAATTTATCATTTGCTCAATTCGGGTCTGACCTTGATAACGAAACAAAACGCATCTTAACTCATGGCGCAGTTGTTATGGAAGCCTTAAAGCAACGTAACTGGGCACCTATGGATATGATAGATGAAATTATCCAATTATTCGCTGTAAATCGCGGCTATTTAGACGATTTACCTCTCGAAGAAGTATCTTCTTTCTTATCGGAATTACTTCGTTTTGTAAGGGGTTCTTATCCAGAAATCGTCGAAGCATTAGAAAAAGAAAAGGCTTTTAGTGATTCAAATATGGAAGCTTTGAAAAAAGCTATCGAAACCTTTAAAAAGAATAGGAAAAATTAGTCTTTATGGCATCATTGGCAAAAACAAAAAGAAGAATAAATTCCATCAAAGGAACGGAAAAGATAACCAAAGCCATGGAACTTGTGGCAACGGTTAAAACTAAGCGTTTTTCTTCTCTTCACGATAAGGGATACGCTTATTCTCAAGAGTTCCTTTCTTTAATCAGCCAAGTTTTTGCCTATGATAAAGGCGAAGTTTCACATTATGGCAAAATGAATGAAGGAGATTTACCAATTCTTTATTTGGTTATTTCCTCAAATATGGGTCTTTGCGGCTCATATAATAACAACGTCTTTAAATTTGCCGAAGCCAATCTAAAAGAAAATGATTTAATCGCACCAATCGGTAATAAAGCGTTAAGCCATTTCTCGTCGGATCCTAAATATAAGAACAATGTTATTACAGATTTTTCGTCTTTGAATTTAGATTCGGATTTTGATCAAATCCACCTTTTGGCTTTATCATTAAAAGAAGATTTCAACAACAAGAAATATAAGGCAATTAGAGTTATATACACTCGTTATGTGAATTCCATAACCTTCGTTCCAACTCTTTTCCAAATATTGCCAGTTCAAGTTCCTAAAGTTAAATGGACAGACGATGAGTTTGCCCCTCCGTTATTCGATGAAAACCCACGAACAATGTTACATGAGCTCTTGCCGTCTTACTTAAGTGGTCTAATTCATGAAATCATTCTTGATTCTTATTTATCCGAGCAAGCATCAAGAAGAACGGCAATGGATAACGCCAATGATAACGCGGACGAATTGCTTGATAAATTAACAATTGAATATAACAAAGCAAGACAAAATGCCATCACCCAACAAATCACCGAGGTAGCGGGTGGAGCGAATGCTAGTGAATAGAAGGAGAAAGAATATGACTGAGAAGAAGAAAAATGAAGAATTATTTGACGGCAAGGTCGTTGAAGCTGTTGGACCAGTTATCGACGTCCGATTCGATGATAAGCATCTTCCTAATTTGTTAACGGCGTTAAAGGTCGTTCTTTCGGAAAAGGAAACCTTAACTGTAGAGGTTATGCAACATATTGGCGATGATAAAGTGCGTTGCGTTGCTATGGGCGCTACAGAAGGAGTCTCTAGAGGAATGAGGGTAATCGATACAAAAGCTCCTATTTCTGTTCCTGTTGGTGAAGAAACGCTTGGTAGAATGTTTAACGTCCTTGGCGATCCAATCGATGGACTTGGTGGAGATTTCTCTAACGTCAAGCATAATCCTATCCACCGTGACGCTCCTAGCTTTGCCGAACAAAACGTCTCTACGGAAATGTTAGAAACAGGCATCAAAGTCATCGACTTGCTTTGCCCTTATGTCCGTGGTGGCAAAATCGGCTTATTCGGTGGTGCTGGCGTTGGAAAAACAGTTTTAATCCAAGAATTAATCTTTAACATTGCCTCCGAACATAACGGAATCTCCGTATTCGCTGGCGTTGGCGAACGTTCCCGTGAAGGCAACGACTTGTATTTTGAAATGAAGGAAAGTGGAGTTTTGAAAAACACCGCTCTTTGCTTCGGCCAAATGAACGAACCACCGGGAGCCCGTATGCGTGTTGCCTTAACTGGCTTAACGATGGCTGAATATTTCCGTGATGAAAAACACCAAGATGTTTTGTTATTCATTGATAATATTTTCCGTTTCACCCAAGCTGGTAGTGAGGTTTCCGCTCTTTTAGGACGTATGCCTTCCGCGGTTGGATATCAGCCAACCCTTGCTAACGAAATGGGTCAGCTTCAAGAAAGAATTACCTCAACAAAGTCAGGTTCAATTACTTCCGTTCAAGCGGTTTATGTTCCTGCCGATGACCTTACAGATCCTGCCCCAGCAACAACTTTCTCTCACTTAGACGCAAAAACAATTCTTGATAGAAATACGGCTGCATTAGGTATTTTCCCTGCTGTCGATCCTCTTGAATCCGCTTCAAATATTCTTGATCCAGGAATCTTGGGAGAAGAACATTACGAAGTTGCTAGATCCGTTCAAAAGATTCTTCAAAGATATAAGGAATTACAAGATATCATCGCTATTTTAGGTGTTGATGAACTTTCTGATGAAGATAAGGCTACGGTTGCAAGGGCTAGAAGAATTCGTAACTTCCTTTCTCAACCTCTTCACGTTGCTGAAGCTTTTAACGGTTTCCCTGGCGTTTACGTTCCAGTTAAAGAAACGATTCGCTCATTTAAAGAAATACTTTCTGGCAAATACGATTCTTATCCAGAAAACGCCTTCCTTTATTGCGGAAGCATCGAAGACGTTGTTGAAAAAGCCAAAGAAATGGAGTCAAAGAAATAATGGCATCCCTTTTGCTTAATCTTTTAACACCATCTGGCATTGCTTTTGAAGGGGAAGTCTCATATGTCTCTGTTCCTTCAAAGAAGGGCGTGCTTGGCATTATGCCTGGATATACGACCCTAATTGCTCCTCTTGCAGATAAAGGCGTTTTGAAAGTCATAATGCTAAATAAGGAAGAGAGATTTTTCGCTATTTCCTTTGGCGCCCTTGAAGTGAAGAAAGAAAAAACAATCGTTTTAACCGAAAAAGCCATGCAAGCATCAGATGAAGCGAGTGCAAAAGAACTCTTGAAACATCCACCTTTTACTGCTATAAAAGATAGCGATAAAGACATTAAGAACGCCGAAATCAAACTTAAGAAGTCTTTCAAGGAGTAGCTATGAATTTTATTTTCGTTTCACCGAATTACCCAGTTCGTTATTTTAAGTGGGTTGAATCTTTAAAAAGAAGAGGCATAAATGTCCTTGGAATCGGTGATACGCCATATAACGAAACCTCTCCACGTTTAAGAGCGGCTCTTACAGAATATTATTTTTTGCCAAACCTTGGAAATTTCGATGAAATGCTAAAAGCGTGCCGTTATTTTGAAAGAAAATATGGCAAAATCGACTATTTGGAATCAGATAATGAGTGGTGGCTATATCAAGATGCTAGATTAAGAAAAGAACTTGATATCCGTACCGGTTTCTTCCCCGAAGAGATGGAAAAAATCAAAGCCAAGTCGGCAATGAAGGAGTATTTCCAAAAAGCTGGCGTTAAAACCATGCGTTATATCCTCGTTGATGGCCCAGAAGATTTAAATAAGGCTTTAGAGTTTTCTAAAGAAGTTGGCTGGCCTCTTTTTGCTAAGCCAAACGTTGGTGTTGGTGCGGCTGAAAGTCATTCGATAAAGAATGAAGAACAGCTAAGAAAATTCTTAAGCGAAACTCTTTCGGAGACATTCATCGTTGAAGAATATATCGATGGAAGCATCATTTCTTTCGATGGAATCTGTGATTCAAATTCTGACGTCGTCTTTGCAACCTGCGATCATTTCCCAACACCTGTTGCCGATATAGTTAATGAAGCAATGGATGAATATTACTATACTTCGCCATTCTCTTTACCTTTTGTCGATGTAGATCGTGACGCTTTCTATCAAGCTGGCGTTAAAACCGTTAAATCCTTTGGAATTAAGAAAAGATTCTTCCACATTGAGTTTTTTGTTTTGAAAGAAGATAAACCTGGATTTGCGAAAAAAGGCGAATTTGTTGCTCTTGAGTGCAATATGCGTCCAGCAGGTGGTTATACTCCAGACTTAATTAACTTTGCTAACTCCGTATCCTGTTATGAAATATACGCGGATGTTATTGCCTACGATAAGAATAATCAGGATATGAGCAAAGAAAAATTCTACGCCTTCTCTGTATCTCGTCGTGATGAATTAGATTATCTCCATTCTCAAGAAGAGATATTTAACAAATATGGCTCAGTTTTATGCGCTCATGGCGTATATCCAAAACATATGGCTGATGCGATGGGTGATGATTATTTCTATGCCAAATTTAAAACAATCGAAGATGGCTTAGCTTTTGACTCCTTTATCAGAGCAAAGAAAAATTAAGCATAATAAGATTTGATTAAAGAGAGAGATGAGGAAGAATTGCTCGCTCTCTCTTTTTTATTCGATTGGATGAGATTATATTCGCCGAAATAGGATCTAGCAGTTATTTTTTCTTCGTTGGTAAGTCTTAATGAATCGATAACAAATGTCTTTTTCAAAGACTTTTTTGCAAGCGGAAACAAACTATCTTTATAAAACGAAACAGAATCGTTATTCTCATAATCTAGGTAATAAATCAAAGAATCCCCGTTATTTCCCAATCCTTTTTCTAATTTTTCTATAGAGGAGAATTTATAGATATAGGAAATAGAGGCTTTAGAAAAGAAATTCCTTTTAAGGGCTTTGGAGGTTTCTGCCCCCCAATTAGCAATCTTGACCTTTCCTTTTTCTGAAGCGTAATACCATGATGGCGTATTTTTCAAGAAAGGATGTTCGTCATCTTTTTCTATGTTTTCTTCTCCAAAATGAGAATACATGTAGTTAGAAAAAGTGGTGGTTGAATTCAAGACATAAATGTCTAAATTCGTTTCCTTGATAAAAGAGACGAATGTATCCTTAAAAGCCTGGCAGGCATGGCAATTTTGTGATGTATAGATAAAAGTAACCCCTTCGCCTAAAGAAAAATCCAAATTCTTTTCGTTTAACCCATTTCCTAGATTTTCATAAGTGGCCTCATCATTGAACTCATATGATAATAAATCCCCATTACGGATCAATTGAAAATCCTTTGTTTCGTCAGGCGTGTTTTGATCGTTACTCTTTTGGCAAGAAACGAGTAACAACGGAAGGAATAAGACAAGAAAACTTTTCTTCATAAATTTAATTTTATCACAGGCTTTTTCTAATAGAGGTCAACGTAACGAAATTCTTTTCGCTGTTTTCAAAAGTTCTTCTGTTGAAGAAGAAACGTCTTTTAAATGGATTGTTTCGTATTCTTTAAGAACCGCTTCGCCTAAAAAATGTCCTCTTTTTATATTCTTATGTTTGGTAAAAATGACATCTCCGTCCTTTTGCGAAGAATTTATAAGGCATATTTCTGCAGCAATACGTATTTCTTCATCGCTTGGATCGTCTTTCTTGATTATTACGTGAGATCCGCTCATTTTGGCGATATGAAACCAATAATGTTCTTTTGATGTTGCATACATAAATGAGAGGAAAGCGTTTTGCTTGGCGTTTTTGCCAAAAAGAAACTTTGTTCCGTTGTATTCGACGTAATAAGGGATGGTTGCAGAAGAGAAGACGCATTCGTTTTTATCCTTTGTTCCCTTAGATGAATTCGAAGGAATCTTAAAATCTTTGGCCATTGTTTCTAGAGCCGCTTCATTTGCAACCATCATCTGATCAATCGCCGCTTCCGTATCTTCTAGCTCCTTCTTTGTTTTAGCGAGGAATAAGTTACATTGTTCGATGCTTTCTTTAGCTTTCTTTGCTCTTTTGTAATATCTTTCAGCATTATTAGAAAGAGATCTTGATGGATCCAAATCCACCTTTAATCCTTCATATTCAAAAGAACCTTGGCGATTGTTTATTGATGAATAACAAATGTAGATTGCGTCTCCCTTGAGATTGTCATCTAGGTGTTTTTTGGCTTCTTCGATGTCCTTTTCGAGATACGAAACTTTCCTTTTCAAAAGCTTTTCTCTGTTTTTGAAATAGGTGAAAGCATATCCAAAACGTTCTTTTTTGCGTTTGTTTGCCAAATTGATTTCTTCTTTTTTGCAATCTTGTTGGAAATCCTCAAAAGAAAAGCGTGTTTCATCGATCTTATCGAAAGAATTTTCCAAAGGTAAATAAGAAAGCCCCCTCATAATTGGACGTTTATTATCTATGCTAGAAGTTTTAAATGCGCATATCATCAAATCGTTTTCATCTGTTAAGACTAAATTCGGATGATGGGGGATAAGTTCGATATATAGATGTTTTTCTTCTTCCTTGAAAACGGAATTAACTGCCAATAAATCAATCCTTATGACTCTATCGTTCTTATACTGGCTTACAGTTTTTATGTAAGCGTTGCTGATTTCTTTCTTAAGAGTTGCAACAAACTTGTCTTCTAATGACGAACCTTCTAGGGCTTCATAAGAAAGATATACTCTAGGAAAACTTCCATCCAAACTAACATTAAAAGAATGATAGCCTTTGCCTGATATATGAAAAATAAACGTGTCTTTGCTATAAAGGATAGGTGAAGAAAGATATTTTTCCTTCAATTCTTTATCAAGAATTTGAACATATTCTTTTATTTCGTTATTAGTTAAAGCCTTGCCGTTCATCGGCAAGATTATACCTAAAAGAAAGCCATTATTGCGAATTTTAGAATAAAATGTTAAATTCTAGTACATGAATAAAGGTTTACTTATTATTATTTCTGGCCCATCAGGTGTAGGAAAAGGGGCAATACGTGGAAGAATAATCAAAGAGAACGACCTGAATCTTTGGTTTTCCGTTTCAATGACAACTAGAGGCATAAGACCTGGTGAAAGAGATGGGAGAGAGTATTTCTTTGTTAGCAAAGAGCAGTTCTTAGAAACCCTTAACGCAGGCGGTCTTTTAGAACATAACCAATACGTTAATAATTACTATGGCACGCCAAAAGAGAAAGTAGAGGAGATGCGTAATCTTGGCTATAACGTTCTTTTGGAAATTGATGTCAATGGCGCTGAGCAAGTAATGAAATCAGTTGGAAAAGATAATGTTGTTTCAATCTTTATCTTACCTCCATCCCTTGCAGAACTCGAAAAAAGAATCCGTGGAAGAAGTACGGAAACTGAAGAAACAATCCAAAAACGTCTTGAGCAAGCGGGAAGAGAAATCGAGCTTAAGAAAGATTACAAATATAGCGTCATTAATGACGATTTAGATAGATGTGCAAAAGAAATTGCTGCAATAATCAAAAGAGAGGCATCTCTCCAATAACCGTTAATATATAATTAATTTGTGAAGATATTAGAAGTATTAACAGAATATGGTGCAAGATCACTAGATCGAACTTTTTCTTATATATATAAAGGAAAGAAAGATATCGGCCCACGTTTTCGTGTGAAGATAAATTTTAACGGTCATATCGTTATGGGCTTTATTCTTTCTTCGACAGAAAGTGATAAAAATGAAGAAGAACTAGCCAAAATAAACGGTTATTCCTTAAAGGAAATATTCGAAGAAGACGTCATTGATGAAGAACCTCTTATCGATGAAACGATGTTAGAACTTGCGAAAAAAGTTGCTGATTACTACTTTTCTCCGCTAATTTCCGTTATCCAAGCGATGTTGCCTTTATCTCTTTCTCCGAAGATGTCATCTTTAAGAGGACCAAAAATCGCTTACGAAAAATATCTTGAGATAATCAATAAAGAAGAGGAAGGATTAACGGATAAACAAATCGAAATCCTTCGATTGATAGGCAAAAACTCGCCAATTCTCAAAAAAGAAGCTGGAAGCCCCTCAATTGTAGAAAAGCTTATTGAAAAAGGAAAAATAAAGATAGTTCTTAAAGAAAAGGAACGTTACAAGATTGCTTTATCAGAAAGAGAAGAAGTTCATGAAATGAGCCAAAATCAAAAGAAGGCTTATGACGAAATCCTTTCTTCAGATAAGAAAATAATCCTTCTTCAAGGAGTTACTGGATCAGGAAAAACTGAAGTCTATCTTCGACTTTCCGAAAAGATTTTCTCCGAAGGAAAAACCGTTTTAATGCTCGTTCCTGAAATAAACCTCACCCCAAGAATGGTGGAGTATTTTTCCCGTAGATTTGGCAATAAGATTGCTATTTTGCATTCGGAATTAACTCCTGCCGAAAGATATGATGAATATCGCAGGATAGCAAGAGGAGAGGCAAAGATTGTTGTCGGAGCAAGAAGCGCGGTTTTTGCTCCGTTAAAAAACATTGGTTTAATTATTCTCGATGAAGAACATGTTGAATCCTATAAACAAGACAACACGCCATTTTATCACGCTAGAGAAGTGGCCATAATGCGTGGGGAAAATGAAGACTGCAAAGTTGTTTTGGGCTCTGCAACTCCGTCTTTGGAAACCAAAGCAAGAGCCTTCCGTGGAGTCTATGACTATACGGAAATGAAGGAAAGAGTAAACAAAAAAGCTTTGCCTAAAACAACAATCATCGATTTAACAGACAGAAGTAATTTTGATAAAAAGAGCGAGAAACTCTCCCTTCCTTTAAGGAAAGCAATTCAAGAGAAACTTTCCCTTCATGAACAAGTTCTTTTGCTAATAAACCGTCGTGGTTATTGGACGGGAGTTAATTGTCCAAAATGCGGTTATATCTTCACTTGCCCAAATTGTGGAGGCAATCTTACCTACCATTATGAAGATGAGATGTTAAAGTGCCATCACTGTGGTTATGTCTCTCTTTTTCCAAAGTCTTGTCCTGAATGTGGTAATACCAAACTAAGAAGAGTTGGCTATGGAACTGAACGTATCGTAAAGGAGCTTGAAGACCTTTATCCTGGAGTAAGAATCGCCAGAATGGATTCCGATGTTGGAAAAGTTTCAAAAAACGTTGAAAAAATCTTAAAAGATTTTCATGATGGAAAATACGATATTTTGGTTGGTACACAGATGATTGCTAAAGGGCATGATTTTCCTCTCGTTACTCTAAGTGCGGTAGTTTTAGCCGATATTGGCTTATCTTTACCGACCTATAGAGCAGCTGAAAGAACGTTCCAATTGATTGCTCAAGCGGTTGGGAGAAGTGGCCGTTCAGAAAAAGTTGGTGAGGCCATGATCCAAACCTATAATCCAAATCACTACGCAATAAGGCTTGGTGCATCCCAAGATTATGAAAAGTTTTTCATACAAGAAATGAAACAAAGAAAAATAACCAAATACCCGCCTTATTTCAATTTGATTCTTTTAGAATTCAATAGCGCTAGCGAAGATAAGACAATCGGTGCATCATACGACTTTAAAAAAGAGATGTCATCTTTAGGCATAGAATCTCTAGAAATAGTAGGTCCTATCGTACCTTATTACTCATTGAACAATGGAAAATATAAACGTGTCCTTCTTTTGAAATTCAAAAAAAGAGATGAAGTTGTATCCTCCTTGAAACAGCTTGTAAAACGTTACAATGGCCTTTCAGGAATCGAAATCAAGGTAAATGTTGATCCACTAGATTATTGATTTTCCTTTGAAAGGTGTTCTTCCTTATAAGGAAGATATGCTATACTTTTTTAGAAGGAAAATATACATTGATGATAACTATTCAAGTTCTTGGTTTAGACCAATATGTCGTTGGTCATTATTCTAAAGATTGTTCAGCGGATATCGCCAATCTTTTAGAAACAAATTTAGATGAGATTAATTTTTATTCGCCTTGCGATTCCTTGCTCTTCCATAATGGAGTTGAACAAACTTCTTGGAATACGTTGGTTTTCGTGAAAATCCCTAGCAAATACAAGCCTTTTGAAGACAAATTGGCTCATTATCTGTTAGAAACATTAAAAGACTTTTCAATAAACGTCGAAGTTAGTTTTGAATATATCGAGGAAGGAAGAACATATTCTTATATCAACGATGACTATCCACGCTATTTAACGGAAGATAACATTTCAAACGAAGACGATGACTCTCTCGATGAAGAAGAGGAATGCCATGATGATTGTTGCCATCATCATCACGATGAAGATGAAGAAGCAGACCCAAGAGATAGGGCTGATTTAGATTACAACAATCCAGACGAATTATATTTAGGCGATGCTTTTGAAGGCCATCAAGAGGAACTTGATGAGCTTGATAAGAAAATGAAATAAGAGGTGAAATATGCAAGAATTCGATTTATCCGAAAAAATATTAGAAGACATTATTGTTAACGATATTCAATTTAACGAAGCGTTAAGAAAGGTTTTCCAAGCCGATCCTTCAATTCGCCCTATGCGAGTAACAGTCGCTGGAATTGTTGGCTGCGAACTTCGTCACCACATCCTTTTTGAGTATTTGCTTTCTGATTACAAAGGCTTAAGTGGAGCAGAAAAACGCACGATTTCTCTTGCTTTAGCTGACCTATATTTCTATAAGCACATCAGCAAGGAAAATATGCTTAGCATTCTTAAAGAGAAGATTTCCGAAGAAACATTAACCTCCATACAGCCTCTTTTAGACAAAGCGGATACTGAAGGCCCATTCATCCCTGAAAAAATCTCCAAGCAAACCAATAAATATCTCTCCTTACGTTTCAATACCCCTGAATGGGTTTTGAAGATATTTGAGCATTTCGGATATGGCACGACATACAAGATTTTGAAGAAAAACAATCGACCATTCGTTCCTTATGTTCGTGTTAGAACCTCTCTTACTCCAACAAAAGAGGTTTTAGAAAAGAATCCCGAATTCAAGGAAAGCCCAGTTGAAGATATCTTAACTTACGCTGGAAAATCCTCTTTACGTAAGAACATTCTCACAAAAGATGGTGTCATCTTCAGAGAAAAACCTGCAACAAAAGAATTAATCGACACATATCGTATCGAAGAACCAAAGGAATTATTTGTTTATAACGCAAATTTGGATTCCTCCCTTTTAAAAGAAATCGTTGAAAATTACGGATCTTCAATTGGCATCAACATGGGTGTTCCATCAATGGAAAATTATCCAGATGTCACAAGACTCATTCGTCAAAAACAATTGAAGAACATCAATTTCTTTGCCTCAAGTCTTGACTCCTTACTCGTTTCAATTTCTCGTCCACAAGACTTAGTTATCGCTGCTCCAGATTCCTCAAATTTCGATTTAATTAGAGAGCAACCTGACTACCTTCTCCATTTTAAAAAGAGCGGAATGGACGAACTTTTCGCCAAAGAAAAAGAAACATTGCTCGAATGCTCTAAATTTGTCGCAGAAGGCGGAACATTAATTTATATGATCTACACGATTTCCAAGAAAGAAGGGCATCAAACAATCCTTGATTTCTTAGCAAATCATCCAGAATTCCAACTCGTTACTGAAAAACAATCCTTCCCATATGAAGCTAACGAAACTTCCCTCTATTATGCCGTTATGCATAAAGACAGCAACGTTGCCAAAGAAGGAACACCAATTGGCAAAATACTCGGAAACGAAAACGTGGTTCAATCACAACTATCCTTATCACCACAAAATAAATAACAATGAAAAAGAATCTATTTGGCTACACCCTTAAAGCATTAGAAGAAGAAATGCTTTCTGTTGGCGAAAAGAAATTTCGCGCAACACAACTATTTACCTGGATCTATGTCAAAAAAGTCTATGACTTTGACGAAATGACAGATATTTCCAAGAATTTTCGTGAGACTTTAAAAGAGAACTATTGCTTAGATCTTCCTAAGGTATTCACGGAACAAGTCGCGGAAGATGGCACGATTAAACTTCTTCTTGAGATGAGCGATGGAGCCAAAGTAGAAACTGTTTTAATGCGTTATGACTATGGAAACGCCATATGCGTTTCTTCACAAGTCGGTTGCGCAATGGGCTGTGCTTTTTGTGCTTCAGGGCTTTTGAAAAAAGAAAGAAACCTCACTGCAGCCGAGATGGTAGGTGAAGTCATCGCCATGAATAACAAACTTTATGAGGTTGGCGAAAACGTCACCCATATAGTTGTTATGGGTACTGGAGAACCATTTGATAATTACGATAATGTCTCCTCTTTCATCCATATCATGAATGAAGCAAAGGGCTTATCTATAGGTGCAAGACATATCACCGTTTCCACATGTGGATTAATCCCTGGAATCGAAAAATACGCAAATGAAGGAATTCAAGTCAATCTAGCTATTTCCTTACATGCCCCAAATAACGAAATTCGCTCTTCTTTAATGAAAGTGAATAATGCTTACCCACTAGAGAAATTAATCCCAACAGTTAAGGATTATGTCGAGAAAAGCGGAAGAAGGGTTACCTTCGAATACATAATGATTAAAGGGCTCAACGATACGATGGAGTGTGCAAAAGAACTTGTTAAGCTCCTTCAAGGCGTATTCTGTTATGTCAATTTGATCCCTTTGAATCCAGTTAAAGAAAAACCATTCGAAAGAAGTGAAAAAGAAACGACAAAACGTTTCTCCGTCTACCTCAACTCTCATGGTGTAAACTGCACCGTAAGAAAAGAGTGGGGAACGGGAATAGATGCAGCGTGTGGCCAACTTAGAGCCAAAGCAATGAAAGGCGAACTAAAATGAATCAAGATAAAAACCATCATGGAACATATGCCTATAAAACAGATATAGGAAGAGTTAGAAAAATAAACGAAGACCAAGCCGTCATTTTGATGAATTCGGAAAACGAGGTTTTTCTCGCCGTCTGTGATGGAATGGGCGGAACTGAAAGGGGAGATGTTGCTAGCAAAACAGCCATTGATCTTCTTTCTGCGGCTTTTAAAAAGAAAAAGAAACATCGTCACGCTTTCCTTGATAGAAATTGGATCACGAGAGTTTGTAAAAGTATCAATAAGAAAATCTACGTATCAGCCGATAAGATGCGTAAAACATACGCCGTACCTGCAAATAAATTAGGTATGGGTTCAACAATGGTTGCCGCTCTTATTAGCGGAGACCGCATAATGATTGCCAATATCGGTGATTCTAGAGCATATATGCTTAAGGATGGCGCCTTAGAACAATTAACACGCGATCAAACTTATGTTGATTATCTTTTGAAAACTGGCAAAGTTACTGAAGAAGAAGCAAAATCTCATCCTGACAGACATATCTTAACCAATGCTTTAGGCGTTTATAATTCTTTGTCTTTAACAGTAGAAACAAAACCATATAACGGAGAAACGATTCTTCTTTGCTCCGATGGCTTATACAACAATCTTGATGCGAAAGAGATTGCAAATATTCTCTTAACGGATGAAAGAAGCGATCAAAAGGTCATCTCTTTAATCTCGGTAGCCAACCATCAAGGTGGATCAGATAATATAGGAGTTGCTCTTTGGGAGTGCATAACTAATGATTGAAATCGGCGATAAAATCGATGAACGCTATAGAATAACTGGCCGTATTGCCCATGGGGGGATGGCTGATGTTTATGAGGCTTTTGATATTGTCTTAAGACATATTGTCGCGCTTAAAGTCATGCGCGAAGATATGATTCAAAACCCAGAAAACATCGAACGTTTTAACCATGAATGCAGAATTGCCTCATCTTTGAATAACCCTAATATCGTTAAATGGGAAGGCCAAGGAATAATCGATGGCCGTCCATATATGGCCAACGAATATGTTGAAGGAAGAACATTAAGAGACAAATTAAATGTCGCGGCCGGACACAATCTTTCGCCAGCTGAGGCATGTGAGGTAATGCTACAACTTACTTCTGGTATGTCTTATATTCACAATCACGACATAATTCATTGTGATATCAAACCTGACAATCTTTTCTATCTTGCTGATGGTTCGATAAAAATCACAGATTTTGGCATTGCTCAATTTAAAAATGAGATCAAAGTCGACAAAAATGCCGTAAGTGGTACGGTTTATTATTGTGCGCCTGAGGTTTTGATGGGAAAAGAACCTTCGGTATCTTCGGATATCTATTCGATGGGCGTTGTATTTTACGAACTTTTAACCGGAACAATTCCTTTTGATGCTCCAACAGCCGAGGAGATTGCTCTAAAACAGATAAAAACAAAATTCCCTGAACCTTCAAAAGTTCTCTCTTCAATCCCACCAGCGTTAGATAAAATCGTTATAACAGCTTGTAGAAAAAGACCGGAAGAAAGATATTCATCAGCTCTTTTAATGCATCAAGCAATTGAAAATGCCTATAACGATGATAAAAACTTTAAGGAAAAACGTTCTTGGATAGCACGTTTATTTGGCTTTAAATAATGAAACTCAATTTAAAAGAAATATCAAAACCAATCATTGCCCCCTCTTTACTTGCTGCAGATCGCCTGAATTTGGTCTCAGAATCTAAGAAAGCAGAGGCTTTTGGCGCGAAATTTCTTCATATTGACGTAATGGATGGGAAATTTGTCCCTAATGTTTCTTTTAGTCTCGATGAAATAAAGAAAATAACTCATGAACATTCTATTCTCAATGATGTTCATTTGATGATTGAAGAACCTTATAAATATATAAAGGATTATTATCAAGCGGGCGCTGATTTAATAACATTTCATTATGAAGCTTGCCAATCTCCTGAAGAAATTCATAAAACGATAGGCTTAATCCATTCTTTTGGCATATATGCAGGCCTTTCCATAAAACCAATGACGGATGTAGAGAAACTTCTTCCCTTTATTGATGAGTTAGATTTAATCCTCTTAATGTCGGTTGAGCCTGGTAAAGGTGGGCAAAAGTTTATACCAGAATCTTTAACTAGATTAGATGAAATTGCAAACTTATTAAAAGATAAAAAAGAAAAACCTTTAATCGAAATTGATGGGGGAATCAACTACGAAACAGGAAAGAAAGCCTTAGAACATGGTGCAGAAGTACTAGTTGCGGGTTCCTATTTATACGGTCATAATGATATGGAAGAGAGGTTACAAAATCTTTTATGCAAATAGTTTTATATATCCTTCTGTCCATTTCCGTTTTTCTTACACTTATTTTGGTTTGCCTTCTTACCAAAGCCAAAAATGAGCCTGAGAGCCAATTCAATTTCCGCCAATATTTCATTTATGAGGCCTTTGGCGGCGATTATGGAACGATAAAGCGTGGACTTTTTTACATTATTATCTTTCTTGATTCTTTAAGTTCCATCATTATGGCTTTTTCTCTTCAAATAGACGAATCAATCACCAGTAGAGGATATTACATCTTATTTGCCGGTTTCCATTTAGTCACCGAAGTTTTCCTTGTTTTATTGTCCGTTCTTTCCTTTAAACAAGAAAGGATGAGAATCGTCTCTTTTGTCTTATTTGGTTGTTTTTTGACAATCAGTAATGGGTCAGCGGCAATCATACTCATGTCGATTGCCAATAGACTTGGTGGGTATAGAGAGACAATGCCATTGATACTTGCTGGTGTTTGCATCCTTTTTGCGATTTCTTCATTTGTTCCGTTGCTTAATCCTAAGCTTTCTAATTATGCAAAACTTGTTCCTATCACAGAAAAAGATGGCACTTCCCACTTGGAAAGACCTAAATATTTTGCTATGGCTGTTTCTGAATGGATTCTATTCTTCGTAATGGAAGTCTCCTTAGCGGCAGAAATCGTCTTCTTCATGGCTACTTGTAACTAGTAAAAAGCAAAAGAAAAAACGAGCCATTTGGCTCGTTATATTTCTATTTCTCTACTTAAGCAGCTTGTTCGCCTTTTGGAGCAGCTTTGACGGATTTGTTTAAGCTACGATAGGCGCGGGCACTCATCCTAACAGAAACCATCTTACCATTGATGTTGATCTTATATTTTTGAAGATTGACATTCCATCTACGGCGTGTGGCTAAGACAGAGTGGGAACGGTTGTTGCCGCTCATTGGGCCTTTTCCGGAAATTGGGCATTTTCTTGACATAACTATCACCTCTACGTGCGTAAAATCGCAAGAAAGAATATACCATTCTTGTTCGTTAAGTGCAACGATAAAATGGTAAATCAGAAATAAATTATGCAAAATTGTTCGTGAAATGAACTATTTGTCGAAATTTTTACGTATTTTTTCCTACAAAAATATCACCCATATATAGGCTACTTATGGTAGAATATTTTCGTTAAACAAACATAATCTAATCTCACGTTATGGGAGGAGGAATAACATGTCTAATCAAATGGTTGCCATGATTCTAGCGGGTGGCAAAGGAACGAGATTGAAGGCTTTGACGTCAAAAGTTGCAAAGCCTGCTGTTTCATATGGTGGAAAATACCGCATTATCGATTTTCCATTAAGTAATTGCGCGAATTCCGGAATAAGGAATGTCGGCGTTTTGACTCAATATGAGTCGAGTGAACTTAACCAATACGTCGGTAATGGCGAAAAGTGGGGGTTCAATGGTGTAAGAAGCTCAGCTTCCGTCCTTTCGCCAAAGCAAACCGAAGAAGGATCTTCTTGGTATAGAGGCACGGCTGATGCGATTTATGAGAACCTTGATTGGCTAGAAAGAATGAATCCTGACTATGTTTTGATTCTTTCTGGCGACCACATCTATTCTTGTACTTATAACGAGATGTTAGAAAAGCACATCGCCTCGAAAGCTGACTGCACAATTTCAGTTTTCCCTGTTCCAATGGAAGAGGCGTCACGTTTTGGAATCTTGGTTACAGACGATAAGGATAACATCACTCAATTCGTAGAAAAGCCAAAGAAACCGATTTCCAATTTGGCCTCAATGGGTATCTACATCTTCTCTTATAAGGTGTTACGCGATTACTTAATTGCCGATGCAAAAGAAGATACCGAGCACGATTTCGGAAAGAACATCATCCCTAATATGATGGCGGATAAGAAGAAACTTGTCGCATATACATATCAAGGATATTGGAAAGATGTAGGAACGATTGCTTCCTTACATGAAGCCAATATGGATTTATTAAAGAACGAAAAAACAGGGGAGAATATCTATTCCATCTTTGGATCCAACCTTATTCTTTCTGAAGATATGCATTCCGCTCCACAATTTATTGGTCCTAAAGCTGACGTGAAAGATTCTTTGATTAACCAAGGCGCTCAAATATATGGCAAGGTCAATCACTGTGTCGTATCGGGTGACGTCGTAATTGAAGAAGGCGCGGTTTGTGTCAATGACGTTATTATGCCTGGTGCCGTAATTCAAAAAGGCGCAAGGGTAGAAAATGCTATCATTGGTCCAAATACCTTGATTGAAAAAGATGCAAAAGTAAATGTAGGTGGAGAAGATATCGACCTCATCGTTAATAAAAAGGCGGCAAGATTATGAAAGATGTAATTGGTTTATTAGATACACATAACGATCCAGAATTAGGGGAACTAACTGCTCATCGTCCATTGGCTTCGGCAACTTTCTTAGGAAGATATGCCTTTATGGACGTGGTCATGTCTAACTTTTCAAATTCTGGCATCAACACGGTTGGCCTTTTAATCAAAGAGCACCAACGTTCCATCCTTAAACACATGGGCAATATGTCCTCTTGGGTCAATAACACCAAGACTGACAAACTAACAATCTTCTTTAATGAAAATGGTCTTTTGAATCCTGCATACAACACAGACTTAGCCAACATTAAAGAAAATGACTATATTCTCTATGATTCTTCAGCAAAGATTATCGTTTTCGAAAATCCACATATCGTCGCTCCAATCGACTTTGTACCGATTGTTGAAGAACACCGTAAGAGAGATGAAGAAATTACAATCGTCTATAAGAAAATAAATGATGGCGATAAAGATTTCGTTGGTGGGTATTGCTTCGACATCGATGAAGACGGATATGTTACAGACGTCAGAGTCAATGATGGTAGCAAGAAAGAAATCAACGCTTCTTTAGAAACTTGGATCATCAACCGCGTTGAATTAGCCAAAATCATCGATGAGAGCAAGAAACATCTTTATTCAATGGGAGTTGGAGACTATCTCCGTTATGTCATCAAGAATAAACTTGTTAAGGTTCATGCTTATGAATTCAAAGGATATGCTAGAAACTTCAACTCTTTGAATAAATACATCGAATATTCCTTCGAATTACTTAAGCCTGAAGTTGCTGCTTCTCTTTTCAAGGAGGATTGGCCAATCTTCACCATCACCCATAACACCACACCAGCGCTTTATGGTCCATCATCAAAGATATCGAATTCCTTCATTGCCAATGGATGCGTTATCGATGGGACGGTACAAAATTCCATCCTTTGCCGTGGAGTCCATGTTGGAAAAGGCGCAAAACTTAACAATTGCATCGTTTTACGTGGCACAAAGATTGGCGAGAAAGTTACTTTATCAAACGTTGTTATCGATAAATATTCTATCGTTACGGATAGACACACTCTTGAAGGAGACAAAGACACACCAATTTATGTCCATCAAGGAGCCATCATATGAAGATAGCGATGTTTGCTTCCGAAGCTTTGCCACTTTCTAAAACAGGTGGCTTAGCCGATGTCACATATGCCTTAAGCAAAGAGTTAGTCAAAAGCGGTGATGAGGTAATTCTTATCACCCCATATTATAAAACCATCAAGAAAAAAGACCTCAAAATCAAAAGATTGGGCCTAGTTCCCGTAAATCTTTCTTGGAGATGCCAAAATGCCGAATTATTCGAAACAAAAATAGATGGCATCACCTATTATTTAGTTGGTAATTCCTATTATTTCGAAAGAGATAACATTTATGGATACCATGATGATTGCGAGCGTTTTGCCTTCTTTGCTTTAGCTTGTTTAAACATCCTAAAATATGTTGATTTCAAAGCCGACATCGTCCATGTTCACGATTGGCAAGTCGGCATGGTTCCAACCCTTCTAAAAGAAAAATATTCCTATGATCCTTTCTATAAGGATATGAAGAGCGTTTTAACGATTCATAATCCTGCCTTCAAAGGCTTAGTGGATCGTTATTTCTTAAATGATTTCTGGGGACTTAGCGATGAATTATTCGATAATGGCAGAGTCCGTTTCGATAATATGGTTTCTTCCTTAAAGGCCGGAATCGTTGATGCAAATAAGATTACGACAGTTTCTCCAACTCATAGAAATGAGCTCTTGGATCCATATTCCGATCAAAGGCTTAATGGAATACTCGAACTTAGAAAAGATGACTTTGTTGGTATACTCAACGGCATCGACTATGAGGAGTGGAATCCAGCAAAAGACAAGCTAATTGCCAAGACATATTCGCAAAAGACTTGGAAAGAAGGCAAAAAGGAATGCCAAGAAGACTTGCTTAAGACCTTTGGCATCGAAAAGGGCAAAGGCCCTCTCTTTGGCATAGTTTCCCGTCTTTCTTGGCAAAAAGGCGTAGATTTAATCATTGAAGCAGCAAGAGGCTTCCTTAATTCTTATAACGATTGTTCCTTAATCGTTCTTGGTTCCGGAGAGTTTGATCTTGAAAGAAAGGTTCAAGCCCTAAGAGATGAATATCCATCAAGAGTAGGAATTTATATCGGCTATAACAATGAGCTATCCCATAAGATTTATGCCGGATGCGATTTCTTCTTAATGCCATCACTTTTCGAGCCATGCGGAATCTCACAAATGATTTCTCAACGTTATGGCACTTTGCCAGTTGTTAGATATACTGGTGGTTTAGCCGATACTGTTGAAGGATATGATGAGCCAAATAGCAAGAAACCTGATGGAATTGGCTTTAATAACTATGATGTTAATGGGCTTTCTTATGGTATGGGAAAAGCAAAAGAACTATACCTAAACGAGCCAATATACGATAAAATCGTTAGCAATGCGCTGAAAAAGGATAATTCCTGGAAACGCAGTTCCAAGCAATATCGCTCACTGTATGAGGAGATAGTTGCAAAATAAGGAGCTATAAAATGAGTTATAATCATCAAGAAATAGAGCAAAAGTGGCGTAAATATTGGGAAGACAACAACACTTTCTATTGCGACACCTATGACTTTTCAAAGCCAAAATACTACGTTTTGGACATGTTTCCATATCCATCTGGACAAGGACTTCATGTAGGCCATCCAGAAGGATACACGGCAACCGATATCGTTGCTAGAATGAAAAGAATGCAAGGATATAACGTTCTTCATCCAATGGGATGGGACGCTTTCGGTTTACCTGCTGAGCAATTTGCCATCAAGATGAACCAACATCCTGAAGGATTCACAAGAAAGAATATCGCCAACTTCAAAAATCAAATCCAATCTTTAGGTTTCTCCTATGATTGGTCAAAAGAATTTGCGACCATTGATCCTAAATATTACAAATGGACCCAATGGATATTTGTCAAAATGTTTGAAAACGATTTGGCGTATGTTGCCGATATTCCGGTTAACTATTGCCCAGAACTTGGCACGGTTCTTGCTAATGAAGAAGTGATCGACGGCAAATCCGAAAGAGGTGGATACCCTGTTGTTAGAATGCCAATGCGTCAATGGGTGCTTAAAATCACCAAATACGCCGATCGTCTTGAAAAAGACCTCGAAGGCTTAGATTGGCCAAAGAGCACCTTGGAGATGCAACGTAACTGGATTGGCAAATCCAAAGGCGTGGAAATCACCTTCAAAATCAAAGACCATGATGAATCTTTCAAAGTCTTCACGACCCGTGTTGATACGCTCTTTGGCTGCTCATACTGTTGCTTAGCTCCTGAACATCCATTAGTCAAAAAATTAGTTTCCGCCGAACAAAAAGAAGCGGTTGCCAAATATGTTGAAGACGCCTCCCATAAATCTGATTTAGCAAGAACATCTCTTGTTAAAGATAAGAGTGGCGTCTATCTTGGTGTTAAAGCCATCAATCCAATAAATGGCAAAGAAATACCAGTCTTTGTTGCCGATTATGTTTTAGGAAGCTATGGCACAGGCGCGGTTATGGCCGTTCCTAGCCACGATAGCCGAGACTACGCCTTTGCTAAGAAATATGATTTACCTATCACTCCGGTTCTTGAAGGAGGAGATATCTCCAAAGAAGCCTTTGAGGGAGATGGTCCACATATTAATTCTGATTTTGCCAATGGCATGAATGTTGCCGAAGCAAAAGCTGCCATAACCAAAAAACTTGAGGAACTTGGCGCAGGGCACGAAGTCGTTAATTACAAACTCCGTGACTGGATCTTCTCTAGACAACGTTACTGGGGAGAGCCAATCCCAATGGTTAAGATGGAAGATGGAGAAGAATACCCATTAAAAGAAGAAGATCTTCCTCTCGTCTTGCCAGAAATGGATGATTATCAACCAACTAGAGACGGCAAGCCTCCTCTTTCTAAGGCTCCATCTTCATGGTTAAACGTTGAAATAGACGGAAGAAAAGGCACAAGAGAAACTAATACCATGCCTCAATGGGCAGGTTCTTCTTGGTATTATCTCCGTTATATCGATCCAAATAACGACAAAGCCATTGCTGATCCAAAATTATTGGAACACTGGTTGCCTGTCGATCTTTATATCGGTGGACAAGAGCATGCCGTTTTGCATCTTCTTTATGCCCGTTTCTGGCATAAATTCCTCTACGACATTGGCGTAGTCAAATGCAAAGAACCATTCCAAAAGCTTTATCACCAAGGAATGATTCTAGGAGCAAATGGCGAAAAGATGTCGAAGAGTAGGGGTAACGTCATCAATCCAGACGATATCGTTAGATCAAACGGCGCAGACTCATTACGTTTATTCGAAATGTTTGCCGGTCCATTAAATGAAGCAAAACCTTGGTCTCCAACGACCTTAGACGGTTCAACCCGTTTCATCGAACGCGTCTATCGTTTGATTGATGAAGAAGAATTCTCTTCAAAACTATCCGATACAAATTCCAAGGAACTCGATTATTCCTATAACTTCTTAGTTAAGAAAGTTACAAACGATTTCACCGAGCTTTCTTTCAATACCGCGATTTCTCAAATGATGATCTTTATCAATGATTGTTATAAAGCAAAATCGTTATATAGACCGTATATCGAGAACTTCGTGAAGATGTTCTCTTGTATTTGCCCATTTGTCGGTGAAGAGATGTGGGAGAAACTCGGACACGATAAGACCTTAGCTTATGAAAGCTGGCCAACATTTGACGAAAGCAAGCTTGTCATAAACAAAGTTACAATCGGCGTTTCAATTAATGGTAAAGTGAGAGATTCGATAACTCTTAGCAAAGATGCCAAAGAAGAAGAAGCACTTGCCTTAGCCAAAGCCAGTGAAAAAGTTAACAAGTGGATGGAAGGAAAAACCATACGCAAAGTAATCTACGTTCCTGGAAGAATCCTAAATATCGTTGTTGCCTAATCCTAAGAGCCATTAAATTGGCTCTTTTTTGCTACTCCGTATAACTAATTCCTTCTTTTATATTCACCTTTTGATAAAATGAGAGCAAGAGGAAAAAACAATGATTGATATTGATGAAATAACAAGGATTTTAGAGAAGAAGCCACTGGATGAAATAATCTATTCAAGAGAGAAAGGGAGATTCCTGACTCTAAAAGAAATGAATGATATTGATCCAGACGAAGAAAACGATGATTTCTGTTATTTTACCAATTCAAGCGTTGTTTATAGAAATGCTAGAAGTGGTTTTAAAGCAAAACACCAATCTCTTTTCCCAAAAGCCCCATCATCCTATTCACCTAAGAAATGGTTTGAAACGATTGAAGAAGCGTCTTTAGAAGAGGAGTGGTTCTTAGAATTCCGCCAAGCTTTGGCGGAAAATGTTACGACATTTTCTAAATATTACGGCATTCAAGAAGTCGAAGCGCCATCTTCCCTTTACAAAGAGATAAAGAAAGAACTAGTCATCTTCAAAAAGAAACATTATGAAAAGAGATATCCTGATTGCGTGCTTTTTAAGATGATGACGAGTTATGAAATAGTACCTTTTGAGGTTTTAGGAAATGCTGGAGATGTTTTTGGCGTTAGTTTTCATCCAAGCGATGAAGAAGCTGCCGCATATTACAGAATCCAGCTTCAAGAGGATTTAGATATTGATCTTGGAACCTTATATCCTTTGTCAAACATGTTATCGTTTTATTTCGAGGAAAAAGACAAATTAGAGCATATATTCACGGATAATCCTTATGGAAAGGATAATCTTTACACCTCGTGTTATATGACCAATGGCTCCTCGATGAATTGTTATCTTCCTAAATCAATTGCCATACGTGCCTTGGATTATTTGAAAACGGCAAATAGAAAAATGCCGATTTTCGATGAAACAAAAGGCGATGAAATTATCGATGATGGAAATTATGAAGTCTTACTCTACGATCATGGGCCAGTGGTATTTCCTGTAAGGCTATGTGGTGACATGTGCACGAACTTTTTCCCAGAATTCGAGGATGTTTGCTATCCCGACCCTATATTAAAAATCACTAGGGATGGGGCATTTGATGCGACAGTAAGGGTTTTGCCTAATTATTTTAACGATGAGAAAAATCCTGAAAGATGTATCCATATGGGCTTAGTCGTCTTAATGGCCGATCATGATACGCATTATTTACACGTCAACGAGATTGGCGAAGCAGCAAACTTCCGCCTTTTTGATGATATTTATCATCGTTTAGCAGAAAAATTAGAGAAAACGAAACTTCCAAAAACCATCTATGTAAATAACTATTTGGATTTGTTTTTCTTCAGATTATTCTTTGCCAAATATATCAAGAGCAAAAAAATAGAAGTCATCCCTGTTATTAAACGCTTATCAACCGATGAAGCCTATGAAGAACTCATTAAATTTCTCGATGAAAACGAAGAATTTATGAGAGGTGACGTATATCAGAGCTGACATTCTCTAACCTAAAAAAACAACGACTTAATTGCTTGTCATGCTTAAATAATATCCATCATTGGAACTAATGTTTGTCATCAACGAAATGAAGCCGGAATTTGCCGAGTGCAGATCAGTTATCATTTCAATGTTTTCTGAATTTGAAAACAAATCGCATTGCTTTTTCGACGCATTCCCTTCTAAGAATGAAATGAAAGAATCGTAAAACTCATTCTTTTTATCTACAGTGAATCTGTATGTCGAGGATGGAGAATCAGAATATCGATAAAAGGATTCTGCTTTTTGCGCCAACTTTTTGAAGATAGGTAAGAAGTCGTTATAACCAAACATCGATTTAGGCGGGTCCAATTCTATGCATTTTCTAAGGAATCCCTCTTTACTGTTTCCCTTATATTCGACATAGATAGAAGTAGAATTTATATCATTTAAATATTCTTTTTCGTGAAGGCCGACAGAATAGTAACCATCTTTGCCTTGGTTACAGTGGGATACTTCTAAATAATCATTTTCTTGATAGTTCAAATAAAGGCAAGAAATATTGCTTATTTCATTCATGTTTTCGATGGCTTTTAGCGCATCAGAACTCGCTATATCGATACGAGAATTTGGGCCGCTGCAGCTCATAACGAGCAATGGAAAAATACTATATAAGATTATCTTATTTGCTTTATGCGTTCTGTTCATTCTATATCCCCTCTGAAATTAGATACATAACATTTTATGCACGTATTTGGAAAGAAGTCTTATTTTTTTGAATGAAAATTTAATTAGCAAAACCATTTTCATTCACTTATTTGCCCTTAAAGAATATAATCTTAACGCCCGGTACTGAATCTTGGTTCAGACTGGAGTGGGAGAAAGTCCATGTTACTTACAATTGATATCGGGAATACCCTGATTGATTTTGGCTTGTGGGAAGGAGACGAACTATCCTTCGTTTACAAGACGAGAACAAAGCCTTTACGCTCCGAAGACGAATATCGTAGCGTAGTGGAATTATTCGTTCTCACGAAACATCTTGAGAAGGCGAATATCGAAAGAGCTCTGATCTCTTCGGTTGTTCCTCCATTAAGCCCAATATTCAAATCAATCGTTTATTCTCTCTTTGGAGTCAAAGCCAAAGTTCTTGGACCACGTCTTAAAAGTGGTCTTGCCATTAAAACCGATAACCCTCAAGAAGTGGGGGCTGATTTGGTGGCTGATGCCGTTGGAGCCGTTTCACTTTTTGGCTCTAATCTTTTTATTGCCGATTTAGGCACGGCAAACAAATTTATCTATGTCGATGAAACATCCTCTTTTGGAGGGTGCGCAATAGCACCTGGCTTATCACTTAGTGCCGCAACTTTAAGCAAAGATACGTCTGCTTTGCCAGAAGTAAATCTTTTAGCACCTGATCATGTGATAGGGAAAAATACCCACGATTCGATGAATGCGGGTATTATTTTCAGCAATGTTTATTCGATAAGAGGATTTGCTGATTCTTTCGATAAAGAAAGTGGAAGACCACTCAAAAAGATACTTACTGGTGGTAATTCTATCTACGTTAAGAAATATTTGCCAGATTTTGAATATGAAGAAAACTTACTTTTGCTAGGTTTAAAAGAAATTGATAAAAGGAACTTGAAAAAATGAACTACATAATGATTTGTTTCTGGATAATTTTGCTTATCTGGGTTGGCTTATTGATGTTTACCTTCCATAAGGAAGCGCCAAAAGGAGAAGTTAAGGTTAAGGATATTACCTTCCATGCCTTAATCGTTGCCTTGATCGCCGTTATGGGATTTGTCCCACAAGCTGGATATATACAGATTCTTCCTGGAATATCCTTCTCACTTATTCAACTACCAGTGCTTATTGGCGCTTACAAGAAAGGATGGAAAGGCGGATTGATTTATGGTCTTGCCTTTGGCCTTACCTCTTGGGCACAAGCCGCAATGAGCGGAACTGGGTTTAATGCTCTCTTCATTGTACCGTGGGTTAGCGTTCTTCCAAGAGCGATTTTCGGTGTTTTTGCAGGCTTTGTCTTTGATTTACTCCGTAAAACTCCTAAACTATATAAGAACCCGTTCGTTGTTGGTGGTTTTTCTTTCGGTCTCACCATCATTCATACGGTTCTTGTATTTGCTTCTCTCTTTATTTTCTACACTGATACGACAGTTGGGCTATTCGCTTCATCTTCGCCAGTTGCAGAAGGAGTGACTTATACATTTGCAATGGTCATCGCCTTTGGAATGCTTGGTGAAGCCACTCTTGGCGCCATACTCGTTCCAGCCGTTTCTAAAGCCATTAGCAAAGCGAGAAGAAATTGATTAGGAGAAAACATGCCAAATTTCAAAAAATTAGCCAAAGGTTATGAAAAAGAAGCCGTTTTGGCTCTTCAAAAATTCATTCGAATTCCTTCAGTTTATGATGAACACACCATCAAAGAAGGACAACCATTTGGAGAAAACGTCAAAAAAGCTTTAGATTATTTCGCAAAATTAGGCGAAGACTACGGTTTTAAAGTAAGAAAAGTCGATGGATATGCCGTAGAACTTGAAATCGGAGAAGAAAATGCTCCGTTAATTGGCATTTATGGCCATTCCGATGTTGTGCCTGTTTCAGGAAAATGGACCTATCCTCCATTCTCTGCAACATTGAAGGATGGCGAAATATATGGTCGTGGATCCTTTGATGATAAAGGACCATTAACCGCATCTTTATATGCCGTTAAACTCTTAAAGGATAATGGTTTATTAAAAGGATACCGTGTAAAGATTGTCAGTGGCGGAGACGAAGAAAGAGGCTCCTCTTGCTTAAAATACTATTTCGAAAAAGGTCATGGAGAAACTCCTAAATTCGGTTTTACACCAGATGCAAACTGGCCTTTGATTTATGCGGAAAAGGGCATCACTCACGGCTCTTTAACTAAAAAAGTCGATCTTAGCCCAGTTATAGCAATGGATGGCGGAACGGTCACTAATGCTGTTTGTGATTCTCTTTTAGTTACTTTAAAAGGTGATGAGAAATTCGCCAAGTATTTAAAAGACAACAATGTTAAGTGCGATATCAATTCCACAAAAGAACTCCTAATGGTTCGTTTTATTGGAAAAACAGCCCATGGTTCAACTCCAGAACTTGGAATTTCAGCCGCAAAGATTGCTTTCGAAACAATTGGAAAATATTATAAGAACGCTTTCTTAAGCAAATTAGCAACCATCTTTGATAATAATGGCAAAGCATTCAATGGATATAGCATCTCCCCAGAACTTGGTGAATCCACATTCAATTTCGGTGTCATCAAATATATGATGGAATCTTTATCAATCAGTGTTGACTACCGCTATGGCGAAAGTGCTAAACCAGCTGAGGCAACAAAGAATCTTTCCACATATGTCGATATGGAATTTATCGAGAATTCCGTCGCACCATATCTTTTGTATGATAAGAAGTCTCCTCTTGTCTCTACGTTAATGAAAGCCTTTAAGAAAGAGACTCTTCAATTATTCGCCAAACCAATTGCCATTGGTGGAGGAACATATGCCAAAGAAGCCCCAAATACGGTTGCTTTCGGTGCTGAATGGCAAAAACGCCCAGGTGGCATGCATTCACCTGATGAGCATATGAACGTCAAAGATTTTATGCAAGATATCGCCATCTATGCTCGTGCGATTTATATGTTAGGTAATATCAAGTGAGAGGACGTTTTAAGAAATGGGCTAGTCCCTTTCTCGAAGAACATACGGAATTGGTTTTAAAGGAAGTCAACAAAGACGACCCTTTCTTTGCTAGTCCAAAGCTTCATTTGGAAATCGGATCTGGCAAAGGAGATTTCGTGATTGGAATGGCGAGGAAATATCCTGATGTTAATTTCCTTGCGATCGAGCGCGATTTATCAATCGCTGGGATTCTAGCCAAAAAGGTTTTTGAGTCAGAGCTTCAAAATATCCGTGTGATTAACGGAGATTTCGATCTTTTGTATCCAAATCTTTGCTCTTTGAAATATGACGTTATTTATTTGAATTTCTCCGACCCATGGCCAAAAAAGAGACATGAGAAAAGACGCTTAACCCACGTTAAACGCTTAGAAGAATTCGCGACCTTATTGAAAGATAACGGAGAATTAAGAATCAAAACTGATAATGATGGCTTATATGCGTTTAGCTTAGAGCAAATCCCTCTTTCTCCATTTGAAATCGTTCTTAATGAAGAGAATTATATTTTCGATGAAGAAAATGATGTTTGCAGTGAATATGAGAGAAATTTCCGTTCTGTCGGTAAATCAATTCACCGTATTTTCTTGAAGAAGAAATAAAGGAGATAAAAACTATGTATCGTTTATTTTATGATTTTGAAACAAATGGCGATGTGTTATTTGTCGTCATCGACCCAGAGAAAAAGGTTGATGAAGTGGTAAAGAAAGATGATGTTGCTCTTTTATATTCCGCTAAAGAATTAGTTGGAATCAATATTTTCAACGTTTCAAAAGTTGTGAAAATCAAGACAAAAGGTGTTATTTTTGCTCCAGATAAGAATCTTCTTGGCGCAATCAATTCCCTTTTGCCAACCCCTCTTATCGAAGAAAAAGAATCCGGATATGAGGTTATGAGCATCACCAATTTGGAAGAACACCCACTTGATGAAAAAGCCCAAATCGTAACATTGAAGAGCAAAGAAAAGACCTATCAATCTGTTTCTTACTATAAGAATCTTAAAATCGGAATGTTAGTCGTTGTCGCAAAAGACGGAACAATTCTTTATAACGGATCCATATTCCATAAGAAAGTAATCAAGAATCTTCCTGTCGAAGTTTCCCTTTGCTCGGCAAGTGAGCTTAAAATATCTTCAGAGACAAAAGAAGCATTTTCCCCTGAAGGATATAATGAAGGAGATGATTTCTTCTTAACAAGCGAGGAAAAATAAAATGAGTAACTTAGTAGTCGAACCATATATACCAGATGAAGATTATGACAATCCAGCGATGGTGACTGATTTTTATGAGTTCACCATGGCAAATTGCCTCTTTTTGCATGGTCATAAAGATAAAATCATGGTTTTCGACATGTTCTTTAGAGAGAATCCTGACAATCTTGGCTATGCGATATCATGCGGGCAAGATCGTCTAACAAAATTCTTGCTTAACTATCATTTCACCGAACGTGATTTGATCTATCTAAAAACCAAAGGAATGTCCGAGGAATTCCTTAAATATCTTTCTACATATAAATGGAAAGGAAGCATGTATGCGTTAAAAGAAGGAACGGTTTGTTATCCTCAAGTTCCAATGGTTCGCATCGAATGCGACATGGTTGGGGCAATTCTTATCGAAACATACCTTCTTCAAACAATGAATTTTCATTCTTTGATTGCTACAAAAGCCACAAGAATCTCTGGCTTAGCAACCCATCAGGAAAGAAAAGTCATGGAGTTTGGCACAAGACGTGCGCAAGGAGAAAGCGCAGGGAATGATGGCGCATATGCCGCAATCCTTGGCGGATGCATCGGAACAGCAAATTGCTTGGCCGAAATGAGGTATGGTTCAGAAGTTAAGGCGGTCGGTACAATCGCTCATTCATTTATCGAATTCTTCCCTGATGAATTGAGTGCGTTTAGAGCCTTTGCTGAAACGTATCCTGAAAATGTTTCCCTCTTATTAGATACCTATTCCGTATTTGATTCAGGTTTACCAAACCTCATAAAAATCGATGATGAATTAATCGCAAAATATCCAAACGATCCAAATAAGCGCGTTAAATCCGCAAGAATCGATTCCGGTGACTTAGCTCGTTCCTATAAACGTTTAAGAAAGGCCCTTGATAAAGTTGGAAAGAGTTATATCAAACTTGTTGCAAGTAATTCCCTTGATGAAGGAAAGATCCGCTCGATGGAAATCTATGAAGATGCTCATTTCGATTCATATGGCGTTGGTGAAAATCTCATTACGAGTAGAACTGACCCAGTCTTTGGCGGAGTATATAAACTTGTTGCCGTTAAAGAAGAGGATGGAAGCTATTCCCCAAAAATGAAATGCTCCGATTCCGCTTCAAAAGCAATCATTCCAGGAAAACTCATGGCTTGGAGAGTCTTTGATGAAAATGGTCAAGGACAATGCGATATCATCTCAACGGATGATGAGGTGGTGGAAGAAGGAAAACCAATTGTTGTTTACGACTTCTCTCCAGACGCCTTCCATAAACGTCGTGAAATCATCCCTTTAAAGGTTGAAAAACTTCTTGTTCCATTTATTGAAAATGGTAAGTTGGTTGGAAAATTACCAACAATAAGCGAGAAAAAAGCCTATGTTAAGGACCAGCTTGAGAACAGAGTCTGGGAATCCGAACTTCGTTTCGAAATGCCGCATGAGCATTATGTTGATTTGACCGAAAAAGTATATAAAACCCGTGAAAATCTCTATTCAGAGCTTCATGGAGGAACCCTTTAAAAAGATAAGAGACCGTAAATGTGGTCTCTTTTTCTGTAAACACTTTATCAATTTTCAGAAAAATGTTGGAAATTTTCCAAAAACGAATCCATAATAAGGACGTGGAGGTAGAAAAAATATGAATAATCTAAAAGATCGTGTCACTATTTACCAGGTTGCCCAAGCATCAGGTGTCTCGCTTGCAACCGTATCCCGCGTCATTAACAAGCAAGGCAACGTCACCGAAGCCACTCGCAACAAAGTTGAAGCAACCATCAAGAAACTAGGCTACAAACCAAGTGGTCTTGCCCAAGCTTTAGCTACAAACAAAACAACAAACATTGGTATCATCATTCCTGGCGCTAACTACGTCTATATTTCTAATATGCTTTCTGGAATTTCCGAAGTTGCAAAGCAAAAAGGATTTGTTTTAACCCTTTTCACAACTTCCCATTCCCGTGAAGAAGCTCTTTCAATGATTGAGAAAGTCATTACGACCCACGTTGATGGAGCAATCATCTTTGATGATGAACTTGAAGCGGAAGATGTTATGAAAATCAATTCCTACTTCGTTCCAACAATCGTCGTCAACAACGTTTTGACGGGAGATAAGGTGGGTTGCATCAAATTCTCCTATGGCGAAGAGTTAAAGAACATCATTCGTCGTTACTATAACGATGGCGGAGAAAAGCAAATGACATTCGTTCATGTCCATGATGGTGGACGCTTGTTAACGCATTGCGAACATTGTTTTACCGAAGTTCATAATGAGCTTGGAAGAGAATTCCACGTTTTGAACTGCGATGACTCTTACACACATACATATACAGATTTCCTCGACATGTTTAAGAGAGATCCAGAAGGAAGCAAGGGCTACTACATCGCTTACCGCGATTCCTTAGCGGCAGCCATAATCAACGCTGCATCAGATGCAGGGTTAAACGTTCCTAATGATGTTGAGGTTCTTTCCCTTGTTGGTACCAAATATGCCAACATCATCCGTCCAACCCTTTCTTCGATGCATATCGATATGTCTGAAGTTGGCAAACGTGCCATGCTTATGTTAACGGATTTGATCAACGACAACTTAGTCGAAAAAACATGCCGTTTGGAAGCAAAATTCGTTAAGAGAAATTCCACAAAATTCTAATTTAGCAAACGAATTTTAATATGCCGCCATTAAGACGGCATTTTTCTTTTTCTTAAATAAGCAAAATCCTTTAAAAACATTCAAAAGATTGATATATTTACAAGGTCGATTAGCGACTACTAACAATGAAAAAGATCTCAGAAAAGAAATACAAAGAACAAACAGACGTAGTTAATCTCATGATTGCCTTATATTGTCATAAGAAACATAAGTGTAAGAAAGGAGAGCTTTGCGAAGAATGCAAAGAACTCAAAGAATATTGCGAGTATCGTCTTTCTTTGTGCCCATGGGGTGATAAGAAACCGTTTTGCTCAAACTGCACGATTCATTGTTATGATAAAGAACATCGTGAAAGAATCAGAGAAGTCATGCGTTTCTCGGGGCCAAGAATGCTTTTCTATCATCCTATCTTAGCCATCAGACACGTTAGGCAAACAATCAAACAAAAAAGAAAATTAAGGAAAATTAATAATGCAAGAAAAAGAAAAGAAAGAAACAAAACTGAGCAAAAGCAAGATAATTAGAGTGCTTTTTCTAATTGTTGGCTTTATCTCCCTTGGGTTAGGAACGATAGGCATAGTTTTACCAATCCTTCCAACCGTGCCTTTTTACTTATTGGCTGCCTTTTGCTTTGTTAGAGGTTCAAATAAGTTTGCCAATTGGTTCCTTAATTCAAAACTTTATAAAAACCATGTCGGAAATTTCGCCAAACATCGTGTAATGACGTGGTATGGAGAAATCATTCTTTTAACTTTTGTGAGCGTTTTGCTTATGACTTCCTTATGGTTCATAGATAAACTTGCAATGACCATCGTTTTTGATGTCTTGATTGCTTGCAAATACGGCTATTTCGTCTTTAGAGTCACGCCAGTAAGCAAAAAAGAATATAACCAAATCAAAGAACAGGACTTACTAGAAGAAAATGCGATAATAGAAGAAGGAGCTGAAGCATGATCGACAAAAACCTTCTTAATTACATTAAAGGAAAAAGATATTACCTCGTTTTAATAACCCTTTCCTCCTTTTTAGGATTAGCCTCATCGGTTTCCTCGACTTATTTGTTATCCAAAAGTGTGGAAACATACATGAATTCCGACTATAAGTGGGGGAGCATTTATCTTTCTATATGTGTTGGACTGATTCTTCTTTTTGTTCTTTTCTTCGTTATAAAGGGCAAATTATCCGATGCTCTTTCAGAGTACGTTTCTTTGAAAATCAGAGGAGACATATACGACAAATACGTTAGACTAAACGGAGAAAGTTCTTTGAAAGTCCAGGAAATATCCCAACTTTCTTCCGAAGGCATCGAACAATTAAAGCTATATTATTCTTCCTACTTGCCATCTTTCTTTTATAGTATGATGGCGCCTATTGCTCTATTTGTTCTGTTTTGTTTCTTCAATTGGAAGGTTGCCTTCTTATATTTAGCCTGCGTTCCTTTGATCCCGGTTTCCATCATTCTTGTCTCTAAATGGGCAAAGAAGATTTTTGCAACATATTGGAATAAATATTTATCTCTTGGCGGTGCATATCTAGATTCAGTCAAAGGAATGAAAGAACTTCTTATTTTCCATTACGATAAGAAGATGGAAGAGGAAATGAAGAATAATTCTGAAGAATTCAGAAGAATAACGATGAAAGTTTTAGTTATGCAACTCTGCTCAACCACGATAATGGATTTTGTTGCTTATGGAGGAGCGGCTGTTGGTATCGTCTTAACTCTTCTAGCCTTAAATAACGCCGAGATTTCCTTTCAAATTGCCATTTTCCTTATTCTTGTTGGAGCGGAATTCTTCTTACCTCTAAGAGCATTAGGTTCTGCTTTCCATATCGCGATGAATGGGGCTACGGCCGGTAAGAAAGTCATATCTCTTTTAAATGAAGAAGAAAAAGAGGACGGAAAAGAGAATATCTCCTCAATATCTAAAATAGTTTTGAACAATGTTTCTTTTAAATATGAGGATGGAGACTCTTATCTTTTTAAGAATATTAATATGAATATCGAAAAAGGCTTTACCTCATTGCTTGGCGATTCAGGTTCAGGGAAGAGCACTCTTTCAAGAATTCTTAGCAAGCAAATCCTTGCCTACGAAGGCTCGATAAAAGTGGACGATAAGGAACTTTCTTCCATAAAGATCAATGATTATCGAAAACTTGTCTGTTACCTTTCGATAGAAACATATCTTCTTCATTTATCAATCAAAGACGCTTTTAGATTCTATAATCCGGAAATCAATGAAGAAGAAATGATATCTTTGCTTGAAAAAGTATCCCTCAAAGAGAGAATTCTTGATGAACGTGATTTAAATTTCATTCCAAAAGAAGACGCCTTAGACCTTTCAGGAGGAGAAAGACAACGTCTCATTTTGGCTTATTACCTTGGCTCTAAGAAAGATTTCTATATCTTTGATGAAACTACAAGCAATATCGATAGAGACTCTGAGGAAATCATCCTTTCACAAATCAAAGAATTAGCAAAAAATCACGTTGTTTTGTTTATTTCTCATCGTGTTAAGAATGCGTTAAATGCCGATTATGTCTATATGCTAGGAAACGAAGAAATAATTGAAGAAGGAAAACCAGAAACTTTGCTTTCTAAAGATTCTAGATTCAAAGTCATGGTCGAAAACGAAAATAAGTGGGAGGCTTTAGCATGAAAAAACAATCATTTTTCTCCTTGTTAAAGGGAATGCTTAAGCTTATCAAAGGCAAACGTTACCTAATTGCTTTTGCCGTAATTGTCGGAACACTTGGTTTTTTAAGCGCGATGGGCATTACCTTCTTTGCTGCCTTAGGCATCTTATCTCTATTAGAAATTGATGTAGGATTATCCTTTGGCTGGATCATCGCTTTGATTCTTATCTGCGGCTTCTTAAGAGGATTCCTTCGCTATGCTGAACAATATCTAAACCATTTTATGGCCTTTACTTTGCTTGCAATGGTGAGAAATAACATCTTCTCATCCTTAAGAAAACAAGGAGATAAAGTTCTCGATGATCGTAATAAAGGAGAGTTATTATCAATTCTCCAATCTGATACTGAATCTCTTGAAGTCTTCTATGCCCATACGATCACCCCATTGTTTATCGCCATACTCACTGAGCTAATCGTTTTGATCTTGTTTGGCCTTCTTATTCATTTCTCTTTCTCTTTCTTAGCCTTAGGCATGTATTTATTGATTGGCGTGCTAACTCCTATACTTTTTTATCTATCGAATCGAAAACTTGGCGTTGAGTACAGAAAGAAACTTGCAGAAAACGAAAATGTTTATTTGAACGCTTGTTATGGAATCAAAGAAACTCTTTTCTTCCAAAAAGAAAACAAACAAGCAAAAGAATTAAACGAAAGAACATTGGAAATAAACGCTATAACAAAGAAACTTAATGATAAGGCTCTTACCTCACAAAGTGTCGTTAATTTCTTGATAATTCTTGGCGATTTGTTGATCGTTCTCCTTGGTGCCTATCTTTATAAACAAGGTATTATCGAATCTCCAAAGATGATCCTTGCCTATATGATGCTTGCAACATCTTTCGGACCAGTCGTGGCGCTTGCTAACCTTCCTTCTAATCTAACGATGTCCTTTGCTTCGGCAAAAAGAATTCTCCCTCTTATTGATGAAAAACCAAAAATCAAAGATGGGAATGAGTCTTTCTCCTTCGAAAGCCTTGATGTCAAGAACGTTTCCTTCTCTTACGATGAAACAAAAGAAGTTCTAAAGAATGTCTCTTTCTCTTTGAAAAAAGGCGAAATCGTTGGCATCGAAGGAAAAAGTGGGGGAGGAAAATCCACCTTATTCAAACTCCTTTTACATTTTGAAAAGCCGAATTCAGGCAATGTCTCATATAACGGAAAAGATATTTCTTCATATTCCCGTGAGGCCTTAGCAAAGAATGTTACTCTATTCTCTCAATCGACGTATCTATTCAAAAATACCATTCGTTATAATCTTTGCATTGCTAAAGAAAACGCTAGCGATGAGGAATTATATTCCGCTCTATCTAAAGCAGGGCTTTCTGAAAAGATAAAATCCTTAAAAGATGGCTTAGATACTCAAATAAACGATTTGGCAGACAATCTTTCAAGCGGAGAAAAGCAACGTCTTGGTCTTGCAAGAGTCTTCTTAGCCAATACCCCGCTTATCTTACTTGATGAAGCAACAAGTAACGTCGATGCTTATAACGAAGCCTATATTCTTTCCCAATTAAAGAAAGAAAAAGAAAACAAAGCGATATTGCTTATTTCCCATAGAAGTTCTTCTTTATCGGTATGTGATAAAGTCTATCACTTAAAGGATGGTGAATTATGCTAGATTTCTCTGATCACCGCGTAATTGGCATAACAATCGGCATTTCTATAGCCATTGTTTCTCTCCTTGCCATTATCATTCGTTATTTTATTCATCGAAAGAAATCTTAAATCTGATGCTTTTTTCGATATTCCAATGGGGTATAAGAGGTCATTTTCTTAAAAGTGTTGGAAAAATGGCTTTGGGAGGAAAAGCCCAAATAAGTCGCGATATAGGAAATGTCCTTGTCCGTATAACAAATAAGTCGTTTGGCTTCGTTTATTTTTTCGCTCATCACATAATCGCTTAAGGTCATGCCTGTTTCTTTTTTGAATTTCGTGGCTAAGTATGTTCTTGAGATATAAAGTTCCTTGGACATTTTTTCTATATCGACAGGCTCAGATAGATGTTTTTGAACATAGTTTGAAACATCTATGGTTAATTTGCTTGGATCATTTCCCAAACGTATTCTTTCAACCCTTTCCGCATAGTCGAAAACCATATGGAACTGAAGATTGTTTATTGCTTCATATGTCGATAAAAGCTCACATTTTTGAATATATGAATCAGATAAAGAAAGGGCTTCTTCACTATCTAACCCGCCTCTCATTGCGGCTCTAGAAGATAAAGTGGCAGTAACGATAAACATATTTTTAAGCTGCCTTAACTCATCAAAAGAAACGATTCCTGGCCTTATCCCTGGAGCTGATTTTAGCCAATTCTTCAAAGCTATCGTATCTCCATGGGAAACATAGGACATAACCGAGTTTTCCAAATCAATCGTATTATGCTTTTCATTGATTCTTCCTAGATCATCCTCGATTGCCGAATTTGCTTCCTTAGATGCTATTTCTTGAGATATCTCTTTTTGTTTTTCATCAAAAATGACGATGTCGGAAAGAGAAAGCTTTTCGCCATTGAGAATGAAATTCATTGAACAAAGCATCTGAAGAATGCTATTTAACGGCAAACAAATCAATTTTTCCATCCCCAAGATAAATTCATCTATTCCATCGCTTGAAACAGAGCATTGGAATGCAAGTTCTTTTAATTCTTTCCTTTTTGGCGCATTTTGCCTTGAAGGCCCTAGTATGATTTTGTATTCGGGAGAGTTGAGAATGCCGTAATAAGCAAATGTAGGCGTTATGTAATAAGTAACACTATCCTTCGCCTCAAAGACTTTCTCTTTGTATGGAAGAAGAGGATCGACAGGCAATTTGATTATTGAATGATAAAAGAGCATTTGATTATTGCTAGAAGAATAAATCCTTATAGGTATGCCAGCTAAATTGGCAATCGTTGAACATAGGTACTTGATGTCATCCAGTTTCATATGAGACAAATATAAATAAAAACAAACAATTATGCAAGAAAGGGCTTTCATTGAATGTTATAAATATTATGCTGAAAAAGAATTCTGAATATGAAAGACATCAATGAATATGAAAGACATCAAAAAGATCATATCTTCTTTAACTATTGAAGAAAAATCCGCTTTGGTAGCAGGCACGAATTTTATGTACACGAGACAAATTAAAAGGCTCGATATAGGAAGTCTTCGAATGTCTGATGGCCCTCATGGACTAAGAGTTCAAAACCAAAGTGGGGATAATGGAGTAACCGGATCAGAAATTGCGACCGCCTTTCCTAGCGCTGCTACGACAGCTTGCTCATGGAATGAAGAAAATCTTTTTAAGATGGGAAAGGCTATGGGTGAAGAAGCGAATTATTATGGAATCGACGTGATTCTTGGCCCTGGATGCAATATCAAAAGAAATCCTTTAGCAGGAAGAAACTTCGAATATTTCTCTGAAGACCCTCTTTTGTCCGGAAAACTTGCTGGGGCAGAAATAAGAGGAATTCAAAGCAAAGGCGTTTCTGCTTGTTTGAAACATTTTGCACTTAATAATGCGGAAAATTATCGTTTTATGGGTGATTCTATAGTTGATAATAGGGCGCTCCATGAGATTTATTTAAAATCTTTTGAAGTTGCCATTAAAGAAGGGCGCCCCGACACCATAATGTGTGCATATAACAAAATCAACGGCACTTATTGTTGTCAAAATAAGTGGCTTTTAACCGATGTTCTTAAAAATGATTGGCATTTTGATGGCTTAGTTATGACAGACTGGGGAGCTACGCATGATCGTCTTGAAATGTTACGTAGTGGTCTTGATTTAGAAATGCCAGGCGATACAAATATTTGCCGCAAATGGATAATCGAGGGGATAAACGAAGGCTCATTAAAGAAAGAAGACTTGGATAAGGCTGTAGAAAATGTATTACGATTAGCAGAGAAACATCTCGTTAAAAATAAAGAACAAGCGGATTTTAAAAAACATAATGAATTAGCTCTCTCGATTGCTTTAGACTCGGCTGTTTTATTAAAAAATGAAGGAATACTGCCTCTTTCTAAAGAAAAGAGATATTTGGTTGTTGGAGAACTTTTCGAGAAGATGCGTTATCAAGGAGCAGGAAGCTCAATGATAAACCCCACAAAATTAACTACCCCAAAAGACGCATTTGATGATAAGAATGTTAACTACGAATATTGCAAAGGATATAAAGAAAATCAGATAGAGCCTAACATTTCTTTGATTAATGAAGCTAAAGAAAAAGCTAACAAATACGATGAAATTTTGGTTTTCGCCGGTTTAACTGACTACGTTGAAAGCGAAGGGGGAGATCGCGAATCGTCGAAATTGCCTAATAACCAGTTAGAATTGATAGATTCATTAATCTCCATGAACAAAAAGATCGTCATTGTTCTTTTTGGCGGGTCTGTCATTGAACTTCCTTTTAAAGATAAGGTTAAGGCTGTTCTAAATATGTATCTTCCTGGTCAAGCTGGTGGAGAGGCCACGAGGAGATTGCTTTTTGGCGAGCATAATCCCTCAGGAAAATTAGCGGAAAGTTGGCCTTTGAATTATGAAAAAGTCCCTTATGGCGATGCTTTTTCTAAGAATGAAATAGAAGTTTACAAAGAAAGCGTTTTCGTTGGATACCGTTATTACGATATGCGAGAAAATGCCTTAGCTTATCCGTTTGGATACGGTCTTTCTTATACAACGTTTGAATATTCCGATATGGAAATTATGGAAAATGGTGATGAAATAAAGGTTTCATTCACGCTTACAAATACTGGAAAGTATTTCGGAGGAGAAATCGTTCAACTATATGTTTCATCCCCAAAAAGCAGCGTTTATAAGCCAAAAAAAGAACTTCGTGGTTTCAGAAAGATTTATCTTGAGGCAAATGAAAGTGAAAGAGTAACAATCTCTTTAAATAAAAACGACCTTGCTTATTGGAATTTAAGAGAGAAAAGGTATGTTTTGGAAAATGGCGAATATTCCTTTCTCTTAGCTTCTGATAGCCAAAACATCAGACTTTCGAAAAATCTCAAAATTCAAGGAGAAAACTTGCCATCTCCTTATGAAAAAGAGGTTTTCGAAATATATGCCAAGAGCCCAGAAAAGGTTTCTGATGAGGCATTCATCAAAATGAGTGGCGAAAACATCCCATCCATTTCAAGCAAAAAGCCGATAACCCTTGAAGGAAGATTCACGAATTTGAAGGAAACCTTCTTAGGAAAAATACTCTTCAATGCCGTCCTTTCTGTCGCCAACAAAGACATGAAAAAAGCCAAAAAGATGTCAGAAGGAACGGAAAAAGACAACAAAATTAAAGGGGCATTGTTTTTAAAAAGAATCCTAGAAAGCAATTCCATCATAACGATGTCTATGTCTGCAGGGAAAAGTTTTCCGTATAATTTCGCGCTAGGTTTCAAAGATTTTGCAAATGGTCACGTTTTTAAAGGAATTAAGGATTTCTGCTCTCCTATAAAAGTGGCAGATCTTCCAGAAGAGGAGAAGGAGAATTAAAATTATGGAAAAAAGAGAAAAGCTTAGTGGAAAGTTCTTTAACAGCCGGATTCATTCAAAGAACGTAACTACCAAAGAAAAGTGGTTTGGTTATCTATTAGGACCTTGTGGCGCGTTGTTACTCAATGCCGTTCTAGGAACATATTTGAATGTCTATTACACTGACGTTTTGAAATTAACGGCGCTGTGGGGAGGGGCGTTTTTGGTTGTTTTCCCTCTTGTTTCAAAAATTATCGATGCAATCACGAACGTTTTAATGGGATGGTTAATCGATAAAACAAAAACAAAACAAGGAAAGGCTAGACCTTGGCTATTATTGTCGGCTCCTCTTGTTGCAATAACCGGGGTTTTGCTTTTTATGGTGCCGAATGTCAATCAAACAATTCAAGCAATCTGGGTTATCCTTTCTTATAACCTATTTTATTCATTTGCCTACACGATATATAACATGAGTCATAATCTCATGTGCCCTCTTTCGACGAGAAACACCATTCAGCGTGGCGGTCTTTCTGTTTTTAATCAAGTATCATCTGTTATGATGAGTGGAATCGTCGTCGCTCTAATCTTCCCTATGCTCGTAATGCCATATTTAGGCGTAGATCAAAATAAATGGATACTTGTTATGGGAATCATTTCTATCATCTCCTTGCCTTTGACGATCCTTGAGTATTATTTCACCAAGGAAAGAGTAACGGAAGAAACTGACGGCTCAAAAGGAGAAACTAAAATTCCTTTCTTGACCCAACTAAAAGTTGTTTTAACCGATAAATACATGATTATCATGTTTATCTATTTCCTTATTTATGCCCTTGCTTCATCTTTGAAAAATCTAGGACTCGTTTATTATTGCAATTACGTTTTGGGTACATACAACGATGGCAAAACTCAAACACTCATTTCTGTTATTGGTGGCATACCTATGGGAGTTGGCATTTTTGCGGTATGGCCTTTAGCTAAGAAGTTTGGCAAACGTAACGTCACCGCGTTTGGCTTCTTACTTTACGCTTTAGGCTCTGGAATATGTTGGCTTTTCCCGACTAACATTATCATTGTCTTGATTGGCCAATTCATCAAAAACATTGGTGGGCTTCCATGCGCTTATGTTTTTATGGCGCTTTTTGCTGATGGACTTGACCACTTAGAGTGGAAAAGTGGCATTAGGTGTGATGGCACGGCGATGTCAATTTATAACATTCTAGCAGTTGCTGTTTTAGGAGTTGCCACAAGTTTATTCAACGCTCTTCTTTCTTCTGGCGGATATGTTGCGCCAGAAATCGTTGATGGAGCGACAAAAGCCTTTGAACAATCCGACTTAACGAAAAACACGATAACATTTGCTTTTGTTGGGCTAGAAACAATCACCGGTTTGGTTTTGGCAATTCTTTTGATGTTTTTAAACGTAGAAAAGAACATCGGCAAAAAACAAGAGCAAATCAAAACTTTCCAAAAAGAAGAAGCACAAAAACGTGGTGAAACATGGATTGATCCAGAAATCAAATCTTTGCAAGATGAGCAAAAATATCTTCTAGAAAACGAGGAAGCTTTTAAAGCCTCTTTGAAGATGAAATGTCAGAAAAAAGGACTGGATTATGAGGAGGAACTAACCTTGCATAATCAAAAGAGAAAAGAAAATGAAGAGAAGAAAAAGGCCAAAGAAGCTTTAAGGGTTAAAAAAGCCGATGAAAAGCAAGAGAAAATAGACAAAAGAAAGGCTGAAAAACTTCTTTCTCTTTCTGAAGAAAAGAAAAAACAAATCGAGCAGAGAGAATCAGTAAGAAAGCAAAAAAGAGAGGATGAATGGAAAAAGGAGGAAGCATACGGAATGATGTATCGTCAAAAAATACAGCAACAATTATCCTCCATGAATAAATAGGTAATTTAATATGAAAGCGACAAATCTAAAAACAGAATATTTAGTCAATCCGATTGGGATAGACGTTGTTCACCCACGCTTAAGCTGGAATTGTGACGAAGGAATAAAACAAACTGCTTATCGATTATTTGCCTATAAGAATGACGTTCTTGTTTGGGACAGCGGAAAGACAAATTCTTCCTCGATGCATGTCGACTACCCAAATCAACTAAGCTCAAGAGATAGAATTTGTTGGAATCTTCTTTTATGGGATGACAATGATAATGAAGGCGAAAAATCTGAAACGGCATTTTTTGAGATGGGCCTTTTAAAAAAAGAAGATTGGATTGGCAAGTGGATAAGTGGCAATTATACCCCCAGAAAAAATAAAAGATATCCAGTTGACTGCTTTCAAACTTCTTTTGAGGCAAAAGATGTAAAAAATGCAAGGCTTTACATTACTTCATGTGGCTTATACGAAGCAAAAATAAACGGAAAAAGAGTCGGGGATTTCGTTTTGGCTCCTGGATCAACTGATTATCGTAAACGTATCCAATATCAGGTTTATGACGTTACCAATCTTTTAAAGGAAGGGGAGAATCTAATAAATGTAGAGGTTTCCGATGGTTGGTATAGAGGTTCAAACGGAGCAAAAGGAAGACGCAACACCTATGGCAAAGAAACAAAATTCATTGCCCAATTAGAACTTACCAACGAGTCAGGCGAAAGGAAGACTGTAATTACTGACAAAAATTGGAAATGGAGTAATGATGGCCCGATTCTTTTTGCTGATTTGAAAGATGGGGAGAAAATTGACGCAAATAAAGCCCCTTTATATTCAAAAGAGGCCAAAGAAGTAACGTTCAAGACAAATCTAACTTCATCCAATAACTTTTACGTAAAAGAAATGGAACGTTTTTCTCCGATAAGCATTCGTAAGACTCCGAGTGGTAAAACGATACTTGAATTCTCTCAGAACATCTCAGGCTACATCTCCTTTTCCCTAAAAGCCAAAAAAGGAAATCATATTCACATAAGGTTAGGAGAACTTCTTACGAAAGATGGTGAATTAACTTTAAAAAACATCCAATGCACCTACAAAGGAAAAAAGACGCCGTTACAAGAGATTTTCTATACATGCAAAGACGGTCTAAACGAATATAAAACAAAGTATTTCTACGGTGGTTTTCGTTATGTGGAAATAGAAAGTGACGTTGCTTTTAAAAAAGAAAATTTTAAAGCCATTGCCGTATATTCAGCATTTGAAGAAACCTCCTCTTTTGAGTGTTCAAATGAGCTGATAAACAAACTATATAGGAATACTCTCTGGTCTCTTAAAAGCAATTCAACCGATATACCTTCTGATTGTCCGACTAGAGAGAGAATGGGCTGGACTGGAGATAGTGAAATCTTTTTTAACACAGCCTCATATATGGTCAATTATGCACCGTTTGCCAGAAAACACATAAAGGACATATTTGATCGCCAATGGAGGAGTGGACGTCTCCCGCAAATTGCCCCATTTGCTAATGAAGATTGGTTTATGTGGACGATGAATGGTTCGGTTGGTTGGGCTTGCGCTGGCGTCTATATACCGCTCTATTTTTATCAAAAGTATGGCGATAGGCGCATTTTAGAGGAATATTATGAACAAATTCTCAAATACGCAAACTTCATGATCAAGCGTGCAGGCAAATGGGGCGGAATTTATGCCAAGCCTATGCATTTGTCGAGCAAAAACCGTAAATATGCCGTTAATTGTGGCCAATCCTATGGAGAATGGGCAGAGCCTAATGATGTGTGTGCTTTTAAATGGACCGATTTTGCGGCCCCTCATCCTGAGGAATCCACAGCCTACACATACTTCACACTCAAAAGAGTCTTGGAGATAGCAGAAATCCTTAACAAGCCAAGCTCTAAAGAACTAGATAGAATCAAGGAATATAGCGAAGGTGCTAAAAGGGCATATCAGGAATTAGTTACAAAACCTAAATTTTCTCTAGATACAGACAGGCAAGCAAAACTTGTTCGACCGCTCTATATGGGCTTATTGAATGAAGAACAAGAAAAATTCGCAAGAAAAAGGCTTATTCAAGCGATGGACAAATATCGTTGGAGGGTGGGGACTGGCTTTTTATCAACGCCAATGATACTGGATGTCCTAGGTAGGGAAAATGTCGAATATGCCTATAGATTGCTTGAAAATGAAGAAATGCCTGGTTGGTTATTCATGGTCAAGGAGAATTCCACGACGATTTGGGAAAGTTGGGAGGGTGATTCAACGCCAGACAAAGGCATTGCTTCTTTGAACCATTATTCCAAGGGCGCAATTTGCGAATGGCTTATCTCAAGAATGTGTGGTTTGAACGTGGTTGGAGAAAACAAATTTCTCTTTGAGCCTAAAATCGGCGGTAAAGAAACTTTTGCCAAATGCGAATATAGAAGTGTTTATGGGAAAGTTTCCGCAGGCTGGAAAAAAGAAAACTGCAAAGTGATTTATGCGGTTGAAATTCCGCCAAACACAACGGCAAAAGTCCTCTTGCCAAGCTCTGAAAAAACACTGCCTGCAGGCAAATACGAATTTATTTGGGAGGATTTTGAACAATGAGCAAAAAAGTATGCCATATAGCGTTGCCGCTTTTCTTATATGCGGCGGCAATGACAATTTTCGCCTTTTTCGATCTGGATATTTCCATGGCATTATTTAACAAAGAAAGCCTTTTTGCGAAGATTTTCGAAGCTATTGCAGAAGTTCCGTTTACTTTTCTCGCCCTTACGAGTTTTACCGTATTGTTTATAATGCGTAGCAAAGATACAAAATGGAAAAATATCCTTATAGGGGTGATTTCTATAGTTGGCATGCTAGCTTATGGCTTTTTGATGCCGTTTTTTGTACTTAATTACTTAAAAGTAAAAGGTGCATGGATATATGGTTTGGCTTTTATGTTACCTAATTGCGCGGCATCTTACTTTGCGTTTAGAATTCTTTGTAAAAAATACGGCAATCAATTGAAAGTCGTGGCAGTTATAGCCGTATTGACGATTTTGACCGAACAGGTACTCATATATGCTTTGAAATTTGCTTGGGGACGTCCTCGTATGAGGGATTTGGTAAGTCCTTATGCCGATTTCCATCCATGGTATTTGCCTAATTGGTTTAGTGGTGCGGATTCTTTCCCTTCGGGACATTCGGCAAATGCCGCATGCGTTATGGTGTTCTCTTTGTTGTCTGATATGTTTTCAAAAGAAAAGAAGATTGGCTATATGCTCTCTACAATTATTTGTTCTCTTTGGCTTATCACGGTAATGTTTGCTCGCATTGTCGCAGGCGCTCATTTCGCTTCCGACGTAACTACTGGCGCATGTATTACTCTATGCATTTTCTACTCGTTAAAATCTGTTTTTTATAAAGGGACAACCGTTAAATCAATTGAATGAAAGAAAGCGATGTGCGCGTATCGCATAAACGCTTTGTGTTGGAAAAGATTTCGGCTGTTTTGAAAATGAATGTCTTGTACTACTTGGATGGGTTACGAATTTGTGTGCCAAATAAGCATGCCAGTTTAATCTTTTTAGGGCAAAAACGAAGAATAATGCACTTGTTGCATTATTTTTTTATTCGATGAAATCTATATTTTCAAAACTTTTTTAGCACTTGCCTATTGACAGTGCCAAAATAGGTACTAACATAATAACCGTGCACAAAAGGAGGCACTAAAAATGTCTACAATTAAACCCTTAAATGATTATTTATTATTAGAAAAACTTCCTTCCGAAAAGAAGGTCGGCTCGATTGTCTTAACAACCGAAAAGAAACAAGGAAATGTTGCCACGATCATGGCAATGGGTCCCGGAAAAGTTAACGATGATGGCAAGTTAGTTGCCATCGAAGGCGTTAAGGTAGGAGATAAGGTCATCTACCGCGAATATGCCGGAACAGATTATGAAAGTGATGGCCACAAATATCTTCTCTTAAAGGTTGAAGATGTTCTTGCAGTCGTTAATGACTAAGGAGGAAATTACTTATGGCAAAACAAATTAAATTAGGAAAAGAAGCCCGTGAGGCAATGGTCAAAGGTGTTGATACACTTGCAAATACCGTTAAAGTAACTCTTGGACCAAAAGGCAGAAACGTTGCCCTTGATAAAGGATACGGCTCTCCTGAAATCTGCGAAGATGGCGTTTCCATCGCTCGTGAGATTGAATTAAAAGATGCAACCGAAAATATGGGCGCAAAGCTTGTATATGAAGTTGCTAATAAGACGAATGAAAAGGCAGGTGATGGCACGACAACCGCAACCGTTCTTGCTCAATCGATAATTCATAAAGGCATTGACGCAGTTGATGCTGGCGCAAACCCAGTCTTCATCCGTAATGGTATCGAAAAGGCTGGAAAAGCAGTTGCTAACGAACTTCTTTCTATCTCTAAGCCAGTCGCAACAAACGAAGATATCCAAGCTATTGCTTCAATCTCTGCCCATGATGACGAAATTGGCAAACTCATTGCCGAAGCCATGGAAAAAGTCGGAAAGAATGGCGTTATCACGGTTGATGAATCCAAGACTAGCGAAAATGAATTAGTCATTTCCCAAGGCATGGAATTTGATAAAGGTTATATCTCCCCATATATGGTCACGGATAATGAACACATGGTCGCAGAACTTGAAGATGCCTATGTTCTTGTCACCGATATGAAGATTAGCAACATCAATGATGTTGTTCCAATGTTACAAAGCGTTGTCGATGCTCATAAGCCATTACTCATCATTGCTGAAGACCTTGATAGCGATGTCACAAGCACATTAATCGTCAACAAACTCCGTGGAACATTCACTGTTGTCGCAGTTAAAGCTCCTGAATTTGGCGATGCTCAAAAAGCAGCTCTTCAAGATATCGCCATTCTTACAGGTGCTAAATTCTATAGCAAAGATCTTGGCATGCAATTAAAAGATGTCACAATCGATGATCTTGGCAAAGCAAAACGCGTTACCGTCAAGAAAGACTCTACGACAATTGTTGGTGGAGAAGGACGTAAGAAAGATGTTGAGGATAGAATTTGTGAACTTCAAGCTCAATATGAAGTCGTCACAAGCGAATATGACAAGAAGAATATCTCCAAACGTATTGCCAAACTCTCCAATGGCGTTGCAGTCGTTAAGGTTGGCGCTTTGACAGAAAGTGAACTCAAAGACAAGAAACTCCGTATTGAAGACGCTCTTAATGCCACAAAAGCAGCGGTTGCTGAAGGTATCGTTGTTGGTGGTGGAGCAGCTCTTGCCCAAGTTTATGTAACCCTCAAAGGCAAACTTACCGATACAAACCCAGATATCCAAAAAGGTATTGATGCGGTCATCGATTCCTTACTTGCACCAATTATGCAAATCGCAACCAACGCTGGATACGATCCAAAAGAAGTTGCTGATAAGCAAATCAAACAAGAGAAGAACGTTGGCTTTGATGCTTTACATGGCAATTGGGTTAACATGTTTGACGCAAACATCATCGACCCAACAAAGGTTACACGTAATGCTATCTTAAATGCATCTAGCATTTCTGCGATGTTTGTTACCACAGAAGCGGCTGTCACCGAAATCAAGGAAGATAAACCAGCTCCTGCAATGAATCCAGCCGGAATGTATTAATCCGATAAACGAAAACTAATTAGGCCCGGTCTCTGTTGATTGAGATTGGGCTTTTTATGGCTCTTTAACATCTAATGGGGATGAATGGGGATTGATTTAAGCAAACCATCAAT